>NZ_CP031142.1:7547500-8177182 GCF_014697215.1 Saccharopolyspora pogona
TGGGAGCTGGTGGTGGTCGCAGAGGCCAGGGAGAAGCGACTGTTTACTAAAAACACAGGTCCATGCGAAGCCGTAAGGCGATGTATATGGACTGACGCCTGCCCGGTGCTGGAACGTTAAGAGGACCCGTGAACCCGTAAGGGTGTAGCGGAGAATTTAAGCGCCAGTAAACGGCGGTGGTAACTATAACCATCCTAAGGTAGCGAAATTCCTTGTCGGGTAAGTTCCGACCTGCACGAATGGCGTAACGACTTCTCCGCTGTCTCGACCACAGGCCCGGTGAAATTGCAGTACGAGTAAAGATGCTCGTTTCGCGCGGCAGGACGGAAAGACCCCGGGACCTTTACTATAGCTTGGTATTGGTGTTTGGTTCGGCTTGTGTAGGATAGGTGGGAGACTGTGAAGCATTCACGCTAGTGGGTGTGGAGTCGTTGGTGAAATACCACTCTGGTCGTTCCGGGCATCTAACTCGGGTCCGTGATCCGGATCGGGGACAGTGCCTGGTGGGTAGTTTAACTGGGGCGGTTGCCTCCCAAAGAGTAACGGAGGCGCCCAAAGGTTCCCTCAGCCTGGTTGGCAATCAGGTGTTGAGTGTAAGTGTATAAGGGAGCTTGACTGTGAGACTGACGGGTCGAGCAGGTGCGAAAGCAGGGACTAGTGATCCGGCACTGGCTGGTGGAAGCGGTGTCGCTCAACGGATAAAAGGTACCCCGGGGATAACAGGCTGATCTTGCCCAAGAGTCCATATCGACGGCATGGTTTGGCACCTCGATGTCGGCTCGTCGCATCCTGGGGCTGGAGTTGGTCCCAAGGGTTGGGCTGTTCGCCCATTAAAGCGGCACGCGAGCTGGGTTTAGAACGTCGTGAGACAGTTCGGTCCCTATCCGCCGCGCGCGCAGGAGACTTGCGGAAGGCTGTCCCTAGTACGAGAGGACCGGGACGGACGAACCTCTGGTGTGCCAGTCGTTCTGCCAAGAGCGTGGCTGGTTGGCTATGTTCGGGAGGGATAACCGCTGAAAGCATCTAAGCGGGAAGCCTGTTCCTAGATGAGGTCTCCCACCCTTTGTGGGTTAAGGCCCCCAAGAGATGATTGGGTTGACAGGCCAGATATGGAAGCACGGTAACGTGTGGAGTTGACTGGTGCTGATAGGCCGAGGACTTGCTCACAAAGATTGCTACGCACCCACTATACGGTTCTGGGACAACAACCAGAACCTATTTGATAATAGAACATGTGTCATTCGTGTTCTGACGCCTGGTTTCCTGTCGTTTTCGGCGGGTTGAGGGTTGTCGGTGGCGATGGCGGGGAGGGTCCGCCCGGTCCCATTCCGAACCCGGTAGCTAAGCTCCCCAGCGCTGATGGTACTGCACTCGACAGGGTGTGGGAGAGTAAGACACCGCCGACACACTATTTGAAGGGGCCCCTTCTTCCATTCCGGAAGAAGGGGCCCCTTCTCATTTCTGCATCCCATTGCGCGTCAAGGCCGGTGGTAATGGTCGGCGGATGACCGACCATTACAACCCGCGACTCATGAAGTCAGCTTGCGCCGGAGCAGTTCGAAGCACAGCACCGCCGCGGCGCTGGCGACGTTGAGCGATTCCACGCCTCCAGCCATCGGAATGGCCAGCGGCTGCGCGATGCGAGTCTGCACGTCCTCCGAAAGCCCGGCGGTCTCGCTGCCCAGCACGAACACCGCGCGCGACCCGAAGTCGGCGTCGAAGATGCTCTCCTCTGCGGACGCCTCCAGTGCGAACAGCGGATAACCCGCCTCGCTCAGCATTTCCGCTGCCTCACCGGCCGTCCTGGTCCGCAGCACCGGGGCGTGGAACGCTACGCCGGCCGAAGCCTTGATAACCAGCGGATCGAGGCTGGCGACCCCGCGGTGCGGCACCACGATTCCGTCGATCCCGGCCGCGGTCGCGGTGCGCAGGATCATCCCGACATTCGCCGGTGTCGTCAGACCGTCGAGCAGCAGAATGGTTTGCGGCGCGCGCGCAGGCTCGGCGAGCGCGTCCGAGAGCGGCCGCATCTTCCGCGCCACCACGTCGGCCACCACGCCCTGGTCGTGCCGACCGTTCCCGGCCAGCACCTTCACCCGGTGCGCGCTCGCCCGCTGGATCTTCACCGCACGGTCGGCGGCGGCGTCCTTGATCTCCTCGATGATCGGCCCGCGCAGCCCCTCGGCGAGGATCACCTTGTCCACGCGCAGGTCGTGGTCCGCCAACGCCTCCAACACCGGCTTTCGGCCGTAGACGGTGACGAATCGATCTTTCGGGGAAACTTCGCTGGTCACGCTTCTAAGTGTCACATGCGCTCCCACGCCCTCCTCGACTGGAACCCTCGGGATCGGGCCGGTTGTGTGCCAGGATCGCGGTCATGTCCGATCGTCTCTCCGCAGTCGACGCCTCCTTCCTCTACCTGGAGGACTACACGACGCCGATGCACGTCGGCGGCGTCGCGGTGTTCCGGCGCCCGCGTACTGGGTTCGACTACGACAAGGTGCTGGCGCTGATCGACCGCCGCCTGGGCCTCGTGCCGCGCTACCGGCAGCGGGTGATGCAGGTTCCGGGTGGGCTCGTCCGCCCGGTGTGGGTGGACGACCAGGACTTCGACATCACTTACCACGTGCGTCGCTCGGCGCTGCCCAAGCCGGGCAACGACGACCAGCTGCACGACCTGGCGGCCCGGCTGATGTCCCGGAAGCTCGACCACACCCGCCCGCTGTGGGAGATCTACCTGGTGGAGGGGCTGTCCAAGAACCGGGTGGCGGTGATCACCAAGACCCACCAGGCGATGGTCGACGGTATCGGCGCCATCGACATCGGCCAGGTGATCCTGGACGTGGAACGCGACCGGAAGGTCCCGGACGCCGACGAGCTGTGGATGCCGCGTCCGGAGCCGAGCCTGGCCGAGCTGCTGGTCGAGGCGATGACCGATGCGGTGCAGCGGCCCGGTGAAGTGGTGGAGAACGTCCGGGCAGCGGTGGCCGACGCGACCGCGACGGTGCAGAAGGTCACGAGGGCGCTCGGCGGCGTCGCCTCGGCACTGCGGACGGCAGTGGTCCCGGCGCCGAGCGGGCCGCTGAACGCGCCGACTTCCACCCAGCGACGTTTCGCCGTCGCGAGGGCCAAGCTCGACGATCTCCGTGCAGTCCGCCGGGCCCACGGCAGCACGGTCAACGACGTGGTGCTGGCGGTAGTGACCGGTGCCTTGCGGAATTGGCTGTTGTCCCGCGGTGAGGTGGTGACCCCGTCGACGACGGTGCGCGCGATGGTCCCGGTGTCGGTCCGCTCCGACGATGAGGCGCGGGCGACGTACCCGGAGACTGGCAGCCTGCTGGTCGGATCCGTCGGCAGCAAGGTGTCGGCTTATCTCGTGGACCTGCCGGTCGGTGAGGGCAACACCATCGTCCGGCTGCACCAGGTCAGTCATGCGATGAGGGCGCACGCGGAGTCCGGCCAGTCGGTGGCGGCCAGTGCGCTGGTGAAGGTGTCCGGGTTCGCGCCGCCGACCCTGCACGCGTTGGGGGCGCGGGTCGCGAACCAGTTCTCCGACCGGCTGTTCAACGTGCTGGTGACGAACGTTCCGGGACCGCAGGTGCCGTTGTACGCGGCGGGGGCGAGGATGATGGAAATGTTCCCGGTGGTGCCGTTGGCCAAGAACCAGTCGCTGTCGGTTGGCGTTACTTCCTACGACGGCGGCGTGTACTTCGGGTTGAACGCGGATCGGGATGCGATGCCCGATGTGGACGTGCTCGCGGCGATGATCGGAGAAGCAGTGGACGAGATGATCGGGACGGTCGACGCATGAGGGTTTACCTGCCCGCCACGGTGCCGATGTTGCGGCGGTTGGTGGAGGAGAAGCAGTTGCAGCCGTTGGGCGGGACAGCGTTCGCGTTGACACCGGCGCTGCGCGAGTCCTACGCCAGCGGCGACACGGAGGAGTTGGAGTACGCGGCGATGCGGGAGGCCGCCCGGGCGTCGCTGCGGTTGATCGCCGGTGACCTGGGCGCGGGCGAGAAGGTGGAGCTCCGGCGGGTGGTGATCTCCGCCGATGTCGAAGACGTGAATCTGCGACCGGACCTGGACCACGCTGTCGTGAAGGTGTCCGGGCCGGTGCAGTGGCGGCAGCTCGCGGCGGTGCACGTGGACGCCACGGAAGCCGAGGAGGCGGTGCGCGCCGCGGCTGAGGTCATCGATGCGGCTGATCTCGGCGACCCGGATGCGGACTTCACCCTCGGCGAGGCCGAGGACCACGAGCTGGCCTGGTACGCGCCTCAGGAAGCGCCTTTCCTACTGGAACTGATGTAGCCGATTCCACGCGAAATCGGCGAAGCGTCGCGCTGCGACGTGGACCGGATGGCGCGGCCCGGGGCGGGGTGCCTCGGGCCGCACCGCGGTGTCACTGCTGCTTTTCCTGGACCTGGTCCGCTGGCGGGACGTTGATCTGGACCGGCTTGCCCCAGTCGCTGTAGCGCACCGTCATGGTCGACTCGGGGATCTGCTGGCCGGCCACGTTGAGGGCGGGCGTAGTCGAGTTGGCCTTGATCGGCAGGCCCTCGGCGTCCAGCCACACGGTCTGCTTGATCTCGGAGACCCCGGCTCCGACCAGAGCCTCGTACGCCGCCTTTTCCTCGGCCTTGGCGCCGGCGACGGCCGCCTTGAGGTCGGTCACGATCTCGTAGCGGGTCGCGTCCTGGCCGTCGACCTGCTCCTTCGCGCTGGAGGTGATGTTGGAGCCGGGCGGCAGCATGGTCCCGAAGTCGTTGATCTTGCCCAGCTGTCCGAGCTGCTGCGCCATCGAGTCGTTGGCGGACATCTTCAGCCACGGCTTGCTCGGGTCGCCGGAGAGCTGCGCCAGCTGCGGGCTCTTGACGTACAGGCCGTCGCGGGTGAACACCATCTCGGTCGGTCCGGTGCAGGCCATCTCGGTCTGCGCGATGTCCAGCTGGCATTTCGTGGAGCCGAGGCTCTGGATGGCGCCGGTGCCCTCGAAGGACACCGTCACGGCCTCCTTCTCGCTCATGCTGGACTTCGCGGAGCTGACCAGCGACGAGATGTCCTTGAAGGAGGAGCCGGAGTTCTCGGTCTGCTGCTGTCCGGAGTTATCCGGGGCGGCCGGGGACCCGCCCTGGCTGCAGGCGCCCAGGGTGATTGCTAATGCGGCTGCGGACAGGGCGACTGCGGTGCGACGCACGGGAATTCGTCTCTGGATGAAGATTGCAATGCCCAGAACGTAACATTCCGCGTTGCCCTTTTAGCGCGCTTTGCCAGAAGCCCGGTCAGCGCGGCGGTTGTTGGGCCTGCCGCGGCAGGTCCTCGAAGACGCCGACTTGTCCGGCCGGAGGGACCGGGATCTCGGTGGCCGCGCCCCAGTCGCGGTAGGTCGAAGTCAGCGACACCTTGCCGGCCTGCGCGACTTCCTGGCTGGCCACGAACCGCGCGGGCAGGCCGGATTCGTCCAGCCACAGCTGGTATCCGAGTTCCGGTTCCCCGTCTTCGGCGGCCTGCCGGAACTGGGCGCGCTGTTGCGGGTCGGCGGCCACGTCGGCGGCCTGCGATGTGATGACCCGCAGGTCGTAGCGGGTGGTCGGCTTGCCGTCGACGGTGTCGGGCGCGCTCTGCTGGATGCGGGTGGCGGTTTCGACGCCACTGAAGGTGGCGCGCGGGTCGACGGCTTCGTGCAACTGGTGCAGTGCGGGACTTAGGAGTTTTGCGCCGAAATCTGCGCCGCCGGGGGTGATCTTGAGCCACGGCTTGTCGGGTGCGGGCCGCGTCAATGGGGTCTGCAGGTACCCGACACCGTCCACGATGGACAGCTCGATGTGCTGCGGTTTGTTCCCGGGGGCGCGGGTCTGGCCGCTGAACGCGAGATCGGCCAGCGGCCCCCGGTAGTGGACGGTGCCTTCCGCGGCCAGTTCGCCCACCATGCCGAGGCTTCCGCGAACGCTGCTGCGCACGCTGCCGCGTTCGTTGATCTTGCCGATCACCTGCGACAACATGGCGCCCGCGGCTGGGCGAGCGTCGGGTTGGGTGGCCATCAGCGCCCTGGCCTGCGGGAGTGGTTCGGTGCCGCAGGCGCTGAGTGCGGCGATCAGGGCGAGACCAGCGGACAACACCGCGGTCCTGCTGGCTCGTGGCATCGGGCGAGCTCCTCGGGCCGGTGGCGGCACTGTGCTCGTGCGGTTGTCCGCACGCCATATTGGCCGTGCGAGCGTGAGAACGACCCGCGCAGACCGAGTCCCACGCTAGCAACGATGTCGTGAGACCACAGGGGACGATCGCGACCCGTTCGGGGGATCAGGCTTCGTCGAGTCCGGCACGGGAGCGCAGCAGGCGGCGCAGTGAGGCGAGCTGTTCTACGTTCCCGCCGTCGGACGCGTAGGTGTCCAGGTGGCACTCCGGATCGTCGGAACCGCCGAGGTGACCGCAGTTCGGCGGACATTCCTCGGCCGCTTCGGCGAAGCCCTCAAACGCGGCGATCACGTCGTCCGCGGTGACGTGCGCCAAGCCGAACGAGCGGATGCCCGGGGTGTCCACCACCCAGCCGCCCCGCTCGGGTAGCGGCAGCGCGACCGCCGAGGTGGAGGTGTGCCGGCCCTTGCCGACCCCGCTGACCTCGCCGGTCGCCCGGTCCGCGGCCGGCACCAGCCGGTTGACCAATGTGGACTTGCCGACCCCGGAGTGGCCGACCAGCGCAGAGACCCGGTCGGTGAGCAGGGCGCGCAGCTCCTCGGGTTCGGCGTCCAGCCGGGTGATCGTGATCGGCATGTCCAGCGAGGAGTACGTGTCGATCCACTCGCCGGGGTCGGCGAGGTCGGCCTTGGTCAGGCACAGCACCGGGGTCAGCCCGCCCGCGTAGGCGGCGACCAGGCAGCGGTCGATGAAGCCGGGGCGCGGCGGCGGGTCGGCCAGCGCGGTCACGATGACCAGCTGTTCGGCGTTGGCGACCACGACCCGTTCGTAGGGGTCGGTGTCGTCGGCGGTGCGGCGCAGCACGCTGGTGCGGTCGGCGACCCGCACGATGCGGGCCAGCGTGTCGGGCTTGCCGGAGATGTCGCCGACCAGGTCGACCCGGTCCCCGACCACCACCGGCGTGCGGCCGAGTTCGCGGGCCCGCATGGCGGTGACCAGCTGGTCGGGGTTGCCTTCCAACGCGCAGGTCCACCGCCCGCGGTCGACCGCGACGACCATCGCGGCCGCGGCGTCGGCATGCTTGGGGCGTTGCTTGCTGCGCGGACGGCTGCCGCGTCCGGGACGCACCCGCACATCGGACTCGTCCAGCTCCCGCCAACCGCGCTTGCGCATCAGATCGCCGCCCCCGCGCTCACGCCGTTTCCCCGAGCATCGTCGCCCACATCCCCGGGAAGTCGGGGATCGTCTTGGCGGTCGTCGCGATGTCCTCGACGGCCACGCTGGGCACCCTCAGCCCGAGGATCGCGCCAGCCGTGGCCATCCGGTGGTCGGCGTAGGAGTGCCAGTTCCCGCCGGTCAGCGGCCGGGGCTCGATCAGCAGCCCGTCCTCGGTCTGCTCGACCGCGCCGCCCAGCTTGTTGAGCTCGTTCTGCAGCGCGGCGAGCCGGTCGGTCTCGTGGCCGCGCAGGTGCGCGATGCCGCGCAGTTGGGAGCGGCCGGGGGCTAGCGCCGCCAGCGCCGCGACCGTCGGGGTGAGCTCGCCGACGTCGTGCAGGTCGATGTCGACCGGGGTGAGTTCGTCGGGGCCGGTGACGGTCAGACCGTCCTCGGTCCGCTGCACGTGCGCGCCCATCTGGCGGAGGATTTCGCGGATGGCGTCGCCGGCCTGCGTGGTCTGCGCCGGCCAACCGGGCACGGTCACGGTCCCGCCCGTCACCGCTGCGGCGGCGAGGAACGGGGTGGCGTTGGACAGGTCGGGTTCGATGTCGACGTCCAGCGCGTGGATCTTGCCCGGTGCCACCCGCCAGGTGTTCGGTTCCTGGTCGTCGACGTCGACACCGGCGGCGCGCAGCATCGACACCGTCATCTCGATGTGCGGCAGCGACGGCACCGGCTTGCCTTGGTGCAGCACCGTGACGCCCTGCTCGAACCGCGGCGCGGACAGCAGCAGCCCGGAGACGAACTGCGACGACGCGGACGCATCGATGGTGACCGTGCCACCGGCGAGCTTCCCGGTGCCGTGCACGTCGAACGGCAGGGCGGTGCCGTCGATCTCGGCCCCCAGCTCGCGCAGCGCGTCGAGCACCGTGCCCAGCGGGCGCTGGCGGGCCTGCGGATCACCGTCGAAGGTGATCCGTCCGACTGCCAGGGCAGCGACCGGCGGCACGAACCGCATGACCGTGCCGGCCAGGCCGCAGTCGACTTCCGCAGGTCCGTGCGGCTCGGCCGGGGTGACCTGCCACGAGCCGTCCGGTCCGTCGTGCACCTCGACGCCGAGGGAACGCAGCGCCCCGGCCATCAGCTCGGTGTCCCTGCTGCGTAGCGGGGCGCGCAGGGTCGACGGGCCCTCGGCGAGCGCGGCGAGCACCAGCGCGCGGTTGGTGATGGACTTCGAACCGGGCACCGGGACGGTCGCGTGCACCGCGCCGCGGGCGACCGGAGCAGGCCAGAGCTGGGTCATAGGGCAATGATCCCCCACCCGGCTCCCCGTTTTCAGCGGCGGGGGCCACCCTGTGGTGCATCTGCGCAGGTCGGTTCGCGTGGCGGCGCGAGTTGCGCCAGTGGTGGGCGTCGCGGTTCGGGTAGCGATGTCGCTCGCCTGCGGCGATCCGGGCTGCAAGGATGAGGTCGAGCGTTCCGCTACGAGGTGACGGAGGTTCGACCAGGTATGTGCGGCAGGTACGCCTCCACGAAGGATCCGGGCAAGCTCGCGGCCGAGTTCGCGGCGTTGGACGCCACCGGCGGGGCAGCCCCGGGCGCGGACTTCAACGTCGCGCCGACCAAGAACGTGTTCAGCGTCGTGCAGCGGCACCCCCGCGACGATGCCGGTGATCGGGACCTCGAACGGACCGAACGCACCGTCCGGGTGATGCGGTGGGGTTTGGTGCCGATGTGGGCGAAGGAGAAGTCCATCGGCAGCCGGATGATCAACGCCAAGTCGGAGACGGTGACCACCAAACCCGCTTTCCGCAGCTCGATCAAGCGCTACCGGTGCCTGCTGCCCGCCGACGGCTGGTACGAGTGGAAGCGCGAGGGCGGCCGGAAGCAACCGTTCTTCATGACCTCCCCGGACGGTTCCAGCCTGGCGATGGCCGGGATCTACGCGTCCTGGCGCGACCCTCAGGCCGAGGACGCGCCGCCGCTGGTGACCTGCTCGGTGCTCACCACCAGCGCGATCGGGCAGCTGACCGACTTGCACGACCGGATGCCCCTGCTGCTGCCGGTGACGGCGTGGGAGCAGTGGCTCGACCCGGACCTCCCGGACGTCACCGATCTGCTCGGCCCGCCGCCGCGGGAACTGGTCGACGGACTGGAGATCCGACCGGTGTCGACAGCGGTCAACAGCGTACGCAACAACGGCGCGAAGCTCCTGGAGCGCGTGTCGCTCGGAGAGCAACCGCAGGCGGTAGGTTTGGATCCGGACGTGAAGTGAGCTGGCTCGGGCGCCGGGCGAACGCGGGGTGAGTTCTGATGTGTGGTCGGTACGCCGTCGGGCACGACCCGGCGGAGCTGGCCGAGGAGTTCGCGGCGGCGGATCGCGCGGCCGGTGCGGTGGGCGCGGATTTCAACGTGACACCGACCAAGACGGTGCCGATCGTCGTGCAGCGCGGCGCCGAACGCAGCATCCGGCCGGTGCGCTGGGGCCTGGTGCCGACCTGGGCGAAGGAGATCGGGGGCGGCCCACCCATGATCAACGCCCGGGCCGAGTCGATCACCACCAAGCCGGCCTTCGCGGACTCGGCGCGACGCCGCCGCTGCCTGATGCCCGCCACCGGCTGGTACGAGTGGCGTCCCGGTGACCGGCGTCGGCAGCCGTACCTGTGCACCCGCGAGAGCGGCGCCAGCCTGGCGATGGCCGCGGTGTTCTCCGCCTGGTGGGCGCCGGACTCCACCGATCAGCCGTTGGTGACCTGTGCGGTCGTCACCACCGATGCCGTTGGCGAGCTGGCCGACATCCACCACCGCATGCCGCTGGTGCTGCCCGAGCACCGCTGGGCCGACTGGCTCGACCCGCACTGCACCGAGATCGCGGATCTGCTGGAACCCGAGCGGGAGGTGCTCGACGAACTGGCGATCCACCCCGTCTCCACCGAGGTGAACAGCATGCGCAACAACCATCCGGACCTGCTGGAACGGGTCGAGCCGCTGCCCGAACCCGCCGAACAAGCCGCGCTGTTCGAGTCATGACCAGGGTCGAGGTCGAGACGCCGCACGGCCCGGCCCGGGCCGAAGTGCACTGCGCCGAAGAGGGCCGCGCCGCGCTGCTGCTCGGGCATGGCGCGGGCGGTGGCATCGCCGCCCCCGACCTGGTGGCGGTGACCCGGGCCGCGACCGAAGCCGGGGTGCACGTGGCGCTGATCGAGCAGCCCTACCGGGTCGCGGGCCGCCGGGCGCCCGCCCCGGCCAAGCAGCTCGACACGGCGTGGCTCGCGGTGGTGGAAGACCTCGGCGAGCGCTGGTTCGCGGATCTGCCGCTGATCTTCGGCGGCAGGTCGTCCGGGGCGCGGGTGGCTTGCCGAACCGCGGAGGCGGGCGCGGCATCGGCGGTGCTGTGCCTGGCGTTCCCGGTGCATCCGCCGGGCAAGCCGGAGAAGTCGAGGCTCGGTGAGCTCGACGGGGTGGAAGCTCCGGTGCTGGTGGTGCAGGGTGAGCGGGACGCCTTCGGCCAGCCGGAACCGTCGCACAACCGCGAAGTGGTGCTGGTTCCCGGCGACCACTCGCTGAAGGCCGATGTGGACGCGGTCTTCCGCGCGGCCCAGGAGTGGCTCGGACGAGTCCTCCGCCTCCTCGACTGAGTGCTCGGCTCCGGCTTCGGCCGCAATTTCAATGGAAATCGAATGGCCGATTTCCATTGAGGTGATCTCAGTAGGGGGTTATGCGAGTCGGCCGTGTTCGAATTGGGTGAGTACGAGTGCGGCTTTGACGATGGGGCCGATTTTGCGGGGGCTGGTGGTGAAGTGTCGTAGGGCGCGCCAACGGCCGGTGAGCAGGGCGAATCCACGTTCGCCGAGGGCGCGCAGGCCGCGCAGCAGTTTGTTGTAGGTCTGGTTGTCGACGTCGAGTGGGCGGCCTTTGCTGGTTTTGGGGTGTTTGATCGGGGTGAGGACCCCGGCTCCGGCACCCTGGTAGCCGCCGTCGGCCAGGGTGGGCAGGTCGAGCTGGGAGTAAGCCCAGTACAGGGCGCCGAGGACGTGGTTTTCAGCGGCGGTGATGTCGTGGACGGACCCGGGCTCGACGTCGGAGACCCACAGCGGGAACCCGTCCGGGTCCGTCAGTGCTTGGATGTTGCCGGCTTGTTCGCGGGTTTTCCCGGAGTACCACAGGTCGATCTCGGTGCCTTTGGTGCTGGTGGTCTTTTCGCCGAGACGGTCGGAGGAGAAGTTTTTGCCGTCCAGGATCAGATAGGCGTCGCCGTTGTCTTTGGCCCGTTGCAGGGCGTCGTGCAGATCCGGGGCCTGCGCGGCCAGCGCCTCGATGCCCTCGTCGACATACCGGTAGCCGGTCGCGCGGGCGACACCGTGATCGCGGGCCAGTTTGGTGGTGTCGGTGCGGTCGCGGAACCACCGCAGGACCAGCACAGCCTGCCAGAACGTGGTCAACGCCCGGCGCCCCTTGCGGGTCCCTTTCCGGCGGCGTTCACCGGCCAGCAGCTTGCTGAGGAAGAGCACCAGTTCACGGGGAACATCGAGTTTGGCAGAATACGTGACCACGTGGGGCCTTCCCTGGTCGAAGATCGTTTCTTGGTCGAACTTCTTCTACCAGGGACCCCACGTCCCACTCTCCCCAGGCCAGCCCTACCCGATCACACACCCATTCCGGCAGGCCGCCTTCAGCCACTTCTTACCGAGATCACCTCATTGAAATTGCGGAAAACGCGGTATCGCGGGGTCAGCTGGCGATGTCGGCGATGCGGGCGTCGAGCAGCCGGACCAGGTCGTCGGCCGCCAGCTCGATCTCCAAGCCTCGCCGCCCGGCGCTGCAGTAGATCGTTTCGAACCCCGTCGCCGACCCGTCGATCACCACCGGCAGCCGCTTCTTCTGGCCGAGCGGTGAGATCCCGCCCGCGACGTAGCCGGTGGCGCGTTCGGCGTCGGCGACCTCGGCCATCTTCGCCTTCTTCCCGCCGACGGCAGCGGCGAGCGCCTTCAGGTCGAGCTGCCCGGTGACCGGGACCACACCGACGGTGAGCTTGCCGTCGACCTCCGCCACCAGCGTCTTGAAGATCCGCTCCGGCGGCTGGCCGAGGGCCTCGGCCGCCTCCAGCCCGAACGACTCGGCGCGTGGATCGTGCTCGTACGCGTGCACCCGGTGAGAGATGCGTCGCTTGCTCAACAGCGCTGTCGCCGGAGTGCCCTTGCCTGCCATGCGCGTCACTCTAGAAGGCTGGAATAACCCTTGACGCAGACCGCGTTGCACGGTTCGTGACGATGGATTCGACGAACACCTGCGTGCTGGATCGCCCCGAGTGTGCACTGCTGTCACCACCAGATAACAGCAGGCGAGCGCGGGTATCCTGGAACACGGACCATGCGAACGATCGCATGGATTCGTCGCCTGCAGTCACCTCGTCCAGGCGGCGGGAAAGGAGCCAGGTGCCAAGCACCCCAGAGCACCCGGACGTAACCGGGCGGCCCGGCGATGACGGGCGGCTGGGCACTGCCGACGTCGAGCCGACGGTTGACTCCTCCGAGGTCGACCGCAGCGAGGAGACCGACGAGCAGCGCGCGGCCCGCTTCGAACGGGACGCGATGCCGCTGCTGGACCAGCTCTACGGCGCGGCACTTCGGATGACCCGCAACGCGCAGGACGCCGAGGACCTGGTCCAGGAGACGTACCTCAGGGCCTTCTCCGCCTTCAAGTCGTTCGCGCAGGGCACGAACCTCAAGGCCTGGCTGTACCGGATTCTCACGAACACCTACATCAACGGTTACCGCAAGCGGCAGCGGCAGCCGCAGCAGCAGCCGACCGACGAAATCGCGGACTGGCAGCTCGCCCAGGCCGAGAACCACACCTCCAGCGGCCTGCGCTCGGCCGAGGTCGAAGCGCTGGACCGGCTGCCGGACACCGACGTGAAGGCCGCCCTCCAACAGTTGGCCGAAGAGTTCCGCATGGTCGTCTACCTCGCGGACGTGGAAGGCTTCGCGTACAAGGAGATCGCCGAGATCATGGGCACACCGATCGGCACGGTGATGTCGAGGCTGCACCGTGGTCGCCGGCAACTGCGTGAGATGCTCACCGACGTCGCCCGTGATCGCGGCTTCTTGCGGGAGACCAAGCGGGAGGTGAGCACTAAATGAATTGCGGCGGGCCCGACGGAGCCTCCTGCGAGGACGTGCTCGCTGAAGTGTGGCTGTTCCTGGACAACGAGTGCGACCAGCAACGGCGCGCGGCGGTGCAACAGCATCTCGACGGCTGCGGTAGCTGCCTCGAACACTTCGGCATCGAAGAGCACATCAAGGCGTTGCTACATCGCAAGTGCGGCGGTGAGCACGCCCCCACGGAGCTGAAGGACCGGCTTCGGGCCTCCATTCGGGAGGCAGTGCTGCGGAAGGCGGAGGTGACCGTCGAGCGCGGCCCGGAAGGCACCTCGGTGGAGGTGCGGGCCAAGCGAACATCGGCGGAATGACCGCAAGACGACGAATGGCCCCGGACCGCCCGGTCCGGGGCCATTCGTCGTCTTGCGGCTGGCGCCGCCGAATTCACGAGCCGTTGGGGCGCTTGCCGTGGTTGGCCTTGTTCTTGCGCCGGTCCTTCTTCTTGCGGGCCCGCTTACCCATGGCCTCTCCCTAAAGTTCGCCTGTCCGACCAGTCCGACCAGGGATGGGCGTTCGCGACCACCCGGTCTCCGCTGGGGTTTCGAGCATCCAGTTTGACATGGCCACCACCTGCCGCTGGCGGGTGGTTCCGGTCGTGGTTTCCTAATCAGGGGCCCACCGGGTCCACGACGAGGAGGAACGCGATGGCCGAGGAGATCCGCGCCGAGATGGTCGCCAACGTGATGGCGGTGTCGGTCAGCGAGGGCGACTCGGTCGGCGAGGGCGACTCGCTGGTGCTGCTGGAGTCCATGAAGATGGAGATCCCGGTGCTCAGCGAGGTCGCGGGCACGGTCAGCACGATGGCGGTCAAGCCCGGCGACGTGGTCCAGGAAGGCGATCTCATCGCGGTCGTGGAGTGACGCGGCCGCGCCGACGAAGAGAGGCGGATCTTGTCCACGCTGAGTGATCTGCTCGCCGAGCACACCGGACTGTCCGGCACCGCCGCCGACCACCTGCAGCTCGTGGTCGCCGAATGGCAGCTGCTGTCCGACCTGTCCTTCGCGGACTTCCTGCTCTGGGTCCCGATCGGCCCGCAGGACGCGCCGGAAAGCCGGTTCCTGTGCGTTGCGCAGGCGCGGCCGACCACGGCGCCCACGGCCCACCCGGAAGACGTCGTCGGCACCGAGGTCACCCAGGAAGAGCACCCGCAGCTGCGGCGCGCCGCCCTGGAGGGCCGGATCTGCCGCGAGGAGGATCCGCGCTGGCACCTGGGCGTGCCGGTGCGCCGGGAGACGATCCCGGTGAAGCTGGGTGACGAGATCGTGGCGGTGCTCAGCCGGGACACCAACCTGGCCGTGCCGCGAGTGCCGTCGCCGCTGGAGATCTCCTACCTGGGCAGCGCGGCCGACCTGTGCCAGATGGTCGCGGACGGGACCTTCCCGACCCCGGAGCCGGCGCCCGATGTGCACACCAGCCCGCGGGTCGGCGACGGCCTCATCCGCCTGGACAGCTCCGGCACGGTGGTGTTCGCCAGCCCCAACGCGCTTTCCGCGTACCACCGGATGGGCCACGCCGCGGATCTGGTGGGGGCGCAGCTCGCCCCGCTGACCCGGTCGCTGCTCAACGATCCGTTCGACGCGGACGAGGTCGCGCAGCGCGTCCGCCGGGCGATGAGCGGACAGCCCAGCATGCGCATCGAGGCCGAGGCGCGGGGCGCGACGGTGCTGTTCCGGGCGCTGCCGCTGCGGCCCCGCGGGCAGCAGGCCGGCGCTTTGGTGCTGGTGCGCGACGTGACCGAGGTCAAGCGCCGGGACCGTGCGCTGATGTCCAAGGACGCGACGATCCGTGAGATCCACCACCGCGTCAAGAACAACCTGCAGACGGTGGCGGCTCTGCTGCGACTGCAGGGACGGCGGACCGGGAACAATGAGGCTCGGCTTGCTTTGGACGAGTCGGTCCGGCGGGTCACGTCGATCGCGCTGGTCCACGAGACGCTGTCGATGTCCGTGGACGAGCGGGTGGATCTCGACGACGTGGTCGACCGCGTGATCCCGATGATGAGCGATGTCGCCGCGGCGGAGACCGGGGTCAAGGTGCGCCGTGAGGGTCGCTTCGGGGTGGTGTCGGCGGAGCTGGCCACGCCGTTAGTGATGGTGCTCACCGAATTGGTGCAGAACGCTTTCGAGCACGCATTCCCGGAAGGCCAGGGCGGTGAAGTCGTTGTGCAGGCGGAGCGTTCGGCGCGTTGGCTGGACGTCGTCATCTTCGATGACGGTCGCGGCCTTCCGAAGGGTTTCTCCCTCGAACGCGCCGAACGTCTCGGCCTGCAGATCGTGCGGACCCTCGTGGAATCCGAGCTCCGAGGGTCGTTGAGCTTGCGCGGTCGCGGCCGGCAACCCGGTACCGAGGCGGTGTTGCGGGTGCCTCTGAAGTACCGGCGCTGACCGTCCCGTGGGTGGGAGTGCCGCGCTGGTGCGTCGATCTCCGGTGACATGCCGGTCGCGTGGCGTGTCGTAGCCGATCGGGTCGGGTTCCTGGCGGAACTCAGCTCATCGAACGGAGAGCTTTGCGGTTCCTGCCGGGGCCGACATCGACGCGGATCGGCCGGGTATCTCGTCGGGGTTTGAATTGTCGGGTGCGATGGCCGTTCGTTCGACCGGGGCGAAAACGTGCGGTCGGCCACCGGGGGTGCGACCGACCCGGCACGTTTTCAGCGAGCTTCGCGACTCAGGCGTTGGTGCGGGCCCGGGTGCGAGCGTTGCGCCGCTTGAGCGCGCGCCGCTCGTCTTCGCTCATACCGCCCCATACGCCGGCGTCCTGCCCGCTCTCCAGTGCCCAAGCCAGGCACTCGGAGGCGACCGGACAACGGCGGCAAACGGCCTTCGCCTCGGCGATCTGCAGCACAGCAGGACCACTGTTCCCAACGGGGAAGAACAGCTCCGGGTCCTCGTCGCGGCAAACCGCACGGTGGCGCCAGTCCATCGTTCCTTGCTCCTCGCTAGGCGCGCCCACGCGCGCCGCTCGTTTCGTTCGGGGTGTTTGTGAATGCTTTCACGGAGTCCGTGTGCTTGTGAATACTTTCACGAACTGCCGCGATGTCAAGAGTTCGATCTCGCGTGGTGAGGGAACTCACCTGAAAGATCGACAGGGCTTGACCAGGGGTTTCGGTGTGTCATCGATCGCAGACGGGGGTCGCGAGTCGACAACTACGTCCATCCGTTACGAGAAGGTTATACGGCGACGCGGAGAGCATCCGGGACGGAGAAAAACTCGATCGCCGAACGCTCACCTAGGCAGTCACCGTCGACCTGCAGGCGCAACGGCTCCGTACAGGTTACGCGGAGATGGCCTATGTCCGCACGCTGAATTGAGTTTCTCGGGTGTGGTTTCCCTCTATCGCGTAGCATCTCCGCTACATGTTGTAACACAGGGTAAGTGTTCATGTTGTGCAATGCGAAAACCCCGAGACCGGTATCGAAGCTGGTGTCGGGGCTCATGCGCACGGGACGTGACCCGAGATACGTCCACGGATCGGTGTTCGAAACGAACACGCTGTGTAGTTGATGGATCGGTTCTTCGTGACCGATTTGCAAGCTGATCAACGGGGCCCGGCGCGCCATGCGGAAGTAGCAGCTCAACGCGGTGCGCGCGTACAGGGCGGGGGTCACGTTCTGGCCGCGGGAGCGTTGCCGCTCGACCTCGGCGACGACCTCGGCGTCCCAACCGACGCCGGCGTTGAAGGTGAACCACCGGTCGTCGGCCTTGCCGAGCCCGACCATCCGCCCGCTACCGTCCGCCACCGCGCGCAGCAGCCGGTGGGTGGCCTCGACCGGGTCCTTGGGCAGACCGAGCGCGCGGGCGAACACGTTCGCGGAACCGCCGGGCACCACGCCCAACGTCGGCATCGCCCGATCGCCGAGGTCGGCGGCCGAGAACATGCCGTTGACCACCTCGTTCACCGTGCCGTCGCCGCCGTGCGCGATCACCAGGCCGACGCCGTCCTCGACGGCCGCTCGCGCGGTGTCGGAGGCGTGGCCCCAGTACTGCGTTTCGACGACGTCCAGCTTCAGCTCGCTGGCCAGCGCGTGGGCGATGACATCCCGGCCAGCCGCAGTGGTGGATGTCGCCTGCGGGTTGACGACGAGTACGGCGCGCACAACCGAAGCCTAGGCGAGGCCCGTGCGGGCCGACGCACCGTCCGGTGCTCCGCGTCGCAACCGCGGTTCAGATCTCCCGGTGATCCCCCTTCCGCAGCGGGCCGCACACGGACCGGCCGGCGTGCCGGGCTGCGGTGGGGCCGGCCGGCTGAGACACCAGGAACGGGTGCGCCGCGCCGTTGAGACTGCCACCAAGATCCGGCGGAACCCGGATGCGCAACCCCGGAGCGCATCCGACCGTTTTCCGCCGGTACCTGCCCGGCCGACGGCGGATCGCGAGGACACCCCGATATCCCCGACCGCCGCTCTAGCCATGAGTCGATCATTGCGCGTGACAGTGGTCGCAGCCATGCGGCGTTCGGGCGGTATTACCATCGGAGGCGCATACGCAGAGTCACCGATTTTGATCCGGGAAAGGCGACCGTCACCGTGCCGACCGAAGTCGTTCCGCGCACCATCCGCATCGCGGGTGTCCTGACCACCCTGCAGGGGGTGGCCGGGCTGATCTTCGTCGTGGCGCTGCTCGTCCGCAGCACCGCGCCCGACCTTGGGGGAGTAGGGCAGTTCGAGCGCGGCCAGATGTACGGCGAGGCCGGGTACTACACGCTGCTGGCAGGAGGTGTCCTGGCCGCGGGCATTGGCCTGTGGAAGGGCAAGCACTGGGCGCGCACGCCCGCCCTGCTGATGCAGCTGCTGCTGTTGGGCACCGCCTGGTACGCGTTCGGGCCGTCCTCGCAGCCGATGATCGCATTGGTGATCGCGGTGCCGGCGGTCGCGGTGCTGTGGTTCCTGTTCAACCGGGAGGGGCGGGCCTGGTCCTTCTCGTCGAGCACCGCCCCCGACGCCGATCGCGACGAATGAGCGGGCGCGTCAGGCGCTGAAGTTGCGCAGCGCGTCGCCGGTGAGGCGGTACACGGTCCACTCGTCCATCGGGATCGCGCCGACCGCCTTGTAGAAGTTGATCGAAGGCTCGTTCCAGTTCAGCACGGACCACTCCAGCCGCGCGTAGCCGCGCTGGACGCACTCCTGCGCCAGGGTCTGCAGCAGCGCCTTGCCGAGGCCCGAGCCGCGGTGCTCGGGGCGGACGTAGAGGTCCTCCAGGTAGATGCCGTGCACGCCTTCCCAGGTGGAGAAGTTCAGGAACCACAGCGAAAGGCCCACGACCGCACCGTCCACTTCGGCCACGTGGCCGAACAGCGCCGGCGCCGGGCCGAACAGCGCGTCCCGCAGCTGCTGCTCGGTCAGGTGGCACAGCTCCGGGGCCTTCTCGTAGAGCGCGAGTTCGTGCACCAGCTCGACCATGGCGGGTACGTCGGCTCGGGTCGCCCGGCGGATCATCGATACCTCCACATGAGTTGCGTCGCCCCAGGATATTCGGGGGCGCGCACCAGCCGGCGCAACGGATTACCCGGTCAGCCCTGCTGCCAGGGCGGGATGTTCGACCGCTCCACCTGCGGGACGCCGCGCTCGTGGCCAAGCACCGTGATCCCGGCGGGATCCAGCGCGAAGCGCACCCCTGAAGTGGCAGACAGCCCCAGCCAGCGCGCGATCAGGCAGCGGCTGAAGTGGCCGTGCCCCACCAGGACCACGTCGGAACCGGTGTCCGCGATGCGGGTCAGCAGCTTGTCGGCGCGCGCGGTGACGTCCGCAGCCGTTTCCCCGCCCGGGCAGGGGTGCGTCCACACCGTCCAGTCCGGCACCTGCTCGCGGATCTGCTGGGCGGTCAGTCCTTCGTAGTCGCCGTAGTCCCACTCGGCGAGCAGCGGTTCGGTGACCACATCGGCCAGCCCGGCCAACGTCGCCGTGCGCTGGGCGCGCTGCCGGGGGCTCGCGAGCACTACGACCGGCCCGGCCGGGCGCAACGCGGAGAGCGTCTGCCCGGCCTGCCGCGCCCGCAGCTCGCCCTCGACCGTCAGCGGGATGTCGGAACGACTGGTGTGCTGACCGGTCTGGGACCATTCGGTCGTGCCGTGCCGGAGGACGTAAACGCGATGCTCATCCTGTGCCACGGCTCCGAGCGTAACCGCGCTGCGCGGGGCCTACCGTTCAAGCGCCGTGGCCACCAGCGCGGGACCTGCCTTCTCGGGTGAGCCGGCGTCGAACGGCGGCTGCGGGTCGTACTCCAGCATCAGCTGGATCATCTTCGCGGTGTCCTCGCCCCAGAGCTCGGCGGCCAGCGACAGCGCCATGTCGATGCCCGCGGACACCCCGGCGCCGGTCACGACCTTCCCGTCGAAGACGACCCGCTCGGTCGCTACCTCGGCGCCCAGCTCGGCCAGCACCTCGCGCGTCGCCCAATGCGTCGTCGCGCGCTTCCCGGCCAGCGCACCGGCCTTCGCCAACAACAGGGAACCGGTGCACACCGAGGTCGTCCACGTCGCACCGCGGCGAGCCACGAGACCAGTGCCTCGTCGTCCAGCGCCGCGCGCCAGGCGGAGCTGCCGGGGACGACCACGACATCGGGCCGGTCGAGTTCGGCGAAGGTCGTCGTCGGCTGGATCGGCAGCCCGGAGTCGCAGCGCACGGTGCTACGGTCCGCCGCGACGAAGTGCGGGGTGACGCCAGAATGCCCGGCCAGGGTCTCGTACGGGCCGATCAGGTCGAGCGCGGTGAACTTGTCGTAATGTCCACAGTGGATCTCCTTCATCCTGCGGTGCGGAAGCGGTCTCGGTAGGCGCTCGGCCGGACGCCGAGCAGGTTGCGGAGGATCTGCTCGGCGTGGGTCCAGAGCAGGGCGCTGCCCGCATCGGGGACGAGGTGGTGCCGGGCGGTCGGGATCCGCCGGGCCAGCGTGGCGCCGAGGTCGGGGGAGTGGCTCGGGCTGGTGTCCAGCTGCCCGTACCAAAGGTCGACGAGGACGCCCATGTCTTCCACCGCGAACAGCCAGCGGCTCATGGCAGCGCGGTGTCGCGGGCATACCCCGCCGGGCCTTGCGTGAAACCGTCGGCCATGGCTTGGCGGAAGGCGCGTTCGAACCGCGGCTCCCAGTAGACGGCGAGGTCTGTCTCCGGGCTGAAGGCGGTGATCAGGCTCCACAGCCGGTCCGGGTCGCCGAACTCGGTGAAGGATTCCTCCGCCGCGGCCGGGTCCGCGGCGACCGCGTCGACCATGTTCCGAAGGTCGGCGGGAAGCGGCTGCTCGAGCGCGGTGAACTCGTCCGCCCCGGCGACGATCGCGGCTCGGTCCGCGACACCTGCCGCCGCGCAGGTCATGGCGAACGGGCCGCCGGCCGAGTAGCCGACGACCGAGAGATCGTCGATCCCCGATCCGGCGGCGAATTCGTCGACGTCGTCGGCCCAGTTGCGAAGCGTGCGGCCGGGTGCGGGATCGGAGGCGCCCAAGCCGGGGCGGTCCACCGAGATCAACCGAACTCCCAGCGCATCGACGACGTCGGTGCCGAACCCGAGCCGCCGGCTCGTCGCGACCCCGGGGCACAGCAGGACCGCAACGCCGTCCGCCGGACCCCACTCGGCACAGGCCAGGCGGCGCCCGTCGGAGAGTTCGTGCTCCCCGAGCCGCGTCGGTTCCGAAACGTCCACGGGTGTCAATTGTGGACATCCCCGCGCGCGGGCGCATTCGATTTCCGCCCGGCCTGGGAGTTGTCAGGAGAGGTGGACGTCGATGGACGGCCAGCCGCCGTCGTCGGAGAACCGGGTTCCCCAGTAGAACGGGTTCAGCTCGAGCAGCGTCCGCGCCGACCAACCCGAGGGACTTCCCGGATCCGCCACCGCGACCTGGACGCCGGGACCCCACAGCGCGAGCCTCTCCTGGCAGGTGCCGCACGGCGCGAGCACGGGATAGCCGTCGCTGCCGGGCCATTTGCTGATGCAGACGGATGCGGTGACGCGTTTGCCGAGCGTGTACGCCTGGCAAAGCGCGCCCGTCTCGGCGCACAAGGTGACCGCGGCGTTGAGGTTGTCGAGGCTGATGCTGGTCAGGATCTGGCCGTCGTCGAGCCGAACCGCGGCCGCCACGGCCTGCACAGCGTTCCGCCAACGGCGCTCCACCAGTTCGATGGCCGCGTCCACCAGTCGTTGATCGAGTCCCATCCGGGCAGTCTGCCCGGGCCGAAGACCGGGCCGGAAGGCGCACGACGAAAAGGACGCCGACCCGCGGAGTCGTCCCCGCTGGTCGGCGTCCTCCCGGAACTGCGGCGCTCAGCCCTGCTTGGTCTCCCAGAAGATCTTGTCGATCTCGGCGATGTAGTCGAGCAGCTGCTGACCGGTTTTGGCCTGCATGGAACCCTTGGTCCCGGCCGCGCCCGCGGCCTTGGTGGCCTTGTTGATCAGCTCGTGCAGCTGCGGGTACTTCTCGAAGTGCGGCGGCTTGAAGTAGTCGGTCCACAGCACCCACAGGTGGTGCTTGACCAACTCGGAGCGCTGCTCGGCGATCAGAATCGCGCGAGTGCGGAACTCCGGGTCCTCATTGGCCGCGTACTTTTCCTGGATCGCCTTGATGGACTCAGCTTCGATCCGCGCCTGCGCCGGGTCGTACACGCCGCACGGCAGGTCGCAGTGCGCGGTCGCCTCTAGGCGGGGGCTGAGGATTCGCGACAGGAGTCGCATGATTCCTCCCTGACAGTGAGTGCTCCGACAGGCCCGACCCTACTCTTGAAGATCCTCGACGTCCTACTGGAGGTGGCTGTGAAATCCCTCGGGCGCTGGCCCTGGCGGCGGTTGCTGGTGCGCGGGCCGTCCATGGTTCCCACCCTGCGGGATCGCGACGTGGTGCTGCTGCGGCTTCGAGGTTCCGCCCGGCCGGGCAACGTCGTGCTGGTGCGTTGGGCCCGGCGCCCGGGGCAGTTGTCGGTGAAGCGCGCGCTGCGCCGCGAAGGCGATGGCTGGCACGTCGAGGGTGACAACAACTTCGGCTCGACGGACTCGCGAGAGCTCGGCCCGGCCGAGGTGCTCGGCGTCATCCGGTGGCGCCTCTGGCCGAAGCCGGGCCGCTTGCGGTGACCGTTCAGCCGGTGCTGCGCAGGCTTTCGTAGTGGGCGAGGCATGTTTCGTAGTCCGGAAGCAGGCCCTTGTCGGCGGCTTCTGCCAGGCTCGGGGCGGCCCGGTCCTTTTCAGACAGGATCGGTTCGCCGTCGAGGTCGGACCACGGCAGCGCGAGTTCCGGATCGAACGGGTCGATGCCATGCTCGGCGGCCGGGTTGTAGGGCGTCGAGCAGAGGTAGGTCATCACGGTGTCGTCGGTCAGCGCGGCGAACGCGTGCCCGAGTCCTTCGGCCAGGTAGACGGCGCGGTACTCGGTGTCGTCGAGCCGGACCGCTTCCCAGTGGCCGAAGGTCGGGGAACCGGCCCGGATGTCGATGACCACGTCGAGCAGCGCGCCCTGCGGGCAGTACACGTACTTCGCTTGGCCCGGCGGCACGTCCGAGAAGTGCACGCCGCGGATGACGTTGCGCGCCGAGACGCTGTGGTTGGTCTGCGCGACTCGCAGCGGGTGCCCCGTGGCGTCGACGAACGCCGCCTCCTGGAACGGGGCCACGAACAGGCCCCGGTGGTCGGGGAAGGCCTTCGGGGTGAACTCGTATGCACCTGTGATCTCAAGTCGGCGTACCTGCACGGCCGAAAGCCTATGAGGTTGGCTGGATTGCGGTTCGCTGGGGCGGAGTTGATATGGGTTATGCGAGCCATTGACATCCGGTTTCAAAACGGACGTACGTACTGCGAAATGGGGCACCGAAACCGGACGTACGTACTGCCGCAATCCCGATCCAAATAGGACGTGCGTACTGCCAAGTTGGTTTGACAAATTGTTGAATCTGCTGGTGAGGTTGTGTGATCCCGGTCGCTGACAGTGATCTCGCGGCCTGGCACACTGTTCGAACCGCAGCGTCCGCCGAGCCGCTGTCCGACCAGGGCGGCAGGTCTCGGTCATTTCAAGACGTTCGCCTGTCCGGCGCGCAAGGGCAGGCAACGTCGCACGGGTGGCGAAGTGCCACCCGGTCCGCCCGGCCTGGAATGCGTCCGGGCCGCAGGCATGGCTACAGGAGGGACGCCGTGACCACCGTGAACGACAGCACCGCGAGCGGAGTCGGTGCCGAATTGACCAACGAGGAGATCTTCGCGGCGCACGAGGGCGGCAAGCTCGCCGTCGGAGTGACCGCGCCGCTGGATTCCGTGCGGGATCTGTCGATCGCTTACACCCCGGGCGTGGCGCAGGTCAGCCGCGCAATCGCCAGCGACCCGGCGCTGGCCGACCGCTACACCTGGACGCAACGGCTGGTGGCCGTGGTCAGCGACGGCACCGCGGTGCTCGGCCTGGGCGACATCGGGCCGCGGGCCTCGCTGCCGGTGATGGAGGGCAAATCGGCGCTGTTCAAGACCTTCGCCGGCCTCGACTCGATCCCGCTGGTGCTGGACACCACCGACGTCGACGAGATCGTGGAAACCCTGGTCCGGCTGCGCCCGTCGTTCGGCGCGGTCAACCTGGAGGACATCTCCGCGCCGCGCTGCTTCGAGCTGGAGCGCCGGGTCGCCGAGGCGCTGGACTGCCCGGTCATGCACGACGACCAGCACGGCACCGCAGTGGTCGTGCTGGCCGCGCTGCGCAACGCCGCCAAGGTCGTCGACCGAGAGCTGGAATCGCTGCGAGTGGTGATCTCCGGCGCGGGCGCGGCCGGTGTGGCCTGCGCGAAGATCCTGCACACCGCCGGTGTCGAGGACATCATCGTGCTCGACTCGCGCGGTGTGGTCCACTCCGCGCGGGACGGCCTGACGCCGGTCAAGCAGGAACTGGCCGAGTTCACCAACCCGCGCGGCATCACCGGCGGGCCTGCGGAGGCGTTGCGTGGCGCCGACGTGGTGATCGGGGTCTCGGTCGGGCAGCTCCCGGAGGAGCTCGTGGCGACGATGTCCGACGACGCCATCGTGTTCGCGCTCTCCAACCCGGACCCGGAGATCCACCCGGACGTCGCCCGGCGGCACGCCAAGGTGGTCGCCACCGGCCGCAGCGACTTCCCGAACCAGATCAACAACGTGCTGGCGTTCCCCGGCATCTTCAAGGGAGCGCTGGACGTCGGGGCGCGCGACATCACCGACGGCATGAAGGTCGCGGCGGCCGAGGCGATCGCGGCGGTCGCCGCCGACGACCTCAGCGCGGACCACATCGTGCCCAGCCCGCTGGACCCGCGGGTGGCGCCGGAGGTCAGCGCGGCGGTCGCGAAGGCGGCGCGAGCCGACGGCGTCGCAACCGCGTGAGCCGTCGAGGCTGTCGTTCCGGGGCCGGACAGCGGTAGGTTCGGCTTGCAGCGGCGGGGCCGGGGGAGCCGGGCAGCGGCTCCCCCGGCCCCGCCGCATCGGCGGCCGACAACCGAATTTCGTCGGTCGGCGTCATCATGTCGGGCGACGGCTGTCACTCCTCCAGGGAATCGGTCCGCGCCCCGGCACCATGGCGTTACTGCCGGTGCGTGGACAGGTAAGGTCAGCTGCACGGTTCGCTGTGTTGCACGTCACTCGCCGGTGGCGTGTCGGGCGTCCGCGGGCGGCGGCCGGGTGGCTGCTACGCAGGAGGGGTGCTGTTGACCGAGCGGAGCGAGAGGCACCGGACGACCTCCGGCGGTCTCGGCCTGGCCGGTGCCCGCGCCGAGGCGTTCGCGCTGGTTCCCCTACCGGCCGCACCGGCCCTGCTCAGCACCAAGGACGGCGTCGTGGTGCGGGCGACGGAGCAGGCCGCGAAGCTCGCCGGCGAAACCAGCCCCGCCACCCTGGTCGGCTGCCGGCTCGCGGATCTGGTGGCGCGCGACGGGCAGGTTTCGCTGCTGCGGGCGCGCGGCGGCCGGATCCCGGTCCGCCCGCTGAGCTGGCCGCACGCCGACGACGAACGGCTGCGCGTCACGGTGCTGATCGACGTTTCGGATCTGACCGAGGCCTCGCCGGAGACGTCCAGGGACTCCGAGAACGAGCGGCGTTGGCTGATCGAGGCGCAGCGGATCGCGAAGGTCGGCAGCTGGGTGTTCTACCCGGAAACCGGTGAGCTGTACCAGAGTCCGGTGCTCACGGAATTCCTCGGCGGCTCCGGTGCGGAGGACGCCACCGACGCCTTGTCGATGATCGCGGCGACCCATCCCGAGGACCAAGACCGCGCCGAGGAGTTCTACACCGAGGTGCTCACCGCCCCCGAAGGAGAACTGCTGGAGGTCGAGCTTCGCGACCTGCCCGGCAAGCGGATCTACCTCTGCACCGGGCGCGCCGAGTACAACCGCTCCGGCCGGGTGGAGCGGGTGCAGGGCACCGTTCAGGACATCACCGAGAACCGGGCTCTGGAGCGCCAATTGCGCGACGAGCGGCGCAAGCTGCAGGACGCGCAGCGGATCGCCCGGCTCGGCACGTGGGAGTGGAATCCGCGCAGCGATGTCTTCCGGTTGTCGCGGATGCTGCACGAGATCATCGGCAAGCCCACCACCGCGCACACCACCTTCGGCACCTACCTGGAACGGGTGCACCCGGACGACCAGGAGTGGGTCCGGCAGGCGTGGCAGCCGCTGAAGGAGCAGCACGAGCCGATCGAGGTCGAGCACCGCTACGTGCGCATCGACGGCACGATGCGGATCCTCCGCCTGCACGGCACCGCGATCCGGGACGCGGACGGCCAGGCCGTCCTGGTCGGCACCGTCCAGGACGTCACCGAGCAGCGCGCCGTGGTGACCCGCATGGAGCGGTCCAGCCAGCGCTTCACCGACCTGGTCAGCATCACGCCGGTCGGGATCGGCCTGTTCGACCGGGCGGAGCGGCTGGTCGACGCAAACGACGCGCTGTGCGACCTGCTCGGCTACCGCCTGGAGCAGCTGCGCGGCATGACGGTCCCGGACATCACGCACCCGGACGAGCTGGAGACCGGCCTGCCCACGCCCGCCGAGCGGCCGGGCATCCGGCGCCGGGTGCCGCAGCGGGTGTTGGTGCGCTCCGACGGCGAGCCGGTGTACTGCGAGCTGCACACATCCTCGTCGGTGCAGGACGACGGCACCCAGTTCTGGCTGGTGGTGTTCCAGGACATCACCGAGCGGCGACGCGCGTCCGAAGCCCTGCGCTACCAGGCCACCCACGACGACCTGACCGGGTTGCCGAACCGGGCGGCGGTCAAGGACCTGCTCAGCCACCTGCTCGGGCGCGCCGACTCGCACCGCGTCGCGGTGCTGTTCTGCGATATCGACAACTTCAAGCGGGTGAACGACTCGCTGGGCCACGACGCCGGGGACGAGCTGCTGGTCGCGCTGGCGCGGCGGCTGGAAGGCGGACTGCCGGACGGTTGCACGGCCGCCCGGCTTTCGGGCGACGAGTTCGTGATCATCTGCCAGGACATCGAGGCGGTCGGCGGCGTCGATTCCCTGGCCACCAGGGTTTCCGGGCTGCTGCGCACCGCGGTACCGGTGCACGGCCAGCTGATCCGGGTATCGGCGTCGATCGGCGCCGCCGTGCCCAACGGGTCGCGTGCCGGCGGCGAGGACCTGTTGCGGTTCGCCGATGCGGCAATGTTCGAGGCGAAGCGCCGCGGCGCCGGCAAGGTCTCGCTGGCCAGCCCCGCGCTGATGGCCTCGGCGGACCGGCAGCTGCACCTGGAGGGGCAGCTGCGGGAGGCGCTGAACAACGACGGCCTCGTCCTGCACTACCAGCCGGTGGTGAATTCCGACGGCGCGGTGGTCACCGCCGAAGCGCTGGTGCGTTGGCCGCATCCGGATCGCGGGATGCTCGCGCCGGACGCGTTCCTGCCGGTCGCGGAGCAGGGCGACCTGTTGCGGGAGCTCGATCGCTGGGTACTGCGGACCGCGCTCCGGGAGGCGGCGACGTGGCCTGCGCGCGGCGGCCGCCAGGCGGGCGTCGCGGTGAACCTGGCGGGTCTGGTGCCGGGTGGTCCGGAGTTCGTCGACGCGGTCGCCGACATCGTCGCCGAGACCGGCATCGCCTGGGACCGGGTGATCCTGGAGCTGGTGGAGACGGCGCTGGCGGACCTGCCGTCGCGGACCCGGCACGAGATGGGCGAGCTGGTCGCGCGCGGCGTGCGGTTCGCCGTCGACGACTTCGGCACCGGCTACTCGTCGCTGGCCCGGCTGAAGGACCTGCCCGCGCAGATCATCAAGGTGGACCGCAGGTTCGTCGCCGGGGTCGGCGGCGACGCCTCGGACTTCGCGGTGGCGCGGGCGGTCGTGGACATGGCCCGCGCGATGGGCCGCCTGTGCGTGGCCGAGGGCGTGGAGACGGCGACGCAGTTCCACGTGCTGTGCGGGGTCGGGGTGGACGCCTACCAGGGGTGGCTGTTCTCCGGAGCGATCCCGGCCCACGAGCTCCGCGACCTCCTCGAACGAGGCCCGCTGCCCATCCCGGGAACGTGTGAACGAGGCCGTCCCGTTGCGCCTTGAAGCTAGGCCCCAGCCGGTGTTTGCTGGTAGATGCCCGTGAGTGTTTGTGGGTGCTATAGCCCCCACAAACACTCACGGGGTCTTAACTGCGGAAACGAGGCGCTACGCGGTTGTCGAGCGGACGAGTTCGGCGATCCGGTGGCGGGGCAGGTCGATCAAGCGCAGGTCCAGGTCGTCCGCGTTGGGCGCGAGCTCGGCGATGCGGTCCTTGGCCTCGCGCTTGGTCAGGCTCTCGTCGGAGTAGGTGATCAGGCCTTCCCGCCAGATGTTGCCGACCTTGCCGTGCGCCCGGTTCAGCAGGTAGCGCGCCACCGACGGGGTTTCCATCGCGTCCGCCACCACGACCGCGTGCTTCGAGTCCGGGCTGCTGCGGTGGAACCGCAGCCGGTACTTCGCCGCGACGAGCTCCGACAGGGCGTGCTGCGCGCGCTCGCTGGTGATGTCCGGGTGGTTGTTGTCGACCACGAATCCGGCGCGTTCGGCGTTGCACGCCAACAGCATCCGCAGCAGCCACGGCCCCGGATCGTTGCGCAGGTCGAACACCGGTGCGCCCTGCTGCTGCCGGATCGGCCGGGGCCAGCCAGGATCCCGCAACGTCGCGACCGGGCCGCCGACGCGCTCGCCGACAGCCTCCAGGAACTCCGTCGGCGCCGAGGCCTCCAACGCCTCCACCGACTGGGGGCCGTGCGTGTAGATCCCCGGCGCTTGGCGCAGGGCCAGCTTGCGGGTGTGCGCGGTCGGCTGGCATACGTACAGGTCGCTCGCGCTGCCGATGGCCTGCGCCCCGAAGTACCGGTGGAAACGGGGCAGGATCGCCTCGAACACCATGCCCAGCCGCAGCAATTCCTGCTGCACCTTGTGCCCCAGCGCCGGGGTCCGCGCGCTGTAGCCGTAGGCGATCAGGAGCCGGCTGTTCGGGCCAGCCAGGCATTCGGCGGCCCGCGTGGCGAACAGCCCGATGCCCTCCGGGGTGTAGGGCGGATCGGTGAACACCAGGTCCGCGCAGCCTTCCAGCACCGGCGGCACCCCGAACCGCAGGTCGGCGTGCAGGGTGCGGATGGCGAAGCCCTGTTCGGCCGCGACCGAGTCGATGTGCGCCAGGATCCGTTCGTCGAGGTCCACCACGGTCACCGACGCCGATGGCACGACCAAGCTCAACGCTAACGACGTCAGGTCGTGATCGCCCAGGCAGAGTAGCTGCGCGCCGCGCAGGTCGTAGTTGTCGCGCAGCCATTCGGCGCGGCGCAGCGCGGTTTCCGGCGTAGCCGTCACGTGGTCGAGCGTCGCGGCGGGCGCCGGGCCGCTCTCGACGAAACCGCGCATCCGCTCCAGCTGCTCGGCCCCAGCGGGCGGGGCGGGGCGCAGCTCGTCCAGCGCGAAGCGCTGCCGGTAGCGGTCGCGCGTTTCCGGCGTCAGCCGGTACGTCTCGCCGGTGGCTTCGACGTCGGGCCCGGCGGCGGCGAGCAGGTCCTCGACCGTGCGCCGCGCGACGGCCGTCCTGCGGATCAACTCGTCGAGCGGCAGCGCGCCTTCGGCGAGCTGGGCGAGGATCTCGCGCAGCCGTCGGGCGAGGACTCCGGCGTCGGCGAGTACCGCGTGCACGGCGTCGATGGGCTCGGGAGTTGCGGGGTGCTGAGCAGTGTTCATCGGATTCCCAACCTTACGGCGTGCCCCGCGGCGCCGCCGCCGCGCCGGGCTCCCAATCGGTGGGATGGTGCAGCTGGGACACCCCGAGAAGATCACGCGACGGTATCGGTCGATCGCACGATTGCACCGATCGAGCTAGGGTCGGCCAGGTTTGGGGGACCGCGACGATCTACGAGGGGGCTCGGGTGATCGAGTTCCAGGCCGTGCGCAAGCAGTACGGCAACGGCACTGTCGCCGTCCACGAGCTGAGTCTGTCGGTGCAGACCGGCACTATCACCGTGCTGGTGGGGCCGTCCGGGTGCGGCAAGACCACCTTGATGCGGATGGTGAACCGGATGATCGCGCCGTCGTCGGGGAAGGTGCTGGTGGGCGGCACCGATGTGCGCGAGCGCGATCCCGCTCAGCTGCGCCGCGGCATCGGCTACGTCATCCAGCAGGCCGGGCTGTTCCCGCACCGCAACGTGCTCGACAACGTGGCGACGGTGCCGCTGCTGCACGGTCGCAGCAAGCAGGAGGCGCGACGGCGGGCCGGTGAGCTGCTGGAGCTGGTGGGGCTGCCGCAGGAGTTGGGCAAGCGCTACCCGGCCCAGCTCTCCGGCGGTCAGCAGCAGCGCGTCGGGGTGGCCCGGGCATTGGCCGCCGACCCGCCGGTGCTGCTGATGGACGAGCCGTTCAGCGCGGTGGACCCGGTGGTGCGGGAGGGCCTGCAGGACGAGCTGCTGCGACTGCAGGACGAGCTGGACAAGACAGTGCTGTTCGTCACCCACGACATCGACGAGGCCGTGAAGCTGGGCGAGAAGGTCGCAGTGCTGCGCCAGGGCGGGCACCTCGCCCAGTACGCCCGGCCCGACGACCTGCTCGCCGACCCGGCGGACGACTTCGTGACGGCCTTCGTCGGCCGGGACCGCGGCTACCGGCGACTGTCCTTCGTGGACTCCGAAGGCGTGCGCCCGGAGCCGGTGGCCACGGTCGAGCTGGGTACGAACGTGCCGCCGGAACCGCGTTGGCGCTTGGCGGTCGACGGCGACGGCCGACCGCGGGGCTGGCTCCCGCCCGGGTCTAATGTGGATGGGGAGCTCGCCGAGGCGCAGCTCGTCGCTGGCGGGTCGCTCTACACCGAGCACACCCCGCTGCGCGGCGCCCTCGACGCAGCGCTGTCCGCGCCGTCCGGACAGGGTGTCGTCGTCGACGGCGATGGCCGGTTGGTCGGTGTGATCACCACCGACCACGTGCTCGACGTGATCGCACAGCACCGCCGCAGCGTCGGCGAAGGGCTGCCATGATCGATTTCTTCGAGAGCCCCAGCAACCGGGAAATGGTGCTCAGCCAGCTCGGCCAGCACATCTACCTCGCGCTGGTGCCGCTGCTGCTCGGCGTGCTGGTGGCGTTGCCGCTGGGGCGCCTCGCGCAGCAGGTGCGCTGGCTGCGCGGCTTGCTGCAGGGCGGGGCCAACGTCTTCTACACGATCCCGTCGCTGGCCCTGTTCGTGATCATCCCCGGGCTGGTGGGGACGCCGCTGCTGTCCTCGGTCAACGTGATCATCGCTCTGACGCTCTACACCGCGGCGCTGCTGGTGCGGCCGGTCCGGGACGCGCTGGACTCGGTGCCCGCCCACATCGTTACCGCCGCGACGGCGATGGGGTACCGGCCCGGACGGCGGTTCCTCGCCGTGGAGCTGCCGCTGGCGGTGCCGGTTCTGGTCGCGGCGGTCCGGGTCGCGTCGGTCAGCAACATCAGCCTGGTCAGCGTCGGTGCACTGGTCGGCATCGGCGGTCTGGGACGGCTGTTCACCGCCGGATTCCAACTGGACTACCCGGAGCAGATCGTCATCGGCATCGTGCTCACCCTGTTGCTGGCCCTGGTGGTCGACCTGCTGCTGGTGGCGTTGTGGCGGCGGTTGACGCCGTGGGCGCGGGCGGCGGTGAGCCGCGCATGATCAGCGAGCTGATCGCCTGGTTGACCGACCCGGCGCATTGGACCGGGCCGGGCGGGATCCTGGCGCAGACCCTGCTGCACCTGTACTACTGCGTGGTCTCCGTCGCCGCCGCATCCGTGGTGGCCGTGCCGCTGGGTGTCTACATCGGACACTCCGGGCGCGGCGCGGTTCTCGTGGTGGGGGTCAGCAACGCGATGCGGGCGCTGCCGACGTTGGGCGTGGTGACGCTGCTGGTGCTGAACTTCGGGCTCGGGGAGGGCCCGGCGCTGGCCGGGCTGGTCATTCTCGCGATCCCGGCGATCCTCTCCGGCACCTACGCGGGGGTCCGCAACGCGCCCGCCGACGCGGTCGATGCGGCCAAGGGCATGGGGATGACGCCCGTGCAGCGGCTGTGGCAGGTGGAGCTGCCGACCGCGTTGCCGCTGCTGTTCGGCGGGGTGCGCAGCGCGATGCTGCAGGTTGTCGCCACCGCGGCGGTCGCGGCCTACGTCGGGCTCGGCGGGCTGGGGCGGATCCTGCTGGACGGGCTGAAGATCAGCGACTACGCGCAGATGGCCTCGGCCGCGATCGTCATCGCGGTGCTCGCGGTCCTGCTCGACTTGGTGTTGGCCGGCGCGACCCGGCTGTTGGTGCCGCGCGGTCTGGTGCTGGCCGCCCGACGAGGAGGTAAGGATTGATGAAGCGGTTGCTGATTTGCGCCGCCGCGGCGGCGTTGCTGCTGACCGGCTGCGGTTCGCAGAACCCGTTGGAGGCCAACCGGAACCAGGGCGGCGCGCTGGTGGTCGGCTCGGCCGATTTCGCCGAGAGCGAGCTGCTGATGAACATCTACGCCGAAGCGCTGAAGACCACCGGCGCCGAGGTGGAGACCCGGCCGCGCATCGGCGCCCGGGAGTTCTACGTGAACGCGGTGCGCAACGGGGAGCTCTCGGTGGTCCCCGACTACACCGGGAACCTGCTGAAGTACCTGAACCCGCAGGCGTCGGCGACCGAGCCCCAGCAGGTCTACGAGCAGCTCAAGCAGTCCGTGCCGGGCGAGATGGAGCTGCTGGAGCAGTCCCCGGCCGAGGACTCCGACGTGCTGACCGTCACCGCCGCCACCGCCGGTACCGGGGTGCGGTCGATGGCTGATCTCGGGCCGCGCTGCGGCGAATTCGTGCTCGGCGCGCCGGCGGAGTGGAAGTCCCGCTGGGAAGCCAAGATCGCGGAGGACTACGGCTGCCGGTTCAAGGAGATCCGCCCCGTCGAGGCGGGCACCATCACGGTGGACGCGTTGACGTCCGGCCAGATCCAGGTGGCGAACCTGTTCACCACCTCGTCGCAGATCGCGGCGAACAACCTGGTGAAGCTGGCAGACCCGAAGAACATGTTCCCGGCGCAGAACGTGGTTCCACTGGCGCACAAGGGGAAGCTGACCCCGCAGCAGGCCGAGGCGCTGAACAAGGTGTCCCGCGCCCTCGACACGGACAAGCTGACGGAGCTCAACCGGAAGATCGAGGTCGACAAGGCCAACCCGGCCGATGTCGCCAAGGAGTTCGTCGCCTCGGCCGGCCTCTGACGTTCAACCCATGTCGTGAGTGCGAAAACCGGTAAGGACTTGCCGGTTATCAACAGCTTTGTTGATCATGGTCGCCGTGTTGAGGGGCGGGCGAACCAAAATCTACGGCTTATTTGCCGGCAACTCCTTAGAGCCGGTTTGCGCACTCACGACACCGAGGCGTGCTGTTAGGCCGAGCGGCCGCTGATCCTGGTGGTCAGTTCCGCCGCCGTTCGGTGGACCTGGGTGGCCAGGTTCGGCCAGGTCTCGGCGCAGGGTTCGCCGCCCGGGGTTTCGCAGAAGTGGCGGAAGGTGACGCTGATCGCCGCGATGGGGCGGGCCCCGTGGTCGAACACCGCGCACGCCACCGAGGCGAAGCCCGCCGTCACGAAACCGTCCTCGATCGCCCAGCCGCGTCGGCGCTCCTCCGCCAGCAACCGGCGCAGTTCGGGCAGGTTCCGCGGGCCCCGGTCGGTCCGCCGCACGAACCGCTCGCTCGACGGCAGCAGGGCCCGCACGTGCGCGGCGGGCAAGTGCGCGAGCAGCGCGCGCCCGGACGCGGTCAGCTGCGCGGGCAGCCGGACGCCGACATCGGTTACCAGCGTCTGCGGCTGGGACGGGCGTTCCTTGATCAAGTAGAGCGACTCGCCGCCGTGCAGGACGCCAAGGTGCGCGGTGCGGCCCACCTCATCCACCAGCCGGCGCAGCAGCGGCCCGGCGAGGCGTTCCAGCGGGTCGTGGCGCAGGTAGGCCGAGCCGAGCTCGAAGGCCGCCATGCCCAGCCCATAGCGCCGCTCCTCCGGCAGGTGGGTCACGAATCCGGCGGCGACCAGCTCGGCCAGCAGGTGGTAGGTCGTCGACCGGGGCAGGTCCAGGTCACGGGCGATGACCACGGCCGACACCGGCCCGGCGCGGCCCGCGAGCACCCGCAGGATGGCCAGCCCGCGTCGCAACGCGGGAACGTCGCTGCTGCCGCCCACGACCCTCCGTTCGGGGTTGGTGTCTGGAACTCCAGACACTCTCACCCTAACCGGGCTTCTGCCGACGGCGCAGTAGCGCTGATATGGAGTTATGCAGGACAACGTGCTCAATGTCGGTCCGGAGCCGCTCGACCGCGACGAGGTAGTCGACGTCGCCCGCGGCGGCACGCGCGTGGAACTGACCCGGCTCGCCGAGCACGGCATAGCCGCGACGCGGAAGCACATCGAAGCGCTGGCCGCCGAGCCGCGCCCCACCTACGGGGTGTCGACCGGGTTCGGTGCGCTGGCCGTGCGGCACATCCCCAGCGACCGGCGCGCCGCCCTGCAGCAGTCCTTCGTGCGCTCGCACGCGGCGGGCGCCGGCCCGGCCGTCGAACCGGAGGTGGTACGGGCCCAGATGCTGCTGCGCCTGCACACGATCGCGACTGGGCGCACCGGCGTCCGCCCGGAAACCGCGCACGCGCTGGCCGGGATGCTCAACGCCGGCATCGTGCCGGTGGTGCATGAATTCGGCTCGCTCGGCTGCTCCGGAGACCTCGCGCCGCTGGCGGCCGTCGCGCTCGCCCTGACCGGCGAAGGCGACGTCTTCGACGCCTCGGGGCGGCTCCGCCCGGCCGCCGAGGCGCTGGCCGACGCCGGGATCGAGCCCGTGGTGCTCGCGGAGAAGGAAGGCCTGGCGCTGACCAACGGCACCGACGGCATGCTCGGCATGCTGGTGCTCGCGCTGGACGACCTGTCCGCGCTGCTGGACGTGGCCGATGTGACGGCGGCGATGAGCGTGGAGGCGCTGCTGGGCACCGACCGTGCGTTCGCCGCCGACCTGCAGCGCCTGCGCCCGCACCCGGGGCAGGCGGTTTCCGCGGCGCGGATGTTGGCGCTGCTGGCGAATTCGCAGATCGTGGCCAGTCACCGCGGGCCCGAGTGCACGCGCGTGCAGGACGCGTATTCGCTGCGGTGCGCACCGCAGGTGCACGGCTCGGCCCGGGACGCCGTCGGCTACGCCGAGACCGTGGCGGATCGGGAGCTCGCGGCCGCCATCGACAACCCGGTCGTGCTCGACGACGGCCGGGTGGAGTCCAACGGCAACTTCCACGGTGCCCCGTTGGCCCATGCGCTGGACTTCCTCGCCATTCCGCTGGCGGACGTCGCGAGCATGGCCGATCGCCGCACCGACCGGATGCTCGACGTCGCACGTTCGCACGGGCTGCCCGCGTTCCTCGCCGATGACCCGGGCGTCGACTCCGGGCACATGATCGCGCACTACACGCAGGCAGGGGTGGTCGCCGAGCTGAAGCGGCTCGCGGTCCCGGCGTCGGTCGATTCGATCCCGACGAGCGCGATGCAGGAGGACCACGTGTCGATGGGCTGGTCCGCTGCGCGCAAGCTCCGCCGCGGCATCGACGGCCTGACGACGGTGCTCGCGATCGAGATGCTGACCGCCGCGCGAGCCCTGGACCTGCGCGCCCCGCTGGAGCCGGGCCCAGCCACCGGCGCGGTGCGGGACCTGCTGCGCACCCGGGTCCCGGGCCCCGGAGCCGACCGCCACATCGCGCCGGAGATCGCCGCGGCCGAAGAACTGATCCGTTCCGGCGCGGTGCGCGAAGCCGTCGCCGGCTTCACAAATTCCACAGTGGACCGGAGGGTGTCATGAGCGAAGCCCGACCCGTGCGCGCCCCGCGCGGGACGACGCTGACCGCGCGCAGCTGGAGCACCGAAGCGCCGCTGCGGATGCTGCAGAACAACCTCGATCCGGAGGTCGCGGAGCGGCCCGACGACCTCGTCGTCTACGGCGGCACCGGCAAAGCGGCCCGGAACTGGGCCTCGTTCGACGCGATGGTCCGGGAACTGACCACGCTGCGCGAGGACGAGACGCTGCTGGTGCAGTCCGGCAAGCCGGTCGGCGTCCTGCAGACCCACGAGTGGGCGCCGCGGGTGCTCATCGCCAACTCCAACCTGGTCGGCGACTGGGCGAACTGGACGGAGTTCCGCCGCCTCGACGCGCTCGGCCTGATGATGTACGGGCAGATGACCGCCGGGTCGTGGATCTACATCGGCACCCAAGGCATCCTGCAGGGCACCTATGAGACGTTCGCGGCGATCGCGGCCCGCCGCTTCGGCAGCAGCCTCGCGGGCACCCTGACCATCACCGCCGGTCTCGGCGGCATGGGCGGCGCGCAGCCGCTGGCGGTGACGATGAACGACGGCGTCGCACTGGTCGTCGAGTGCGACCCCGAGCGCGCGCACCGCCGGGTCCGGCACGGCTACCTCGACGAGGTCGCCGGCGACCTCGACGCCGCGATCGAGAAGGCCGTCGCCGCGAAGAACGACCGGCGCGCCTACTCGGTCGCCGTGATCGGCAACGCCGCCGAGCTGCTGCCCGAGATGCTGCGGCGCGGCGTGCCCGCGGACATCGTGACCGACCAGACCTCCGCGCACGACCCGCTGTCCTACCTGCCGCTGGGCGTCGACCTGGCCGACTGGCGCGACTGCGCGGCCAAGAAGCCCGACGAGTTCACCGAGCGGGCGCGCGATTCGATGGCCAAGCACGTCGAGGCGATGGTCGGGTTCCTCGACGGCGGCGCCGAGGTCTTCGACTACGGCAATTCGCTGCGCGGCGAGGCCGAGCTCGGCGGCTACGAGCGGGCCTTCGCCTACCCGGGCTTCGTGCCCGCCTACATCCGGCCGCTGTTCTGCGAGGGCAAGGGCCCGTTCCGGTGGGCGGCGCTGTCCGGCGACCCGGCCGACATCGCCAAGACCGACCAGGCGATCCTCGACCTGTTCGGCGACGACGAGCACCTGGCGCGGTGGATCCGGCTGGCCGGCGAGAAGGTTTCGTTCCAGGGGCTGCCCGCGCGGATCTGCTGGCTCGGCTACGGCGAGCGGGCCGAGGCGGGCCTGCGGTTCAACGAGATGGTGGCCTCCGGCGAGCTCGAGGCGCCGCTGGTGCTCGGGCGGGACCACCTGGATTGCGGGTCGGTGGCCTCGCCGTACCGGGAGACCGAGGCGATGTCCGACACCTCGGACGCGGTCGCGGACTGGCCGCTGCTGAACGCCCTGGTCAACACGGCCTCCGGCGCGACGTGGGTGTCGCTGCACCACGGCGGCGGGGTCGGCATGGGGCGGTCGCTGCACGCGGGCCAGGTCACGGTCGCCGACGGCACCGAGCTGGCCGCGCAGAAACTGGCGCGGGTGCTGACCAACGACCCGGGCATGGGCGTGATCCGGCACGTCGACGCGGGCTACGAGCGAGCGGACGAGGTCGCCGCCGAACGCGGCATCCGAACTCCGCTCGTCGGCTGAGCACCCGTGAGCGTTTTTGGGCGCTATAGCAACCAAAAACGCTCACGGCCTCGGAAAGATCCAGCGCGGGCAGTTCTGCCCGTGACGCGGGTGTTCGGGAAGGAGTGGCTGTGGCGGGACCGAACGAGTTGATGGCGGCCATCGCCGATGTCGGCGCGGACCGGCGCCGGGGCGGGTACTCCCGGCACGTCTTCGACGATGCCGAACGGGAGTTGCGCGAGTGGTTCTTCGAGCAGGCCGAGGCGCGCGACCTGCGGGTCACCACCGACCGGAACGCCAACATCTGGGCGTGGTGGGACGAGCCGGGCGATGACGCGGTGGTGACCGGCAGCCACCTCGACTCGGTGCCCGGCGGCGGGGCGTTCGACGGGCCGCTGGGCGTGGTCAGCTCGTTGAGCGCGGTGGACCTGTTGCGGGCCAAGGGTTTCACCCCCCGCAAGCCGCTCGCGGTGGTGGTCTTCGCGGAGGAGGAGGGCGGCCGGTTCGGCGTGCCATGCCTGGGGTCCAGGCTGCTGGCCGGGACCATCGACGCGGACCGGGCCCGCGCGCTCCGCGACCCGAACGGGGTGACGTTCGCCGAGGCCATGCGCTTCTTCGGCGCGGACCCGGCGCGGCTAGGGCGGGACGAGGAGGCGTTGCGGCGCATCGGGCAGTTCGTCGAGCTGCACGTCGAGCAGGGGCGCGGCCTGATCGACCTGCGGCGGCCGGTGGCGGTCGCGTCGTCGATCCTGGCGCACGGCAGGTGGCGATTCCGGTTCGGCGGCCAGGGAAACCACGCCGGCGCGACGCTGATCGCCGACCGCCACGACCCGATGCTGCCCGCATCGCGGCTCGTCCTCGAAGCGCGCCGGATCGCTGAAGGCGTCGACGGCGGACGGGCGACGGTGGGGCGGCTGGTCCCGAACCCCGGCGGCACCAACGTCATCGCGTCCGCTGTGGACGTGTGGTTGGACGCGCGGTCGCCGGACCACCGGTCGACGAGGTCCATCGTCGAGGACCTGTCCGGGGCGGCGGGGGAGTTCGCTGCCGCGGAGGGCTGCCAGGTCGAGGTGGTCGAGGAATCCTACGGGGACACCGTGCACTTCGACGCCGCGTTCCGCGACCAGCTCAGCGGCCTGCTCGACGACGCGCCGGCGTTGTCGACCGGGGCCGGGCACGACGCGGGGATCCTCACCGCCGAGGTGCCGACTGCGATGCTCTTCGTGCGCAACCCGACCGGCATCAGCCACGCCCCGGAAGAGCACGCGGAGCCCGGCGACTGCGATTCCGGTGCAAACGCGCTCGCCCGGGTCCTGGAAAACCTCGCGGGGTGACGCGGATGGCCACGTACTGGTGCGAATGGGCCTGGCTGCCGGGCGGCCCGGAGCGGGGCGTGCTCTTCGACGTCGATGGCGGCCGCATCAGCGCCGCAGGTTCGGCCCGAACCCCGCCCGAGCACGCCGAACGGCTGCCGGGAATGACGCTGCCCGGGCTCGCGAACGCGCATTCCCACGCCTTCCACCGGGCGCTGCGCGGCTGGCACAACGGCGCGCGCGGCACCTTCTGGACCTGGCGCGACCAGATGTACCAGGTGGCGGCGGTGCTGGACCCGGACAGCTACTACCGGCTCGCCCGCGGCGTCTACGCCGAGATGGCGCTTGCCGGGATCACCTGCGTCGGCGAGTTCCACTACGTGCACCACGCCGCGAGCGGAACCCGCTACGACGACCCGAACGCGATGGGCCACGCCCTCGTGCAGGCAGCGCAGGACGCGGGGATCAGGCTCACGCTGCTCGACACCTGCTACCTGGCAGGCGGTTTCGGCAGGTCACTGGACGGCGTGCAGCGGCGCTTCTCGGACGGCGCTGCGACTAGCTGGATCGACCGGATTGATAAGTACACTATGGACAGAGACCGGGTTCGCCTCGGAGCCGCGCTGCATTCGGTCCGCGCGGTGCCCGCCGAGGAGATCCCGGAGGTGGCGGGCTGGGCTCGCAAGAGCGAAGCGCCGTTGCACCTGCATCTTTCCGAGCGGCGCGCCGAGAACGAGGCATGTCTGGCGGCACATGGCTGCACGCCGACCCAACTGCTGGAATCGCACGGCGCGCTGGGCGCGGATGTGACGGCGGTGCACGCCACCCACCTGGCCGCATCCGATGTGGCGCTGCTGGGCGGTAGCGGTACCGAGGTGTGCCTGTGCCCGACGACCGAGGCCGACCTGGCCGACGGGATCGGTCCGGCGGCGGCGTTGCGCGTCGCGGGAAGCACGCTCGCGATCGGCAGCGACGGGCATTCGGTGATCGACCCGTTCGCGGAAGCCCAGGCCGTCGAGTCGTACTCGCGGCTGAACACCGAGACCCGCGGGCACTTCGCGGCCGACGAGTTGCTGGAGATGGCGACCACGGCCGGGCACCGGTCGCTCGGCTGGCCCGATGCGGGCTGGCTCGGCGTCGGCGCCCGCGCCGACTTCGTCGCCGTGGATCTCGGGTCGACCCGGCTGGCGGGCGTTGCGCCGGAGGCCGTCCCGGCGGTCGCGCGGGCCGACGACGTGCGGGTCGTGATCGCCGATGGTCGCCGCATCGTGCAGGACGGTCGCCACCAGGCGATCGACGCGGCGGGAGAACTCCACGACGCGATCAGCGCGCTCCGCGCGTAAGCAATTGGCGATACCAAGAGCGGAAAGCAAACAACGATGACAAGCACAGTTATTACTGGAATCGGCGAGCTGGCGACGAACGACGACGAGCTCGGCACGCTCACCGACGCCGCGCTGGTCATCGACCGTGACCGGGTCGTCTGGGCCGGGCCTGCGGCTAGCGCCCCGGACGCTGACGAGCGGTTCCACGCCGCCGGGCGAGCGGTCCTGCCGGGCTGGGTCGACAGCCACACGCACCTGGTGTTCGCCGGGGACCGCACCGCGGAGTTCGCCGCCCGGATGGCCGGAAAACCCTACCAGGCGGGCGGAATCGCGGTGACGGTAAGGGCGACGCGGGGCGCCACCGACGAGGAACTGGCAGCCAACCTGCGCAAGCACATCGCCGAAGCGGCGGCGCAGGGCACGACGTGCATGGAGACCAAGACCGGCTACGGGTTGACGGTCGCCGACGAGTTGCGGTCGGCGAAGATCGCCGCCGAAGCCGATGAGGTCACATTCCTCGGCGCGCACCTCGTGCCACCGGGCGAGGATGCGGACGCCTACGTGGACTTGGTGTGCGGGGAAATGCTCGATGCGGTGGCCCCGCACGTGGGTTGGTGCGATGTGTTCTGCGAGAAGGGCGCATTCGACGTCGACCAGTCCACACGGATCCTGGAAGCGGCCAAGGAACGCGGGCTGGGCTTGCGCGTGCACGGCAACCAGCTCGCGCCCGGGCCCGGCGTGCGGTTGGCCGTCGAGATGGGAGCCGCGAGCGTCGACCACTGCACCTATCTCCCGGAGTCCGATGTGGACGCGCTGGCCGGTTCTGAAACCGTGGCGACGCTGCTGCCCGCTTGCGACCTGTCGACGCGGCAGCCGTTGCCGGACGCCCGGGCGCTCATCGACGCTGGCGCCACGGTTGCCTTGGCATCCAACTGCAATCCCGGTTCCTCCTACACGTCGTCGATGGCGTTCTGCGTGACGACGGCTGTGCTGCAGATGCGGATGAGCATCGAGGAAGCGGTGCGCGCGGCGACCTGGGGAGGTGCACGTGCGCTGCGCCGGGAATCCGGCGATGGCGCGGTCGGCGTGCTCCGGCCCGGCGCGCGGGCGGACGTCCACATCCTCGACGCCCCGAGCACGACCTGGCTCGCCTACCGCCCCGGCGTCCCCCTCACCCACGCCGTCTGGCGCCGCGGCAACCGGATCCGCTGAACGCCGGCAGAGCACGGTTGCGCCTGCTCAGGACCCGTGAGTGGGTTCGGGCTATGGGGCTGTTCGGGATCTCGTTGTGCGGCAGCCGTGCGTGCTCGTTGGCTGGTGTGGAGCGAACGGCCTGTTCGCGTCGATAGGAGCCTGTTGCAATATTACGCCCACCACGGACCGTGATCGATCGATCACGGCTGAGATGGCCACTGGCGGACAAACGGCGGCGATCGAGACTGATTTGGTACTTCGGTTCAGCCGTTTTCGCCGAAAACGCAACAGGCTCGTAGGTGTGGCAAACGGGCCGTTCGCTCGCACTCATCACGGGACCCTGGATAGTTCGGGTGCCCCCGCCCAGCGAGGGAGTGTTATTGATCCGGGTGGCAAATGTGTGATGTTAGGCGGCGTAGCGAACTTCGGGTTTGCCGAAGTAGGAGCGAACTCGGTCGGGCAGCTTCTGGAGCCGGTGGAGGAAGGAGCGGACCGCTTGTTTCAACTCGGCTCGGGTTTTGGGGGCTGTGCCCGGATCCACCGAGTTGGTTTTGGCGTGGGTTGTTGATCAAGGTCTTGGGGGTGTTGATCGATAATGCTGGTGGTGGGTGTGCGGAGTCCGCCGGCCTGGTGGTCCGGCTTATCCACTGTGGTCTCCGGTCGGCGCCCGTAGGCGGGTGTGGTCAGGGGCAGGCCCCGGCTGGCGGGGGGTGGGTTGCGGTGAACAGGCTGGTGAAGGCCTGTTTCCAGTGCCAGTCGGCCGGGAGGTGCAGCACGATGCGGCGGGCGGAGCGGGCGATACGGGCCGGGATCGTGATGAGGTGCCGCCGCAGGGTGGTGGTGCGGGCTTTGGCGTGGAACTGCGACGCGAGACTGCCTGCGGCACGCATCAGGTTGTGGGTCAGCGCGGCCAGGGACAGCCAGGCGCCGTTGGCGGCGAGCTGCCCGGAGGGCAGGTGGGCCGCGGCGGAGTCGTTGAGGTCGGCGAAGACTTGCTCGATCGTCCCGGCGCGGCCGCGGTGCTCGGCCTCGGCGGTGAGCAGCTCGTGCGGGGAGTCGGTGAAGATCGCGTGATAAAGCCAGACCGGGAACAACTCGCCGGTGGCATCGGTGGTGGTGATCCGGGTGCGGCGCACGATCAGCCGGGCGGTGACCGCACGGCCGGGATTCTGGGTGACGTTGGTGAACGCCTCCAGTGTCGTTTCGGCGATCTCGCCCTCATAGATCCACTGCTTGGCGCGGTCGTCGAAGACCGGCCGGTTGAAACGCACGGTCTGCCATGTGTTCTCGTCGATCCCGGCGATCGCGGCCTTCACAGTCGCGGTGTGTTTGGCGGTGACCGAGAAATACGCCCCGGCTTTGCGGATCGCGGCGATGACCGGGCCGGTGAAAAACGCCGAATCACCCCGCACCACGATCGTCCCCGTCGCACCACACGCCCGGGCCGTCTTGATCGCCGAGGTGATCAGTGACGCCGCGCCGCGGGCGGAATTGGCGTTACCACCCCGCATCCGGGTCGCCGCCACCACCGGCGCCGTACCGGGGGTGGAGATCGTGGCCATCAGATAGTTCAGGCCCCGCACCTTCGTATACCCATACGCCGAGCCCTGCTTCCCCGCCCCGTAGACCTCTTTGATCTTCGAGTCGATATCGACGAACACCAGCTCATCGGCCCCCGGCAACAACCCGCACCGCCCGGCCAGGCGTTCCAGCACGATCCGGCCCAGCTTCTCCAGCTGCGCCACATGCCCATAGGTGAACCCACGCAGAAACGTGCCCAGCGTCGACGGCGCCCGGATCCCGTCGAACAACCGCGACATGCCACCGTGGCGGATCACACCCAGATCCTCGAACGAGTCCGCACCACAGGCCATCCCCGCCACGATCGAGGACACCTTCACACCCGGATTCGCCCCCGCCGACCCCACATCCGGCGACAATTTCACCGTCTGCTCAGCCAGATCAGCCACCCCGACCTGCTCGGCCAGCCGCAACACCGGCACCAATCCCGCACACGACACGAGATTCGGATCATCGAACCTCACCGACACCGCGCCGACACTATGCGATGCTTGCATCCAGCAGATGCCCTCTCATCCAGGAACCGATTGTCTCTCTTGCAAGAACAATCATCCCAGGCCAGAGGGCATCTGCCCCACCACGACACGACCCCCGCCTGCACAAACTTTCACCACAACACCGGTGGATCCGGGCTGTGCTGGTGGAAACGGTGCGTTTGAGGTCGGCATTGAGTAGCTCGTCGGGGTTGAGTTCGGGGCTGTATCCCGGCAGGAAGTGCATCGCGATCGCCTCAGCGTGCTTGGTGATCCATTGCTGGATAGTCTTGCGGCGGTGGACGGGGTGTCCGTCAACGATCAGGTGGACCTTGCGGTCCAGATGGCGGGTCAGCCGGTCCAGGAACGACAGGAACACCTTGCCGTTGAACGAGCCGGTGTAGACGGTGAAGTACAGCTCGCCTTTGTTCCCGATCGCGCACATCGCGTTCACGCTGAATCGTTTGCCCGTTTTGCCCACCGCCGGTGTCTGGCCCGCCGGTGCCCAGGTGCGGGCTACGGTGGCGTCGGAGCGGATCCCGGTCTGGTCCAGCCACAGGATCAGTGCGCCCTCGCGGCGGGCGCGGGCGGCGATGGCCAGGTAGTCCTCCTCCAGCCATCGGCGTACGGACTCGGGGTCCTGTTCGTAGGCCTTGCGGATCGGTTTCTGCGGCGACAATCCCCAGGAACGCAGGTAGTTGCCGACGGTGCGCAGGTTCAGCACGATGCCGTGGCGCACCCGGATCAGCTCGGCCACTGTCTTGCGGGTCCACACCAGGCCGGTCAGCCCGAACGTGGCCGGGGTGTGCTCGGCCACCGCATACCGCAGCTTGCGCTGCCGGCGGGCACTCAACGCTTTCTGCTCGCCGGGCTTGCGACCCCGGCGACGCCCGGTGAGACCCTTCGAGCCACGTTTCCGCCACGCCTGCACCCATCTGGACACCGACTGCGGGGCCACCGCGAACACCCGGGCCGCCTCGACCTGACTCATCCCACCATGAACAGCAGCGACCACCCTGCGCCGCAAATCCTCCTGCGCCTCAGGCGACAACCTCCGCGCGTCCCGCACACCAGCGATCATGCCAGAACAACGAAGATCACACCTATAAGTTCCCGATCAATAAGTGCCTCGGCGCTTCAAAGACACGAGTGGCCCCACCACGGCGCCACACCGAAACAGCCTCTAGAGGACGGCAATACGTTCACGGAACCAGAGCAGGCGAAACATCCTCCTCGGGGGTTAATCGTGCAGCGGCGAGGACGAGCGAGGCGACTGCCAGCCCGAGATAGGCTCCGGGGCCGTACACGTTGTGGTAGACGCGGGCGTGCAGGTGCGCGGCGATCGCACCGATGAAGAACAGGACCAGCCCGATGGCGGCGGCAATGCCGATCGCGCGAAAGCCCAAGAGGCCCAGCACGAGGCCGACAGCACCGGCGGCTTTCAGTGTGGCGAGCATCGGTAGCCAGGACTGCGGGACCTTCACTTCGGCCGAGTTTGCGAGGACGAACTCGGCCCGCGCGAAGTCGACGATGGCGATCCCGGCGTTGGCCGCGATCGTGATCGCGGTGACGACGACGTAAGCGATGAACATTCGGATGCCTTCTGTTCGGCCGAGAACGGATAGGTGCAAATCTGCTGCACCAAGCCTCACCGAGTCCTGGATTGGCGTCCAATACCTGCGTCTATAACCTGGCGGCATGGATGTTGACACGCGGTTGTTGCGCTACTTCATCGCCGTGGCCGAGGAAGGGAACCTCACCCACGCAGCGGAACGGCTGCTCGTGTCGCAACCCGCGCTGACCAAGCAGATCAGGCAGCTGGAGAACCAACTCGGGGTGCGGCTCTTCACTCGCTCCCGGGCCGGGATGACCCTTACCGAACCGGGTCGAGCCCTCGCGGAGCGGGTGCCCGCCTTGCTGGTCGACTGGGATCAAGTGCTGCGGGAAACCAAGGGCGCGGCCAGCAGGGAAGCCCGCGTACTGCGGGTCGGCTTCCTAGCCAGCGCAGCCAACGAGGCCACCCAGGACATCATCGCGGCCTTCGGTCGCCGCCGTCCCGGCTGGCGGGCCGACATGAGGCAGGCGGCGTGGTCCAATCCGACCGCCGGGCTCGCCGACGGGGACGTCGATGTCGCCTTGCTGCGGCTGCCGTTCCCCGACCAGGAAACCTTGCGGACGGCCGTGCTGTTCACCGAGCCTCGCTGGGTCGCTCTCCCCGCCGCGCACCCGTTGGCGGCCCGCGATCTGATCCCCTTCCGGGACCTCCGGGACGAGCCGTTCGTCGCCGCCCCGCCCGAAACGGGCAGGTGGCGGGACTACTGGCTGGCCGCCGGCGAACGCGAGGGCCACCTGGTTCGCATCGGAGCCGTCACCGACCAGCCCGACGATTGGTTGAGCGCGATCGCCAACGGCTACGGCATCGCCCTGGCCCCCGAATCCGCCGCCCGCTTCTACGCGCGCCCGGGTGTCACCTACCGGCCCGTCAGCGGAGTCAGCCCCAGCCGGGTTTGCGTCGCCTGGGCACCGGCCGACGACGCCAACCCCGTCGTCCAGGACTTCGTCCGCTGCTGCCTGGACAACAAGCCGCCGCGAAGCGCCGCGACCACCTGACTCGGCGGAGGCAGGTCCAGCCTATCTGGCCGGCGGCCCACCGGGCTGCATCTCGTTGAACCGCAGGCCCACTCGATGGCTGGCAAACCGTCACGCGCCGCGCCGACCCGGACGGTCGGCCAACCCGCATCGCATACCCGAGCTGATTCCAGAACACGGGGAGTGCTCGGGTTCGGCTGTTTTTCGCGGACAGGCTCCCTGCGGTGAACGGGCCCACGCCGGACGTTCCGCCACGCCTTCGCCAACGCGGTTGAGGATGCGAGCATGGGAACCTTCCTGTCAACCGCAGGTCGGGTCGGCGGGGTTGTTTTCCAGCTTCGTCGAGGTCCGAGGCCTGTTTGCTGCCCTAAACCCTGTCGCAAGCCGAACGCCGCATCCGGCTCGGTGGTGACAGGAAGGTTCCCATGCTCACGTCGCCAACAGCTGGGGTGGACAGGAAGGTTCCCTTGCTGCAGGTTCGCTGGGCGGTGGTGACAGGAAGGTTCCCATGCTTCCGGGCCGGGGAACGGCAGGAAGGTTCCCTTGTGTCAACTCGACACCGCTCGCCAGGCGCTCCAGCTGGTCCCCGGTTACCGGCGGCGGCTGCCGCTGATTGGGCCGTTCGTCTCGGCACCACGCCCCGGGAGATCCTCACCGCGCTGTTCAGCGGGAACGATGACCAGGTGCTCATCGGCAAGGTGAGCGAATACGCCTGGTGGGAGGTCGTCCAGGAACGACTGCGGATCGGGGTCGAGGTTCTTGTCGATCTGCGCGGCGATTTGGCGGCCCGCGAGCGTTGGGACGAGGCTTTCGTGTCGCGGCTGCGCCGGCTCCGCAGCGGCACGTCGGTCGCGTTGGTCAGCAACGCGTGGCCGCAGCAGCGCACCATGATGGCCGAGTCGGGTCTGCTCGACGTCGCCGACGAGGTCGTGCTGTCCTGCGAAGTCGGATGCCCCAAACCCGGTTCGCGGATCTACCGGATCGCGCTGCAACGCCTCGGCGCCGACCCGGGCGATGCCCTGTTGATCGACGACACCGCCGGCCATGTCGCCGCCGAGGAACTCGGTCTGCCAGGGCACCACGACACAGGCTCGGCCGACACCATCGCCAGGATCGACCGCTTCCTCATGGCAGGCGAATAGATCCGCGTTCCCCGCAGCACATCCAGCCAGCGGGTAACACTTCCGTCCACACTGGACCACAGCAAGCGGCCATTCGACGAAACGTGCTGGTCAACGCGCGCAGAGGACCGCTTCCTCACGACGGGCGAATGATCCCGCGTTCCCTGTTCGCCAGCAGTGCATCCAGCACGACGCGGACCAGCGGGTGGTTCTCCCGCCCACACTGGACCGCGGCGAAGACGCGGCGGGTCGGCGGCCTGCCCGCGACCGGTAGCGCAACCACGCCCTGATCATCAGCGATGGCCGTGCGGGGTACCAGCGCGACACCGGTGCCCGCCGCGACCAGCGCCACCACGGCGTGGAAATCGTCGGAAGTGTGCGTGATGTTCGGGACGAAACCCGCGTTCTCGCAGCACACCTGCGCCACCGCCCGGCACGGGTTGCCCGGCAGCGGCGCGATCCAGTCGTCGTCGCGGAGCTCGTCGAGCGCGACCGCGTCCGCCGCGCTGAGCCGATGCTGCGGTGGCAGCACGACGTCGAACGGCTCGGCGTAGAGCGGAAACCGGCTCACCCGCCGGGCATCGGCCTGCAGCGTCGAGGTGTACTCCATCGAGATCGCGATGTCGATCTCCCCGGCCAGCAGCATCATGAGGCTGTTGTGCGCCTCGGCATCGCGCACCAGCACCCGCACATCGGGTGCCTGCTGCCGCAACGCGATGATCGAAGGCGCCACGACCTGCGTGATCGCCGAGGCGAACGACGCTACCTCCACCGTGCCGACGGTGCCCGCCGCGCAGGCCGCCAAGCTCGCCTCCGCTCGCTCCAACTCGGCCAGCACCGCCTTGGCGTGCTCGACCAGCAGCTCACCGGCCGCGGTCAGCCGGACACGACGACCCTGCCGGGCCAGCAGCGACTGCCCGACCTCGTTCTCCAACGCGGTGAGCTGCTGCGACACCGCCGACGGCGTCAGGTACAGCTTCTCCGCAGCAGCGCGCACGGTGCCGTGGTCGGCGAGCGCGCGGAGCACCAGAAGCCGCCGCGGGTCAATCACCGGGCGATGGTACCCATCCGTTCGCGGGCCGCGACGAACGCCGAAACCGCACGTTCCACGTCGTCGGCGCGGTGCGCGGCCGACATCTGGGTGCGGATACGGGCCTTGCCCACGGGCACCACCGGGTAGGAGAAGCCGATGACGTAGACGCCCTCCCCCAGCAGCAAGTCCGCCATCCGTGCGGCCTCGGCCGCGTCGCCGATCATCACCGGAATGATCGGGTGCTCGCCCGGCAGCAGGTCGAAGCCCTCCTCGGCCATGCGGCGCCGGAACAGCGCACTGTTGCGCCGCAGCCGCTCCCGCAACTCTGGCTGCGCGGCCACCAAGTCCAGCGCGGCCAGCGAAGCCGCCACGATCGACGGCGCGAGCGAGTTCGAGAACAGGTAAGGCCGGGAGCGCTGCCGCAACAGCTCGACGATCTCGGCCCGCCCGGACACGTAGCCGCCGCTGGCCCCGCCGAGCGCCTTGCCCAGCGTCCCGGTGACGACGTCGACCCGGTCGGAGACGCCGAACAGCTCCGGGGTGCCCGCCCCGGTCGGCCCGGTGAACCCGACCGCGTGCGAATCGTCGACCATCACCAGCGCCCCGTACTTCTCGGCGAGCGCGCAGATCTCGTCCAGCGGAGCCAGGTAGCCGTCCATCGAGAACACGCCATCGGTGACGACGAGCTTGCGCCGCGCGTCGGTGTTCTCCTGCAACAGCCGCTCCAGGTCGGCCATGTCGCGATTCCGGTACCGGCCGCGGCGGGCCTTGGACAGCCGGATGCCGTCGATGATGCTCGCGTGGTTGAGCTCATCGGAGATCACCGCGTCGCGATCGTCGAGCAGGGTCTCGAAAACCCCGCCGTTGGCATCGAAGCACGAGCTGTACAGGATCGTGTCATCGGTGCCGAGGAACCCCGAGAGTCGCCGCTCCAACTCCTTGTGCGGGGCCTGCGTGCCGCAGATGAACCGCACCGAAGCCATCCCGAAACCCCACTTCGCCAGCGCCTCCTCGGCGGCGGCGAGCAGCGCGGGATGATCCGCCAACCCCAGGTAGTTGTTGGCGCAGAAGTTCAGCAGCTCGGCGCCGCCGACACCCACTCGCGCGCTCTGCGGCGAATCCAGCACCCGCTCGTCCTTGTACAGGCCGGCGGCCCGGATCTCGGCCAGCTCAGCCCGGACGTCGTCAGCGATCGTGTACATCAGGCGGACCCCTTCGTTGTCCAGTCGAGGATGACCTTGCCGCAGTGGCCGCTGCGAGCCGTCTCGAACGCCTCGGCGTGCTCCGTGTACGGGAAGCGGTGCGTGATCACCGGCGTCAGGTCCAGCCCGGACTCCAGCAGCACCGACATCGAATACCAGGTCTCGAACATCTCGCGCCCGTAGATGCCCTTGACGGTGAGCATCTTGAACACCACCGCGCTCCAGTCCAGCGAGAAGTCCTCGGCCGGCAGCCCCAGCATCGCGATCCGGCCGCCGTGCGCCATGTTCGCCACGACCTCCCGCAACGCCTCAGGCTTCCCGGAAACCTCCATCGCGACGTCGAAGCCCTCGCTCAGCCCCAGCTGCTGCTGCGCGTCGGCGACCCGCGCCTGCGAAACGTCCACGGCAAGATCCACACCGACGCGGCGCGCCAGCTCCAACCGGTGCTCGCTGACGTCGGTGATCACCACGTGCCGCGCGCCCGCGTGCTTGGCCACGCTCGCCGCCATCAACCCGATCGGACCGGCACCGGTGATCAGCACGTCCTCGCCTACGACCGGGAAGCTGAGCGCGGTGTGCACCGCGTTGCCGAACGGGTCGAAGATCGCCGCCACGTCCGGATCGACCTCGCCGCGATGAACCCACACGTTCTGCTCCGGCAGCACCGCGAACTCGGCGAACGCGCCGTTGCGGTGCACCCCGAGACCTTCCGTGTGCGCGCACAGGTGACGGCGGCCGGCGAGGCAGTTGCGGCACCGGCCGCACACCAGATGACCCTCGCCGCTGACGAAGTCGCCGACCGCGGCCCGGGTGACTGCAGCACCGGTGGCCACCACCTCACCGGCGAATTCGTGCCCTACCACCAGCGGGGTCGGCACGGTGCGGGCCGCCCACTCGTCCCACGACGCGATGTGCAGGTCCGTGCCGCAGATCCCGGTGCGCATCACCCGCACCACGACCTCGTCCGGGCCGGGCGCCGGGTCGGGGAGTTCGGTCAGCTCCAGGCCGGGCGCGGGCGAGGTCTTCACCAGAGCGCGCAAGGTTCCTCCGCTCTCGACGGCTTGTCGCAACGGAGTCTGTCCCGGTGCGGTGGGCAGGTCCATCGCGACTTTCTGCACTGGCTGGTTAGCGGCACTGCACAGCACGCCGCGCCCCATCCGCCTTCGACGAGTGGGGCGCGGCGCCGCCAGATGGTCATCCCTTACAGGACGACCCGCCCTGCAGCGTCTGCGCCTGCTGGGTGGACGACTGGGAGTGCTGCTGCCCGTGCGGGGTGGACGACTGGACGTGGTGCTGTTGCGTTTTCTGGTACTTGTGCTGCTCGTTCACGCTCACCTGGCCGTGCTTGGTCGGCCCCTGCGGCCCATCAACGGCACCGGCGATCTCGGCGAGGATCTGGTCCGGGGTCGACGGCTGCGGGGCGTCGCTGGCCGCGGCCGTTCCGGCAGCCCCCAGCACGGCGAGACCGGTGAGCAGGGCGCCGGCGAGAAGACGTCGCATGAAAATCCTCCGAAGTGCGTTGGAATTGCCAGCGCAGAGGCGATCACACATCGGCCGCGCTCGCCGCACACATCACTCCGTAGTGGATCAAGCACCCCGCCCAGCCACCCGGCCAGGGGGAGCACCCATCGGCTCTTCCGCCGCGCAGGAGCGGAGCAAGGGAACCTTCCTGTCACCAACGGTCGTGCAGGAGCGGCGCGAGCAAGGGAACCTTCCTGTCATCGCGGAGGACAAGTTCCCTGCTGTTCTCGGTCGAAGACGGGAAACCGGGCCATTCCACGTCCGCCTGCAATGCCCGCGGGGCGGCCATGTGCTGCGCCAACCGGCCGGTCGCCCTCGGAGAGCAAACGTCCAGACCGGCAGCCCTCACGAGTGCTTGCTCCGCTCTGCTCCCCGATGGCGTCGATCGCCATCAGCGACCAGGATTCAGGAGCGCGAAAGGTGCGCGGATCTTCTTCCCGTAGGTGGCGCGGCGAGGTGGACGACGTGCTCAGCGCCGAAAACTGCGAGCAGGACCTCGGATCATTCGGATTCCTCCTCGTGGCCGCGGAGCCGAGAAGGGACGAGCCCTGCTGCCACGCGCGTGGTCGGGGCAGGGCTCTTCGAGTTGTGGCTTGCCGTCACTCACCGTCACTCGTCGTCGGCGTCGTCGCGGGCGAGGAAGGTGGCGAGGCGTTCGGTGGCGTCCTCGAAATCGGGGTTGAGGTCCACGAAGGCCCGCATCCGGTCGGCGACCCAGGCCAACGTGACCGCGTCATCACCGCGACGATCTTCGAGTTCCTCAATGCCGCGGTCGGTGAAGTACACCGTGTCCTCCTAATTTTGTCCGTCCGTGACCGGTGTGATCGGGGTTGGCAGAACAGCAGAGTACGAAACGCCTCGACGGATGCAGCACTGGAACCACGAGTGTTCGGTGACAGGAAGGTTCCCATGCTCCACGGACGTTTCCGGGCTGTCCGCCGGAGACCGGGAGCCGAACTCTATGCCGCCGCCCCAAACTGCTCCCAGCCGGGGAGCCTGAAGTGAGGATGGGAACCTTCCTGCCACCCGCAAGCCGCCGCGGCGCGGGTTCGGCAGTGGCACAGCGCAAAAAACGGGCCGCCGGTTCCGGGTGGAACCGGCGGCCCGCTCCAGCCGCGGATCAGGCGAAGGCGTTCTGCACGACCTCGGCCTGCTCGACCTCGTGGACCTTGGCCAGGCCGGTGGCCGGGGCAGCCATCGGACGGCGCGAGACCCGCTGAAGCTTGCCGACCAGCTGCGGGAACAGCTCCGGCAGGGCCAGGCCCAGGAACGGCCAGGCACCCTGGTTGGCTGGCTCTTCCTGCGTCCACCGGATCGACGTGGCGTTCGGGTACCGCTCGAACAGCGCGCCCAGCTTGCGGTGCGGCAGCGGGTAGAGCTGCTCCAGCCGGACGATCGCAGTGTCGGTGATGCCGTGCTTGTCCCGGTGCGCCGCCAGCTCGTAGTACAGCTTGCCGGTGCACAGCACCACGTTGCGCACCGCAGCCGGGTCGGGCTGCTTCAGGTCGTCGATCACCGAGGTGAACTTGCCTTCGGTGAAGTCCTCGACCGGACTGGTCGCGGCCTTCAACCGCAGCATCGACTTCGGCGTGAACACCACCAGCGGGCGGTGGATGCCGTCCAGCGCGTGACGGCGCAGCAAGTGGAAGTAGTTCGCCGGAGTCGACGGCATCGCAACCGTCATCGACCCCTCGGCGCACAGTTGCAGCCACCGCTCGATGCGACCGGACGTGTGGTCTGGGCCCTGGCCCTCGTGCCCGTGCGGCAGCAGCATGACCACGTCGGACCGCTGGCCCCACTTCGCCTCACCGGACGAGATGAACTCGTCGATGATCGACTGGGCGCCGTTGAAGAAGTCGCCGAACTGCGCTTCCCACAGCACCAGGGAGTCGGGGTTGCCGACCGAGTAGCCGTACTCGAAGCCCACGGCCGCGAACTCCGACAGCGCCGAGTCGTAGACCAGGAACTTCGCCTGGTCGTCCGACAGGTTCTGCAGCGGAGTGAACTCGGAGTTGTCCTTGCGGTCGATGAGCACCGAGTGCCGCTGGACGAACGTGCCTCGCCGGCTGTCCTGACCGGTCAGGCGCACCTGGCGGCCCTCCATGACCAGCGAGCCGAACGCCAACAGCTCGCCGAACGCCCAGTCGATGCCGCCCTCGCGGCCCATCTTGGCGCGCCGCTCCAGCACCGGCTTGACGCGCGGGTGCGGGGTGAAGCCCTCGGGCAGGTTGATGTGCGAATCGGCGATGCGCTCCACGGTCTCCCGCGGGATCGCGGTCGTCAGCCCGCGCGGCACCTGCTGCTCGGACTCCACCGACGGGCTCGGCGCCGGCGGGTGCTTCTCCAACTCGCGGACCTCGTTGAACACGTGCTCCAGCTGAGCGGCGTAGTCCTTCAGGGCCTTCTCGGCCTCTTCGACGGTGATGTCGCCGCGGCCGATCAGAGCCTCGGTGTAGACCTTGCGGACGCTGCGCATCTTGTCGATCGCGTCGTAGATCTTCGGCTGCGTCATCGACGGGTCGTCGCCCTCGTTGTGCCCGCGGCGGCGGTAGCAAACCATGTCGATCACGACGTCCTTGCCGAACGCCTGGCGGTACGCCACGGCCAGCTTGGCGACCCAGACGCAGGCCTCCGGGTCGTCACCGTTGACGTGGAACACCGGGGCACCGATCATCTTCGCCACGTCGGTGCAGTACTTGCTGGAGCGCGAGTGCTCCGGCGCAGTGGTGTAACCGACCTGGTTGTTGACGATCACGTGCACCGTGCCACCGGTGCGGTAGCCCCGCAGCAGCGACAGGTTCAGTGTCTCGGCGACCACGCCCTGGCCGGCGAACGCGGCGTCACCATGCAGCAGCACCGGCAGGACGGTGAAGCCCTCCTGGCCCTTGTCCAGGATGTCCTGCTTGGCGCGGACGATGCCCTCGAGCACCGGGTCGACGGCTTCCAGGTGCGACGGGTTCGATGTCAGCGACACCTTCGTCTCGCCGTCGCCGAACATCCGGAAGTACTTGCCCTCGGCACCGAGGTGGTACTTGACGTCGCCGGAACCGTGCGCCTGCCCCGGGTCCAGGTTGCCCTCAAACTCCCGGAAGATCTGCGAGATCGGCTTGCCGACGATGTTGGCCAGCACGTTCAGCCGACCGCGGTGCGGCATGCCGATGACGACCTCGTCGAGCTCGTGCGCCGCCGAGGTGTCCAGCACTGCGTCCAGCAGCGGCACCACGGTCTCGGCGCCTTCCAGCGAGAACCGCTTCTGCCCGACGTACTTGGTCTGCAGGAACGTCTCGAACGCCTCGGCCGCGTTGAGCTTCGACAGAATGTACTTCTGCTCGGACGGCTCGGGCTTGGTGTGCGGCTTCTCGACCCGCTGCTGCAGCCATTCGCGCTCGTCGGGTTCGAGGATGTGCATGTACTCGACGCCGACAGTGCGGCAGTAGGAGTCGCGCAGCACGCCCAGCACGTCGCGGAGCTTCATGTGCTCCTTGCCGGCGAAGCCGCCGACGGCGAACTCCCGGTCCAGGTCCCACAGGGTGAGGCTGTGCGAGAGGACGTCGAGGTCCTCGTGCCGCCGCTGCCGGTAGTTCAGCGGGTCGATGTCGGCCATCAGGTGGCCGCGGGTGCGGTACGCGTCGATCAGCTCGAGCACGCGGGCGGTCTTGTCCACCGCGCCCTCGGGGATGTCCTGCGTCCAGCGCACCGGCTCGTACGGGATGCGCAGCGAGGCGAAGATGTCGTCGAAGAACCCGTCCTCGCCCAGCAGCAGCTGGTGCATCTTGCGGAGGAAGTCGCCGGACTCCGCGCCCTGGATGACCCGGTGGTCGTAGGTGGACGTCAGCGTCACGATCTTGCTGATGCCCATGTCGACCAGCGCCTTCTCGCTGGCGCCCTGGAACTCCGCCGGGTAGTCCATCGCGCCGACGCCGATGATCGCGCTCTGACCCTTGGTCAGCCGCGGCACCGAGTGGTTGGTGCCGGACGGGCCGGGGTTGGTCAGCGAGATCGTGGTGCCGGCGAAGTCGTCGGCGGTCAGGGCGCTGCCGCGGGCCTTGCGGATGATGTCCTCGTAGGCCTGCCAGAACTGGTGGAACGTCATGTCCTCGCAGCCCTTGATGGAGGCGACCACGAGGTTGCGAGACCCGTCCTTGGCCGGCAGGTCGATCGCCAGGCCCAGGTTGATGTGCTCCGGCGTGACGGCAGCGGGCTTGCCCTTGGCGTCCTCGCCGTAGTGGCGGTTCATGTTCGGGAAGTCCCGGACCGCCCGGACCAGCGCGTAGCCGATCAGGTGCGTGAAGGAGACCTTGCCGCCCTTGTTCCGCTTGAGGTGGTTGTTGATGACGATGCGGTTGTCGAACAGCAGCTTGGCCGGCACCGCGCGCACGCTCGTCGCGGTCGGCACGGTCAGCGACTGATCCATGTTCTTGGCGATCGCGGCAGCGGCCCCGCGAAGCGTCTTGACGTCCCCGCCAGCCTGGGGCTCCTTCACCGGAGCGGCCCTGGCAGCCTGCTGCGGCGACGGCTTGGGCGCGGGCTTGCTCGCCGGGGGCGCGCTCGTGGCGGCGGCCGGCGGGGCCTGACCATTGGTCTCACTGGGGCGCGTCACCGTGGCCGTAGTCGTCGGAGCCGCTGCAGCGGCGGCCGCAGCAGCGGTGTTCTCGGTTGCTGCCTGGCCCGGCTTGTAATCGGCGAAGAATTCGTGCCACGCCGAGTCTACGGAAGTGGGATCTTGGAGGAACTGTTCGTACATCTCCTCGATCAACCACTCGTTGGGGCCGAACTGTGACGCAGGGCTGCTGGACACGGCTGGCGTTCGCCTCGATCCATATGCTCGTGATTTACAGACACACTCAGGTACCAGGCTAGCGGTCCGATTCGCGAGGTTGACACACAGTGCGGCCGTTCGGTCGACGAGGTCGGTCACAAAATCGATCAGGAAAGACCAGCTCGCGGGTAACGGGCCCCGGTCCGCTCGGGTCAACGATCATCGACCGCACTCGACATGCCCCACTCGAAGTCGGCGTTGCTCGGTACTACTCCATCTGGGTTGTCGCCCAACACCAGTATGACGTTTCATCGACACGCTGTGTTCCCGTCCCGCGGACGAGGTTTCTCCATTTCGGACGGCGCGGCACTCCAGTCCCACCCGCCCCGGGACGGTGTGACCGATCCCGCTCGCTGTTGCGGAGCGTGTCCGAAAAGTCCCCTTCCGTGCATGCCCGCGTCGCCGTCGTCCGCTGCGGGGCGGTGACAGGAAGGTTCCCTTCCACCACCCCAGCAACGCCTGTGCCGGGCTGCGGATGACAGGAAGGTTCCCTTCCTCACGTCAGGACCCATGCTTGCGCGCACCGTCGGTGACAGGAAGGTTCCCTTGCTCCACTCCGGCACCACGCCGAGCCGCTGCGGCGTGGAATGACAGGAAAGTTCCCTTCCTCACATCACATGGGCCAGGGCGGATGCGGTGGATGACAGGAAGGTTCCCTTGCTCGCGTCCGGTCAGGCGATGTTGGTCTCGCCGATCTCCGGGGTCTCCTCGCTCGGCGCACCGTCCGCCGCCCGCCACAGGCGCGCGTAGTGACGGTTGTCCGCGAGCAGTTCGGCGTGGCTGCCCTGCTCGACGATCCGGCCTCCGTCGACGACCACGATGCGATCGGCGCGGGCGGCGGTGGCTAGCCGGTGCGCGACGACGAACGTCGTGCGCTGGGCCGCGACCTGGTCGCTGGCCGCAACCACCATCGATTCCGTCGCAGGGTCGAGCGCCGCGGTTGCCTCGTCGAGCAGCAGGACGTCGGGGTCGACCAGTTCTGCCCGTGCAAGCGCGACCAGCTGTCGCTGGCCCGCCGACAGTCCGCGCCCACGCTCTCCCACCTGCTGACGGAAGCCTCGCGGCAGCATGGCTATCCCCGGCAGCGCCCCCACCGCCCGGGCCGCTGCCTCGACCTCGGCCGGATCGGCGTCCGGGCGCGCGTAGGCGATGTTGGTGGCGATGTCCCCGGTGAACAGGTGGCCTTCCTGCGGGACCACGGCGAGCCGCCGGTGGAACGCCGCCAGGTCGTAGCTGCGAATGTCCTGTCCGTCGACCAGCACCGCGCCGTCGGTGGCGTCGTAGAACCGGGCGATCAACTTGATCAGCGTCGACTTCCCGGCGCCGGTCGCGCCGACCAGCGCCACGGTCTCGCCGGGCCGCACCCGCAGCGCGATGTCACGCAGCGCGAACTGGTCAGTGCCGGGGTAACGGAACGACACCGATCGCAGCTCGATGCCGCCTTCGAACCGTTCCGGCACCGGGGTGGGGTCGGTTGCGGCGGGCACCGAAGTGGGCGTCCGCAGCAGTTCCCCGATCCGCCGCAACCCCACCTTGGCCTGCTGGTAGCCGTCGAAAACCCCGGACAGCTGCTGCACGGGCGAGAAGAACAGGCCGAGGTAGAGCAGGAACGCGACCAGCACCCCGGCGGTCAGGTCGCCCGACGCGACTCGCGCCGCGCCTACCCCCAGCACCACCGCCTGCGCGATCTCCGACAGCAGCGCGACGAACGGGAAGTAGGTCGCGATGTAGCGCTGGGCGCGCAGCCGGGACCGCCGGTAGGCGTCGCTGCGCTGCGCGAACACCTTCGCAGCGTGCCCTTCGCGGCGGTGCGCCTGTGCCACCCGCATCCCGGCGACGTTCTCCTGCAGGTCGGCGTTGACGGTGCTCACCCGCTCGCGCGCCTCGGCGTAGGCGGTCGCCGAGACCTTACGGAAGATCAAGGTGGCCACCAACAGGACCGGCAGCACCGCCATCGCCACCAGCGCCAGCGAAACATCGGTGATCAGCAGTGCGCCCGCGATGCCGAACAACGTCAGCACGCTCACCACGAAGGTCGCCAGCCCGGTCTGCAGAAACGTCGACAACGCGTCGACGTCGGTGGTCATCCGAGTCATGATCCGGCCGGCGAGCTCGCGCTCGTAGTAGTCCAGCCCGAGCCGCTGCAGGTGTGCGAAACTGCGCAATCGCAGCAGGTAGAGCAGGGTCTCGCCGGTTCGCGAGGTGATGACGGTCTGCAGCTTGACCACCAGCCAACCTCCGGCGACGATCACGGCGCCCAGGCCCGTGGCGATCCACAGCGCATCGAGGTCGCCAGCGCTCACACCGCCGTCGATGCCCTGGCGGACCAGTGACGGCAACGCGATCGACGTCAGCGCGTCCCCGGCCACCAGCAGCGCTGTCAGCAGCAGGCCCCAGCGGATCGGCCGCAGCAGCCGGGAGAGCTTGAAGTCCGGGTCTGGCGCAGTGGGGTCTTCGCCGCGCAGATCGGGCTGGTCGGTCGCGGGCGGCAGCTTCCGGATGCCTTCGATCAACTCGGGTGTCGGCGGCATCGTCATGCCGCCCATGCCGCGTGATCCGGGCGTCGTGGCGGCGTTGCCGGTGACCGCCGGTTCGGCGTCGTCCTCCGGCGGCCAGAGCTCCGGCGTGATGCCTTCCGAACCGGGCACGACCCGGCCGTCGCAGCGATTGTCGATCGATTCCCCAGGCCCGGCGAGCAGCGACCGGAACAGCTCGCAGCGCTGGTTCAGCTCGTCCTCGGTGCCGATGTCGACGACGTGTCCTTCGTCGAGCACCGCGATCCGGTCGGCCAGGGCCAGCGTCGACCGGCGGTGCGCGATCAGCAGGGTGGTGCGCTGCGCGGTGACCGAGCGGAGGGTGTCGTGGATGGCCGCTTCCGTCGCCGGATCCACCGCCGACGTCGCGTCGTCGAGCACCAAGATGCGCGGGTTCGAAAGCAGCGCCCGCGCGAGCGCCACGCGTTGGCGTTGCCCGCCGGACAGCGTCAGGCCGCGCTCGCCGACCGTCGTGTCGTATCCGTCGGGGAGAGTGGTGATGAACTCGTGCGCTTCGGCCGCTTTTGCAGCGGCGATCACGTCGGCTTCCGAAGCGTCAGGACGGCCGTAAGCGATGTTGCCGCGAATGGTGTCGGAGAACAGGAACGCCTCCTCGAACACCAAACCGACCGCGGCGCGCAGCGAATCCAGCCTCAGGTCGCGGATGTCGTGGCTCACCGAGCCGTCGTCGGCGGGACCGATCTTGATGCTCCCCGAGTGCAGGTCGTAGAAGCGCGGAAGCAGCAGCGACACCGTCGACTTGCCCGATCCGGCGGGGCCGACCAGCGCCACCGTCTCACCAGGACGGACCTGCAACGACGCGTTGCAGAGCACCGGCTGATCACGGGTGTAGCCGAAGCTCGCGTCGTCAAGCCGGACCTGCAGCGGCCCTTCCGGCAGCGTTGCCGCTCCGGGCTTCTCCTGTACCTCGGGCTGGGAATCGATCAGCTCGTGGATGCGTTCGACACCGGCGCGCGCGAGCTGCGCCTGGATCATCACGCTCGACAACATCCGGGCCGGACCGGCCAACATCGCCACGTACCCGGCGAACGCCACGAAAGTCCCGAGGCTCACCTGGTCCTGCAGCACCATCCAGCCGCCCAGGCCGAGCACTCCGACCTGCCCGGCGGAGGGCAGCGCGGCCAAGCTCGCCGCAGGCGTGGAAGTCATCCGGGCCGCGCGCAGCCGCTCGCCGAACAGCCGACGAGCACGGCGCCCCAGCCGCCCGACCTCGCGGTCTTCCTGGCCGAAGCCCTTAACGACCCGGACACCCGTGACGGTTTCCTCGACGTGCTGCGCGATGTCCGCGGCCCGCTGCTGCGCCGACCAGGTCGCCGGGAACAGGCTCTTCTTGCTGCGCGCCGAAACCACCGCGATCAGCGGCGCCACGACCAGCGACACCACCGTTAGCAGCGGCGACAACCACAACATCACCACGATCGCGAAAAGCGCGAGCACCGCGGTTCCGGCCGCCAGCGGCAGCATCGCCAGCAGCGAGTTCACCATTTGCAGATCGCTGATGGAGCGGGACACGACCTGCCCGGTGCGCAGCGCATCCTGCTTCCCGCCGTCCAACCGCTGCATCGCCGCGAACACCGCGCGGCGCAGGTCGTGCTGGACGTCGAGGGCCAGCCGCCCGGCGCTGTAGCGGCGGACGAACGCCGACGCGAAGCGGAACACGCCGAGCGTGAGGAGCGCGATCACGATCCACAACAAGCGGTCGGTGCTGTGCGCGACGGCATCATCCACCGCGGCCTTGGTCAGCAGCGGAACGAGAGCCTCCAACCCGACAGCCGTGACGGACGCGCCCATCGCCAACGTCAGAGCAACGGGGTGCCGACGACAAGCGGCGAAGAGGCGACGGATCCAACCGCCGGAAGACGGACGGGGATTACCGGAGTCGCTCACACCCGCCAGGTTATGCCGCCCTACCGACCATGCAGACCGGCCGAACCCCCTCTGTGACCCCCGCCAAACGGAGAGGCGGTTAGAGCAAGGGAACCTTCCTGTCACCACAGCAGCCGCGACCGGCGCCGGGAGTGACAGGAAGGTTCCCTTGCTCACGTCACGAGGTGGCCGAAGGTCGGAGTGACAGGAAGGTTCCCTTCCTCGCAACACCAGGCGTGGCCAGTGCCCGGAGTGGCAGGAAGGTTCCCATGCTCACGTCGCTGGAACTCTCCGATGGCTGGGCGATGGCAGGAAGGTTCCTTTCCACCTGAGCTCAGGCGATCCCAACGACTCGGCGGGCGACGGTTGGAAAGCAGCAAGGGAACCTTCCTGTCACCTACACCGGGTGGCAGGAAGGTTCCCCCGCTCACGTCGTTCGCCTCAGCTGATGTCGCGTCGGCGGCTGACCAGCCAGCCACCGGCGATGAACACGGTGACGTATCCGAGGAAGGTGAGCAGGCTCGCCCACCACGGGTGGCCGTAGCTGCCGCCGAAGAAGAGGTGCAGGAACTCGAAGGCCGCCCGCGGTGTGTTCGGCTCGTCGGGCCCCGCCACCGCGGTGACGAACAGCGGCACCGCGAGGTTCGCCACGATGCCGTTCCCCGCCGTCCCGGGCAAGTAGGGGCTGATACCGGCGGCGGGCGATTCGATCAAGCTCAGCGACAGGATGAACTCGACCATGAACTTGTAGACCAGCGGCACGATGATCGCGAGCACGGCGTTCGCGACCAGCGCGCCGAAGCCCACGCCCAGCAGCGTCCACAGCACCATCGCGAGCACCGCCGCCGCGCCGACGCTGAGCCAGTCGCCCAGGCTGCCGAAACCGCCGAAGTCCCGGCCCGCGCCCACCAGGCCCCCGACGCTCGCGAAGAGCACGTTCGCGAGGCCGTAGATGAGACCGACGCCCGAGCAGGCGATCAGCTTCGCCACCAGCACCGCACTACGCGTGTTGCTTGTGAGATAGGTCGTGGTGATGCTCTTGTTCCGGAACTCGCCGGCGAAGGCCATGGCGCCGAAGAGCGCCGCGAAGATCGTGCTGAAGTTCGTCGACATCGACACCGACAGCAGCCCGAGGGGCACCGCCCGGTCGAACTGCTCCACCGCGTCGATGAGCGCGACGATGGAGCTGCCCAACCAGCCCGCGCCGAAACCGAGCAGCGCCACCGGGATGAGCAGCGCCCACCACAGGCTGGTGCTGATGATCTTGCGGAGCTCCGCCTTGACGAGCCCGCCCATCAGGCATTCCCCCCGAATCCTTGGCCGCCCGGGGCAGACCACTGCACGCCGTGCTGCTGGACGCCGGTGTACTGGCCGTTGGTGAGCTGGAAGAACAGCTGCTCCAGGCCGATCCGCTCGTCCTGCATCCCGTACAGCGCGATCCCGGCCTCAAGTGCGAGGTCCGCGACCGCGCGGGAATCGGCGCCGGTCACGGCGATCCGGCCGTCCGGGAGGTATTCGATGCTGTACCCGGCTTCCTGCAGCTTGTCGACGAGCTTGCTGGGGTCGGCGGCCTGCACGAGCGCCCGGGAGCGTTGCGCGGCGCGGAGCTGATCGAGGTGGCCGTCGAAGACGCAGCGCCCGCGGCTGATGATCACCAGCTGGTCCACGGTGTGTTCGATCTCCCGCAGGAAGTGGCTGGACATCAGCACCGTTCGACCGCTCGCGGCGAAGGCCTTCAGGAAGTTCCGCAGCCAGGCGATGCCCTCTGGGTCCAGCCCGTTGGCCGGCTCGTCCAGCACCAGCACCTGCGGGTCGCCGAGCAGCGCGGTGGCCAACGCCAGCCGCTGCCGCATGCCCAGCGAGAACGTGCCCGCCTTGCGCTTCGCGGCGGCGCTCAGCCCGACGAGTTCGAGAGCCCGGTCCACCTGCGTGTCCGGCACGTTCATCGCGGCGGCGTAGCACCGAAGGTGCTGGCGCGCGGTGCGGCCCGGGTGGAAGCTCTGCGCGTCCAGCACGGCACCGACCACGGTCGCCGGGTTCGGCAGCTGGTGGAACGGCAGGCCGTTGATCGTGGCCGTGCCCGCAGTCGGCGTGACCAGGCCGAGGAGCATACGCAGCGTGGTCGTCTTGCCCGACCCGTTGGGCCCGAGGAACCCGGTCACCGAGCCGGGCCGCACCGTGAAGTTCAGGTCCTGCACCGCGTTGACCGGGCCGAAGCTCTTGCTGAGTCCCTGCACAATGAGCCGGCCACTGCCGTCGTGCACGCGTCCCTCCATCCGTCACCCGTTCAGCCGTCGGTGACCATCCTGCCGGACAGCGACGTGTGCTCAGGCGCGGAGCCTTAGTTTTCCCAGGTTGTTATCAGCGGCCCGCAGCGGATCCGGTGGGGGCGAGGAGCCCTCAGGGCCAGCGGATGGACCGGTCGATCACGGACGCCCGGTAGACCCTGCCCTGGCCCGTTTCGAGGTGGCCGATCGTCATAGGAGTGAGCGGCGTCGGGGTTGGGTACGAGGTGGTCATGTCGGGGCGGACGAACTCGTTGGTGTCCCAATCGCTCGGCCCGGGACCTGTCGAGGAGACGATCGGGTCGGGGATGACTTTTGTCGTCCTTCGTCTCAATCCACCGACCTGCGCCGTAGCTTCCGTCACAGCGCTCCCGGACCGGTGCCGCAGGCGTGCGTGGGCTGCCCGCAATGATCATCGAAGAGCTGCCGGTGCGCCGTCAGCCACACGGTGCACGCCACGGTCGGCTGCGCGGCGCGCCCTGGCAGGAGCGGCACCTGCCGTCCTCGTCCGGATCGTGTTCGTCGAGCAGGGCGCGGAGGCCTTCGGTGAGCCGGTAGAGCTCGGTGCGGGCGAGGGGCAGCAGCACTTCGGGGGTGTCGTCCGCGGCTGTGAGGTCCACTCCGTCGAGCCGATCGAGGACAGCTCTTCGCAACGCCGCATTTGTCACGTCGTCTCCCACCGTCGTTTTCGAGTGCGTCGGTGCTGCCGACGGGGATCGCGGGAACGGGTGCCCCGCCGACTCCATTGGGTGACATCGGCAGTCGGGGCGCACGCCTGCACGGACACCACTGGATGCTCACCCCATCGAGTGGTTATCGATTCGGCTTGAAATTGGCGGCCATGCGGCGGCCCGCGTCGTCGGCAAATGGGCGATCGTGGCCTACACTGACGGTGGCGGCCTGCTCCCGGTGACCCCCAGGCTGGTTGAGCGGGCCGCCCCGTTCGGCTGTGTGAGCCCGCTTTCGGCGGTCTGAGTCCGTTCCTGCGCCTGAACGGTGTCCCGGATCGTGTTGCGACGACTTCCAAGCCGGCGGGCATTCGAAGCTGTTGGGAGAAAGGGAACCTTCCTGCCATTCGTGGCAGGAAGGTTCCCTTTCTCATGGTGTGATCAGCCCAGGACGCTGCTGAGCGGGGTGCTGGTGAGGCCGTGCGCCTCGGCGACCGGCTCGTTGACCAGCTTGCCGTCGTGGGTGTTGAGGCCACCGGCCAGCGCGGCGTCCGCGCGGCAGGCCTGCTGCCAGCCCTGGTCGGCGATGCGCAGAACGTACGGCAGCGTGACGTTGGTGAGCGCGTGCGTCGACGTGTTCGGCACCGCGCCCGGCATGTTGGCCACGCAGTAGAACACCGAGTTGTGCACCCGGTACGTCGGGTCGTCGTGCGTGGTCGGGTGGGAGTCGGCGAAGCAGCCGCCCTGATCGATGGCGATGTCCACCAGCACGCTGCCCTGCTTCATCTCAGACACCAGGTGGTTGGACACCAGCTTCGGCGCCTTCGCACCCGGGATCAGCACGGCACCGATGACCAGGTCCGCGGCCCGCACCGCCTGCTCCACCGAGTACCGGTTGGACGTCACGGTGCGGATCTGGCCGTGGAAGTCGCGGTCGATCTCGCGGAGCTTGTCGACATTGGTGTCGAGCAGCTCAACATCAGCACCCATGCCCATCGCGACGCGCGCGGCGTTGAGGCCAGCGACGCCACCGCCGATCACCACGACCCGCGCCGGGTGCACGCCGGGAACACCGCCCGGCAGCACGCCGCGGCCACCGCTGGGGCGCATCAGCGAATAGGCGCCGACCTGCGGGGCGAGACGCCCAGCGACCTCGCTCATCGGCGCCAGCAGCGGCAGGCCGCCGTTGGCGGTCTGCACCGTCTCGTAGGCGATACCGGTGACCCCGGACTTCAGCATCGCGTCGGTCAGCTCGGCGGAAGCCGCCAGGTGCAGATAGGTGAACAAGACCTGGTCCCGGCGCAGCCGCGGGTACTCCTCGGCGATCGGCTCCTTGACCTTGAGGACCAGCTGGCCTTCCGCCCACACCTCCTCGGCGGTGGGCAGCACCTTCGCGCCGGCCGCGAGGTAGTCCTCGTCGGGGATCGAAGAGCCCGCGCCGGCGTTCGTTTCCACGAAAACGTCGTGGCCGCGGGTGGTGAGCTCGTGCACGCCCGCAGGTGTGATCGCGACCCGGTACTCGTTGTTCTTGATCTCGCGCGGCACTGCGATCTTCACGGCGGAATCCTTTCGTCTCCTGTTGCGCACAACAATCCGCTGCCACTGCGGGGGGCGCATCATTCCCGCCGAATGAGATTGCCCCGGGCGCTTTGTGCTCGCAGCACAAAGCCCGTGGAGCGCCGGTCCAGCGCACGAACGGGGGCACGGACGGCCGGACCTGGCAGGAAGGTTCCCTTCCTCGCAACCGACCGGCAGCCCGGCGAAAGCAAGGGAACCTTCCTGCCACGAATGACAGGAAGTTTTTCTTGCGCACGTCACCGAGGGCTCTGCGCGCCCGGCTGTGACAGGAAGGTTCCCTTGCTGTCAGCCGTGCTGCGCCCATCGGTCGGCGAGCAGCTGCGCGAACAGCGCGGAGCGGACGTTGGGGTCTTCGAGGTCGACTTCCACGAGTTGAGTGAGCCGCTTCATCCGGTACCGGAAGGTGTTCGGGTGCACGCGCAACTCGCGGCTCGCCTGCCGGGGATCACCGGGGTGGCGCAGCCACGCGTGGAGCGTGGCCAGGTATTCGGTGCCCTGCGTTCGGTCGTGCTCGCGCAGCACCGGTAGCGGGCCGAGGGCACCGATACCGGCGTCGGTCGCCGCACCGGCCATCCGGCTGAGCACCAGCAGATGCCAGTTCTCCTCGTACAGCGCCACCCGTTGCTGCAGTTGGCCGGTGCGCAGCAAGCTGATCAGCTCCTCGGCCTGCGACCGCGACTGGGGCAGCTCAGCGACCGCCACCGCGGTGCCCACCGCGATCAGCGGGCGCGGCGAAACGTCGTGGGACGTGAGCGCTGCCCGCAGATCCGGCCAGCCGCCCGCGCGCCCCCGGTCGGGCACCAGCGCGTAGAGCATGGTGCCGATCTCGGTGACCAGCGGGCGCCGCCCGATTCCGCGCGTGATCCACTCCCACATCGCCAACCGGTGCCCTTCCGCGGGGCTGGCGGACGGGGGCATTTCGATGGCGACGACCCGGTGCGCTTCGGCGGGCACCGCCAGCTCGTTCGCTGCCGCCCGCCAGCCTTCGCCGCCCTCCAGCAGCAGCCGCACCTGCTCGGCGGATCGGCGGCGCTCCGCGTCCGCCACCGCACGCCACCGCAGCAGTTGCAGCGCGACCAGCGGTGCGGTGTCGGCGAACGCGGTGGAGCGTTCTTCGGAGACCTCGCCGGGGACCACAGCCCACATCGAGCCGAGCAGTTCACCGCCCATCCGGATCGGCACCACCAGCCGGGGCAGGGTGCCGTCCTGCTGGGCGGGCACGAAGATCGCCGAACTGCCCTTGCTGAGCTGGCGGAACGTGCCGCGGGCGCGGAACTTGGCGAGCACGTCGTCGGGCTGCCTCCGGCCCATGATCGTCGAGATCCGCGCCGGGTCGGTAAGGTCCTGCCGGGCGGAGTAGGCCAGGACCTGGGAGCGCGCGTCCTCGATGGTGACCGGCGCGTCCACCACGTCCGCCACCGCGTCGGCGAGCCGGAACAGGTCCCCGACCCCGGTGCTGGGCGCGTCGGCCTCCTCGATGTCGGTCCCGGCCAGCGCGGCACGGATCAGCCACACCAACTGCGCCCACGCCGTGCCAGGGCGGACCTCGACCAGCGCCACCCCCGCGTCCCGGGCTGCCGCGGCCACCGCGTCGTCCGCCGAAATCGGCGGTTTGAGCAGCACCGCCGCGGCACCCTTCGCGCCGCAATCCCTCATCAGCGCCACCGCGTGCTCGCGGTCCGGGATGGCCACGCCCAACACGAGGTCGCCGCCCGCCGCCGTCGGCGGCTGATCGGGTTCGGCGATGACGACGTCCCCGACGCACACTCTCGGTTCCGGGGCGACCACGGTGCGCAGCAGCGTGGGGCCGACCCGCTCGACCAGTGCCCGGATGTCCAGCATCACCGGCCTCCTGAATACCTCGGGCCGCCTCCGTGCGTTGTGGGGGAGGGCATTGACACCAGGGCTGGCCCGTTTATCGTTGCTGAGCACACCGACAATCGCATACCGGCCATCGACCCCGTGCGGGAGAGACCCTGCGAGCTCACGCCGAGCTCCCAGGGCGCCGAAGGAGCAAGACTCCCCACAAACTCTCAGGCACCCATGACCGTTCGGGCGAGGCAACTCTGGAAAGCGTGCGTCTCATCGACGCTCCACCCACGGTGCAAGCCGCGAGGCCCGCGGCGAAGCTCTCAGGTTCCGCAACAGAGGGGGAGGCCCAGCCACCACGGGCACGAGTGCCCCCCCGACTGCCTTGGAGCCTCCCGACATGTCCCTGCCTGCGCACCTGCGTTATTCCGAAGAGCACGAGTGGATCGAGGACCGCGACGAGCTGGTCCGCATCGGCATCACCCAGCACGCCGCGGACGCGCTCGGCGACATCGTCTACGTGCAGCTTCCCGAGGTGGGCGACAAGATCGAAACGGGCCAGGCCTGCGGGGAGCTGGAGTCCACAAAGTCCGTCAGCGACCTGTTCGCCCCGGTGACCGGCGAGGTCGTGGCGCTCAACGAGTCCGTCGTGGACGACCCGGCGCTGCTCAACGCGGAGCCGTTCGGCAACGGATGGCTGCTCGAAGTGCGCCCGACCAGCACCGGTTCTCTGCTCACCGCTGAGCAGTACGCCGAGCTGATCGCGGAGTAACGGGCCAAGCGAGGTAGGAGGCGGTCAATGGTGATCAGCGTCTTCGACCTGTTTTCGGTGGGTATTGGGCCGTCCAGTTCGCACACGGTTGGTCCGATGCGTGCGGCGCGGTTGTTCGTGCAGCGGTTGCACAGCGCGGGGCGGTTGCCGCAGGTCGAGCGGATCAAGGCGGAGTTGTTCGGGTCGTTGGGTGCGACCGGGCATGGGCACGGTAGTCCGAAAGCTGTGCTGCTGGGTTTGGAGGGGCACAGTCCGGAGACTGTTGATCCGGCGGCGGTGGATGGCCGGGTCACCGAGATCCGTGAGTCCGGCCGGTTGCGTTTGGATGGGGTGCAGGAGATCCGGTTCATCGTGGACCGTGACTTGGTCATGCACCGGCGCAAGTCGTTGCCGTTGCACCCCAACGGGATGCGCTTCGCCGCGTTCGGTGCCGATGATGCCGAGCTGGACAGCGCGGTGTTCTACTCGGTGGGCGGTGGCTTCGTCGTCGACGAGGACGCTACCGGCACTGATCGGATCAAACCGGACGAGACCACGGTGCGGTACCCGTTCCGCACGGGTGTGGAACTGCTCGCGCGGACCGAGGAGTCAGGGCTGCCGATCAGCGGTGTGATGCTGGCGAACGAGTTGTCCTGGCGTGGTGAGGATGCTGTGCACAAGGAGTTGCTCGGTATCTGGCAGGTCATGCGTGAATGCGTTGACAACGGCTGCCGCAACTCCGGTGAGCTGCCCGGTGGGCTGAAGGTCCGTCGTCGGGCGGCGGAGCTGGCGGCTTCGTTGACCGAGCGCGACGATCCGCTGGAGTGGGTCACGCTGTTCGCGCTCGCGGTCAACGAGGAGAACGCGGCTGGTGGGCGGGTGGTGACCGCGCCGACCAACGGTGCGGCCGGGATCGTTCCTGCGGTCCTGCATTACTACACGCGGTTCGCGCCTGGCGCGGATGATGCCGGTGTCGTGCGGTTCCTGCTGGCGGCGGGTGCGGTCGGCGTGTTGTTCAAGGAGAACGCGTCGATTTCGGGTGCGGAGGTCGGTTGTCAGGGCGAGGTGGGTTCCGCTTGTTCGATGGCTGCTGCCGGGCTCGCTGAGGTGCTGGGTGGAACGCCGAGACAGGTGGAGAACGCCGCGGAGATCGCGATGGAGCACAACCTCGGGTTGACCTGCGACCCGATCGGTGGGTTGGTGCAAATTCCGTGCATCGAGCGCAACGCGGTTGCGTCGGTGAAGGCGATCACGGCTGCGCGGATGGCGTTGCGCGGCGACGGCAGCCATTTCGTCTCGCTGGACAAGGTGATCAAGACGATGCGGGAGACCGGCCGGGACATGAAGGTCAAGTACAAGGAGACGGCCCGCGGCGGCCTCGCCGTCAACGTCATCGAATGCTGACCCTGCCGCGCGACCAGCGCGAGCACGGGAACCTTCCTGTCACCGCCGGGCCGCCGGCGAGCTTTGCCGCGTGAGCATGGGAACTTTCCTGTCACCGCTCGGCCCGGCCTCGTGAGGATGGGAACCTTCCTGTCACCGGTCTTCGTCGCGGAGCGGCCAGATGCCGTGCACGGGGGCCCAGCCGAGGAGTTGCCGCGCCGCTTCGCTGCTGACGCGGTGCGAGGGTTCGGCTGCCGCGTTCGGGTCGTGGCGGGGTGGCGGGCTGTCGTCCGCGCGGGCCAGGTCGCGGTAGTAGTCGGCGACCCGCACTGGTTGGTCCGCCACGTTCAGCGTCTTGCCCGCGCATCCGCGCTCCAGCGCGGCGACCACCGCGTCCGCGTAGTCGCGGGCGTGCACCATCGACACCCACTCGCGGCCGGCACCGGGGATGGGCAGGTCTTCGGCGCGCAGCCGGGCGCGCTGCTGGTCCTGCACCGTTCCCGGGCCGACGAAGCGCCCGCCACGCAGGATGCTCCACGCGATCTCGTCGGCGGGCAGCTTGCGGACCGCGGTCTCCATCGCCAGGACCGGGTCGACGAGGGTCGCCCGTTCCGGCCGGTGGTCCAGCGGTGCGGCCTCGGTCAGCTGGTCGTCGCCGCCGTCGGCGTAGACCATCGTGATGCTCATCTGCACGAAGCGGCGCACCTCGGTTTCCTGCAACGCCCCGGTCACCACGGCGGTCCCGGTGCTGCGCAGCGCAGTGTTCCGCGCCCAGCCGCCCGGCGCGGTCGGCATGGCGGGGACGGCAGTGGCCGCGTTGACCACCGCGTCCACCTCCTTGAACTCCGCCGCCAGCAAGCGTTCCGCCTCCGGGTCGAGCAGCGAGGCGCGGACCCGGCGGGCCTCGCCCGGTAGCCGGTCGAGGCGGTCGGGCGCCATGACGGTCACATCGTGTCCTCGGCGCAGCAGCATCGGGACGAGGTGGCGCCCCAGGACCCCGCTGGCCCCGATGGCGAATACGTGCATCGGTTCCCTCGTTTCGTCAGTTCCGCAACGGTTCGGCGAGGTCGCCAACGAACGACCGGTAGTCGCGCGGCGGGCGGCCGGTGATGTCGTTGATCGCCGTCGTCACCACCTCCGCGTCGCCGGCCCGGTAGGTGGCGTAAAGCTGCAGGCGCGCCGCCACCGCCCAGTCGGGGACCCCGGCCGAGCGCATGGCCGCCGCGACCTCCGCCGGCTCGGCATCCACGTGCCGGATCCGGCGACCGGCCACTTCGGACAGGAGCGACGCGACTTCCCGGTAGCTGAGGGCTTCCGGCCCGGTGAGGTCGTAGTCGCCGACAGCGTCCGAGGTCAGCAGGGTCACCGCCGCGAGCCCGATGTCCCCGACGTCGATCATGCTGACCCGCGCCGCCCCGACCGGCAGCACGATCGCGTCGCGCCCCCGGATGGTCGGCAGCCACTGCAGCGCGTTCTGCATGAAGGCGTTGGGCCGGAGCACCGCGTGCGGAAGACCGGAGGCGCGCAGCTCGTCGTCGCCGACGCCGTGCTGGTGGTGGATGCTCGACTCGGCACCGGGCCGCGCACCGAGCGCGGACAGCTTCACCACTCGCTTGACCCCGGCCTCCGCGCTTGCCGCGATCAGATTGCGTTGCAGCACAAGCTGTTCCGGGTGGAAAGGGGTGAGCAGGAACAGCCGTTCCGAGCCGTGCAACGCGCGCAGCGTCGCCGCGCGATCGGTGAGATCGCACTCGACGACCGTCGCGTCGGGCGACAGGTCGCGGTTCGGCGAGCCGGGGCGCACCAGCACGCGGGGACGGTGGCCGAGCCTCACGAGCTCCCGCGTAACCGCGCGTCCGACGACGCCCGAGGCACCTGCGACGGTGATGGTCATGCAGCCCCCAATGCGTGGGCTCCGGCGAGTTCCAGGTCGGCCGGGAGCCCGTCGTCCACCGCCGAGTCCGCCAGCAGTTCGCCCAGCTCCGGAGCGAATTTGAACAGGTTGTGCCCGGCGATCGCGGTTACGCCGGGGGCGTGCCACGCGCGGAGCGCGTCGCTGCCCGCGGGCAGCTTGCTCATGATGCACACCCGGACGCCCACCGGTTCCGGGATGAGCCCAGGCAGGGCGCGCTCGACGTAGCCGGTGACCCGGCGGACGTGGTCCTCCATGCCCTCCTCGCCGGTCAGCGCGCCGCGCGCGTCGAACGGCACGTCGACGCCGTCGCCGATGAGCCCCAGCACGTACTGGTCGGTGTACGGGATCACCGAGCCGTACACCATTTCCCCGAACTCGCCGGACTTGTCCACCCAGCAGGGTGTCGGCGCGCCGCGCAGCTGCTCGCGGATCCGGTAGTGCGGGCGGGCGTGCAGCGCGCAGTCCAGCGGGATGTCCCAGCCGAGGCGGGCGGCCAGGCGCGGCGTGTCGACGCCGGCGCAGAGCACGACGTGCCGCGCGTGGTAGATCGCATCGGCCGTCTGGAACTCGACCTTGCCGTTGTCGAGCACCAGCAGGCTGTGGATGTCGTTGGCGACGATGTGGTCGCCGACCCAGCCGGTTAGCGTCTCGATCACGTGATTGACCCGCAGCGCCCCGGCCGTCGGGTCCACCAGCAGCGGGCCACCGATCGGCCCAAGCGCGCCGAACACCTGCTCCCGGTCGGCCTCAGGCACGTAGTGGTGCGGCACCTGGTGCGCCTTCAGGCCGTGGGTGTCGTCGGCGGTGGTGCCCAGGTAGGCGCAGCCCTCGGTGCCGACCATCTCGACCCCGGAGCGCCGCTCCCACTCGCGGTAGCCGGCCAGGCCGCGCACGGCGAGGTCGACGATGTGCGGGTCGTCGTGCCGGTGCCGGAAGGTGCGGGAGAGCCCGCCGGATTGCCCAGCCCCGGGGCGCCGGCCGTCGAAGCACTTCACGTCGGCGCCGCGCCGCAGCAGGGCGTCCGTGGTGGACAGCCCGAGTACCCCGGCGCCGATCACCGCGATGTCCAGTTCCCTCTTGTGCTCAGCCATTTCCCGCTCCTCCAGCCGTTGCCCGGCATCTGGTTCTCCTTGCGGCAGCCGGATCCCAGGATGCTTGGCAGGGCCCCGCCGCGACATCACGTGTTCTCGGGAGCCGCAAAGAGAAGATGCCGCCTCGCACGGGCGAGACGGCATCTCCTGCAGGGGAGGGGAAATAGAAGTGTCTACAGTGGTCAATTTGATGTAGGCAGCATGCCTTCGACAGGGCGGGTTCTTGCCTTTGCAGCGGCGAAGCCGCTTAGCGCACCTACGCAACTTGCACCGCCGCGGGTTCTCAGACTGTGCCGACCTCGTCGGTGTTCTCGGCGAGGCCAGTCCCCGAAGCCGCGTATTGGGCGTGCGTAAGTTGGTGATCGCGGAGACCAGGCGGCGTCTGTATTTCCCGCAGGGGGCCGCCACCCGCACCGCTAAGCAAGGCGAGTTCTCACAGTCTTCGCGATCAGCCTTCCACGAACTTGAGTCCGGCTATGCCGACCACGATCAGCCCGAGGAAGGCCAGCCTGGACACCGTCACAGGTTCGCTCAGGAAGAGCATCCCCACCGCAGCGACGCCGACGGTGCCGATGCCGACCCAGATCGCGTAGGCGCTGCCGACCGGCAGGTCCTTCAGCGCCACCGAAAGCATGCCTAGGCTGATCATGGCGACGGCGATGCCCAGCAACGCCGGCCACACCCGGGTCAGGCCTTCGGCGTGCTTCAACGCTAACGACCAGACGATCTCCAGCAGGCCCGCTACGACGAGGATGACCCAAGCCATTGCTGCTTCCCTTGTTTCAGAAGGTGAACGCACGCCGCCGTCAGGCGTTGGCGCCGGCGTCGACGAGGATGCCGGTGCCGGTGATGTTGCGACCGCCCTCGCCGGCCAGGTACGCGACCGCCGCCGCGATGTCGGCCGGGGAGTTGTAGCGGCCGAGGGCGGTCAGGGCACGCTCGGCGTCCGCCTCCTCGCCGTCGGCCGGGTTCATCTCGGTATCGGTGGAGCCCGGGTTCACCAGGTTGACCGTGATGCCGCGCGGACCGAGGTCGCGGGCGAGGCCCCTGGTGAAGCCGGTCAGCGCCGACTTGCTCAGCGAGTACAAGCTCAGGCCGGGGCCGGGAGTCCGGTCGGCGAGGTTGCTGCCGATGCTGATGATCCGGCCGCCCTCGGGCAGGTGCTTGACGGCGGCCTGCACCGCCACGAACACCGCCCTCACGTGGATGCCGACCGTCTCGTCGAACTGCTCCAGCGTCAGTTCGTCGATGGTCGCCCACGGGAAGATCCCGGCGTTGTTGACCAGGATGTCCAGCCGGCCGAACTCCGCGACCGTCTGCTCGACGGCGCTGGTCACGGCCGCTGCGTCGGTGGCCGGGGCCGCGAACGCCGCGCCGCGTCGCCCGGCTCCCTTGATCTTGTCGACCACGCCGTTGGCCCGGTCGGCCGAGGTGTTGTACGTGATCGCGACGTCGGCACCGTCCGCGGCCAGCCGCTCGGCGACTGCCGCACCGATGCCGCGGGCACCACCGGTGACCAGCGCGACCTTGCCATCCAAGCCCGTCATGAAGCCCCTCGCTTTTCTGTGTCGAACGATATATAAATGGTTATCACCGCTACCCTCGGGTGTCAACAAGCCCGCTGGGAAAGGTGTGAAGCGGTGCGGGACCCGCGCCGTCTTGGGAGTGAGGGGAAGCCGATGTCGCCACGTGGGCGCCCGCGCAGCTTCGACCGGGAGGCCGCCCTGCGAACCGCCATGGAGCTGTTCTGGGAACGCGGCTACGAGGCCACATCCCTGAGCGACCTCACCGGCGCGATGGGGATCAGTTCGCCGAGCCTGTACGCCGCGTTCGGGTCCAAAGAGGACCTTTTCCGGGAAGCGGTCGGGCTCTACAACGGCGCCGACGAGGCTGTCGGTGAAAGGTCGTTGCAGCGGCAGCCGACCGCTAGGCGCGCGATCGAAGCCATGCTGCGCGACAACGCCGACGCCTACGTGGATCCGAGCACTCCGCGCGGATGCATGGTGGTGCTCGCGGCCACCAACTGCACTCCGCAGAACGCGCGGATCCGGGATTACCTCGCCGAATGCCGGAGGGACGACTTCCGCGCCGTGCGGGCCAGGTTGGATCGCGGCATCACCGACGGGGATGTGCCGCCCGGTGCGGATCTGGAGACGATCTCCTCCTTCTACCTGACAGTCCTACAAGGACTGTCCATCCAGGCCCGGGATGGAAGCTCCCGCGAGACCATGCACGCGGTCATCGACTGCGCGATGCTGGCCTGGGACGGGATGGTGGCCGCGGCGGTGGGGAGCCGCGATGCCTCGTTACCGGTCTGAATCGGTGGCCCGGCACCGACGGTGCCCGGTGCCCGACGCGCGCTCCAACGGGCGTTCAGTCGGACTCGATGCCGTACTTCTCGGTCGCGACGCGCATCGACCGCTCGACGTCGGCCGCGAATTGGCTCGGCGGCGGCGCCGGCTGCCCCGGCACCAATTCTTCGCCCACTTCCAGGAAGAATTTCTCGAATCCGCTCGGCATGAAAAGCATGAGCATTTTGGCGGGGGTGTCGAAAATGTTCTTGAAGCCGTGTGCCTTGCCGCGCGGCAGATAAATGAAGGAGCCCGGCTCGGCGGTGAATTCGCGATCGATGTCGACGACCTGGAGGCGCCCTTCGACGAGGTAGAAAGCCTCGTCCTCGTTCTGGTGGATGTGCAGCGGCGGACCGCTTCCCGGCGGGATCTCGGCCTCCATCACGCCGATCAGCCCGCCGGTTTCCTCCGCGCCGACCTTGAGCGTGTAGCGGTCGCCGCTGAAGGCCCAGACGCTTTGGCCAGCGCCGGGCGGTACGTGGATCGCCCGGTGGACGATCTCCGGTGTGCTCATGTTGTTCGGACTCCTCTCGACCAGCGGGTGCGCGCTTTCGAGCCTTGGCGATCGGTGGGGTCCGGGCATCACGTCATCGCGGGATTCCTGCTGGATGGGCGTTCCCGAATTGCCCATCGTGGAATGTGTCCGATATCACCGTTACGCGTGTTGTCCGTGCCGCGCTGGTCCGAACGGTGGCGTGTGCTGCCGCCGTCGAGAATCCGCGGTGCGGATGGCGCGGATATGCCATGAAAGGGAAATGCCCGAGAGGTTACGGACTTTGATACCAAAGCGGCGTCGCCTAGTAAAGATCTAACTGTAGTCTCGTAGTGCGGCACTCGGGTGAAGTATGTCCCTTTGCCGTTCTTGGAATAATAGGCCGGGCGCTGATTGTTCGGGTACTGTCGCGTCAGCTATCTGCGTTAGTCCGATGCTGCTCACTGAGGGGGACACACGATGGACACTGATGCGTTACCGCTGATCGGTCGGGAACGTGTCTTGGGTGAATCGCGCGAGTATTTGCTCCAGGTCGCCGAGGGAGCCGGGAACTGCGTGGTGGTGGAAGGTCCAGCAGGCATCGGCAAGAGCCGACTGCTGCAGGAAGTGGTGGCCGAAAGCCACGCGCTCGGCCTCGGCGTCATCACATCGCAAGCAGTCAAATTGGACAAGAACACACCGTTGATCACCTTGCGGTCGCTGTTCCGCTCGTGCCACCTGTTCGGCCCGCAGCTGCCCGCGGGACCGGGCTTGAACACCTCCACGCTGTGGGCGGTGGACCAGATAAGCGAGTTGATAGCGCAGCAGGCCCGCAAGCAGCCGATGCTGATCGCCCTCGACGACGCGCACTGGGCCGACGAGGCGACGGCGCTGGCGCTGCGGGTGCTCGTGCCCGCCCTGCAATCGGATGGCGTGCTCTGGTACTTCGCCCGCCGCCCTTACCCGATTCGCGGCTGCGCGCAGGAAGCGCTGGACTGGCTCATCGGTGAGGGCGCCCAGAAGCGCCAGCTCGAACCGCTCTCCGACGACGCGGTCGCGCAGCTGTGCGCCCGGGTGCTCGGCTGCAAACCGGACGCAGCGACCCTGTCCTACGCCGCGCGCAGCGGCGGAAATCCCTTTCTGCTGCGGGAAATGCTGCGCGGACTGCCGGGGGACGGTCTGCCGGTGCCGCCCGCCACGCTGACGCCGACGTTCTTCGACGCGGTCGGCGAGCGGATGCAGGACCTGCCGGAAGAAACCCGCCGCGCGCTGGACGCGATGACGGTGTTCGGCCGGCCGTTCGGAGTGCACGAGGTCGCAGCGTTGCTCGGGCGCCCGGCGGTGGAGCTGCTCGGCACGGTTGCGATGCTCGTCGACGCCGAGGTGCTGGTGGAGCAGGGCGCGAAGCTGTCCTTCCGGCACGAGCTGATCCGCGACGCGCTCTACTACCGGATGCCGGAGCCGACCCGGGCGACCCTGCACCAGGAGGCCGCTTCGGTGCTCGCCCAGCACGGCCGGTCGGCCACCGAACAGGTCAAGCACCTGCTGCTCAGCGGCGGCGGCTGGATGGACGTGGCGACCGTGGTGAAGCGCGCGGTGCAGGAGATCGCGCCCGCGGCGCCGAACACCGGCGCCGACCTGATCCTCCGTAGCCTGCCGCTGATCGACGAGGACAGGCCGATCCGCGCGGAACTGGCGGCCGAGGCGGTTCGGCTGCTGGTGCTGGCGGGTCGCCCGGCGGAAGCGATCGAACTCGGCCAGCGCTTCCGCGGCGGCGGGCTGTCGCAGAACACGGAGGCGATGCTGCTCCTCGGGCTCACGGAAGCGCTGCATACAGTTGGCGAGCACTCGCGGGTCCTGGAGCACACGGTGCTCGCCCTGCCCCGCGCGAAATCGGACTCGCTGGCGCGCGCCGAGCTGCTCGCGATGCACGCGCACGGGCTCGCCTCGCTCGGCGATCTGGAGGCGGCGTCGGCGGCAGCGACCAACGCGGTGCACGTCGCGAACCGCGCGAGAACGCACGGCGCGCTGGTGTGCGGGACGGGCGTGCGGAGCAGGGTTTCCCTTGCGCAGGGCGATATTCCGGCCGCCATCCGGTACGCGACCGAAGCGGTGCGGCTCGGTGACCGTGTCGGCGTTGTCGGGCGGACCCGGCACCCCAGGCTGCACCTCGTCGCCGCGCTGACAGCAGCCGACCGCCTCGCGGAGGCCGAGGAGGAGCTGGCCAAGGACGAGCAGGACGTCGCAGAACTGGAGACGGTGTGGTCGCAGCCGCCGCGCTACCTGTGCCGGGCCGAGCTGCTGCTCGCAGCCGGTCGGCTCAACGACGCCGCGGCCGAGGCGGAAGCCGGCGTGCTGCTGACCGAACAGCTTTCCGCCAAGGCCTTGGCCGTTCCGCTGCTCGCGTTGCGGGCCGTCGTTTCGTTGCGCGTGGATGTGCAGGCCGCCTGGAAGCACCTCAACCAGGCCCAGGAGATCGTGGAGACCGGGCGGCGCCGCCTGCCAGACCTGCTGGTTTGCGCGCGGCTGCTCGCCGAGGAAGCCGAAGGCGACCCGGACAAGGTCCGGCTGGAACTGGTGGAGGTCCTCGACCGGGTCAAGCGCAGCAACGCGCTGCTGGTCAGCGCGCCGGAGCGGATCCCGGCGCTGGTGCGGGTGGCGCTGCGGGTCGACGCCCGCGAGGCGGCAGCGCAGGTGGTCGGCTCGGCAACGGAGCTGGCGCGGCGCAACCCCGACGTCGCGGTGCTCCTCGGCGCGGCCAAGCACGGTGCCGGTCTGCTGCGGCGCGACGTTCGTGCCCTGCGCAGCGCCGTCGAGCACTACCGGGCGGGATCGCGGCCGGTGATGCTGGCACAGGGGTTGGAGGACCTGGCGGCGGCCGAGGCGGATTTGGGCAACTTGGAGAAGGCCGCGGAACTGCGCATAGAGGCCGAGTCCGGGTACGTGCGGTGCGACGCGCCGCTGGACGCCGCCCGGGTGCGCGGGCTGCTGGCGCGGACCCCGAACGTCCAGGTGCAGCGGCGACAGAACACCCGCAAGACGGGCTGGGAAAGCCTGACCCGAGCGGAACTCCGCGTGGTGTGGCTGGTCGCCGAGGGGCTCACCAACCGGGAAGTGGCGAACCGGTTGTACCTGTCACCGCACACCGTGGACAGCCATCTCCGGCACAGCTTCGCCAAGCTGGGGATAACCAGCCGCGTCGAGCTGGCCCGGCGGGTGATGATGCACGACCAACCGGCAACTCACGCGAACACGTGATGACCGGCGGCGGACCGGGCGGGGATGCTGGTGCAGGGTCGGCCGGAAACCCGCCGGAATAGGCGGAAGTCCTTTCCACCGACCGAATCCACTCGATTTCCGTTAGGAGCTGTGGTGTCCACAAACGTAGTCGGACCGGACTTTCTGACCCTGCAGGTGCGCGATCTGGAGCGGGCGCGGCGGTTCTACACCGAGGTCGTCGGATTCTCCACTGTTGAATCCAAGGTGCCCAACGCGGCGGTCCTGGGCGCCGAGCCCATCCGTATCGCGCTGCGCCAGGCCACGATCGACCTCGACGAGGTCGCCAAGGTCGGGCACGGCGTGGTCGTCTGGATCAAGGCGGAGAACCCGGACAAGCTGCACGCGCAGCTCACCTCGGCCGACGTGCCGATCAGCAAGCCGATCTGCGACGGCTCCTGCGGTCGCGAGTTCATCTTCGAGGACCCCGACGGCTACCTGATCACGATCTACGAAGGCCAGCCCGGATGAGGACTTCGAAGGTGTTCGCCCAGCGGTGCGGGTAGCGGAATCTCAGGGGTCTTCTCGCCGCGGTATCCCTGGCTGGTTCGCCACGCCGGGGCCGTCCTCGCGAGAAGACCCCTGAGACCCGCGGCCGACACCGCTCGAGGAGCAACACCTGGTCCTCTGTGGACGATTGTGTCGTCGGTTGCGGCGCGCCGCCGGGCCGGCGTGCCGTATCCCTCCTGTCGTCCGCCCGGGTCGAACGCGTCCCGAGTGGTCCCCGAAGGAGCGCCAGCATGATCGCACTTGACAATATCCGTCCCGATGCGCGCCTGCCGCTGCCTGCGCGGCTGAAGTTGTTGCTGGACCGGGAACTGGGCATGGGCAACTTCCTGGACCGCGCGGTGGCCAACAACCCCGTCCCGAACCGGGCGTTCCTCTTCGCCCAGCAGCCGGACAACCCGGAAACCGCCCCCGAGGCCGACGTGGTGGCCTACAGCCTGGCCCGCCTGGTCGGAGTGCGCAACGCCTATGCCTCCTGGTACCACGCGCAAGGCGTCGGCAAGGGCGACGTGGTGGGCGTGCACGTCCCGGAAGGCGTCGACTCGTTCCTGCACTTCCTGGCGTTGACGTCGCTCGGCGCGATCGCGGCGCTGGTCAACGGCCGGATGCCGGCGGAAGTCGCGGCCGAGTACCTCGGCCGGATCGGCGCGCTGGGCGTGGTGGCCGACGCGCCCCGCCTGGCTCGGTTGCGCGCCGCCGGACTGGACACCGAGCGGCTCGCGTTCCACGCCGACCCGGCCGACCTGCCCACCACGCCCGCGGCCGGCGCCAGCTACCCGGGTGTCTTCCCGTACGCCCACGCCGACGACGACCTGGTGATGGTCTGCCACACCTCCGGCACCACCGGCCCACCGAAGGCGGCCAGCTTCGGGCACCGCCAGTTCTTCCTCGGCAAGCGCCAGCGGCTGTGGAACTTCCCGGCAGCCGCACGGAACCGGCTGCTCACCGCGCTGCCTCAATCGCATTCGGCCGGTATCAGCTACCTGATGACGACGACGCTGCTCGGCCTGCCCACGCTGGTGATGGCCGACACCACCGGCACGGCGGTCCGGGCGGCGATGCGCCGGTTCCAGCCGACCATCGTCGCCGCGTTCCCGCAGACCTGGGCCGACCTGGCCGAGATCGGCCTGGAGGCGACGGGCGCGCAGCACGTGCACACGTGGATCAACACCGGCGACGCCGCGCACGAAGCGCACATCAAGGAGCTGATCGTGCACGGCCGGCGCCCCGGCTTGCTGCGATCGCGGCCAGGCAGCCGGTTCATCGACGGCCTTGGCTCCTCCGAGATGGGCATGGCGCTGTTCCGCAAGGTCCGCGAGCTGGGCAGCACCGACTACGGCCGCTGCGTGGGCACGCCGATCAAGGTGGTGCGCCGCGCCGTGGTCCTCGACGATGACGGCCGGGAGCTCGGGCCGGGACGCGCCGGGCGGCTGGGCGTGCTCACCCCGACGCGCACGCCGGGCTACTGGAACAACTCCGACGCGACGGTGAAGTCGTCCTTCGCGGGGTACTGGCTGACCGGCGACGTGGTCTACCGGGACGAACGCGGCCGGTTCATCCACCTCGACCGGGTGCCCGACGTGATCCGCACCGCGGACGGCCCGGTCTACAGCCTCCCGTTGGAAGAGGCGATCCTCGTGGGCTGCCCGTTCGTGGCGGACTGCTCGGTGATCGGGGTCCGCGACCCCGGCTCGCCCGACGCGCAGGCGCCGCTGGCCGTGGTGCGCCTGCGCTCCGACGCGGAGGAGGTGGCGGACCTGGCCGGTTCGATCAACGCGGTGCTCTCCGCCGCCGGACTGTCCGAAGTGCGCGGTGTGGTGGTGGCCCGCGAGGACGCGGACTTCCCGACCGGGCCCACCGGCAAGATGCTCAAACGCCAACTCCGCGAACGCTTCGCCGACCACCTGACCGGAATCACCGCCTGACGCCGCGACGGACCGGGGTGTGCCGCAATTTCCATTGAAATCGAAGGTCCGATTTCCATTGAAATTGCGGAAGAACGCGGTCGGGTCGTCTCGGGAGGCGGAGGTCGAAGTTGAGTTCAACGTCAGTCACCAGGACGTTCTTTGCAGACCGGGCGTTTTCGCGTCCCGGCCCGAGGTAGTGGTGGAAGGGGAGTCATGAACGAACCCGGCTCGGCGGCGCCCTACGGCGTGCTCTCCGAAGGAGCGCAGGTGCCGCCCGCGGTCCGCATGTACGAAATGCTCTACAGCTCGCTGGTCAGCCAGCTGCTGATCGCGGTGGCCGAGCTCGGCGTGGCCGACGCGATCGGTGGGGAGCCGACGCACGTCGACGACATCGCCGCCCGCGTCGAGGCGGACTCCGACAGCCTCTACCGGGGGCTGCGCGCGCTGGCCAGCGTCGGGGTGTTCACCGAGGTCGAGCACCGGGTGTTCGACCTGACCCCGCTCGCGGCGACCCTGCGCAGCGACGTCGAGGGCTCCATGCGAGACCTGGCCCGCTACGTCGGACTGCCGGAGCGGCAGCGCTCCTTCGGTGCGCTGGTCTACAGCCTGCGCAAGGGCCGCCCGGCCTTCGAGCACGTGCACGGCCGCACCTGGTGGGAGCACTTCGCCGACCGCCCCGAGCTGGCGACGCTGTTCAACAACGCGATGGGCAGCATGGCCCGGCTGGTGAACTCCGCGATGCTGCAGGCCTACGACCTCACCGGCGTGCGGCACGTCGTCGACGTCGCGGGCGGGCAGGGCCACCTCGTCGCCACCATCCTGGAGCACTACCCGGAGATGACGGCGGTGGTCTTCGACCTGCCGCGGGTGGTGCCGGAGGCTGAGGCGGTGCTGGAGGCCGCGGGCCTTTCGGACCGTGCGAGGTGCGTCGGCGGCGACTTCTTCGAGTCGGTGCCGACCGGCGGCGACTTGTACGTGCTGTCCTGGACCATCCACGACTGGAAGGACGAGGACGCGATCAGCATCCTGCGCAACATCCGGGCGGCCATGAAGCCGGGCAGCCGGCTGATCGTGATCGACGAGGTGCTGCCGCCCGGCGACACCCCGCACTTCGGCAAGTTCGAGGACATCGTGATGCTGAGCCTGCTCTCCGGGCACGTCCGCACCGAGCCCGAGCTGGCGGCGCTGTTCGAGAAGGCGGGCCTGCGCCACGAGGAGACGCGGGCGACGAGCTCGCCGACGAGCGTGGTGGTGGCGGTCCCGGTCTGATCGACCGAACTCCTCGCAAGCACTCGTGCCCGGCCGGTTCCCCGGCAGGGCACGAGTGCGTTTGCCCGAAAAGCGCCGCCACCGAGCGTTAGTCATCACGTGATCGCGTGATGTCTTTCGGCGCAAGTGGCTACACGATTGGCCGTAGCCGCCCGTGATCGGCGCGCCGGCCGCGACTCTGCGTCATCAGCGTCTGCTCCATGAGGTCGACGTTGGTCCGGCCCATCCGCGGATCGCGACGGCGCAGGGGACCAAGTCACACTCGGAGGAGTTCGCATGAGCGCGTTATCGCGCCGCAACCTGCTCACCTGGGCGGCTGCTCTCGGCGGTTCCGTCGCCGTCGCCTCCCGCACCGAAGCACTCGCGGCACCGCCAGCCCCGCAGCAGCCCGTCGGCCCGGCCGCCCGCACGGCCATCACCGTCGGCCCCGCGGACGTCCGCTTCGCGGGCCTCACCCGGGGCCAGAACCAGCGTTTCGCGAGTAGCCCCGAAAGCGTGTGCCTGCCCGCCACAACGGAGCAGGTGGTGGCCGCCGTCGGCGCCGCGGTGCGCCGCGGCAAGCGCATCGCCGTGCGCAGCGGCGGACACTGCTACGAGGACTTCGTCGACCACCCCGACGTGCGGGTCCTCATCGACATGACCCAGATGACCGCGATCGCCCACGACACCAAGATGAAAGCGATCATGGTCGAGGCCGGCGCGGAACTCGGCGATGTCTACGACACCCTCTACAAGCGCTGGGGCGTCTGCCTGCCCGGCGGATCCTGCTACACCGTGGGCGTCGGCGGGCACGTCACCGGCAGCGGCTACGGGCCGCTGAGCCGCCGGCACGGCTACATCAGCGACCACGTGCACGCGGTGGAGGTCGTGGTGGTCGACGCCAGCGGGAAAGCGCGCGCGGTCGTCGCGACCCGGGCGGCCAACGACCCCAACCGGGAGCTGTGGTGGGCGCACACCGGCGGAGGCGGTGGCGGTTTCGGCGTCGTGACCCGCTTCTGGTTTCGCGCCCCGGACGCCACCGGCACCGACCCGGCGAAGCTGTTGCCGACCCCGCCGCGTGAGGCCTGGATCCACCGCCGCGAGTGGGCCTGGGACCAGATGACCCCGGAGCGGTTCGCCCGGCTGCTGCGCAACTACGGCACCTGGCTGGAACGCAACAGCGGCCCGGACAGCCCCTACACCGGGCTGTTCTCCCGGCTGGAGCTGACCACCCGCGCTTACGGCCCATTCCACCTGGTCGTGCAGATCGACGCGGGCCTGCCCAACGCCGAGCGCCTGCTGAACAACTTCCTCAACGCGGTCGGCGAGGGCGTCGGGGTGACGCCCGCCGTCACCGACCACCGGAAGCTCCCGTGGCTGCACGCGACCGGCTGGCCCGGGATGTGGATGAGCAACCCGACCGACCGCTACAAGTACAAGTCCAGCTACCACCGCAAGGGCTTCACCGACGCGCAGATCGCCGCGCTGTACGAGCAGCTGACCAACACCGACTACGCGCAGCTGCCGTTCGTGGTGTCGATCGCGTCCTTCGGCGGAAAGGTGAACACCCTCCCCGCCGACGCGACCGCCAATCCGCACCGCGACTCGGTGATGAAACTGCTGTGGGGCACGGCGTGGCAGGCGGCGGCCGACGACGACCGCCACGTGGGCTGGCACCAGCGGTTCTACCAGGCGGTCTACCGGGACACCGGAGGCGTCCCAGTGCCCAACGACGTCACCGACGGCTGCTTCATCAACTACTGCGACATCGACATCAGCGACCCGGCGTGGAACTCCTCGAGAGTGCCGTGGCACGACCTGTACTTCAAGGGAAACTACCCGCGCCTGCAGCAGGTGAAGAAGGCCTACGACCCGGGCGACGTCTTCAGGCACAGCCAGTCGGTCCGCCTGCCCTGACAGATGCGACGCGGCTGCGGGTGGTGCCACCACCTGCGGCCGCGCCGCCGTTTCCAGGGGATCGCGTCGTCAGCGGTCACCCGCGTTGAAAATTCCGGCGGGAAAGCGTGCGGCGGCGTGCCGCGGAGCCGAAGCGGACGCGGCGCAGCGGCACGATCGGCCCGAGGCGTACTGGATCCACGAAGACTCCGGCATGCGCTGCCGGCGAGGGCTCATGATCGCGTCGAAGTGCTCGTGAGCGGGCACAAATACCTGAACAGGTGTTTCGGCCCGCGACGTAGGTCGGTCAAGAGCTGCGCGTTCCAGAGGGTGAAACGGGAAGGAATCCACCTGGCCACCATCGAACGCACGACGTTGGATCTGCTAGCCCGCAATCCGCAAAGACCGGGTGTCGCGGCTGGCGATGCGCGAAATCGCCGCCTCAGCGACATCCCTACCCTCAAGCGGGCGGCCCGTATTCGTCGAGGGCCCGCTGCACGAACAGCGATGCCGCGCCGAGGTAGTTCTGCGGGGTGAGCAGTTCTCGCACTGCTGCCTCGCTGAGTTCGTCCACATTGGGCTCGCGGAGTTCGGGTGCGGCGGCCAGCAACTCGTCGAAGGTGCCGTGCCCGGCGGCGGCTTCGGCCGCGATGCGGGCCAGGACCTGCTTCGCGCGGGCCTTGCCCAGGGCGGGGGCGAGCGCGACGTTGACCCGCTCGGCGACAATCGCGCCTCCGGTCCGGTGCAGGTTTTCCAGCATTCTGTCCGGGAAGACCGTGAGCCCCTCCGCCAGCTCCGCCGCCGTGTGCGCTCCGCCGCCCGCTGCGCGCAGGCCGTCCCGCAGCGGTTGCCACTCGGCGTGCCAGGCCCCGGCCGGGCGTTCGTCCTCGGCGAGCATGCACTGGGCCAGCACCCCGGCTGCCGGGGCGACCTGCCGGGCCGCGGCCACGACCAGGGTCGACAGCACGGGATTGCGTTTCTGCGGCATCGCCGAGGAAGCCCCGCGCCCGGCCGGGCCGGGCTCGACGGCCTCGCCGACCTCGGTACGGCACAACACCTGCACGTCCACGGCGAACTTGCCCAAGGTTCCGGCGACGATGCTGAGCACCCAGCCGAGGTCCGCCAGCGGCACGCGCTGCGTGTGCCAGGGCAGGACCTGCACGGCCAGGCCGAGTTCGGCCGCCATGCCCTCGACCAGCTCGGCCACGAGATCAGTCCCGGTGGCCTCCCGCGCGTAGGCCGCATACGCGGCTGCGGTGCCACCGGCGCCACCGATCGACACCGGCAGCCCTTCGGTGCGCAGCCGGTGCACGCGGCGGCGGGCCTCGCCGACTCCGGCCATCCAGCCCGCCGCCTTGAGACCGAACGTGGTGGGCACGGCGTGCTGCGTCAGCGTCCGGCCCGCAGTCGGCGTCTCCCGGTGCTGCTCCGCCAGCGACGCCAACGCAACCGCGCAACGGTCCAAACAGGACTCCAGTTCGGCGAGGGCCCGGCGGGCGATCAGCATGGTCGCGGTGTCCAGCACGTCCTGGCTGGTGCAGCCCCGGTGCACGTGGTCGGCGGCAGCCAGGTTTTCCGCGGCAACCAGGGAGGTCAGCGTCGACACGAGCGGCACCACCGGGTTGGCGGCCTCCCGCGCCCGCACGGCCAGCTCGCCGAGGTCGAACCGCTCGGGGCGTGCCACCGACTCGATCACCGGAACCGCGGCTGCGGGAATCACCCCGAGCCGAGCCTGCACCCTGGCCAGCGCGACCTCCACCTCCAGCATCGCGCCGAGCCACGCGTCGTCGGAGGTCGCGGCGTGCACCGGGGTACCCGCCCACACCGGAGAGAGCAGGCCCGCATCCGAGCCGGTCGGACTTCCGATCATCGAGCTGTTCCTCCCGTCTGAGCGGCAGTTTCAACTGAAACCGCCGGTTTCTAGCGCGCCGCGCTGGTCGGCAACCAGGCGAGCGGGTTGTGGTAGTCGGCGTACAACCTCGGGGCAGGTGCACTGCGGGGCACCGCGAGGCACGCGCGCGCGATGCTGTCCGCGTCGGAGAGGCTCACCGAGTTGACGCCGGGCCGCGCCCCGGCCGCGGTGACCCAGTGCACTGCCTCGGTCGGCACCCCGAAGGCGAAACGCCGCGGATGCGGACGGCCGGCCGCGTCGATCAGGTGGTACGGGCGGCGCGTGACCGCGAGCCCACCGGTCCGGTAGGCGCCGTTAGGATCGGCGATCCGGTACGCCGCGCACTGCCCGGTCCGTTGCAGCCAGCGCAGCAGCGGATCGGCCGAGCGGCGCAGGTCCGGTTCGGGCAGACGCGCCTCGATCAGCGTCGTCACCCGGACCGGGGGCGCCGCCACCCCGCGCGCGCAGACCGAGAACGAACCGTCGGTCGTCGACACCTGCATGCCGGGGCCGAGCACGTGCACCACGCCCGCCTCGATCAGCGCGATCAGCTCGGCGATCCGGCGGGCCGGCGGGCCGATCGACAGGAACGCGTTCTCACCGGTGTACCCGAGCTGCACCTCGTCCCGGTAGGAGCTGCCGGTGATCCCGCCGTGGTCGATGACCAGCCGGATCTCGTTGCGCAGGTCCCGGAGCACGTCCAGCGCCGCCTTCAGCGGCCCGGCGACGTTGCCCCGCTCGGCCTCGGCGAGGTCGCGTTCGAGGTGCTCCAACAGCCAACCGTGGAACTCGTCGCGGTCGGCGAACACCCGCTCGCCGCAGGGGCGCGTCACCCGGTCCCAGTCCCACCATTCTTCGCGCGGCACGGAGAAGCGGCGCAGCACCGCACGTTCGGCGACCTCATCCCCGATGGCGCGCAGGTAGGCGTGGCGGAACGCGCGGGCAGTGCTGGCGCTGCGGTGCTGCCCGGTCCAGGTCGTGTAGTACACCGCCCGGACCTCTTCGGAGACCAGCGGCCACACGTCGACACGGAACGAGGGCGGAGTGCCTTCGGCGGCCTTCTGCTGGAGTCCGGCGATCACCTCCGGTGTCAGGAACAGCGGTTCGTGCCGCCCCGACACCCCCTTCTGGTTCTGCCCGCGCGCGTGGTATGGAACACCCCGGCGGGAACCGGCGAAGAGCACCGGCTCGCGCCCGGACGGGAGATACTGCAGCTTCCCGGACACCGGCACGAACCGGCCGCCCCGGCCGGCGGTCAGCAGCGCCAGGTAGTCGAAGAAGTTCAAGCCCAACCCACGCAGCCCGATCGGCTCGCCCGGGCGGATCGACGAAAGGTCCACTTCGGACGGATTGCTCGGTGGCACGTAGCGCAACCGGTGCCGCCGGGCGAACCCCGCCAGCTCCTGCTCCGCACCGGTCGATTCGGCATCGACGTGCCCCTGCGCGAGCACCACGGCGTCCGCCACCAGCTCAGCGCCGTCCGCGAGCCGAACGCGCTGGCGCTGCGCCTCATCGCGAATCGTGACAGCGGTGTCGCGGTGCCACCGCACCGTGACGTTGGGTGGCGCGGTCGCGATCACGTGGTCGAGGAACCAAGCGAGGTAACGACCGAAGACTGCGCGGGTCGGGTACTCGTCCGGCTCGAGCGGCTCCGCGTCCGGATCGGCGCTCGCCCACTCGTGCAGGCTCGGCCCGGGGCGGATCGGCCCCTCGCAGTCGACGCTGTCATCGGTGAAGGCGGTGACCTGCGAAGCAACCGTGTTCATCAGCAGCAGCGGGCTCTGCTCGGTCCACCACACCCGGCCGCCCGCCCCGGCGAACGGGTCGACCAGATCGACCTCGACGGGCACCGCCGGCCCGAGAAGTTCGCGGCAGTTGGCGCAGATCCGCTCCAGCACCGCAAGGCCACGCGGCCCCGCACCGATCACGCAGATCCGCATCGGAGTTTCCCTCGATCGCACGGCATCCTCGAATCTCCCGGCCGAACAACGTCGCACCGCCCGATTCAAGACCGGCGGGCCCCGCCGCACAACACGTCTTTCCGGGATATCGCGGGGCAAACCGGGCGGCCCCTCGACAATCACGTGTTCCCGCGATGACGTCCGCCGCGGAGATCGATTAGAAAGATGTTGCACGACAGAACGTTTCGTCCCCGGCGCCGGTTCTGCCGCGCCCCTCGCGATGAGGTGTCGATGAAACCATTGGTGCAGAAGTACGGCGGCACCTCGCTGGGCACCGCCGAACACGTTCGCCGGGTCGCCGAGCGGATCGACGTCTCCCGGCAGACCGGCCAGCCCACGGTCGCGGTGGTATCGGCCCGCGGGGACACCACCGACCGACTGCTGGCCGACGCCAGGCAACTACACCCGCACCCCGCGCCGCGGGAAACCGACCAACTGCTGGCCACCGGCGAGGTGGCCTCGGCCGCCCTGGTGGCCACCGCGCTGCATCGGCGCGGCACCCGGGCCGTCTCGCTCACCGGTGCGCAGGCCGGCATCCGCACCACCGGTCCGCACGGTGCGGCCCTGATCAAGAGCATCGACACCCGGGCGGTGCGGGCGCACCTCGAACGCGGCGCGGTCGTGGTCGTCGCCGGGTTCCAGGGCATCGACGCGGCGGGGGAGCTGTTCACCCTCGGTCGCGGCGGGTCGGACACGACGGCGGTGGCGCTCGCCGCCGAACTCGACGCCCGGTGCGAGATCTACACCGACGTCGACGCCGTCTACACCGCCGACCCCAGGCTGGTGCCGCGGGCGCGGCCGCTGCCCGAGGTCGCGGCGCCGCTGATGACCGAGATGGCTTTCGCCGGGGCGCGCGTGCTGCATGCCCGCGCAGTGGAACTCGCCGCCGTTAGGGGCGTTCCGCTGCTGGTGGCGAGCGCCATGGACGACCGGCCCGGCACAACGATCACCGGAGGGAGCCCCAACGGCATGCTGGAGAAGGAAGGATTCGTCACCGCGATCACGCACGACGCCGACATCGCCCGGTTCACCATCCGGCTGGACCCCGGCGACCCCGACCGGCCGCACCGGGCGCTGCGCGCCGTCGCGGAGCAGTCCATCCCGGTCGACCTGCTGACCTGGGCCGATGACCGACCGGCGCTGAGCTTCAGCATCACCGGCAACGCCGTCCACCAGGTGCGGCGGCACGTGGAACTCGCCGTGCCCGACGCCGACCGCGACGTCTCGGTGCAGCGTGAACTGGGCAAGATCTCGTTGCTGGGCACGGGAATGCTCACCCGGCCCGAATACGCGGTGCGGGTGCTGAGCACCCTGGCCGCGCTGGGCGTGCCCGCGAACTCCTTGCACACCAACCAGTTGCGCGTGTCAGTGCTGATCCCGGCCGAGCACACCGCCGCGGCCGTGGCCGCATTGCACGACGAATTCGAACTGGACCGTCCCCGCCCCGATCCCGTCCCCACCTCGTGAACAGGAGGACCCGGTGTCCACCACCCGATCGTTCGGCGCGCAGCTGAGGCTCCGGCGGATGTCCCGCAACGGCGACGACCGCCTACTCGTGGTGCCGATGGACCACTCCGTCACCGACGGCCCATTACCGACCCCCGGCGGCCCGGGCGGCTTGGCGCCGACGTTGGCGGCCAGCGGAGTCGACGCCATCGTGCTGCACAAGGGCGCGCTGCGCTACGTCGACCCGGCGGCCTTCACGAACATGTCGCTGATCGTGCACCTCAGCGCGAGCACGGCACACGCGCCGGACCCCGATGCCAAGTACCTCGTCGCCAGCGCGGAAACCGCGCTGCGGCTTGGCGCCGACGCGGTGAGCGTGCACGTCAACCTGGGCTCGGCGCAGGAGTGCCAGCAGGTCGCCGACATGGCCGCCGTCGCCGAGGAAGCCGACCGCTGGAACCTGCCGCTGATGGCGATGATCTACCCGCGCGGCCCGCAGATCACCGACCCCCGCGACGTGCGGCTCATCTCGCATGCCGCCACCCTCGCGGCCGACCTGGGCGCGGACCTCGTCAAGACCGTCTACCCCGGCACGGTCGAGGCCATGGCCGAGGTGGTGGAGTCCTGCGCCGCGCCGATCGTCGCCGCGGGTGGCCCGCGCGTCGACGACGAGGCGCAGGTGCTGGCCCACGTCGACGACGTGCTGCGCGCGGGCGCGGCCGGCGTGGCCGTGGGGCGCAACATCTTCCAGGCTCCGAACCCGGGGGAGCGGGCCCGCCGGGTCGCGGCCCTGGTCCACCCCGCCCTGGAATTCACCGACGACCTGGTGCCGGAACTGGCCTCCTGACCCGGCCCAGCCGCCCGGGTGATCGCCCGCGCGAAACCGAGTCACGCAACCTGAACGAGGAGCGAGCAATGAGACTGACGTGGTTGGACATCCGCGGCGTCGACGCCGAGATCAAGCCCGCCATCGTCGAGGAGGCAGTGCACCAGCGGGTCAGCGCCGTCGTGGCCGACGAGCCCGGCGAACTGGTCGACCTGCCGCCGACGGTGCGCAAGGTGCTGCTGCCGCGCGGCCCGCTGCCCGAGGACCTGGGGCCGGCCGACGTGGTGATCGTCGACCCGCAGCGGCACGGCGACCCGGCTGTGCTGGCGGCCCGCCACCCGGGCGTCGAGTTCGGGCCGTTCGTGGAGATCGTCGACGCGCCCACCCTGGAGGTCGCCTGCGAGGCGGCGCGCACCCAGCGGTGGAGCGTGCTGTGGTTCCGCGACCCGACCAAGATCCCGCTGGAGATCGTGATCGCCGCGGCGGCCTCAGCCACCGGCAGCATCATCACGGTCGTCGAGGACGTGGAGGAGGCCGAGATCGTCTTCGGCGTCCTGGAGCACGGCTCGGACGGCGTGCTGCTGCAGCCGGAGAAGGTCGGCGACGCCACCGCGCTTGTCGCGGCCTCCGCGGGCGGCTCGCCCGACCTGGAGCTGACCGAGCTGGAGGTGGTGCGCACCGAGCACGTCGGCATGGGCGAGCGGGCGTGCGTGGACACCTGCACCTACTTCGGCGAGGACGAGGGCATCCTGGTCGGCTCCCACTCCAAGGGCATGATCCTCTGCGTCAGCGAAACCCACCCACTGCCGTACATGCCGACCCGCCCGTTCCGGGTCAACGCCGGGGCGATCCACTCCTACACCGTGTCCCACCAGGGCCGCACCAACTACCTGAGCGAGCTGAAGTCGGGCAGCAAGGTGCTCGCGGTGGACACCAAGGGCCGCACCCGCGTGGTCACGGTCGGCCGGGTCAAGATCGAGAGCCGCCCGCTGATCTCGATCGAGGCGATCAGCGCTTCGGGTCAGCAGGTGAACCTGATCCTGCAGGACGACTGGCACGTCCGGGTGCTGGGACCGGGCGGCGTGGTGCTCAACAGCACAGAGCTCAAGCCCGGCGACCGCCTGCTCGGCTACCTGCCGGCAGAGGACCGCCACGTCGGTTATCCGATCAAGGAGTTCTGCCTGGAGAAATGAGCCGACGTGGTTGAAGGCCCTCGCCGCCGACCCGGCGGCGAGGGCCCCTTTTGCTGCGCGGGCTGAGGCTGGGTTCTGGTGGCAGGAAGGTTCCCTTGCTGTCAATCGGCAGCGCACGGCTCGGTTGTGCACAACTTAATTTGATGCTACCTTGTTCGGGTGGATGAGTCGCGGTTGGCCTTGGACCGGCAGGTGTGCTTCGCGCTGTACAGCGCTTCGCGAGCGTTCACCGGCTTGTACCGGCCGCTCCTGGAGGAACTCGGGCTGACCTATCCGCAGTACCTCGTGATGCTGGTGCTCTGGGAACGCGAGTCGGTGACGGTGAAGGAGCTCGGCGCCGCCCTGCGGCTCGACTCCGGCACGTTGTCGCCGTTGCTGAAGCGACTGGAGGCGCGCGGTCTGATCGTGCGCCAACGCAGCGTCATGGACGAGCGGTCCGTGGCCGTCGCGTTGACGGTCGACGGCTCGGAGCTGCGCGTGCAGGCTCGGTGCATCCCGGACCAGATGGTGTCCGCGACCGGGATGCAGGTCGGCGAACTCGTCCAGCTGAGGTCCACATTGGAACGCCTGACGGCCGCGCTGGATTCGGCGGCGCAGCAACAGGCGGAAAGCAAACAGGAGGATCGACGATGACAGTGCTCTACACGGCAGAGGCGACGGCGACGGGTGCGGGTCGGGACGGGCGGACTCGGTCCTCGGACGGTGTCCTGGACCTCGACCTCGCGGTGCCGAAGGAGCTCGGCGGCCCCGGCGGTGCGGCGACCAACCCCGAGCAGCTCTTCGCCGCCGGGTACGCGGCGTGCTTCCACAGCGCGCTCCAGCTGGTGGCGCGCCGCGCCAAGGTCGGCATCACCGATTCGTCGGTCACCGCCCAGGTCGGCATCGGCCGCAATGGCGACGGCGGCTTCGGCCTCAGCGTCGGCCTGGTCGTCGACCTGCCGGGCGTGCCGCGCGAGCAGGCGCAGGAACTCGTCAACGCGGCGGACGAGGTCTGCCCGTACTCGAACGCGATCCGCGGCAACGTCGAGATCGAGTTGCGGGTCGCCTGACTCAGGTGAACAGCACGTAGATCAGGCCGGAGCAGCCGGCGAGCACCGACAAGGCGGCCGCCGCCGCGGGTAGCGCCCCGCCGGGCAGCGGGGTCTCGGCGCGCAGCCCGCGTTCGATCCGGAGGTGCCGCCGCCAGGCGAGCCAGCTGATGGCGGCCCCGAACGGCAGGGTGAGCGCGCCGCAAACCGCCGCCGCGAGGGTGCTCTCGTGCGCGATGAGCCGCAGCAGCACCAGCAGGCCGACGACGAAGGTGAGCGCGGTGCGCAACCACGCGAGCGTGGTCCGTTCGATCTGCAGCCCCGGATCCCAGGGCCCGCTGGGGCGCTCCACGTCAGAACCCGGACACGAACAGCAGGACGCAGGCGGCGATGCCGATCGCGCCGAGCCCGTAACCGATGACCGGCGCCAACCGCGGCGCGGGCAGCGGCCGACCGCGCCGCAAAGCCCGCTCGGTGGCCATCCACCGGGCGAAAGCCGTCGCGCTGCAAAGCACCCCGCCCAGCAGCAGCAGGACCGCCAGCGCCGTCCGCAGTGGACTCGCCTGGCCGGTGGCCGCGTTCAGGGCCTCGATGCCCACACCCCCGGCCATCAGGGCCAGCGCGGTGCGGATCCAGGCCAGGAAGGTGCGTTCGTTGGCGAGGGTGAACCTCGGGTCTGGGTCGGAGCCGTCCCGGTACAGCCGCCGTGGCCAGCGCGAATCGCGGTCTTCAGGGTCGGTCGCCATGGGCTCACGGTAACCCTCCCGAACCGTGGGACGAGAGCCCTCGCCCGTCGGTCGCAGCCCGGTGTCGGGCCCCGCACGCAGCGGGGCCCGACCGCGGCATCAGAAGGAGAACACCTTCCCAGTAGCAGCGCCGGCCACGCAGTCGTTCGGGAAGGTCTTCTCGAAGGTGACCGGCATGCCCTGCCACCTGCCCGTCGCCGAGAGCGTCACCGGTTTGTAGTTGAGCGGGCAAGCGGAGTGCTCGGTGGTGAGCTTCGTGAAGTCGCCGTTGGCGTCCTTCAGCGCCTGACACGCGTCATTCGCGTACGGATGCGATCCGCCGGTGGGTTCGCAGGTCAGGAACGCGGTCCTGATGTCCTCGCGCGCCTCGCCGCGGATCGACAGGTTCATCATGCTGCCGTGCGCCGACGACGCGGGTTCCGCGTTCGCGAGCGCCGGTGCCAACGCGGTGCCGACCAGAGCCGCGGCGGCGAGGCAGGTCCGGGCGATGAGCCGTTTTGCAGCCATCTCGTCATTCCTCCTGGGTTTTGAGTGACGATTCGCTTCTCTTTATCGCCGAAGCCGAGGAAAACGCGGCAGATGCGACGGCAGATCACTGAAACGTGGTTCGCCCGAACAGGTTTTCATCACGACCTGTCACGAAAAGGCGTGGTCAGGCGGGAGAGGTAGTCGCCCACAAGCGGTGAGCTGCTCGATAAGGTGGTGGACCTTTCGGCGATCACTGGTCATTGTTGAGCGGGACCACGTGACGCCCGGTCGCCCTTCCACGGCGTCCGCAACAGACAGGAGGCCTGATGGCGACGGTACCCGCAGGGCCGGACAGCGCCACGGTGCGCAAGGCGGCGTTCGCCAGCGCGGTGGGCAACACCATCGAGCTATACGACTTTCTGATCTACGGCACCGCCGCGGCCGTGGTGTTCAACAAGCTGTTCTTCCCCGCCGCTGACCCGTGGGTCGGGTCCCTGCTCGCGTTCGCCACGTTCGGCGCAGGCTTCCTGGCGCGACCGCTGGGAGCGGGCGTGATCGGCCACTTCGGCGACGTGGTCGGGCGCAAGCTGATGCTGGTCATCACGCTGAGCGTGACCGGCGTGTGCACCGCGGCGATCGGACTGCTGCCGACCTACCAGCAGGTCGGGATCTGGGCGCCGGTGATGCTCGTGGTGCTGCGGCTGGTGCAGGGCTTCTTCCTCGGCGGCGAACAGGGCGGCGCGGTGCTGATGGCCGTCGAACACGCGCCGCCGCACCGGCACGGCTGGTACGGGGGATGGACCTTCCTGGGATCGCCGAGCGGCATGTTCCTGGCCACCGGCGCGTTCGCCGGCGCCACCGCGATCTCCGGGGACGCCTTCTTCACCTGGGGCTGGCGGGTTCCGTTCCTGGTGAGCCTGGTGCTGGTGGGAGTGGGCCTGTACGTGCGGCTGCGGCTGGCCGAAAGCCCCGAGTTCGCGAAGATCCGGCAACGCGGCGAGCGCTCGCGGCTGCCCGTCGCCGAAGCGTTCTCCCACTCGTGGCGGCAGATCCTGCTGTCGGCCGGGGTGAACCTGGGGTTCAACACGTTCATCTTCATCCTGACGACGTTCCTGCTGACCTACGGCACCCAGAAGCTCGGCGTGACCCGCGACGTGATGCTGCTCGGCAGCCTGTGCGGGTCGGCGGCGCAGATTGCCGGGATCCTGCTGTTCTCGCACCTGTCGGACCGCATCGGCCGCACCCAGGTGATGCTCGGCGGCGGGATTTTCCTGGCGCTGTACGCGTTTCCGATGTTCTGGCTGCTGGACACCGCGAACCCGGCGCTGATCGTGCTGGCGATGACGCTGGGATATGCCGGTTCGGCGGCGGTTTTCGGGCCGATGGCGGCGTTCTGCGCCGAACTGTTCGCGACGAAGGTCCGCTACACCGGTGTTTCCCTGGGATACCAGAGCGGTTCGGTGTTGGGCGGCGGGTTGTCGCCGGTGGTGGCGACCGCACTGCTCACGACCTCCGGCGGGGCGTCCTGGCCGATCGCGGCCTACCTGGTGATCGGGGCGCTGATCACGGTCACCTGCCTCGCTATCACGGGTGAACCGACCCGCTGGGCCCGCACGGACGAAGCCGAACCCGCGACGACCTAACCGCTTGCTGGCAGGGAGGTTCTCCCTTTCTGCTGGACCACCGTGCGCGATGATGACAGGAAGGTTCCCATGCTCCCGTCCCGGGAAGCTGCCGTGACAGGAAGGTTCCCTTGCTCGCGTTGTCGGGTCACTCGCCGTAGAGCTGGTCGATGATGTCGGCGTACTTCTCGTGGATCACGCGGCGTTTGAGATTCAACGTCGGGGACAGCTCGCCGCCTTTGACTCCCCACAACTGGTCGAGGGGAACCCGCGAGGCATTACCGCTCCGACCAACGCTTCCGTTGGCCGGAATCTCCCGGCTTTAGGATCCTGTTGCCTTGGACAGGCGCCCAGCCCGGCACCACACGCACCAGCCACCTCGCCAGAATCGACCTCACCCTCGCCGCATGACGATCAATTAGGCAACAGAGTCCTTTAGTTATCCAGGGGTGCTGGGAGCGACGGGGAGGACGTCAAGGTCAGGTAGCCGTCGGCGTCCAGCACCCCGACGTCACTGGTGCGAAGCCATCCGCCGGCGTCGGCGGCGGGCCTGATCGCCCCATCAGGCTGCAGGTAGCCCGCGCATACCAGCGGACCGCGCACCAGCACTTCCCCGTCGGCGGCGGTGCGGACCTCGACGCCGGGCACGGCGCGGCCGACGGTGCCCGGGCGGTCGGCGGCCGCGTGGTGGGTGGTGACGCAGCCGGTGGTTTCCGTCATGCCCCAGAGCTCGACGATGTCCACGCCGATCGCGCCGAAGAACTCCAGCAGGGCGGCCTCGATCGGGGCGGCCGCTGGCCGGCCACACGGCGTGGTCCAGCCCGATGCGGGCCCGCAGCCGGCGCAGCGCCTGCGGATCGGAGTGCCGCTCGGCCGGAACTTTCCGGATCGAGGCGGCGAGCTTCTCCCAATCCCTGGGCACGGCGAAGAAGAGGATCGGCCGGGCGCGGACCAGCGCCGCGAGCATTCGGCCTTGATCGGCGCAGAAGTGCACGTGCGCGACATCGTGGATCGCCGCGTAGAGCCCGATCATCCGCTCCGCGATGTGCGCCAGCGGCAGTTAGCACAGCCGCGGCGCGTGTCGCTCGGGCTTGTGGCCTGGTGCAGCGCGGCCGCCGCGAAGCAGATGTTCCGGTGGGTGAGCACCACGCCTTTCTGCTCGCCGGTGGTTCCGGAGTTGTAGAGGATCGCGGCCGGGTGGTTCGGTTGGATCGCCGGCCACGCCCGCTGCACCAGTTCGGGATCGTCGCGCAAGTGCTGCTCGCCGAGCCGCCACAGGCTTTCCCAGGTGCGGAACCGGTGATCAGCGGACACCATTGCCGCCTCGTCGAGCACCACGATGTGCTCGATGGTGGACGTGTTGCGCAGCGACTTCGACCAGCGCCGCAACTGGTCGGCGCCGTCGAGCACGACCACCCGCGCCCTGCTGTGCTGGGCGATGTGGTGCACCTGGTCCTGGCTGAGCGTGGGGTAGAGGGTGCTGGGCACCGCGCCGAGATGGGTGGCCGCGACGTCGATCAGCCCAGTGCTCGGCGCGATTCGCCATCATGATCAGCATCGTTTTGGCCGCTTTGCAGGCCCATCGCCGCGAGCCCGGCGGCCAACGCGTGGACCTCGTGGTGCGCCTCGGCCCAGGTCCAGGTGCGTCCGTCGTCGGTAAGCGCCGGACGCTGCGGGAACTCCGCGGCGTTGCGCGAGAACAGTTGCGGGATGGTCGCTTCCAGCGCGGCGGTGGCCCAGGCTTCCGAAACGCTCATTTGGCCTCCCCTCGGCGCCTTCGAAGTGGCGTGCGTCACGACGCGATGAAACCTCACCGGTGGCGTCGCTGGCGAGCGGCCGAAAGCCGGGATCCGGTGGCATGATCCGGTCAAATCAGACGTGATCGCGGATCACGTCGTTGACGGCCCGCTGGAATCCGTTCACCAGGACCTGGATGGTCAGCGGTCGCAGCTGGTCGGTCGCGGCGCGGACCCGCTCGCGTTCGTCCTCCGGCCGGCCGCGCTCGACGTAGGGGCGCAGCACGTTCGCGGCGAACAGCTCGCGCAGGTCGGCCGCGATCTGCGCGGTGTGCTGCTCGACGATCCCCTTGGCCTGCATCAGCATTTCCAGCGGCAGGTCGAGGTCCAGGATCTGCAGGCCGACGCCTAGCATCGCCGGACTGGGCAGCCGGAGCCTCGCCGAGTCCGGAATCCGCTGCAGGATGCCGAGTTCGATGAGCTGCTCCACCAGCGCGTCGTCTAGGTGCCGGCCGGCGCGGCGGTCCAGCTCGTGCCGCTCCAGGTCTTCGGCATGCTCGTCCGTCCACGGCGCGATCAGGGCGCGTTGCAGCGCGAGCTCGTCCGGCGAGGCGTCGGCCGGGATGCGCTCCAGGTGGCGCTCGATCGCCGACAGCGTGAAGCCGAGCGCCTGCAGTTCGCGGATCAGGTCGAGCCGGGCCAGGTGTTCGCCGCCGTAGAGGCCGAGCCGGCCGCGCAGCCGGGGCGACGGCAGCAGGCCGCGCGAGGAGTAGAACCGGACGGTGCGCACGGTGACTCCGGCGCGGGCGGCCAGTTCGTCGATGGTGAGCTCTTCGTCCGCAGTTCGGAGCATGGCCGCAACGTTACTCCTCGATCGCTGTGACACCAACGGTGTCGCATCAATGCTGTGACCTGCGATTGTTCGGATTCCGGTGGTTGAAGGTGGATCACGGCGACTGACAGCAACGCAGCAGGTCAGCACGCATTTTCGTTGGCTTCGATTCCGGTTTCTGAAGGTGGCTGTTGGTCGCGGTCTGCCCCAAGACTTGCCCCAGCCGCCCCATGAATAACGGTAAGCGGTGGCGCTTGGCCAAGAGCCGCGATCACACGCGCCCTGGCCGTTGGGGTCTGCTGTACGTACTCCCTGGTTTGCCTGATGTCTCCGTGCCCCATCACGTCAGCGAGCGCGAACACGTCCAGTCCGCCCTCTGCCGCACGCGTTGCGAACCCGCACCGGGTTGCATACAGCGAAACGGCCGGAACCTCGGCCTTCCTCGATGCGAGCCGCATGCATGCTCCAACGCCGTCCGGGCGCATGGGCCGCCCTCACTTAGAGTTCCTAACAAAATGATCACTTGACGTGCCATAGGTTCCTTGATCGTAGATCATGAACAGGTGAGGAAAGGTGAGCAACCGCCATGGATCGTCCCCGACGAGCTGTGGGAGCGAATCGAGCCGGTGTTGCCGCGTTGGGAGAACGCGCTGCCCAAGCTGGGCCGCAAGCGGCTGCCGGACCGGCTGGTCTTGCAGGGAATCCTGTTCGTGCTGCATACCGGGATCCAGTGGGAGTTTCTGCCCCAGGAGCTGGGGTTTGGATCCGGAATGACCTGCTGGCGGCGCCTGGCGGAATGGAACGAGGCCGAGGTGTGGCAGCGGCTGCACGAGGCGCTTTTGGCCGAGCTGAACGCGGCCGGGAAGCTGGACTGGTCTCGGGCGGTGATCGACAGCTCGCATGTGCGGGCGGCGCGGCGCGGCCCAAAAGCGGCCCGAGCCCGGTCGACCGTGCCCGGCCGGGCTCCAAGCACCACGTGATCACCGAGGGCGGCGGCATTCCGACGGCATTCAGCCTGACCGGCGGCAACGTCAATGACGTCACCCAGCTCCTCCCACTGGTCGAGGCGATCCCGCCCGTGCGAGGCAAGCGCGGGCGCCCCCGCCGCCGACCCGATGCGCTGTACGCCGACCGCGCCTACGACTCTGATAAACACCGGGACAAGTTGCGCGCCAAGGGAATCGACCCGCAGATCGCCGAACGTGGAACCGGCCACGGCTCCGGACTCGGCGTGATCAGGTGGGTCGTCGAGCGCACAATCGCCTGGTACCACGGCATGCGACGTCTGCGCATCCGCTGGGAACGCCGCGACGACATCCACGAGGCATTTCTCGGCCTGGCTACCTGCATCATCTGCTACCGACACATCAAGATCCTTTGTTAGGAACTCTTAGGCAGGAACACAAGCGCGCTCGCGCACTCAGTGCCGTCTGTGTGCTCTAGCCCGCATCCGTGCGTAAGGTTCCGGCCCTTGAGTTGGCGGTCGAGTATCTCGATTGCCTTGGGTGTCAACGGGACCGCACGAACGTCCTCGTCCTTCGGGAATGAGCGGATTACACGACGTCGTGCCACCAGGACCTCGCGCACCGACATCCAGCCGCGTTCCCGATCAACGTAGTTCGCGTGTAGGCCGCACAGTTCGCCGGGCCGAAGGCCGGTCTCTCCGCTGAAGTCGACGGCATCGCGGTAATCAGACCGTAGGTGCTCGCCCATCTTCTCAGCGTTTTCAGCGTCAAGATACGGCTTCGCCCGTTTCGATTTCCTGGGCAGTTTGACCCCGACACAAGGGGAAGTCGTAAGGACGCCCGTATCCTTCGCGACGGTCATCGACGCCTGGAACACCGCGTAGATCCGGTGGACGTAGCTCGGCGCTGGTGGCCGACTGAGCTTCCAGCCGTCTACCCTGCCGTGCTCAAGATCGTTCACCCACTCCTGGACACCGTGCTCGGCGCTTCCCCTGGTGATGATCTGGTTCAGCGGAACCTTTCCCCATTTCGGCCGGAGATAGTTCTCGACGATGGAGTGTTCCACGACGTTGGTGTCCGACAGCCGTGCGCCCCGATCATCGGAGATGCTGTCCCAAAACGCGCCCCAGGGAATCCGCGCCGGCTCCAATCCGTTGGCGATGGCCGCCCGGCGACTGGCCTTCACCTCCTCCTCGGTGGCGGCGTCTCGCGCATCCTTCTTCCGGCCGAACTTCCGGGTGCGTCCGGTCGCGGGGTCCTTGACGTACTGCTTTTTCCCGGCTGAGTCGCGGTATCCGCCGCGGTATCCGCCGCCCGGTAGTGGGTCAGCCCAGGCCATATCGCCTCCTTAGATCGTTGCGTGCAGTACTCCGCCCGCCGCGGACAGGCAGGCGTGCGGGTTTACTCCGGGGTGTGGCCGCGCGTGTAGGCAGCGGTCCTTGTTTCGTGGCTTGTCCTGGTCGTGCTTGCGGTCGTCGGGGCGCTCCGCCTGGCCGTTGTTGTCGGAGCGCTCCGTCGGGCTTGCCTCTGTCGTGCTGGTCGGGGTGGTGCTTGGCTGGTTCGACGTGGCCGGCGCGCTCATGACTGGCTCGGGTGGTGCTGATGGCGGCTGGGACTCGCCGCTCGACGTAGTCGGCACGCTCGTCGCGGCGCGATCCAGTGGCGCGCGACCAACCCGCGGTTGCTGCACCTGCCGCAGCAGTCGTTCACCACCAGCCCGCCGACCGCCGGCGGTGGCGGCCTGGTGTGGCCGCTGGTGTGGCCGCTGGTGTGGGGCACGGCGCGCGGCGGCGGGCTGGTCGTCACCAACGACGGCAACGCCCACGCACAACCGGTTTGGCGCATCACCGGACCCTGTACGCGGCCGGTGATCCGCAACGCCGACACCGGCGCCGAGCTCGCGTTCGACTCCGAATACACGCTGCCCGAAGGTCAAACCCTGGTGCTGACCACACAGGACAAGTCCGTGCTGCTGTCCACCGGCGTGAGCCGCAGCAACCGCTTGGAACGCCGGCAGTGGTTCACGAACTTTGCCGATCCCTGGGAGCAAGAGACATCGTTCGATGCTGGCTGGCTTGCTGGCCTTTTCGACGGGGAAGGTTGCCTTTCCAAAGCATCCAATTCTCAGAGCGGCTGGATGCTCAGTGTCGCCCAGCGCCCCGGCGCCGTGTTTGATCGGGCAGTTTCCGTAGCCGACAGTCTAAAATTCGACACCGCGCAGTATAAGAACAGCTCGGTTATGGGGCTCCACATTCGGGGTGGACTTCCTGGCATTCTCGCGTTCCTCGGGAAGGTGCCTACTACTCGCCTGTACGCCAAGGCCACCCAAGAACGCATCTGGGAGGGTCTCCGCATCGACGGCCGCTGGCCAGTCGCAAAGGTCTTTAGTGTCAAGTACCTCGGATTGCGTGAGGTTGTCGCACTCCAGACGTCTACCTGCACGCTAATTGCGGAGGGCATGTTCTCGCACAACTGCATCGCGAACGGCCTGATCCTCGACAGCCGACCGGGCAACAACCCGTGGAAGTGGATGCCTTACCACGGCAGCAATCCGCACCGCAAGCACTTCCACATCAGCGTGATTCCCGAGCGGTGCGACGACGACCGCCCGTGGAACCTGCCCAGCTTCGGCAGCAAGCCCGCACCCAACCAGGAGGACGATGTGTCCTACGAGGACGCCAAGAAAGCGATTGTCGACGTGCTGTGGCGCGAGCGGCACGACTCGCGCGTGACCGGATCTGACGTCAAGCTCAGCATCGCGGACGCCGTTCTGAACAGCGACGCCTACGGCTACCAGAATCTCGCCATGCTCGCCGCCCAGTCCGAGGCGATCCGCACGCTGGCCGCCGCGGTCACCGGAAGCGAATTCGACGCCGACGAACTCGTCACCCGCATCGACGAAACGGTGCGCCGGACCATCGCCGACGCGACCGTCAACGTCGATGTGAACGTGCGGGGTGGCGAACATGTCTGATCAACTGCGCTCGTGGCTGCGCACCGTCGTGCCCGCGGCATGGTCGGCCCTCGTGGCGTGGCTGGTGACCGCCGGCGCCCCCGACTGGCTTACCGATCCGCTCGGCGACGCCGGGCCGACCTTGGTAGTACCGATCGTGCTCGCCGCCGTCTACACGCTGCTGCGCTGGGCCGAACCACGGCTATCCGCACCAATCGCGCGGATACTGCTCGGCTCCGCCCGCCCGCCGACCTACATGGACTCGCGCTCGACCGTCGAGTAGCCTCGCCAATGCCCGGCCGCCACACCACCCCCTGGTCGCGGCCGGGAACCAAACACGATCGCCCCCGCATCCCTCCGGTTCACCGGTCGGGTGCGGGGGCGCGTTCGTCGTTTCCGGGGGCGGTCAGATGGTCAAGCTCCATTGGGCTCGCCGTGCGGCTCGTCGAGCGCCTGCGCGCGGGATTGCCACCCGATGTCGAGCTGAGCTGTCATGGCCATTCGCAATGCTACGACCGATGGTGCTTAGCCCAGGCGCGGGCGGTCGCCGCCATCGTCGTTGACCACGGACTGGGGTGATCGCGCTCAATCTCGTTCCACATGTTCATGTTCGCGTGGGCGAACACGGCAACATGCTCAGGATCAGCGGCGGCATAGGTGGGAAGTCGTGCCGCGATCGCTTCGGCCTGTGCAATGCTGTGTCCACGGGCCATGAGTCGCAGCAGCCAGAATGCCGGGTCGGTCCAGGATTGCGCCGGGGTCGCCCATGCCCAGTCGATCAGCCATGCCTGTCCTTGTGAGATCAGGATGTTGTCCGGAATCCAGTCCGTGTGGGTGAGTACCGACCCGGCAAAAATCTTCGCGTCGGCGGGATCATCGACGTAGGTCCGCATGCGCGTTTCTATTGGCTTCCACGGACCAGGACCGGCCGGGATCTCGATGGCGCTCAAAGCGCCCATGAGATCAACCACCAGATCAATGTCAGGTGAGCCCGGCTGGTAGTGCGCTGACCGGCCGTCAATATGCTCGAAACCGTTGACATTCCAACCGTTTTCGTCGAAGCAAAACAGCAGTTCCGGGGAAATCCCCTTGACCAGCGGCGCGGCGGCGGCCTCACGAGCCTGAGTGATGACCATCCGGTGATCAGACGGCAAGCCCTTCGCGAATACCCTGCCGTTGCGGGTCTCCAGCACGGCGGCTAGCGGCGAGTTCTGCCCGTCAGTCACGGCGCGTCCCGCAATGATCGGCCCCGTCCGGGCACTGATCGACTCGATGAGAGAGCGGGGAAGGTCGGCCCACTGGATACGTTTTGCCAACGGTGGTCCTTGCTGGATAAGGTGGGCGACCCGGCATGATCACCGGGTCGCCCGCAGCGGTTGGTCACTCGATCACTGGTAGGGGGCGTCGCTGGATGAGCTGCACGCGCACATCGTCATGAGACCATCGGTCTCCCCGGTGAGTTCCACGGCGTCCGGGTCCAGCATGTCGGACTCCGGCGGAGCCGGGAGCAGTTCGACGGCAACAGCGGTCACGATTCACCTCCCTTCGCGCTCAGCGGACCACTACTGCCGTGCTGGCAGTAGGTCTCTAGGGGTGCCTGTGCCTGCCGGTAGAGATTCGCCAGCGGCATACACGTCCCGCAAGATTTCTGAAGGGTGCAGCCCGAGCACCCGCCGTGACGAGTGGTGAGCCGGTCGCCGATCACGGCGAGCTTCCGGAGACCTTCGACACCCTCTTCTAGCAGGTTGACCTGCGCTTCCCGGCCGACCTTGCAAATGCTGGCCATCCCGTGAGGGTCCGAATGAAAGTGCGTGATCCCCGCGTTGCACCCCGTGTAGGGCTCGTGCCTGCGCAACACCTCGTTCGCCTGGCTGGGGAGCACTTCGCCCGTGCCGTGAATCGTCGGCGTGATGTTGGTGTACTCGAACGACGGGATGCCGAAGCGGTCCGCGATCGCCGTCATCTCGTCGCGCTCATGCGCGTTGTGCCTGTTCACAACGATATTGATCCGCATTTTGAGCCCGGCCTCATGGGCGGCCTCAAGCCCACGCGTGAACCTCTTGAACGCCCCCCTGCTCCGGGTCATCCCGTCGTAGGACTCCTCCGTCGCCCCGTACAGGCTGAGCGTCAGCCGGTACGGCCGGTAAGTTCTCAAGAGGTCGAGTGTCTTCTGTTGGTGCAAGCGCGACCCGTTGGACGAGATTTGGATCATCATCCCGAGGTCGTGCGCGTAGGCGAGCGTTTCCGCGAACAGGGGATCGATCAGCGGCTCACCTCCGGTGAGCTGAAGCCAGAGAACCCCGGCCTTGGCCATGATGTCCAGGAGCCGTTCACGGTCGGGCCATTCCATGCCCGCAAACAGCTTCTCACCGAGGTAGCAGTGCTCACAGTCGTAGTTGCACCCGAGGTTGAGTTCGTAGCTGGCGCGGGCGTAGCCGTACGGGGTATCCGGGCGCACCCTGATCGTGTCCCCGGCTGCCTTCCCTGCCACGTCCACGCCCCACAGAGCATGGGCGGCAACGGCCAGCCAGTCAGGCACCGGATCGGCGAACGCTGCGTCGCGCAGCTCGGCGTACTTATTCACGCCGAGCTTGATCCCTCCCTCCCGGCCAGGACTGACGACCAAGTGGCCATCCGGGTAAGGACTGGCAATGAGCTGGTAAGTCATGGAGACCTCCGATCTCGGATGGGTTGGCCAGGGGCAACCCCGGCGCGGTGGGGTCGGTTGCGGCGCACTGCCGCTCGTCGTCCCAGCTACGGCCGCCGTGTCGGGTCGGTCGGCCGTTCCGCGCCGGGGGCTGGGGTGGATGGTCAGACGACGTCGGGGGGCTTGCGTCGCCTGACCATCCGTGTACCTGGCCGACCTGTAGGCGACGGCGCAGGCACGTGGTTGCGGTGGGAACACCGGCCGGGATTGGCTGCGGCATTCCCACCGGGCCTATAGCCCGCGTTCCGCAGATAATCGGGCTCTGACTCCGCTTTATCGGTGAGATGCCCTGGTCAGAGTGTTGAGGCATAGCGGGAAACGTACAAAAGCCTAGTGACACGTCACGGGTCGATCACGTGCTGTGACCTGTAGTAAAGGCTTGCTCTCCTGGTCGGTGGGTGGTTACGTTCGGTGCGCGTACGTGAAGCGCTCGACCCGCAGGACTCGCGACGGGCAGGTCATCGGCTATCTGCAGTTGGCCCATAACGAGTGGGACCCGGTGTCGAAGTCGTCGAAGACGCGCGTGCTGCACAACTTCGGACGTGAGGATCAGGTCGACCTTGAGGCGGTGCGGCGGCTGGTCGCGTCGCTGAGCAAGCTGCTGACGCCGGGACAGGCGCTGGCCGCCGGGGCGCCGGCGGAGCTGGCGTTCACCGCCTCGGTCGCCTTCGGCGGCACGCACGCCCTGGACGGGATCTGGTCCGAGCTGGGGATCGCTGCGCAGTTGCGCACGCTCGGGGCCAAGCGCCGATTCGACGCCCGGTTCGAACGGATCTTGTTCGCGCTCGTGGCGAACCGGGCGTTGGCGCCGTCGTCGAAGCTGGCCGCGGCCGACTGGATCAGCCACGACGTGCATATCGCAGGGCTGGACGAGGTCGGTGAGGACGCCTGTTATCGGGCGATGGACTGGCTGCCGGCCATCGAGCCGGTGCTGGCCCGCGAGGTCTACTTCTCCGTGGCACACCTGCTTAATCTCGAGGTGGACCTGCTGTTTTTCGATACCACCAGCACCTATTTCGAGACCGGGCAAGCCGACGAGGCGGTGTCACGCGATCAGCACGGCAGGCGGGTCGAGCCGGATGCTCCTGCGGCCGCGGGCGAGGCGGGGTTCCGCGCGTTCGGCAAGTCCAAGGATCACCGCGACGACCTGCCGCAGGTCATCGTGGGGATGGCGGTCACCCGTGACGGGATCCCGGTGCGCTGCTGGTCCTGGCCCGGCAACACCGCCGATTCCGCTTTGATCCGCCAGGTCCGTGACCAGCTACGTGAGTGGAACCTGGCCCGGATCGTCTGGGTCGGCGACCGTGGCTTCGCCTCCGAAGCCAACCGCCGGTATCTGCAGCAGGGCGGCGGGCACTACATCCTCGGAGAGAAGCTGCGCGGCGGCACCGCCGCGGCCGACACCGCCTTGTCACGTCAGGGCCGCTATCAGAAGGTCCGCGACAACCTCGAGGTCAAGGAAGTCCGCCTCGATCCGGACCTGGCCGACGATCGCTTCGTGATCTGCTTCAACCCCGACGAAGCCGAACGCGACCGCGTCACCCGCGAGCGGCATGTCAGCACCCTGACCGAACTCATCACCGACTCCGACAAGCTCAGCAAGACCAAACGGGGCGAGCTACGCGGCGTGATCTCCACCAAGAAGCACCTCAACCGCTACCTGCGCCTGACCGCGGGCGGGCTGCTACGCGTCGATCAGGCCGCGATCAAACGCGAGGCCAACCTCGACGGCAAGTACCTGCTGCGCTGCTCGGATCCGAAGCTGTCAGCCGAGGACATCGCGCTGGGCTACAAGCAACTACTCGAAGTGGAACGCGGTTGGCGCGACATGAAGACGGTGCTGGACCTGCGGCCGGTCTACCACCGCCGCGAAGACCGCATCCGCGCCCACGTCCTGCTCTGCTGGTTGGGTCTGCTGCTCATCCGCGTCGCCGAGAACCGCACCGGCCGCCGCTGGCCCGACCTGCGCCGCGACCTCGACCGTATCCACCTGGGCACCTTCACCGGCCCAGCCGGCGTCTTCCGCCGCCGCACCGACCTCACCCCCACGCAGACGGCACTGTTCACCGCACTCGGCATCAACCCGCCCCCGCTGGTCATCGAGGCCGCACCCGGCTGACCAGCACCGATCCCCGAAGCCTAGTGACACGCCCCGCCACCGGGCCAACCAGTATTTCCCCAGCTCACACCCTAAAATCGCGGACTAGACCGTCACCACATCTGCGGAACGCGGGTATAGCTGCAGCAACGCGGCGAGCAGCCGCCGCAGCATTCCGGGGTGCCGCGCCATCGCTTCCCGGTCATCGACCGGCAAACCAGACTCGACCAGTGGCAGGTGGCGGGTTTCCTCGAGGGCGAGCGCATCGGCGAGATCGCCGCGAATCTGCACGGTGCGCGGCTCGCGCAGCCGGTGCCGACCATTACCGCGCGTCTCTGCATCTACCCGCGCAACCAGGTAGGCGACCGTCAAAGCACCCTCGCCGCTACCAGCGTGGCGCGCCGGGGCGTAGTAGAACGTCGCCCACAGGGCGAGCCCGCCGACCCCGAGCAGGCCGCTTGCAATCAACGCGGCAATCATCGGCCTGTCCTCTCGCCGTCGATCACGCGCGGCGGAACATAGGTCGCGCTCTGATCTCGCAGCAGCTCGGCGATTTCGTGCATCAGCGCGGCGGTTTCGGTGTACTGCGCGGCGGTCACGGTCTGCTCGCGCACGTCGTCGGCGAGGTCTTCCAGCACGGCCGAGGCACGCACCAACAACTCGTGCAACTGCGGTTGCACCTGCGCGTTCATCGCACACTCACCGCCGGCGGCATGGGGCAGAGTGCGAGCACGTGCGCCGCCGCATTGCAGTCCGGGCACGTCTCCCACAGCCAGGCCATGTCGCCGGTCGCGGCCTGGACGGTCCGCTCGCACAGCGTCGTGACCTTGGTGCCGTCCGGGTAGATCGACGCGCCTGGCGGGTGCTCGTCAGCGCTCGCGTGCCGCTGCCCGGCGGCTGGAACCCAATGAAAGGGGTGCGGCCGGTACGTCGCGCCAATGCTGGTCATGGCGATGACTGTGACGCCCATCCGAGCAATAACACAAGCAATTCGAGAAATTTCAGAGCAACTACGCCCGTCCGGGGTAGCTACGCTACGCCGAGCGGGGTTAAGCGCCCGGCTGGGCATTGACGATTGCTGAAGTTGCTTGCAGGATGCTCGGTGTTTCGACGATCTGGAGGGCTATGAAGCTCACGTTCTTGGGGACTACCAGCATCAACGGCTCGTGCCCGAATCTGTATGCCACCGACCGTGGCACCTACGTCGTGCAGGGCTACAAGATCGACGACCCAGAAGCTCTTGCGGCGCTCTACGACCGGGGGATGCCGGAGACGGAAACCGCCGTTGAGATTCCCGCCGAGCTGCTGTCGTTCGCGCCGAAGGACACGTGATGACCCGGCTCGTACGAGGCGAGGACTTCGGGCGGCTGTTTGAGACCTTCACACTCTCGGCCTGGCGCTGGGAATGCCAGGCCGAATACCGGGAGCCGCACGAGGCGGAAGCGTTCCGGCAGTTCCTCGCAAGCGAAACGCCCGACATGTCTTTCACGACGGAATGGCTGGCCAACGTCCGGCAGGCAACCGCAGCGGGGCGGCGCTTCGAGCGGGTGCGGGTGCTCACCGAGCCACTGACCGACTACCTGCGGTTCGAGATGTTCGCGGCACCGGACAACGCTGCCGCGGGCGAGGACATCCGCGTCATGTCGACCGCCGCCGCAGCCGAGTACAACCTACCCGATCACGATTTCTGGTTGTTCGACGACGAGTTGGTCGCGATCATGCACTTCGACAGGCACGGCATGATCGCCGCCGAACTCGTCGACGACGCCGACACGGTGGCAAGGCATAGGAGGTGGCGCGGGATCGCGTGGAGTCATGCGGCACCCTTTGAGACGGTCCTGACACCCTGACCCGACGAGATGAACCTGTGAGCACACCCGAACGGCACAAGCTCGAATTCGGCGATCGACTGCGCGAACTCCGGGAAAGCGCCGGCTACTCCGGCAGGGAGTTCGCCAGCGCCGCCGGTTGGCAGCCGTCCAAGATCTCCAAGATCGAGAACGGTAAGCAGCTCGCGACCGACGCCGATCTGCTGACCTGGGTGCGGCTCGCCAAGGTTCCGGAACCGTCGGCGACCGAGCTCCGCGACGAGTTGCGGACGATCCGGCTGGAGTCGTCCAGCTGGAAACGGCAGCTGCGGACCGGGCACCGGCGACGGCAAGAGCACAGCCGCGGTATCGAGGCCGAAGCAAGCACGATCCGCGCGTTCGAACTCGTCGTCGTGCCCGGTCTCGTCCAGACCGCCGACTACGCACGCCACGTGCTCAGCTCGGCCGCCGCGTTGCAGCAGGTGCCGAACGACACTGACGCCGCCGTGCAGGTTCGCCTGGAACGCCAGCATGCTCTCTACGACTCGGCCAAGCATGTCGAACTGCTCATCGCCGAATCGGCCCTGCGGTACTTCGCCTGCCCGCCGCAAACGATGGTGGCGCAGATCGACCGCCTGATCGCGTTGTGCGGGCTGGCGACCGTCCGGTTCGGCATCATTCCGCTCAACACCCGGTGGCCGCACATCCCGGCAAGCGGGTTTTGGATCATCGGCGACACCGTGTTCGTCGAGACCGTCAACACTGAGATCAACACCGACGATCCCGACGACGTCGCCCTCTACAACCGACTCGCCGACAGCCTGTGGCAGGCCGCAGTCGAAGGCGACAACGCGCGGCGTCTGCTCGTGCGGATCTCCACCGAAATCGCCCAGCTACCCGATTCACTGACGACGAAGGACTGACCGTGTTCACCAACTGGCGCAAGTCCACCAAGAGCCTGCACAACCCCGAACAGTGTGTCGAGGTCGGCACCGCACCCGGCCAGACCGGCGTGCGCGACTCGAAGGATCGCGACGGTGGCCTGCTCAGCTTCACCAACGAGCGCTGGTTGTCGTTCGTCGCCGCGATCAAGGGCGGGAAGTTCGACGCCTGACCCACAACAAAGAAGCGCCCGCCCGGTAGTCCTGGTACCGGGCGGGCGCTTCCGGTTTTACAAGGCCCCTGGCGGAGGCGAGGTCGCCGGAAGCTCACCGGGCAGCGCCCCCGGCCGGGTCGTCGCGCCATGCCGGACCTCCTCGCCCAGGGGGACGATCCAGAACACGACGTCGGAGCGGTAGGCGGTCGGGAGGGATCAGGTCGAAGTAGCGCTTGTAGACGCCATCTCGTGGGCGCGGACGACGGTTTCGGTGGGACGTACGGTCATCAGGCGGCCTAGTTCCTTGACGGTGAACGAGCGGAAGTGTTGCGGGTCGGTCGGCAGCTCACCGACCAGCCAGACCAGCGCGTCGACGTAGTCATCGACAGAGCTGGGCCAGGCGGTGATGTCGAGCATCGAGGGCTCGACGTCGGCCGTGAGCGCGTCGCGGCCGCGCTCACGCAGTAGCGACTTCGACAGCTTCGCGCCAGTCGGGGCGAGCACCTGCGGGGTGAAAGTCCGCATCGGCATGTGCGGCGGCGGGGTGCCCCACGCCCAAGGCGCCGTCGACGAGCTGGCAACCGAAGACCCAGTCGCCGCCCTTCATCATCACGTGCCCGGTACGGTCACTCTCAAGCGCACTCCAGCGTGGAGTTCCTCGCCGCCTCACACGGAGTCGGCGAGCCCTGCCGCGACCGGTGACCGGCGGCCCTTCGGCAGTGCCTTCTGCCACATGGCTTCCCGCTGCGCAGCGGTCATCCGGGGAAGCCTGATCCCGAACAGGCCGGTGAGGCACTCGAACCAGTCCTCCTGGCTCTTGATGATCTTCCTGGTCCGGCCGGTCTCGTCGACGTGGGTCAGCACGCGGCCGCGGAGCACGTCCGCCCCGGTCCGATGCCTGCGCTGCACTGTCAGCGTCCGACTGAACCGCGAGGAGCGCGCCAGTCCGGCGAGCACGGGCTCGAACACGTCGAGCGGCGACGGCCTGGTGGTGAACACCATCGAGACGAACGACCCGGCCGGGTCGTTGCGGAAGCGCCATCCGTCGGGCGCGCCGCGCCAGCGCTCCAGCTCTAACTCGAAGGGGGCCTGCTGATAGCGGCCCTCGCGCAGCGGCAACGGCTCGTAGATCGCGTCGCCCATGCCAGTGTCCAGTAACCAGGTCTCACCCTCGGCGCGCACCGTGAGCGCGAGGTGCCCACCGGACAGGACCTCGGAGTCGGCCGCGTCCTCCTCGGGCGTGAAACGGACCTCACCCCAGTGGAACTCGGCCTCGTACCCGAGAGCCCGCAGCAACATTCCCAGGGTGACGTTGGTCTGGAAGCAGTACCCACCCCGGCCGTTCAACACCTTGGCCACGGAATAGGCGGGCTTCATGGACACGACCTGGTCGTCGTCCAGATAGCCGTCGAGGGTTTCATAGGGAATTCGCTCGACGTGAGCGCGTTGAATTTCAAATAGAGCGTCGACCGATGGCCACTGCGGCCACTCAACTCCAATCCGAGTCAAATATTTTACCGCATCCGACTGCTCCATCGCAATTCTTCGTGAAGCGTCGTTCATCACAGTCCTGATTCCTCCGCGCTATGACTTCAACTCTCAACACCCAGCCGGCGCCGCTGGAGGGTCATCCGCGACGCGAAAGTCAGAAGAAGGTCGACCGCAGGAATGACCATTAAGGGCCAGCTGCTCGACGGCAGCAGCAGCGGGATCAGCACAAGCGGGAGCACACCGGCGACCATCGCGGCGCCCACCCAGTTGAGATACAGCCCCACCTTGAACGTTCCGCTGTTCCGCACCGGCGCGACAGTCGCTCCGACGTTCCGCCGGAGCATGTGGAACGCCACCAGCCAGAACCGTGGACGGTACCCGGCGCCGGGGAAGAGGTGGCGCACGACCGCAGCCATCACGACCAGGAGACCTATGACGAAGGTGGCTTCGAAGAAGGCGAACAGCACGACGAGAGGAATCCAGTTCGATGCCGCGTCCCACAACACGGCCAGATCGCCCCAATGACCGATAAGCCAGGCGATGGTGAAACCCCACACGAACTTGCTGTGACGTTTCACGAACTCAACCAAAGCCCAGTACATTCACATGACTTTCTGCGCAGTACGACCAGTACGTCGACCGGATTTGTGCCGTCCACTTGGCGTAGCAGAACGCTTCTTGAGCCAAGCTAGCTTAGGAGCGGAAACGTGTTCTACTGTTCTGCCCCGTCACGCACGCAATCCTGCGCATTTACACAATGCGCGTCCAACATGTGGCTCGGTGTGGGCTGACCAACTGTGCGCAGCCTGCTCGGTGGATTGGATGAGGATCTCGTTGACGTCCACGGCAGGCGGTCGCGCCACGACGCAGAGCGTCCGGGGAGAACTACAGGCCGCCTACGGGGAGATTCACCGGCTCTGGCGCGAGTTTCGTGACCCTGGTGACGGGTCGTGATCGCGGTTGTTGATCATATTGGGCGTGCTCTGTTGATCTGGAAGCGTTGCTGCCTCATCTGGGCGGGCTGTGTGTGGAGCGAGTGGAGTACGGATCCGACGGCGTGACGATCTGCGCTCGGTCGCGTGTGGCCGAGGCGACCTGCCGGGCATGTGGGGTGCGGTCTGGGCGGGTGCACAGCCGTTACGTGCGCCGGTTGTCTGATGGCGTGCTCGGTAGGCAACCAGTGGTCATCGCGTTGACGGTCCGGCGGTTCGTGTGCCTGGATTCTCAGTGCGCGACGAAGACGTTCGTGGAACAGGTCGACGGCCTGTCCGAGCCGAATCGACGTCGGACGACTCCGCTGCTGGCGATGTTGGGGCAGGTGGGCTTGGCGTTGGCGGGCCGAGCTGGGGCGCGTCTGGCCGCGATCTTGGGTATCAAAGTGGATCGGACGACGCTGCTGCGTTTGGTGCGGGCACTGCCGGAGCCGGAGACCACGACCGCCCCGGCCGTGCTCGGCGTGGACGACTTCGCCCTGCGCAAGCGGCACGTGTACGGCACGATCCTGGTCGACATCGACACCGGCAAGGTGATCGACCTGCTGGACGGTCGCGAGGCCGAACCACTGGAGCAGTGGCTGCGCGAGCATCCTGGAGCCGGGGTGATCTGCCGTGACCGCGCCGGCGCCTACGCCGAAGGCGCGAAGGCCGGGGCCCCGGACGCCGTCCAGGTGGCCGACCGTTGGCATCTGTGGCGCAACCTGGGCGACTACGTCGAGAAGGCCGTCGGGCGCCACCGCGCCTGCGTCAAGCTCGACCAACTCGACGGCGAAACTGTCGGCGTGTCGGCGCCGCAGGCGGCCCAGGACGAGCCGGACGCCGCGATACCCGAACCGGTCGAGTCGCGACTGGTGATCCGTACCCGGGAACACTATGCCGCGATCCACGGGCGGCTGGACCGCGGCGAGACGATCTCCGCCATCAGCAGGCAGCTGTCACTGGACCGCAAGACTGTGCGGCGCTTCGCTCGTGCCAGCACGGTTGACGAACTTCTCGGCAAGGCGATCGCCCGGGCGAGCTTGCTCGACCCGTTCAAGCCCTACCTGCACCAGCGTTGGACGGAGGGCGCCACCGACGCCGCGCAGCTGACCAAGGAGATCACCGCCCAGGGATACACCGGCAGCGACAAGACCGTGCGCCGCTACCTGCAGCCCTTCCGCGGCATGCTCACGCCTCCGCCATCGCCGCCTGCCGTGCCGAAAGTCCGTCAGATCACCGGTTGGCTGCTGCGCCGCCCAGAGGATCTCGATACCGACGAGACCAACCAGCTCGCTGACATCCGATCCCGTTGCCCGCACCTGGATCGCCTCGCCGACCACGTCACCGACTTCGCGAAGATGATGACCAACCGTGAAGGCGAGAAACTAGAATCTTGGCTGTCCACAGTGGAACATGATGATCAGCCCGACTTGCACTCCTTCGCCATCGGGCTCCGCCGCGACCAAGACGCCGTCACCGCAGGACTCACGCTGCCCTACAGTTCGGGGAAGGTCGAGGGCAACGTGAACAGACTGAAGGCGCTCAAGAGGCAGATGTACGGCCGAGCCAAGCTCGACCTCCTCCGCAAACGCGTCATCCTGGCCTGACGGCCCCCGGCTCACCCTGAGTCACCGAACCACGAAACTCGCGCCAGAGCCAAACCAAATGGCCATTGACATTCGGCGCGCGGTGTCCAGGCGCGGTCGACGTGTGGTGGCATGCGCGGGACGAGTTCACTTCGGGTCTTCGAACTTCGGCACCGCTGATTGGGGTGGTACGAATTCGAGCACGGGACGGGCGGAAACCAGAGCTGTTCGGGCCGGAAAACGGCTCACGGTGCCGGTGGACTCTTTCGTGATCGTGCCCTCAGCGATCAGGCACACGATCGACGTCGGCACCTGCCACGGCACGTAGTGCTGCCCGTCTGTGTCCGACGGCAGTGGGCGCCGGTTCGTGCAGTCGAGCCCATTGCCGATCACCTCCGAGTCGACGCGCTGCCGGTAGTACGTTCCGTTGTCCGACCACCCGTCCAACAGCACCCACTCACCGGACCTGATGAACCGCTCGGAAACGTCGGGCGGCCACGTGGCCGGGTCACCCCAAGCGATGCGCGACTCAACCCCACTGCTCTGCGGTTCCCACGTCCAGTGTTCCGCCACCCGGCAGCATCGTGGATGTTCGCGTCTTCCGACCAGAACTGTCCGGCCGATCGCGTGCCGGCCATCGAGTAGTCCGCGTACGTCTCGGCCGTGGCTGCGCTGACCGTCGTCGTCCCGGTCAGCACGGCGCCCACCACCAGGAGCATCCGCACGAGTATCCGCGCCGCCCTCATGAGACACGCCCCGACGACTCGACAGCGCGCGTTTCGGGGCGCGGCATCCACGGCGTCTCCGAGACCGGATGCCACTCGACTGGTCGGCAGCCGACCCCGGCAATTCGGCGGGCGACGTCGGTGCGCGCGAGGTAGCTCGCCGCAACCTGCCACGTCTCGTACTGCTGGCGACTGACGCGCTCAACACCAAACTGCGGCGGCATGCTCGCCGTTCCGGGCCGCCAGGTAAGCAGCCAACGCCACCCGTCCGACTGGCGCATGAGCCAACCGATGTACTGGCCGCGGTACATCAGAAGGTAGCCATGCTGGGAGTGACGGTCGCGGATGCGGGCGGCCGCCCAACCATTGGCGGTGACGTGCTGCGGCTCTGGCTCGCGAAACCGGCGGCTCATCGCGCACCCCCGAACCGGCGCAGCACCAGCAGCGCTCCGGTGCCCATGCCGACGCCGAGGCTCCACCCGGCCACGGCCGAGATCACGCGCGCTTGGTCCGCGGCGACGATGGTCAACAGGGCGCACGCCAGCTCAGGACCGAAGTGCAACAGCGTGGCCGCCGCCATGACGATGACGACGACGACGCAGCCGTAAGCGACCGCGATCAGAAGTTCGAGTCGCGCGCTCATCGGATCACCACCGGCGGCTCCGGCGCGGGCACCGGTGCGGCAGGCTTGGTCGGCAGCAGCGGTAGCTCGATGTGCCGGTCGGGAGCAGGGACGGCATCGGCCAAGACCAGGGCCACTGCGGAGGTGAGGGAGAGGACCAAGCACGCGGCTCGGCGCATGCCTGGTATCTGGTGAAGCATGTCTGCCCCAAATCTGCCCCAAACGTAGGGGCTTTCGGGCAGGTCAAGGCCTTGACCGCCGTAACACCAACGGTGTAACACTAGATTCGTCGCAATGCTTGTGATGCGCGGCACAGGCTGCGGAGAGGTGTGGTGTGACAGGTACAGGCGGGCCGCTGGCCGGGATCAAGGTCGTCGAACTCGCAGGGATCGGGCCCGCCCCGTTCTGCGCGATGCTGCTGGCCGACCTCGGTGCCGACGTGGTGCGGGTGGACCGGCCCACCGCCGTCGGCGGCAAGACCGATCTGCTCAACCGCGGCAAGCGCTCCGTTCAGGTGGACCTGAAGCACGAGCGCGGCGCGGAGGCGGTGCTGGCGCTGGTCGAGCAGGCGGACGTGCTGCTGGAAGGGCTGCGTCCCGGCGTCACCGAACGCCTCGGGGTGGGGCCGGAGCAGTGCTGGGCCGTCAACCCGAAGCTGGTCTACGGGCGCATGACCGGCTGGGGGCAGCAGGGGCCGTTGGCGTCCACCGCCGGGCACGACATCGACTACATCTCGCTGACCGGCATGCTGCACGCCATCGGCCGAAAGGGCGGTCCGCCGCAGGTCCCGGCGAACCTGCTCGGCGATTTCGGCGGCGGCGCGATGTACCTCGCGGTCGGCGTCCTCGCCGCGCTGCTGGAGGCCCGCACCAGCGGCCGCGGCCAGGTCGTGGACGCGGCCATTGTGGACGGTGCGGCGCACCTGGGGACCATGCTGTTCGGGTTCCTGGCCAACGGCGGTTGGCGCACCGAGCGCGGCACGAACCTGCTGGACACGGGAGCCCCGTTCTACGACGTCTACGAAACCTCGGACGGCGAGCACGTTTCCGTCGGCGCGCTGGAACCGCAGTTCTACGCCGAACTGCTGGACCGGCTGGGCCTGGCGGGCGAGGTGCCAGACCGCGACGACCCGGCGAACTGGCCGGAGCTGAGGCGACGGTTCGCCGCGACCTTCCGGCAGCGCACCCGGCAGGAGTGGGCGGAGGTGTTCGCGGACTCCGACGCGTGCGTCGCCCCGGTGCTCTCCATGACCGAAGCGGAAGTCCACCCCCACATGGCGGCCCGCGAAACCCTGGTCCGGCGAGACGGCGCCCTGCAACCGGCGCCCGCGCCGCGGTTCAGCCGGACCCCGAACCCGCCGCCCGGACCGGTGGCCGAGCCCGGCGCCGACACCGAAGCCGTGCTGCGGGACTGGAAGATCCCGTCCGAACTGCTCGGCTCCGGCGCATTCGGTCTGGGGAAGCCATGAACGTCTCCGCCCCGGCAGCCCGCCGACCGGGCGCGGGGTGGCAGGAAGGTTCCCTTCCTCGCACCGGCCCCCACCCGCGCCCCAGGCGCGCGCCCGCGGCTGGACCAGGCCGGTCGGTGACAGGAAGGTTCCCATGCTGCGGCTTCGCCACGGTTGCGGTGGCAGGAAGGTTCCCTTCCTCGCACGACCGGCACGAGCACCGAAAGAAGGCGTGAACCGATGCGCAGGGAGTTGTTCGAGCCCGAGCACGAGGCGTTCCGCGAGACGGTGCGCACCTTCGTCAACAAGGAACTGGTGCCGCACGTCGAGGAGTGGGAGGCCGCCGGGGTGGTCAGCCGCGAGGCGTGGCTGGCGGCCGGATCGCAGGGGCTGCTGGGCTTCGCCGTCGACGAGCAGTACGGCGGCGGTGGCGTCGACGACTTCCGGTTCAACGTGGTCTTCGACGAGGAACTCGTCAACGCGGGCATCTCCGGCTTCGGTTCCCCGCTGCACAACGACATCATCGCGCCCTACCTGATGGCGCTTGCCGACGAAGAGCAGAAGCAGCGCTGGCTGCCCGGGTTCTGCCGGGGCGAGATCATCACCGCGATCGCCATGACCGAGCCGGGCGCGGGCAGCGACCTCCAGGGCATCCGCGCCACCGCGGTGCGCGACGTTGGGGGCACCTCCCGCTCGAGCGAAGCCGCGAGTGGGGAAGACTTCATCCTCAACGGGCAGAAGACCTTCATCAGCAACGGCATCCTCGCCGACCTGGTGATCGTGGTGGCCCGCACCGACCCGGACGCCGGACACCAGGGCATCAGCCTGCTGGTCGTGGAGCGCGGCATGCCGGGCTTCGAACGCGGCCGCAACCTCGACAAGATCGGCCAGAAGTCGCAGGACACCGCGGAACTGTTCTTCAACGACGTGCGGGTGCCGGCGCGCAACCTGCTCGGCGAGGAAGGCCAGGGCTTCATCTACCTGATGCAGAACCTGCCACAGGAGCGGCTGTCGATCGCGGTGGCCTCGGCCGCCACCGCCGAGAAAGTCCTGTCGATCACCAAGGACTACTGCCGCGACCGCACCGCTTTCGGCCGCCCGATCGGCAAGTTCCAGCACATCCGCTTCGAGCTGGCGGAGATGGCCACCGAGGTCGAGATCGGCCGGGTGTTCACCGATCGTTGCATCATGGACCACGTTCGCGGTGAACTGGACGTCGAGCACGCCGCGATGGCCAAGTGGTGGCTCAGCGAGCTGAACAAGCGGGTCGTGGACCGCTGCCTGCAGCTGCACGGCGGCTACGGCTACATGACGGAATACCCGGTCGCCAAGGCATACCTGGATTCCCGGATCCAGACGATCTACGGCGGCACCACCGAGATCATGAAGGAGATCATCGGGCGGTCGATGGGATTCTGACGGTCGTGAGCGCCGCCGCGCTCACGAGAGAGGCAGGCGCCATGGATTGGATCGTCGCTCCCGACGGTGACGGGCGCGCACTGCCCGACGTCCTCCCGTCGCTGCTCGGCGCGATGGGCGTGACCGGGTTCGCCGACACCATCGGGTTCCCGGCCTGCCGCACCGCCGGGGTGCTGCTGATCGACGGTCTCGGCCGGGACCTGCTGCAGGAGCACGCCGGAGACGCGCCGTTCATGGCGAGCCTGCTGACGACGCCACCGCTGAAGGCGGGTTTCCCGACGACGACGGTCACCAGCATCACCTCGCTGGGCACCGGCCGGTGCGCGGGTGAGCACGGTCTCGTCGGCTACAGCTTCGCCGAGCCGTCGGGCGGCCTGTTGCATCCGCTGAGCTGGGGAACGCACGGCACGGTCGGCGATTCCACCGGAGGCCGTCGAAGTCTGCTCGACCAGTGGCCGCCGGAGCAGGTGCAACCGACGCCGACGGTGCTGGAACGGGCGGTCGCGGCGGGCGTCGAAGTCCGGACCGCCGTGCCCGCGGAGTTCAAGAACACGGGGCTGACCAGGGCAGCGTTTCGCGGCGGGGATTTCCGGGGCTTGCGGGCCCTGGGCGATCTCGCAGCCGAGCTGCTCGCCGCGCTGAGCGCCGGCGGCCCGACGCTGTGCTACGGCTACCACGGTCATCTCGACCTGCTCGGGCATGTGCACGGCCCGGGCTCGTTGCCCTGGCGCCTGCAACTGACCGTGCTCGATCGGCTGGTTGCGACGCTGGCCGAGCGGCTCCCGCCGGGCGCGGTGCTGGCCGTGATCGCCGACCACGGCATGGTCCAGGTCGACCCGGTTGAGGCAATCGATGCAGACACCGACCCGGCGCTGCAAGCCGGTGTGCGGTTGCTGGGCGGCGAAGTCCGTGCCCGCCACGTCTACGTCGAGCCCGGTGCGCTGGCCGATGTGCATGCCGCGTGGTGGGAGACGATCGGCGACCGGGGCGTGGTGCTCACCGGCGAGCAGGCTATCGACGAGGGCTGGTTCGGTCCCGTGGTGGCCGATTCGGTGCGCCCGCGCATCGGCGACGTGCTGGCGATCATGCGCGATTCCGGGGTGATCCGGTCGGTGGTCGAGCCAGGCGAGTCCGCGCTGCGCGGGCACCACGGGTCGCTCACCTCGGCTGAGCAGTTGGTGCCGGTGCTCGTGTTGGACGGGTGAGGGCGGATGCGCGACGAAGGGCTGTTCGGGCCGCAAACCGTGACCTGGCAGCTGCACGCCGATCCGGCGATGTGGGTCGCCGGCATCTGCAGCCTCTACCTGCAGGCGCTGCATCCCCGCGCGGTGGCGGCGGTCGTGCAGAACTCCCGGTTCCGGGATGACCCGCTGGGCCGCCTGATGCGCACTGGGAACTTCGTCGCCACGACGACCTACGGAACCACGACCGAAGCCGAGTCCGCTGCCGAACGGGTCCGCCGGGTGCACCGCACGCTCCGCGCGACGGATCCACGCACCGGCGCCGAGATCCGCCTGGACGATCCTGACCTGCTGTGCTGGGTGCATTGCGCCGAGGTCGCCTCGTTCGCAAGCGTGGTGCGGCGCGCGGGATTCGCGCTGACCGAAGCGCAACTCGACCGGTACTTCGAAGAGCAGCGCCGGGCCGCCGCGCTGGTCGGGCTCGACCCGGCGGGGGTGCCCGGATCGAGCCGCGAGATGGCGGTGTACTTCGAGCAGGTCCGGCCCGAACTGCGGCGGACGGATGATTCGGACCTGGTCTACCGGTTCCTGCACCAGCCGTTCGCGCCGTGGTGGCTGCTGCCGGTGAACCTCGGCTACCTGCCCCTCGGGCACCTCGCGTACTCGGCGCTGCCGGGGTGGGCGCGGAAGCTACACGGCCGCCCGGCGTACCCGGCCGCGTTGGTCGCGGCCGGGCTGTGCGGGTTCCGCGCGGCGGGCCTGGCGGTCCCGGACCAGCTGCGCTTCCGCTTCCCGGGAGACCACGTGCAGCGCGCGGTGGACCGCCTGGGCAAGACGGCCCTGCCATCGATCAAAACCCTCGCCCACCTGTGAAGCCCAGCGCCGACGACTGGCCGAGCTACGTGCCGTCAGCAGTAAGCTCGCTGCGCGATGCGACGAACTGCCTGCCGCCCTGCTCGTGGGGATCCACTTTGGACGCACCAACCGTGACCCGTCGGTGCCCACCCCGGCAATTCGATGCCCCGACAGGCTCACGACATACTTCAACCAGGTAAGACGACTTCTCGCTCCTGCAACCAGGAGGCGGGCCAACACAGGCCACAGGGGACACAAGCGCACTCAATCTAGGACTTTCGTGCACTCGGCGATCTTAGGCTATCGTGCCGCCGTCGCGCTTGCTCTATCGTACGAAACTATCGAAGAATTGAGCTTCTCGCCCAATCATCTCCCGATTCTTTGATTTCTTGCGACCGGAGTCCCGTGCAGCGGAGAACAAGGATTCACTCGATTGCGACGACATGACCAGAAAGTAAACGCGACACTCGACCCAGATTCGAAACCGGCGAGCGGAGAATCTCATATCTGTTCCCTGCCGGTCGTCTCAATGGCGGACGTCGCGGACCGGGATGCGCACTGGATAGTGATCGACGATCAGGTTCTCGACGTCACGGAATTCATTGCACAGCACCCCGGCGGATGCGCCGTGATGTACGCCAACATCGGCCGTGACGCGTCGCGGGACTACCACCACGTTTCGGCCCACCACAGGAAATCCGTGGTCCGGAAGATCGAGCAGCTCGGCGTCGCTAGGATCGATCCGCACGACCGGGCCGAAGATTCGGGTGAGTGGCAGCGGCTGCTCGATTACCTGTGCCTGGTCCGGAACTCGTTCGCCGTGCAACGCGACGATACACGTGATCCGGTTCTTGAGTTGGTGTTCTCCGGTCAGTCTTACTGCCACTTGCTGGATGATCACCTTCCCTCGTTCATGCAGACTCTTGAGCGCATCGGTGCGGACCCGCGCGCGACTCAGCCTACGGGCAGCGCGGTCTTCGCCAGCAACGTCAAATCGGTGACCGAAGGCATTCTTGCCACCGGTGACGCAGCGACCGCTCGCGCCATTCTTGAGCGCCTGCGACACTCGGTCGCCGTCTTGATGGACACGCTCATTCGTATTAGCGCCGACGCGACTCGCCCAGGAACGCGCGATGCCGACGACAGCGATTCGCTCCAACACGCCCAGCAAGCCATCGATCACATCGGACAATGGATCGGGGAAGAGCATGAGTACTGGTGCCACGGTTGACACCACGGCCAAGCAGGACCGTACGATTCCTGAACAGAGACTGTGGAGTTCGCTGAACCCGGTCCCTGAACAGCGTTCGGCGGGATTGCTGTACAACTCTGTCGCAGCGAGTTACCGGGCGCCGGTTCAGCTGGACGGAGACGTCACCTTCGAGCACGGTTTTCTTCCGCGCAGGTTGCACACGGCCGCACTCACCGGACCCCATGCCATCTGGGAAGACGTCGCAGCGGGCCTGCCGGACATCGCCTTCAGCCCGAAGGCGCAGGCGGTCCTCAGCGACCTCCCGTTGCTGCCCGCTGGTCCCGAGGACCTGCCCGATCACCAGGTCAAATGGGCGAGTACGCTGCTCGGGATGATCGCGCACTCCTACTGGAGGTTCGGTCTGGAAAGGCTGCACCTTCCCCGCAACAGCAACATTCCCGCTGACTTGCCGGACGCTATTAAAGTACCGTGGACCCAGGTTTGCCAGCGGATGGGGAGAACCGGCCCCTGCCTCACCCTCGAAGACTGGGTCTTCAACAACTTCACCTTTATCGACGAAGGCCACTCGGGCCCCGGTGGGGAGTATCGCGTCGAAGACGCGGTCATCGAATCTATCCGACCGCTGGTGCCGGCCTACGGCAACGAAACCGAGCGCGTGTTCACCTCGTCCTTCGTGGACATTCACGCTGCCAGCACTTCGGCAATCGAACAGGTGTGCCGCGCTCAGCGTGCGATCGAGTGGGGCGGTCCGGACGGGCATGCGGACGTTGCTGCGGCACTAGTGCGGATCGCGGAATGCGCGCGGGGGGCCACCCGAGCTTTCCGCAAGATCAGTCCACGTCACAACAGCAAGACGTTCTGCGATCCGGTTGACTGGGCGAAGACCCTCGTCACGTGGACGGTGCCGCCGCCGGGCTATCCAGCAGGGCCGAGTGGATCGGCCTCGCCACTGGTCCACCTCATGGACGCAGTGATCGGCAGAACCGAGTACGAATCCGACCAAGGTCGTTTCTCGAATATGCTTCGCGGCAGCCAGCTTCCTCGTCGTCTCGAACGATTCTTCGACCTCATCCGCACAGTCGATTTTCGCGGTTACGTCCTCAGTCTGCGGGGCGCCAGCGACACCCGGTTCGACGAGACCCAGGAGGCTTTTAATGAATTGGTGGATGCCTTCGCGGGACCGCACGGATTCCTTGGCGTGCACAAGGGAAAGGTGGTCGACTATTTGGGGGTGGGAACAGTCGTAGGTCGAAACCAATCAACGGCCCACGATCAGACCTACATTGCCGACTGCAGTTGGACGGCTATGGCGGACCGGCTGCACATCAGCATTGGTGAACGTGATGTCCGGCGAATCTGACGACGTGCAAACGCGTCCGTGGTCGCCAGAGCCGGCATGACTTTGTCCCCCCGGCGAACGCATGATCCGGGGGCGCCAGGTTTGGTGGCATACGTGAACCACTGAATAGGAACACGACCGCACGCAGGGCAGGTCTCGTCGTAACGTGGCTACAGAGAGCGTTATTCTGACGGCTTGATCACCTCAAAATAGGGCAACGGCCCCAGCCGGGTAAGATCGTTTTCCGACCAAAGAACACGACTTACAGGTGGGACCGTTGCGTTACCAGTCTACTACGGGGCTTGCTGCTGACCAGATCGAGGAGCTTGTTTCCCGGGTTCGGCAGATCGTCCAGTGTCGTAAAGAAAACGTATGGCCTCCGGTTGTAGGGCTTCACCGCGCGGTCCTTCTCGCCCTGGTATATGTCCGGCAGAACTTGAACCAGGCGGCCGTGGGCGATTTGTTCGGAGTAAGCCAGCCGACCGTATCGAGGGTCTACCGAGGCATACTGCCGCTGATCGGAGAGGCGTTGTGTCTGCATGTTCCAGACCTCAAGGAAGCCCTTCGCGGCCGGCTCGTCCTGGTCGACGGTACTGATGTCCCGACCGGCAACCGTGCTGGCCACGAGGACAACCACTCCGGCAAGCGCCTACTCCGGCAAGCGCCGCCGTGCAGGGCTCAACATCCAGGTCGCGGCAGATATGGATGCCGGCTTGCTGGGACGATGATGAGGATTATTCAGACGCATCAAAATTAAGTCGCCGGCCGGCGTGTTGACATAAGCGGCGAGGCGCAATCGTGTCCAAGCGGAAATCGCAGAAACCTACGGAGTTTCCCAGCCGTCCATCAGTCGTGCGGTTACCACAGTGACGCCACTGATCAACCAGGTGCTCGCGAGGTTCATGCCCACCGCCGCCGAGTTGGACGACCGGCAGCAGTACATCGTCGACGACACGCTGCTGCCCTGCTGGTCCTGGTCCTCGCGCCCGGAGTTGTACTCGGGCAAGCACAAGACCACCGGTATGAACGTGCAGATCGCCTTACGGTCGACGGCCAGCTCAGGTGGATCTCCGATCCGATTGATGGCAGCCGGCACGACTCGTACTGCCTCGGTGAATCTGGCGTGCTGCTGACACTGACGCCCGCCAACTGGATAGGCGACAAAGGATACGTTGGCAACGACATGCTCATGCCGATCAAGAAACCTGAATGCCGCGAACTGCTGGAGTGGGAGAACGAATTCAACATGCAGATCAACAGGATTCGCTACGTCATCGAGCAGGTGATCGCTAACTTCAAGACCTGGCGCATCTTGCACACAGACTACCGGCGCCCCATCGAGACCTTTCGTAAAACCATCTCCACCGTTGTCGCCCTGCATTTCTTCGCCTCAGCGTGAATAACCCTCGATCCGCCGTCGAGCGATGCTGAACGTCCCTGGCCCCGTCATCCGGCAAGCCCCTCCCCGGCCTTGTTGAGCAGTTCGATGATCTGCTGCTCAGTGTCGTTGTAGTCCTTGACGGTGTCGTCGAGGGACTGCTTGGTCTCGACGAGGAACTGCTGCGCCTTCTAGGCCATCTCCTGGCAGCCCTGCAGCGTCTCGAAGTACTTGTCGCTGATGCCTTGTCGGTTTCGACGTCGGCCAGGAGCTGCCGGTTCCGTTCGATTCGCGGCGTCTTGGTGGATCTGTCTCATTGCCGTGGCCGGCGCGTTGGGCCACTCGGCGCGCGGCGCGAGGATGGGAACTTTCCTGTCGCCTGCCGGTCCGGGGGCGTGAGCATGGGAACCTTCCTGTCATTGCCAGCCCGGCGGAGGGGTGGTGTCGCGCCGCCGCCGGATTTCGGTTGCGGCTCGTCTTGTGGGTGGGGTGGCAGGAAGGTTCCCTTGCTCTGGTCACGACGGGCGCTAGGGGCGATCCTGGTTCTGTGCGGGACTCGATCGTCACGGCGGGGCCATCTTGTCGACCTCTTGTATCTATGTTGTGAACAACCTATGGTCCCCGTGACCGGAATGGTCTTTCCACAAGCCGGAAGAAGTCCTGGAGGCTGAGCATGCAGTCGACCAGCACCGAGGCCGAGCAGGCGCTCGACCAAGTCGTGCAGCGCTTCCATGCGGCAATGCCGCCCAACGCTGTGATCACCGACCCGCAGCGGCTGCGCACCTACGAGTGCGACGGACTGGCGAGCTACCGGGTCGTGCCCGCCGTGGCAGTGCTGCCCGAAACCGCCGAGCAGGTCCGCCAGATCGTCCGGATCTGCGCCGAGCACCAGGTCCCGTTCGTCGCCCGCGGCTCCGGCACCGGGCTGTCCGGCGGGGCGCTGCCGCACGCATCGGGCGTGCTGGTGGTGACCTCGAAGATGCGGCGGATCCTGGAGATCGACCTGGCCAACGAGCGGGCCGTGGTGGAACCGGGCGTGATCAACCTCGACGTCACCAAGGCCGTCGCCTCGCAGGGCTACTATTTCGCGCCGGACCCGTCCAGCCAGCAGGTGTGCTCGGTGGGTGGCAACGTCGCGGAGAACTCCGGCGGCGCGCACTGCCTGAAGTACGGCTTCACCACGAACCACATCCTCGCCCTGGAAGTCGTCACCCCGGACGGAGACATCGTCGAACTCGGCGGCGACGCGCGGGAAGCCCCCGGATACGACCTGCTGGGCGCCTTCATCGGCAGCGAGGGCACGCTCGGGGTGGTCACCAAGATCACCGTGCGGCTGCTGCGCAAACCCGAAGCGGTGCAGACCCTGCTGGCCGGGTTCCCGTCGACCGACGAGGCGGGCGCGGCGGTGTCGGCGATCATCGCCGACGGGGTCACCCCGGCGGCGATCGAGATGATGGACGCGCTGGCCATTGAGGCCGCCGAGCAGGCCGTGCAGTGCGGCTACCCGGAAGGCGCCGGTGCGGTGCTGGTCGTCGAGCTCGACGGCCCGGCCGCCGAGGTCGCGCACACCTTCGCCGAGGTCAAGCGGCACTGCGAGGCGCACGGCGCGTTCGAGATCCGGGTCGCCGCCGACGACGGCGAGCGCGCGATGATCTGGAAGGGCCGCAAGTCCGCGTTCGCCGCGGTGGGCCGCATCAGCCCCGACTACATCGTGCAGGACGGGGTGATCCCGCGGACCGCGCTGCCCGAGGTGCTCGGCCGCATCGCCCGGCTGTCCGCCGAATCCGGCGTGCGGGTCGCCAACGTCTTCCACGCCGGCGACGGCAACCTGCACCCGCTGGTGCTCTTCGACGACGCCGAACCGGGCGCGAACGAGCGGGCCGAGGCGGTCTCGGGCGCGATCCTTGACCTGTGCATCGAGCACGGTGGCTCGATCACCGGCGAGCACGGCGTCGGCGCGGACAAGGTCAAGTACATGGGCCGGATGTTCACCGCGGACGACCTCGACACCATGCAGCGCGTACGCTGCGCCTTCGACCCGGTCGGGATCTGCAACCCGGGCAAGGTCTTCCCGACGCCGAGGCTCTGCGGCGAAGTGCCCGGGCCCCGGCGCGGCCTGCATCCACTGACCGAAGCGGGATTGGCGGACCAGTTCTGATGCCCACTACAACCAAGGACGCCGCGCGCGAAGCACTCGTGGCCGAGCTCGGTGCCGATTGCGTGCGGGACGCGACGAATACCGACGTGGTGTCGGGTGTCCGCCCGCACTGGGTGGCCACTGTGGACGGAACCGAGCGGACGTCGGTCGCGATGAAGGTCGCCGTCGAGCACGGCCTTCGGATGGTGCCCAAGGGGTCGGGCAGCAAGCTCGACTGGGGCAGCGCTCCGGAGGCGGTGGACCTGCTGCTCGACGTGTCGGCCGCCAACGGCATCGTCGACCACGCCGCGGGCGACCTCGTCGTGCACGCCCTGGCGGGAACACCGATCGCCGAGGTCAACAACACCGTGCGCGCCGCCGGGCAGCAGCTGGCGATCGACCAGCCGCTGCCGACCGCGACGCTTGGCGGGATCATCGCCACCGGCACCGCTGGCCCGTGCCGGCACCTCTTCGGCGGGGTGCGTGACCTGCTCATCGGCATCACGGTCGTGCGGGCCGACGGCACCGTGACCACCGCCGGCGGGAAGGTCGTCAAGAACGTCGCCGGCTACGACCTCGGCAAGCTCTACACCGGTTCCTTCGGCACGCTCGGTGTGATCACCGAGGCGGTGTTCCGGTTGCACCCGGTCGCCGCCGAGCACCGCTGGATCACCGTCACCACCGACGCCCCCGCGACGGCCGCGACCGCAGCCGACATCGTCCGGCATTCCCAGGCGATGCCCACCGCGATCGAGCTCGATCGTCCCGAGCCCGCCGGACCGATCACGATCTGCGCGCAGCTCGAGGGCAGGCCCAACGCCACGCACGACCGCGCGGTCGAGCTGGCCGCCGCCATCGGGCACGGCGCGGAAGTGCTGGACCAGGCCCCGTCCTGGTGGGGCCGCTACCCGTTCGACCCGGTGGGTGGGATCGGCCTGCGCCTGGGCGCGGAGCCGACGGCACTGCCCCGAGTGCTCAGCGGCGCGCAAGAAGCGGCCGCGGCGAGCGGCCTGCCGTTGGCGATACGCGGAGCGGCCGGGCTCGGCGTGCTCAACGCCGGGCTGCCCGGCGACACCGACCCCGCAGCCGTCGTCGAACTCGTCAAGGCACTGCGCACCGGCTGCGACTACGCGGTGCTGGTCCGTGCGCCGAAGGATGCCGCGATCGACCCGTGGGGGCCGATCGCACCGGGATTTCTGGCGCTGATGCGCCGCACCAAGGACCAGTTCGATCCGGAACACCGGCTCGGCCCCGGTCGGTTCGTGGGAGGAATCTGATGACCGAGACCCCGGCCCGCCCGGGCGCCTTCGACGCGCTGCACCCGCCGCAGCGCGAACTCGTCGACGACTGCGTCCACTGTGGATTCTGTCTGCCCAGCTGCCCCACCTACGACCTGTGGGGCGAGGAGATGGACTCGCCGCGCGGCCGCATCTACCTGATGAAGGAAGGGCTCGAAGGAGAGCCCATGACCGACACCATGGTCGGCCACTTCGACGCGTGCCTCGGCTGCATGGCGTGCGTGACCGCCTGCCCGTCCGGGGTGAAGTACGGCACGCTCATCACCGAGACGCGGGCGCAGGTCGAGCGGAACCACCAGCGCGGACGCTGGGAACGGCTCCTGCGCACGGCGATCTTCACGCTGTTCCCGTACCCGCGCCGCCTCAAGGCGATGCGCGGACCGCTCGCGCTCTACCAGCGGCTCGGCATCGGAAACCTGCTCAAGCGGTCCGGGCTGCAGGCGTTGCTGCCGGACGAGCTGCAGGTGATGGAATCCCTCGTGCCGCCCATCGGCCGCGCCCCGAAGCTGGGGCACCGGATCCCGGCGCGCGGCAAGCGGCGCGCGACCGTCGGGATGATCACCGGCTGCGTGCAGAGCGCCTTCTTCCCCGACGTCAACGCGGCGACGGCACGCATCCTCGCCGCCGAGGGCTGCGACGTCGTGATCCCACCGGCGCAGGGCTGCTGCGGCGCGCTCAGCGAGCACTCGGGGCGGGAAGAGGAAGCGATCAAGTTCGCCCGCGACCTGCTCGACACCTTCGAAGAATCCGGAGTGGACTACGTCGTCATCAACTCGGCCGGCTGCGGCTCCACGCTGAAGGAATACCCGCGGCTGCTGCAGGACGATCCCGAAGACGCCGAACGCGCGGAGCGCTTCTCCGCGCGCGTGCGGGACATCGCCGAGCTGATCGTCGAACTCGGACCGGTCGCGAAGCGGCACCCGCTGCCGGTGCAGATCGCCTACCACGACGCCTGCCACCTCGCGCACGGCCAAGGCATCCGGTCGCAGCCCCGTGAACTGCTGCGCGCGATCCCCGAGCTGGAGCTCAAGGAGATCAACCGCGGCGAACTGTGCTGCGGCTCCGCTGGCGTCTACAACCTGCTCCAACCGGAGCCGGCGCGCGAGCTCGGCGACCGAAAGGCCGAGAACGTCCTCGCCACCGGAGCGAAGCTGCTGGTGACGGCGAACCCGGGCTGCTCGATGCAGATCCGCACCGCGCTCGAGCGCCGCGGCGAGCACCTCGCGATGGCGCACACCGTCCAGGTGCTCGACGCGTCCATCCGCGGCCAGGGCGTCGAAACCCTGCTGCGCGACTGAACAACACCCCCGCGAGGTCGGCGACCTCGCGCCCACTTCGCCACCACCGGCCAGCCGCCTAGCCGAGGCACGTCGGGTATGAGCATGGGAACCTTCCTGTCATCCCGGACGTGAGCATGGGAACCTTCCTGCCATCGGGCTCAGAGGTCGGGTCTTGGTTGTGCAGACGGGCCGACGTCTGGCCTGCGATCTCGTGCGTGAAGCCGAAGCGGCAGGCCTCGCCGAGCAGGCCGCCGCGAAGGGTGGGCAGATTGCGCCCACCCCTGGCGACCAGACCCGCCGTGACGTATTAGCCGAGCTCGCCCGCGAGGCAGCCGCGGACGGAACCGCCGACGAAATCACGGAGTTCACCGACACCCGCCCCGCCGACGACCCTGCCGCCGACCCGCTCGACACAGTCCGGGTGCCCCCGAGGACGACCCGGGCGACCCGGACGCCCGCCGCGCGTGGCTGCGCAGCCTGTCCGGCGAAATGCCCTGGACTGTGATCCGCCTGAAAACCGGCCTGTGGGAGTGGGCGCAGGACGTCGACGTCATGGACTGGCCCCGCCAGCCCCTCACCGACGTTGCGCGCGTGCTCGGCCACCCGGACGCGGGTTACGACGCCAACGTCACCTATCGGCACGACGTCGCTCAGCGCCGAGCCGAGCCGGGCGAGAGCTGGAAGGTCCGCGCGCTTCAAGTCGAAGACCGCGCCGAAGCGCTGTCGACCATTCTGCGCGGCATGGCGCGCCGACTTCCGGCACAGACTTCTCTCAGATCGCGGTGTCACCCGACAACGAGGGCACCAGCAGGTTGGCGATCACATTCAGCTCGACCTCCAACCAGAGCTGAGCGCCAGCGCACTGCGCCCCGCATCCTTCACCGGGAGCGGGGCGCATTTGCCGTTTTCGGGCGTTCTCAGCGGGTTGCGGCGACCGCCTGTCGCAGGCGCCATGACGCTTCACGTCGGCCCGTCCTCTTACCTCGGTGGCGTCTGGTTCTCGGTGTTCTCGTTGCCGTCCTTGCCCGATGCCGCACAGCACCCGTCCTCGGCGTCGCCCAGCGAGCAACTGGTGGCCACGTCGGTCCACAGCTCACCATCGACCAGGTAGCCCGCCTGCTGGATCGCCTTCACCGTACGGGCGCGAGCTTCCACGGGTGTGCCCCTGCTGGGTAGCACGTTCGGGGCGTCGTTGGGCACATGGTGAATGAACCGCCCCGCGACCCGGTCACAGAACTCCTCTGGCGACGTCGCGGGTGTAGAGGACGAACGTATGCCACCCGATGTCGACCACGGGGGTCGGTGCGAGCGGTTCGCCCACGTGGTCAGCCGAGACGGCGAGGAACGCTAACGCCTGGTCCATGATGCGCTCGGCGTAGTCGATGGGCGCCTGGTGTTCGTTGGCGATGCGCGCCGTGAGCCGGTCGAACAGCGTGCTGTTGATTAGGGTTCGTGCTGCTGTCTGCTCGGGGGCTGTCCCATTCCGAACACTGCTCGGTCAGCGTTCGAGCTCTGGCCGATCGGCTCGGGTAGACGTCGCCCGGATGGCCCGTTCTTGCGGCAACCGGACTTCGAGGTAGCGACGGACCCCTAACCCGTTCCGTATCGGGTAGTCGCGGTCTCCGCCGGCCACGTTCAACACGGTCGCCAACCGGGCCTGGATCGCCGCGGCCTCTTCCGGGCTGCCGGCCATGATCCTTACTCGACCGGTCATCGGATCACCTCGCCTGACTCAAGGTGGTAGGACTGGAAGCAGGTGACTGGAGACCTGCTCAGCTGCTCGTGAAGCATGTTTGCCCCGTAAGAGGGGACTTGCGGGCAGGTCAAGAGCATCTTGACTGTGACAGTGTTGGTGTCACACTCTGGGTGGAGCACCTGCCGCAACGAGGAGGCACGCCACAAATGTCCGAGGCGTTCGTCTACGACGCGATCCGCACACCACGCGGTCGCGGCAAGAAAACCGGGTCGCTGCACGGGGTGAAGCCGATCAGCCTGGTCGTGGGCCTGATCCAGGAGCTGCAGCGCCGCCACCCGCAGCTGGATCCCGCGCTGATCGACGACATCGTGCTGGGCGTGGTCTCGCCCGTCGCCGACCAGGGCGGCGACATCGCCAAGACCGCCGCGCTCGCCGCGGGCCTGCCCGACACCGTCAGCGGTGTGCAGCTCAACCGCTTCTGCGCCTCCGGCCTGGAGGCGGTCAACATCGCCGCCCAGAAGGTGCGCTCCGGCTGGGAGGACGCCGTGCTGGCCGGCGGCGTCGAATCCATGTCCCGGGTGCCGATGGGCTCCGACGGCGGAGCCTGGGCGATGGACCCCGAAACGAACTTCGCCACCTCCTTCGTGCCGCAGGGCATCGGCGCCGACCTGATCGCCACGATCGAGGGCTTCGACCGGACCACTGTCGACGCCTACGCGGCCGAGTCGCAGGACCGCGCCGCCAAGGCCTGGGCCGACGGCCGCTTCGCCCGCTCCGTGGTGCCGGTGACCGACCGCACCGGCAGCACCGTCCTCGACCGGGACGAGCACATCCGCGCGAACACCACGGTCGACAGCCTCGGCGGGCTAAAGCCGTCCTTCGCCGACATCGGCGAGCTCGGCGGATTCGACGCCGTCGCGCTGCAGAAGTACCACTGGGTGGAGCGCATCGACCACGTGCACACCGCCGGGAACTCTTCCGGCGTCGTCGACGGTGCCGCGCTGGCCCTGATCGGCGGCGAAGCCCTCGGCGAACGCACCGGGCTGCGCCCCCGCGCCCGGATCGTCGCCGCCGCCCTCAGCGGCGCCGACCCGACGATCATGCTGACCGGGCCAGGCCCGGCGGTGCGCAAGGCGCTGGGCAAGGCAGACCTGAGCATCGACCAGATCGACCTGATCGAGATCAACGAGGCCTTCGCCGCGGTCCCGCTGAAGTTCATGAAGGAATTCGGCGTGAGCCACGACAACGTCAACGTCAACGGCGGGGCCATCGCCATGGGCCACCCGCTGGGCGCCACCGGGGCGATGATCCTGGGCACCCTCATCGACGAGCTGGAACGCCGCAACCTGCGCTACGGCCTGGCGACGCTGTGCATCGGCGGCGGCATGGGGATCGCGACTGTCGTCGAACGGATCGGCTGAAGGACACATCACACATGAGCGAGCAGAACACCATCCGCTGGGAGTCCGACGCCGACGGCATCGTCGTGCTGACCCTGGACGACCCCCAGCAGCAGGCCAACACCATGAACGAGCGCTACCAGCGCAGCATGGCGGAAACCGTGCAGCGCCTGGAGGACGAGCGCGACAACATCACCGGCGTCGTCCTCACCTCCGCGAAGCGCACCTTCTTCGCCGGCGGTGACCTCCGCGAGCTGGTCCAGGCGCGGCCCGGCGACGCCGAACGGGTCGCCGAGACCACCACCGGCGTCAAGCGGCAGCTGCGCCGCCTCGAAACCCTCGGCGTGCCGGTGGTCGCCGCGCTGGGCGGCACCGCCCTCGGCGGCGGCCTGGAGATCGCGCTGGCGTGCCACCACCGCATCGCGCTGAAGAACCCCGAGGCCCGCTTTGGGTTCCCCGAGGTCACTCTCGGCCTGCTGCCCGGCGCCGGCGGCGTGGTCCGCACGGTCCGCCTGCTCGGCATCGCCGACGCGCTGCTCAACGTGCTGCTGCAGGGCCAGCGGCTGCGGCCCGAGAAGGCCGCGGAGATCGGCATCGTCGACCAGCTCGTCGACACGCCGGAACAGCTGCTGACCGACGCCAAGGAATGGATCAAGGCCAACCCCGAGGCCGCACAGCCGTGGGACCGGCCCGGGCACAAGATTCCCGGCGGCACACCGTCGAACCCGAAGTTCGCCGCGAACCTCCCGGCGTTCCCCGCCAACCTCCGCAAGCAGCTCAAGGGCGCGCCGCTGCCGGCCCCGCGCAACATCCTGGCCGCCGCGGTGGAAGGCGCGCAGGTCGACTTCGACACCGCGCTCACCATCGAGGGCCGCTACTTCGTGGAACTGGTTTGCGGCCAGACCGCCAAGAACATGAGCAAGGCGTTCTTCTTTGACCTCCAGCACATCAACTCCGGCGGCAGCCGCCCAGCCGGTGAACCCGAGTGGCGGGCGGAGAAGGTCGCGGTGCTCGGCGGCGGCATGATGGGCGCCGGTATCGCCTACGCGTGCGCCAAGGCCGGTATGAAGGTCGTACTCAAGGACATCTCGCTGGCCGCGGCCGGGAAGGGCAAGGACTACTCGGCGAAGCTGCTGGAGAAGGCCGTCGCCAAGGGCCGCTCGACGCAGGCCAAGGCCGACGAGCTGCTGGCCCGGATCACGCCCACCGACCAGCTCGAACCGCTGGCCGGCTGCGACCTGGTCATCGAAGCCGTCTTCGAGGACCCGAAGATCAAACATCAGGTGTACGCGGAGGTGCAGGACGTCGTCGAAGGCGACGCGCTGATCGCCTCCAACACCTCCACGCTGCCGATCACGGGCCTCGCCGAGGGCGTACGCCGCCGCGAGGACTTCATCGGCCTGCACTTCTTCTCCCCGGTCGACAAGATGCCGCTGGTGGAGATCATCTGCGGCGAGCACACCAGCGAGCGGGCCTTGGCGCGCGCGTTCGACGTCGTGCAGCAGATCAACAAGACGCCGATCGTGGTCAACGACAGCCGCGGCTTCTTCACCAGCCGCGTCATCGGCACCTTCGTCAACGAGGGCGTGTCGATGCTCGCCGAAGGCGTGCACCCGGCGTCCATCGAGCAGGCCTCGGCGCAGGCCGGGTTCCCGGCGCCCGTCCTGCAGCTTTTCGACGAGCTGACCCTGACGCTGGCGCGCAAGATCCGCGACGAGACCAAGCGCGCCGTCGAGGCGGCCGGCGGAACCTGGACCCCGCACCCGGCAGAGCAGGTGCTCGACCGCATGGTCGACGAGTTCGACCGCAAGGGCCGTTCCAGCGGCGCCGGTTTCTACGACTACGTCGACGGCAAGCGGGTCGGGTTGTGGCCGGGGCTGGTCGAGCACTTCGGCGGGGCCGAGCGGGATCCGGCCGAGGTGAGCCTGACCGACCTCACGGAGCGGATGCTGTTCGTGGAGTCGCTGGAAACCGTCAAGTGCCTCGACGAGGGCGTGCTGCGGTCGGTCCCGGACGCCAACATCGGATCGATCCTCGGCATCGGGTTCCCCACCTGGACCGGCGGTGTCGTGCAGTACATGAACGGCTACCCGGACGGGCTGGCCGGATTCGTCGCGCGCGCCCGGGAACTGGCGGAACGCTACGGGCAGCGGTTCGAGCCGCCGGCCTCGCTGGTCCACCGGGCCGAGGCGGGGGAGCCGTTCGACCTCGGCGAACCCGACGCGGCCATCGTCGCCGCTACGGCGGCGTGATGCGCGAGCCGGCGTAGACGCCGAACTCGTCGAGCAGTTCCTCCACCACCAGCAGCGCGAAGCGGGTCTGCTTGCCCTGGGCGGCGGCGACGGCCGTGGCCAACGCCTGGACGACCGAGGTGAACGCGGTCAGCGACCGCAGCACCGACACCCCGGTCGTGTCCAGGTAGAGGGCGTGGTCGGCGTCGCCGACCAGGGGCGAGGCCGGGTTGTCGGTGAGCGCGATGGTCGTCGCGCCCCGGCGCTTCGCCCAGCCGAAGGCCCGCACCGTGTCCGCGCTGTAGCGGTGGATAAAGAGCGCGACGAAGCAGTCCCCGTCGCCGACGCGGCGCAGTTCGTCGGTGAGCATGCCGGGGTTCTGCGCCAGCGTCGCGACGTCGTCGCGCACCATGCCCAGCAGGTAACCCAGCAGGAACGCGGGGGGAGAAGCACTTCCGCAGCCCAGCACGTGCACGCGGGGCGCGGAGCCGAGCGCGGCCACTGCTGCGTCCCAGCTCGGCCGGTCCACGCGGGACAGGCTGCGTGCGATGTTGGCCTGGTCGAACGCCATGGCCAGTTCGAGCGGGTTCCGCGACTGGTCGATGAACGACTCCAGGTTCGACAGCCGCCGCAGCGGCTGCGCTTGCTCCTACAACCGCTGCCGGCGCAACCGCGTGAGCCCCGGACAGCCGTCCAGGAACGCCTGCCGCAGCCCGGGGGGGGGGGGGGGGGGGGGGGGGGCATAGCCGCGAAGCCGCAGGCAGTTGCGGGCGATGCGGTCCGCCAACTCGCCATTGTGGACGGACCCGTGGCACATGTTCAACGGACCCTGGTGGGTTTCGCTGACCACCCGCGGGTGATCGCGCAGCGGTCGCAGCGCCGTGAGGTGCTCGGTCATCGTCCACGACGCAGACGGCCTCGCCGACTACCTGCTCGACCAGCACGGAATCGGGGTGCTCTCCGGCGCCGCCTTCGACGCGATCCGGCCGGACTGCGGTTCCGCGCCGCAACCAGCCTACTCTACGTGACCATCGACGAACAGCGCTGGATGACGCTGCACAGCGACGATCCGACCGCGCTGCCTTGGATCGAGGACGCGCTCGCGCAGCTGACCACCGCACTGGACGCGATCCGGAAATCCTGAGCGGCCAACGGGAAAGGCGCCGGGACCGCACGGTCCCGGCGCCTCTTCCGGCTGGCCGTGATCAGCCCATCTTGGGGTGGTCGACGACCGGCGCGTTGACGCAGTTGTTGATCTGTGGCGACAGCAGCGACACCACGGCGCCGAGTACGGCGACGTTGTTGCCGCAGGCCTGCACCGGGACGGCGCTGGCGTTGTTGTCGTCCAGCAGGTTGACGCCGTGGTTGTTCGGATCGTCGATCAGCGCAGCGGGCGGGTGACGCTGTCGATCGTCGGGAGCTGCCCGGTGATCCGGTGCACCGGAGCCTGCGGGAGGCGACCGGTGGCCTGCTGGGTGAGGTCGTTCGCCGCCGTGCCCAAGCCGCCGTTCAGCTCGGAGGTCACCGGAAGCTTGCCGACCGCTGGTAGGAGCCTCGCCGCCTGCGGTAGGGCGACCGGCGCACCGGGGCGCAGGTCGTTTTGCAGGACGGGAGCAACGGCACCGACTGGGTTGGCCAGCGGTTCCGTCTCATAGCCGTGGGCGGCGGTCAGGTCGATCGCGGTGTCCAGCGCCGACGTGCCCTGGTGGCCGGGCTCGCGCGGGCCGACCTCGGTGTCCAGCAAAGCGGCGTGCGGTACGTGTTCGGTGACGGCGCCGAGGTGTTTCGGGACCACCGAACCACCGACGACCGGGCGGGTCTTGGTCATCTGCTCGACGCGGGTGGTCTCGGCGAAGACATGCTCGAGCACCTGGTTCGGCTTGCCAGGGGCGAGCAGCGGGCGGCCGTCCCGCAACTCGCCGCCCATTCCGTGGGCAGTGGTCGTGATGTCCGCGCCCACCTTCTTGACCAGGTTTGGGGTGTTCACGTGCAGTTCGGTGTCCGCGCACGGAGCCTTGGTCGGGCCGTACCCGGGGCCGTCCTGTAGCTGGCAGGCGTTCAACGGGGCGAGGATCCCGATTTGGTCCGGAACGGACGACAGGTCCGGCTTCGGGAGGGCGGTGCTCTCCGCGGCAGCGGTGGCACCGGTCCCGACTGCGGCGAACCCCGCGGCTACAACGGCTGCCTTCACTGTGCGCGTGGTCCAGGGGCGCAAGATTTGTTCTCCTTGGGTCTGACGTGTTGGCACGGCTGACTCGGTATCGGAGACCCCTCCGCCGATCTTGAGCCCATATCCAGCCCAACCGCCTGAACGAGTGAGTTTCACGCAGACTCACGGCGCTCACTGAGCGACGGAATCCCGCAAACCGCCGCCTCGGGCCCGCGTCCGGAGCCCCTCGGGGACCGGCGCCGACAAGCACCGGACATGGCGCCCCGGCCCGTCGGCGGATGGCAGAAAGGTTCCCATGCTCCGGAAACGCGGGACGGCGTCCGGTGTGGATGACAGGAAGGTTCCCATGCTGCAACGGCACGAGAGGTGTGCTGGCAGGCGTTAGGTGACAGGAAGGTTCCCTTGCTGCGGAAACGCCGGGAGCTATTGGCACGCGGGTGGCAGGAAGGTTCCCTTGCTCCAAGGCTAGCCCGGGTGCGCGGTGGGTTTCCTGTGCGTGTCGGGGTGGCCGGATGTGTCAAAGGTTCGGGGCGAGGCTGGGGGCGAACAGTTCCATCAGATGGCTCGTGGCTTGCTCCGCGGTGATATCCGGGCGGCGGTCCCGCCACAGGGCGAGCCGCTCGCAGGCGCCGATGATCGCCTCCGTGAACGCTTCCAGCCGCACCGGATCGAGATCTGGGCGCGCGGCCCCGAGCAGTCCGGAGGTGAATTCCATCTGTTGCATCCGGATCGCTTCCAGTTCGGTGCTCACCGATGCGCTCGGGACCGCGGACTCGTTGCGCAGCAGGGCCCAGGCCTGGGCGTGTTCGTCGCTGAACTTGAAGAACGCCAGCAAGCAGTCGCGCAGCAACTGCTCGGGGGTGTCGGCGCCGGCAGCCGCGACCGTGGTGGCTTCCAGCAGTTCGCGCTTGGATCGCTGCAGGCAGGCGAGCAGCAGCCCTTCCTTCGAACCGAAGTACTCGTAGAGCATCGGCTTGGACAGGCCAACCCGCGCCGCGATGTCGTCCATCGACGTGCCCTGGTAGCCGTCGGTTGCGAACACCTGTTCGGCGACGGCGAGGATCTGCCGTTCCCGCTCGGCTCGGGGCATCCGCTTGCGTCCGGTGGTCGGTGCCTGCTGCGTCTCCACGAAAATCACCCTACCGTAAGTAACCTACCCATAGTAAGCTACTGTTGAGTAGATCAGTCGTGCTGGGGTCCGGAGGAGGACCTGATGGCGCAACGGCAAACGCGGGGCCAGCGCAGTTACCCGACCAAGGTGATCATCGTCGGGACCGGTTTCTCCGGGCTCGGGATGGCGATCCGGCTCAAGCAAGCCGGGATCGACGACTTCATCGTGCTGGAGAAGGCCGCAGACCTCGGCGGCACCTGGCGGGACAACACCTATCCGGGCTGCGCCTGCGACGTGCCGTCCCTGATGTACTCCATCTCGTTCGAGCAGAACCCGTCCTGGTCCCGAATGTTGCCAGGCAGGGCGAGATCTCCGACTACCTGCAGCACTGCGCGGGCAAGTACCAGGTGCGCGACCACACCCACTATGGCGTGGAGTTCACCGGTGCCGAATACGACGAGTGCAACGGCACCTGGACGGTGTCCACTGCGGACGGAACGGAGTACTTCGGTCGCGCGCTGGTGTCCGGCGTCGGCGCCCTGCGCATCCCGAGCTACCCGGAACCGCCCGGCGTGGAGAGCTTCGAGGGTGAGGTGTTCCACTCCGCCGAGTGGAACCACGACTACGACCTTGAGGACAAGTGGGTCGCGGTGATCGGCACCGGTGCCAGCGCCATCCAGTTCGTGCCGCGCATCGCCAAGAAGGTCTCTCAACTCCACCTGTTCCAGCGCACTTCGCCGTGGGTGACCCTGCTGGTTAATTCTCGGGTCGGGTGAGGGGGTGTTAGGTGGGGCCAGGATTATGATCTTGCGGCAGTCTTGTGGTGTCTGTCCGCAGGATGGAGTTCGTGGTGTCGGTGCAGCCGCGGCCTTGGCCGAAGCCGGTCCCGGAGATCGCCGCCGCGATCCGGGCGATGTACAGCGGGCGACGTGAGCTGCCCCTTGCCGTGCGGGTCCGGGATCAGCTCGGTGAGCTGTTCTCGGACGCGGAGTTCGCCGCGGCGTTCGGGATTCGGGGTAAGCCCGGCTTCTCACCGGGTCTGCTGGCCATGATCACGGTGCTGCAGAAGGCGGAGAACCTGACCGACCGGCAGGCCGCCGATGAGGTGCGCACCAACCTGGCCTGGAAGTACGCCTTGGGGCTGGAGCTGACCGATGCCGGTTTCGACCACACAGTGCTCAGTGAGTTCCGTACCCGCGTGGTCGAGCACGGGTTGGAGGAGAAGGTCCTGGACCTCCTGCTGGCGGCGTTGCGGGACAAAGGCTTGATCGCCGCTGGTGGTAAGCAGCGTACGGACTCCACGCACGTGATCGCCGCGGTGCGGGATATGAATCGGCTGGAGTTGGCGGGCGAGGCGGTGCGGGCCTGTCTGGAGTCGGTGTCCGCCGCGGCCCCGGACTGGGTGGCCGAGGTGCTGGACGTGCCGGGCTGGAGTCGGCGCTACCAGCAGCGGATCGACACCTGGCGCCTGCCGGCCTCGCAGACCAAGAAGGACGAGCTCGCCCTGGCTTACGGCAAGGACGGATTCACTCTGCTGACAGCCCTCTACGCGCCCGCGTCGCCGAACTGGCTTCGTGAACTTCCCGCGGTGGAGGTCCTGCGGGTCGTGCTGGTGCAGAACTACACCCGCACCGTGGCCAGAAACGGGCGGGAGGTGGTCAAGCGGCGGGAAACGGACACAGACGGTCTCCCGCCCGGCAGATGGCGCTTGACCTCGCCGTATGACACCGACGCCCGCTGGGGAGTCAAACGGGACACCTTCTGGAACGGTTACAAGGTGCACATCAGTGAGACCTGCCGGGCTCCTGAGTCCGCGGGCGCGGCCACCGCGCCCGGTCACCGCCCGGGTGCGGCACCGAGGCCGAATCTGATCACGAACGTCGCCACGACCGACGCCACCGTCCCCGACAGCGCGATGCTCCCACCGATCCACCAAGCCCTGAGGAAACGGGACCTGCTCCCCGACGAGCACTACCTCGATTCCGGCTACCCCTCCGCCGAACTGATCGTGGGGTCCCTGGATGCCTTCGGCATCGCCCTGATCACCCCCGTGCTGCTTGATCACTCCCGTCAGGCCAGAGCCGAACAGGGTTTCGCCGCATCGGATGTCACCATCGACTGGCAGGCCCAGCAGGTGCCCTGCCCAGCCGGGCAGACCAGCTCGTCGTGGACCCCTTGTGTCCAATACGGGTCTGCACGGACGGTGGTCACGTTCTCCAAGGCCGTCTGCGGTCCCTGCCCGGTCCGGACACGGTGCACCACCGCGAAAAACGGCCGTCGCCAGATCTCCTTACATCCCAGGGAGATGACCGAGGCCCTGCGTAGCGCCCGCGCCGAGCAGCAGACCAAGGACTGGCGCAGGGACTACGCGCTACGCGCGGGCGTCAAAGGCACGATCCGCCAGGCAACGGCCGTCACCGGACTACGCCGCACCCGCTACCCGGGGTCTGGCCAAGACCCATCTCGAACACGTCTACTCCGCCGCCGCACTCAACCTGATCCGCCTTGATGCCTGGTGGAACGGCCACCCACTCGACCGAACCCGCACCAGCCACCTCGCCCGCCTCGAACTCGCCCTCGCAGCATGATCAGGAATTAACCAGCAGGGTCGTGGGTCCAGCCAAAACCGGACCGGCCCATCCCGGAGTCGGTGCAGCGCCTTTTCTGCAACGCTCCACTGGTCCAGCGGGCTGCCCACGCGGCGCTGTACTGGGTGCTGGAAGCGCGCTACTTCACGGTGTTCGACCGCCGCCTCGGCAAGATCGTCGAGCAGTTGACCAAGCGCTACATCCGCAAGGCCGTCAAAGACCCGAAGCTGCGCGCCGCGGTGACGCCGGACTACGCCATGGGCTGCAAGCGGATCCTGCTCTCCGGCGACTACCCGGCGCTGAACATGTCCAATGTGGACGTGGTGACCACTGGGGTGGCCGAGGTCAGGCCGCGATCCGTGCTGACTGGCGACGGACAGGAGCACCCTGTCGACGCGATCATCTACGACACCGGCTTCCGCGTCACCGACGCGTTCGACCACCTGAGCGTCGTCGGCCGCGACGGACGCAAGCTGCAGGACGCCTGGCACAACGGCATGGAGGCCTACCTCGGCATGACCGTCTCCGGTTTCCCGAACCTGTTCTTCCTGCTGGGCCCAACACCGGGCTCGGCCACAACTCCGTGGTGTTCATGATCGAGTCACCCGGAAAGCGGACCTGGCCGACTACGAGACGACGGTCCGCCAATCCCGTTGAAGCTTCGCACGGGCGTTCGATATAGTGGTGGCGTCACTGTCTAGCAGCCCCGACCGGGGCTCACCCTTGAGCAAGGGGCGGCGATGTCACCGCTGTCGTCCGACGAACTCCGCGAACTTCGCGAAGAACTGAGCGCTGGAACCACCCCGACGGTGTGGTTCACCGGTTCGGCCGTAGGCGTCCCGGAAGGCCGATCCGGCAAGGTCGTCGCGCTCGGCGAACCAGCTGAAGGCGACTTCATCCAGGTCCGCCCGGCCGGATCGAAGGACGTGCTGTCCTTCTCGGCCACCGAGGTCACGAAGGTCAAACCACCTCGCAAGAAAGCGGCACCACCCGAGCCACCGGCGAAACCCGCGGCGAAGCCGCGGACGGCCGACGCTCCACCGGCGAAGCCACCGGTGGAACGGGCGAAGCCGACTGCGGAGCAGGCGAAACCAGCTGCTCCGGCAAAGCCCCGCGCCGCTGCGGTCTCGGCTCCCGCGGGTGCCTCGGCGTCGGCGAAGCCGGCCGGGGACGCGGCGGCACGCCGCAAGCCGCGGCAGGCGAAGCCGATCGGCGGAGCGACGGTGACGCTGACAGCCGACCAGGACGGTCAGTGGAGCGTCGAGGTCAGCACCGGCAAGAAGCGCGTGGTGCGCCCGACACCGGTCGCCGCGAACGCCGTCGCCCAAGCCGCGAAGGCGCTGCACGACGACGTCGCGGCAGCCGTGGAACCGCTGGTCGACGCCGCCCGCGAACAGCAGCGCGCCCGCGTCGAGCAACTGCGCGCGGAACTCGCCGCGGCGCAGGCGGCGCTCGACGAACTGGGGTCCTGAATCCCGCGGCGCTGAGCCTGATTGCCACGTCCGAAGCTCGCCAGCATCGGTCCTCGTCCTCCGATTCACTCATGTCAGGCAAGAAGCCTGGTCGTGGTGAAGAGGGGTTCGATGATCGGACCGGCACCACAGGTGCGCGGGTCCAACTGGCAGCTCGCCGCGCTGCTGGGCGGGATTGTTCTCGGCAATGTGGACATAGCCATCGTCAACATCGCCGCGCCGTCGATCCGCGATGACCTGTCCGCATCAGGCCTTCAGCAGGGACGCGGTGAGGGCGCCACCTACTCGGGTCCTGGTGTCTTGGGTGACGGACTTCGGAGTGTCGGGTCCGCTGCTCAGCCGACTGCCCGCCCACCTCCGGAGACCGGTGGCACCGATCGGAAGCCTGCTGCTCGCCACGGGATTGGCGCTTGCGGGTGGTGGCCCGCCACGTCCGACGGGGTCCTGCTGATCGCCCTGCTCGGCCTCGGTGGGTTGGGGTATGGAGCGGCGTTCAGCGCCACGCTCGACCACGTGACGAACATCTCGAAACCCGCCACGCGCCTGACGTGAGTGGACTGTTCAACACAATCCTGCAGATCGGCGGGGCGGTGGGAGTCGCTGTTTTCGGCACGGTCTACCTGGATCTGGCGCCAACCAGCGGCGCTGCAGCGGTATCCGCCTTCAGCACCATCACCTTCGCACTCGCGGCCGTGGCCCTAGCGGCAGCGGAATGCACCCAACTAGCGATCAGCAGCGCCCGAACCCCAGTCCCCTCGGGGAGCTGATGTGAGCATGGGAACCTTCCTGTTACCTACCGCCCAGGCAACCTACCGCGACCAGGTCTTTTCCATGGTGTCCGTAAGACGAGCGGCGCTCGCGATGCGCGGATGCAGTCGACGAGCGCCGCTCACGGCTGATCGATTGGTCAGGGTTCGATGTCGGTGGTGGCCGTCATGGTCTGCTGCCCGCGGTCGGTCGGCGGAATCCGGTCGTAGGCGGCGGGGTCGAGGTGGTCGACCTGGCCGCTGGCGACCGACGAGAGGATCCCTTCGAGTCCGATGTAGACCGCTCGGGTCAGCATCCCGCGATGCTGCTCGCCGAGGGTCTGGGTCTGGCCGCGAACCTCGAACAGCACCGCGCCGCTGCCGTTGAGCTGGAACGCGCCGAGTCCGGTGCCCGGCAGGTTGATGTCCTGCGGGTAGAGGGTGATGTTGCCGAAGTCGGGGTTCTGGTTGGCCGCAGCCTGCAGCGCGTTGTATGCGGCCACGTTGAGCTGTTTGGAGTACTCCGGACGGTAGGTGTCGGCGAACTCGGCGTACTCGGCACCCGCGTGGGTGGCGGCATCGGCGACGAACTTGCCGGACAGACTCAAGGTCACATACCGGTCCGTGCCCGGAACCGTGTAGCAGGCGCCCTGGTGGTGCAGGTCGATGTAGGTGTCGACCGTGCCGAACTCGGCTTGTAGCGAGCGGTAGACGTCGCGCACCGCCTGGGTCTCCGGGCTGATGAACCAACCCGGCCGATCGCCGCTGCCGGGGAAGTCCTGCGGCTGCGGCTGGTAGTCGAGGTTCGGGTTGTAGTCCCGGTTGACGTCGAAACCGGGCCGCTGCGAGTAGTCATCGCCTTGCCGGGGCGCGGTGTAGTAGTTCCACGCCGGCGGTGCGGTGGCCAGCTGCGGGAAGCGCTTCTGCACCTCCTGCCACGTCATGTCGTTGCCGCGTCGGTCCAGTACCGCCCCGTCAGGATTGATCTTCGGCATCGCCACCACGGTCAGCTTCTCGCGGATCTGCCTGGCCCGGCTGGAATCCGAGGTGCCCAGGAAGTCGAGCAGATCGAGCACCGCGTCCGGTCCGGTCTTCTCGTTGCCGTGGATTTCGGCGGTGACGAACACGACCTTGGGGCCGGTGCCGACGCGCGCGAGGAACATGTCGCGGCCCCGGTTCGACTCACCGACGGTCTCCACCGCGACCCGCCCCGCGCTGACCCGCTCGATCCGATCGAGCTCGACGAGGAGTTCGTCGTAGCTGGTGAACTCGCTGATCGGGTTCTCCCGCGGCTCTTCGCTGCACGGTGGTGGGGCCGCCATCGTCAGCGGAGCGGTGGCCGCCGCAGGCGGGATTGCCGACCCCGCGACCACGGCTGCCAGGGCCAGCACGCGCATCCGGTTCATGCAGAACTCCTCGCCGTCGCAGTGACGGCCCCAGCCAAACCGATCACGACCAAAGCCACAATCGGCCATGAGTGGACATCTCGGACTCTTGGAGCCGGATGGACAAAAGTTGGCTGCACGCCTATCAAGAACTGGTGCGAATCTCGGAAGAACCCCGCGTCAAGGACACAACAGCGTTGCAGCATCGGTCTTTTCGGCATCTGCTGGTAGCGACCGTCGGCGGTTTTGCGGGATACGTGCTGCTACTTCCGGTCCTCCCGCTATGGGCGGTAACGGGCGGTGCTGGTGAGGTTGCGGCCGGCGCGACCAACGCCGTCTTCATGCTGGTGACAGTTCTGACCCAGCTCGGCATGCCGTGGCTACTCAAACACATCGACCACCGCGTTGCTTTCGCCTCGGGCACGATGCTGATCGGCTTGCCGACCCCGTTGTACGCGCTGTCCAGCGACCTGTGGCTGCTGCTCGGTGTTTCCAGCATGCGAGGAGTCGGCTTCGGCCTCCTCACGGTGACCGGCGCAGCGCTGGTGGTCGAGCTCGTGCCCGCTGCGCAACGCGGCCGGGCGGCTGGGCTCTACGGGTTGTCGGTCGGCTTGCCAAACGTTCTGTTCCTCCCCGCTGGCGTGTGGTTGACGCAGCAGATCGGATTCGGCCCGCTGTTCTGGATCGCGGGTGCCCTGCCCGTGGCGGCCACCGCTGCCGTGCTGGGGATGTCGCGGGTGCGGGCCAAACCCGCGCAGCGCTCGGGCACCTCCGCGTTCCCCCTCGCGTTGCTGCCGTCCTGGATCGTCATGACCGCTGCGGCGGTGGCGGCTGGCGGGCTCACGGCGTTCCTGCCGCTGGCAGTCGCCGGGTCGGTGGCCCCAGCCGCGCTGATGGCCTTCGGCGCATCCGCGATGCTGGGCCGGTGGGCAGCAGGACAGCTAGGCGACCGGCTTGGCCAACACCGCGTCCTGGTCCCCGCCGTGCTGCTGGCAGGCCTGGGCACGGGCTTGCTCGCGGTTGCGGCGTGGGGAGCCGACCCGCTCGCCCTGCTCGGCGCGGCCGCCTTCGGAGCCGGGTTCGGTGCGGTGCAGAACATCACCCTGGTCGTGATGTTCGAACGAACCGAGTCCGGGCCCGCCAGCACCGCGTGGAACATCGCCTACGACGCGGGCCAAGGCCTCGGCGCCATCGGTTTCGGCGCCCTGGTCACCCTGTCCGGCTACCCGACGACCTTCGCGGTCGCGGCGATCCTCATCACCATCTGCATCCCCCTGACGACCGCCCGCCGCAGGCGGAGCTGAGAGCAAGGGAACCTTCCTGTCACCAGCGGCTGCCGTCGGCGTTCACCGCAAATGCAGAGCCGGTCCTGCCGCGTGCCTTGGACAGGCCGGAAACGTGCAGCATGGGAACCTTCCTGTCATCCGGTGCGCGAGTGGTGGTTGAGAAGCGCCGGATACTGGCCGGCGGGCGGTGACAGGAAGGTTCCCTTGCTACCGCCGCCAGCCGGTGAGGTTGTTGTGTGTTTTTGGACACAAGTGCCGCGTGATTTCAGCTCGCCGAATCGTGATTCACGAGGCGGGTGTGAACGGGCTGTGACGACGCCGGGCCGCCCCGCCTGCTCGGGACCGCCTAGAATTCGGGACGTGTACCGCAGCCTGTTGACTCCGCGTTGGCTGCTTCTGCACGCGCTGTTCGTCGTGGCCACGGTCGCCACCGGTTTCCTGGCCGTGTGGCAGTGGGATCGTGCGCACGAAGCTGGGGGGAGCTTCCAGAACCTCGGCTACGCGCTGCAGTGGCCGCTGTTCGGCGTGTTCACGATCTTCTTGTGGATCCGCCTGACGCGCATGGAGGTTCACCGCGGGGACGATGCAGAAACGGAAGCTGCAGTTCAGGAAGAAGCGGTCGGACCGCAGGTCACCGAGGAGGCGCCGCCCGTAATGCGCCGGAAGCGGCCGCTCGTGCCGCCACCGGCGCCGCCGGTCGATGCTGGGGATGATCCGGAACTCGCCGCCTACAACCATTACCTGGCGGAGTTGAACGAGTCGGATCGGCGCGCTAGCTGAATGTGATGTTGCCCTTGATCTCGCGCGCCTGAATCAGGTTGTTGACCTCGCCGTGGTTCACGTTGACCACGCCGTCGTCGGCGGCGGAGATGGCTTTGTGCACTTCGGCGCCCTCGGCGCGCAGCTGCTCGGCGAAGGCGGCATCCTCTCCGCAAACCTGGTCCAGTCGTTCGGCCAGGGCTTTGATCTGCGGCTTGCCCGCGGACTCCTGCTCGGCGGCTTCGAGCGTGGCCTGCGTCTCCGGATCGTTCTGCGACCTGCGGCGCACGAGCTCGCGCACCTTCACCAGGGCCTGGCTTCCGGCTTTGCCCAGCGCGGTGGCAACCTGACCGGCGAGCGCGGTGGCCAGGGAATCCAGGAACGGGTCGGTCATTTTTCCTCCGCGTGATCGACTCCGGTGGTCACCAAGTGTAGTGATCTGATCCGGACCCGTGGGGTTGTCGGTCAGGACTCGGCCATTTGGTGCAGCGCCGCCGGGATCAGCGGATGTGATATCAACGAATCGACTGACAGCAAAGAGAAGCAGGTGTCGACTGGTTCCGCGTGTGCGGGTCGGCGGTAAGCTCGTCGGCCAGTCGGTGGACGGGCAAGACGGGGCCTGGGTGGGCACTGCGCCCCGCGATCGGTGGTCAAGTCGTTTGGACACTTGGTGATTGGGGCTGGCGTGCGCAGCGGCGTGCTGTTGAAGATGTTCGGGTTGTGCGTCCTGGCCGGCGTGCTGGTAGCGGCGTTGCTGCTGCCGATGGCGACCGGTGCCGGGGCGATGGTCAACCAGACGAGCGACGCCATGTCCAGAATGTCAGGTTCCCTGGCGAGGCGGGACATGCCGCAGGTAACCACCGTCACGGACAAGGACGGCGCGCCGATCGCGTACTTCTTCAAGGACTACCGCATCGAAACGCCGCCGGACCAGATCTCGGACACCATGAAGGCCGCGATCACCGCGGTCGAGGACAAGCGCTTCTGGGACCACGGCGGCGTCGACTGGCACGGCACCATGCGTGCGCTGGCGACCAACGTCAGCAGCGGTTCGGCCGCGCAGGGTGCATCCACGATCACCCAGCAGTACGTGAAGAACTACCTCGTGCACGTCGCGGCGAACAACACGGTGGAGGCCGAGAAGGCCAAGGAATCGACGGTCGCCCGAAAGCTCCGCGAGGCGAAGATCGCCGTCGAACTCGAACACACCATGACCAAGGAGGAAATCCTCACCGGATACCTCAACGTGGTGCCTTTCGGCAACCAGACGTTCGGCGTCGGTGCGGCGGCCCAGACCTACTTCGGCACCACCTCCGACAAGCTGACCATCGCCCAGGCCGCGCTGCTCGCCGCGATCGTCAACCAGCCGGGCTCGCTGAACCCCAACAGCAACCCGCAAGACGCGATGCAGCGGCGCAACCTCGTGATCGACCTGATGGCGGACCCAAACAACAACATCCGCATCACCAAGGAAGACGCTGAAATCGCCAAGAAGGAGCCGCTCGGCGTGATGTCGCCTCTCGGGCGGCCGCCGAACGGCTGCGTCGGCGTCGGCGACGGTGCCACCGACGGTTTCTTCTGCACCTACCTCATCGACTACCTCGACCGGCTCGGCATCGACAGCGACAAGCTGAAGAGCGGCGGCTACACAATTCGCACCACTCTCGACCGCAAGGCCACCGACGCGGCCAAGGCCGCTGCCGAAGCGCAGGTGCCTACCCAGACCGAGGGCATCGCGAACGCGATGGCGATGGTCGAACCAGGCAAGGACAAGCACAAGGTCCGGGCGCTGGTCGCCAACCGCGACTACGGCAACGACGCGAGCAAGGGCCAGACGGCCTACGACATCGTCAGCAGGGTGCAGCCCTTCGGTGCCGGCTCGATCTACAAGGTGTTCACGGCGGCCTCCGCGATCGAACAAGGCATGAGCATCTACGACACGCTCGACGTGCCGCCGTCCTACACGTCCCGCGTGTACAAGAACGGGACCGCGCCGTACACCGTCTCGAACGCCGACGGGGTGCAGCCGGGGCCGAGGACGCTGCAGATGGCATTGGCCACGTCCCCGAACACGGCGTTCGTGGCGTTGCAGGAGAGGGCCGGACTCAACAACGTCGTTGACATGGCCGCGCGCCTCGGGCTGCGGAACGGGATGACCGGCGTCAACACCGGCGGCCAGGGCCTGAAGCCCGACGGCTCGAACGGCCCGTCCCAGGCCGACGCGATCAAGAAGGGCAACCGCGGCGCATTCACCCTCGGCTACACCCCGACGAGCGTGCTGGAACTGTCCAACGTCGCAGCAACGATCATGAGCGACGGCGTCTACTGCCCGCCGACGCCGATCGAAGAGATCAAGGACCGGCACGGCAACCCCGTGCAGCTCAATGAACCCGGCTGCGAGCAGGCCGTGTCCCCGCAGGTCGCGGCGGCGCTGGCCCAGGGCATGAGCAAGGACGACACCGACGGCACGTCGCGCGCGGCAGCGCAGAGCGTCGGCTGGAACCGCCCCATGATCGGCAAGACCGGGACGACCCAACTCCACCAGTCCGCGGGGTTCTTGGCGGCAACCCCGCAGATGGCGGGTGCGGTCCTGACCTACGCCGACGGGAACAGCCCCCAAGGGATCTGCGACGGCGGTGGCGACGCGCCCCCGTACCTGTGCGGCAAGAACGGCGGCAACATCTACGGCGGCAAGGTGCCGGCCCGAACCTGGTTCGCTGCGATGACGAAGGTCCACGAAGGCCTACCGGCAGCACCGCTGCCGGGCACCCCGTAAGGGATCTGACGCAGATGAGGTCCGTGCCCGCTGGTTCGGCGGGCACGGACCTTTTTCGATGCCGAGCCAGGATGAGAGGACCGGCTCGCGGACGCGCGGCTTTTCGCTACTGTCAGCCCACAAGGGCGCCTCGTCGGATGCCCGCTTCGCGCCCCCGCATGGCGGCGCCAGCGAACCGACATCACGGTCATCTCCGGACGTCCCCGCCTGCTTCCCGAATTGGTCAGCTCTGCAGGTGGACGTGTGAGCATGGGAACCTTCCTGTCAGGGATGACAGGAAGGTTCCCATGCTCACAGCAGGGGCGGCCCTCAGCAGGAACTCAGCAAGGGTTGGCAAAATGCCGACGTGAGCACCGAGCATGACCGGGTCGATGTCCGGGGCGTTGTCAGTTTCGTCGCAATTGCATATGTGCCGGCTTGGCTGTTGACCTTGCCGTTGTGGCTGACCGGCGAAGGACTGTCGTGGAATTGGGCATCGCTCTTTCTCGCGGTCATGATGTTCATGCCCGCAGTCGCGGCGTTAGTGGTCAACAAGTGGATCAGCCCACGACCGAAATTGCTGCGCAGCCTGGGAATCACAAACCCCGGCGGCATCAAGAAGTGGTGGCCTTATGCCCTGATTGCCTGGGTGGGGCCTCCGTTGGTCATGGCCCTCGCGCTGCTGGTGGGCTATCTGCTGGGGGCCTACCAAGCCGACTGGACAAGTTTCTCCGGGCTCGCAGAACGGGCCGGGCCCACAGTGGTGGGTTCGGCACCGCAAACGCCGCCCGGGATGCTCGCGCTCATCCAGATCGCAATGGTCTTCGGACTGGGCTGGTTGCAGATCATTCCCGCGCTCGGTGAAGAACTGGGGTGGCGTGGCTACCTCACTCAGGCGCTGCTGCCCCTCGGTCAGCCCGGCGCGTTCCTCACGACCGGGGTGCTCTGGGGTCTCTGGCACGTGCCGGTGCTGATCCTCGGCTACAACTACCCGACGCTCCCGATCGTGGTGGCGGTCATCATGATGGTGTGCTTCTGCACCCTGGTGGGAGCGTTGCTCGGCTGGCTCAGGCTCGTTTCGTGCAGTGTCTGGCCGTCGACGATCGCCCACGGATTCCTCAATGCGGCGGCTGGTTTGGGCACGGTCTTCAGCATGGCCGGACATCCCGTCGACAACGCATCAGTGGGCCTTCTCGGGTGGACCGGATGGATCGTGCTCGTCCTGCTCATCCTGGTCCTCGTAATGCTAGGGAAACTGCCGGTGCGGTTTCCTGTAGAGACGGCCGGAATCACCCGAGGAGTCAACCGGCGCAGTCGACGCTGACGGCTCCACGAGAGCATGGGCACCTTCCTGTCACTCGCCGATGAACAGGCCGTCTGACGGCGTGGGAACGCCGAATGCTCCACCCTCGCGATTTGGCGGAGTGAAAGCATGGGGGCATGACGAGTCTGCTGCCCTCCACTCAGCGCGCACTGTTGCGGCGTCTGGCCGTGGAGCAGAGTGAAAACCGTGTTCCCTCGTTGATCGCGGGGCTGATCCGCGATGGTGAGACGATCTGGGTGGACACCCGCGGACAGGTCGGCGGTCGGCCCTCTACAACGGACACCCAGTACCGAGTTGGTTCGATCACGAAAACCTTCGTCGCGGTGCTGGTAATGCGGCTGCGCGACGAGAGTCGCCTCGACCTCACCGACAAGCTCGACGAGTACGTGCCGGGCACCTCGATCGGAAAGCAAAGCATCGGCGAGATCCTGTCGCATTCGAGTGGGCTGACTGCGGAACCTGCTGGGCAGTGGTGGGAGCGAACCCCGGGCGGCAGCGCCGACGAACTGCTGTCCACCATCGACGAACACGCACGGCGCCCGACACCTCGACACGGCTTCCACTACTCCAACGTCGGTTTCGGGGTGCTGGGCGAGCTCGTATCCCGGTTGCGCGGAGCTCCGTGGGGCGAGGTCCTGCAACGCGAGATCCTCGAACCGCTTGGCATGAAACGGACCACGCTGAGCCCCGTCGCGCCGCACGCGGAGGGGTTCGCCGTGCACCCGTGGGCGGACGTGGTCCTTCCTGAGCCGGCCGAGGATGCGGGGGCGATGGCCCCTGCCGGCCAGCTGTGGTCGACCTTCGAAGACATGGCCAGCTGGGCGCGTTTCGTGAGCGGCGACACCGGCGAGGTGCTGCACCCAGCCACAGTTGCCGAGATGCGGTTGCCCGGGTCGGTCGACGATGGCCCCGAATGGCGGGGCGGCTACGGGCTCGGATTGCAGCTGATGCGGCACCGCGGACGTCGACTGGCCGGGCAAACCGGCTCGATGCCCGGCTTCCTGGCGACTGTTTGGACAGATCCCGCCGAATCCACCGGTGTGATCTTCATGGCCAACACCACAGCAGGTGTCACAGGGGCGTTGGCGACCGATCTGCTGGATTTGCTAGCAGAACACGAGCCACGGATCCCGGCCGCGTGGGAGCCCCGCGGCGACGTGGACCTGCAACTCCTGGAACTCACCGGCCAGTGGTATTGGGGCCCGACACCATATGCGCTGCGGGTTCTTCGCGATGGGCTGCTCGACCTCTCGCCGTGGCAGGGACGCGGGCGAGCCTCACGATTCCAGTCCAACCCGGATGGCACCTGGACCGGACTGGACGGCTACTACGCAGGAGAGATCCTGCGCGTGGGCCGGGACGAAAGCGGTGTTCCCACACACCTGGACCTGAACACGTTCATCTTCACACGCACTCCGTACGACTCTGACGCCCCGGTCCCCGGCGGCGTAGCCGGCTGGCGCCCAGCGCAGTAACCCCCCGGCTGGGAGCGAGAGCATGGGAACCTTCCTGTCACTGCCATGACAGGAAGGTTCCCATGCTTCAACAGCCGGAGCCGCTAGCCAGACGAGGCATTCCGGCCTCGATTTCGGCGGGTGGTGCCGTCGCAGCCCTGCGGAAACGGTGTGAGGCATCCTGATTGGTATGCCCGCAGACCTGCCCGTCACCAGCCGCTGGACCATTCCTGGGGCCGAGCTATCCGAACGCTTCTCGCGATCCTCCGGTCCTGGTGGGCAGGGTGTTAACACGACGGACTCGCGTGTCGAACTTTCGTTCGATCTAGCTCGATCAGCGTCGGTCCCAGAACTCCTACGGCAACGTTCGATGGAGGGCCTCGCTCACCGCCTCGTCAATGGCGTGATCACGATTGCGGCCTCGGAGTATCGCGCGCAGCTCGCAAACCGCGAAGCGGCGCGGGAACGGCTGGCAGAACTGCTAGCCGAGTCCGTCGCTCCACCCGCCCCCAAACGGCGCCGCACCAAGCCGACCAAGGGATCGCAGCAGCGCCGTCTCGCTGGTAAAAAGCGGCGCGGCGAGGTGAAGCGGCAGCGTCGTCGAGGTGATCCCGGCGACGCCTGACGTGTGCCGCCGGTGTTCGCGACTAGCCTCGGGACAGGACTAACGCAGAAGGGACATTGCTGATGCGTACGGCTTGGGTCTTGCCGGGTGGCTCCACCTTCGGGGCGATCCAGGCCGGCCTCGTTACGGCATTGTTCGAGGCCGGTGTCGAACCCGACTTGCTCGTCGGGACCTCCGCTGGCTCGCTGAACGCAGCATGGTTTGCCGGCGACCCGACGCCTCGTGGGGCGGCAAAACTCCGCGAGCTCTGGATGTCGATGCGGCGCACGGATGTCTTCCCGATCCAACCCACGCGGATATTCGCGGGGAAACTCGGCTTGTCGAACCACGTGATGGGCAACCACGGGTTGGCGCGCTGGCTGCACAACAACCTGCCGTTTCGCCGGTTGGAGGACGCGCAGATCCCGGTGACCGTGACCGCAACCGATCTGGACACCGGTGAGCCGGTGTATTTCGAAAGCGGTCCGGCGCTTCCTCCGCTGGTCGCGTCGTGCTCGATTCCTGGGATGTTCCCGCCGGTGAAGGTTAGGGACCGTTGGCTGGTGGACGGTGGCCCGGCGGCGTTCATGCCCATCAGCCGCGCTGTTGAGCGCGGGGCGGAGCGTGTTTTCGTGCTGCCGTGCGGCGGCGCTGAACCGTTCGAATTCAACCGGCGCAGGCGCGGGATCGGTTCGATCGCGACCTGGCCACCGCCGAAGACGCCGCCGAGGTCGGTCGGCGGAGTGAACGGCGCAGCGCTCGGGGCAGCGATGGTGTCTGCCGCGCGGCTTGATATGCAGTTGAACGCGGCGCGCTGCGAGCTCTACGTGGTGCCCGCCCCATCGGTGGTGGGCCTCTCGCCGTATTCGTTCGCGCACGCGGGTGCCCTGATCGACGCTTCTTGGGAGATCGCCAAACGGTGGTATCCCACAGCCAAGCCAGTGCCATCCGGACCCGTCGACATCGGTGGCAACCCGAGCACCAGCGGTCGGTTCGGGGTTTCCGAATCAGCTCCCAACGCCGAATGACCCGTCGATGAGAGCAAAGGAACCTTCCTGCCAGCTGGTCGGAAGGTTCCCTTGCTCTCGATAGTCACGCCCGCGGTGGTACTGCTTCGGATAGTTCATCCATGGCGAGTCGTTCCGGTGGTGCGGTAGCGGGGCGCGCGAGAGTCACCGCAAGGTTGACCAAGATGTTGACCGCGAGCCCGAGCAATCCGACGTTGATCCCAAGCCAGGGGTCGTTGCCGGTGACGACGAGCACGGCGACAACGATCACTCCGGCTGCGAGCCCGGAGGCAGCGCCCGCGGTCGACATGCGTTTCCAGAGCAAGCTGATCAGCACTACCGGAAGGAGTTGTGCCAGGCCTTGGTAGGAGAGGACTGACAACTGCACCAGGGTGCTCGGCGAGATGAAGGTGAACACCAACGCCACCAGCCCGACGAGGAAGGTGACCAGTTGGGACAACTGCTTCTGATGTGGTGCCGTTCGGGGATGCACGCCGAGGACGGACCGCCCCCACATCGTGCCGATCACGAGCATGAAGACCGCCATCGGAACGATCGATGACAACGCCCCGGCGACCCCGACGAGGCCGACCAGCCAAGCCGGCATCGAGTCGACGACGAGCTTGAACATCGCCAGGTTGGAATCCTCAAGCCCAGGAACCACGAACAACGCGGCCAAGGCCAAGAGGATCGGAACGAACAACAACACCTGGTAGAAAAGCATGATGATCGCGTTGCGGCGAAGCACACCCGGATTCTTCGCCCCCAGGTAACCGGCCACAGTGGTCGGAAAGATCGTGTAGACGACACCGTTGAGAAGACCCGTTGTGGCGAACCACAGCATGCCCAGGGACTCCTTGCCTTGACCTGGCAGTACGAGCCATTCGGGGCGTTCCGTAACGAGCCGATCCAGCATCGGGCCGAGGCCGCCGAAATAGTCCACCGGAACGTAGATGAAAACGACCAGCAACGTGATGATCACCAGGCTGTCCTTGAGGATGGACACCCAGGCACTACCGCGCAGACCCGAGAAGATGATGAACAGTGGTGAGTATCGCCACCGCGTCCCCGAACCACGGCGAATCGAACCGGTATGCGGTTATGTCGGTGATGTTGTGCAGCTTGTTCCGGTGGGCGTAATGCCACAGGATCGGCCCGATGACGTAGCCGACGGCGAAACCGATCGCCAGGTATGCCAGCAGGTAGAACACCGGCATCCCGTAGTTGTAGGACCAGCCGGCCGCGCCGAGGTAGCTGAAGCTCGTGTAGGTTTCGCCCGCCATCAGCACGAAGATCAACACGACGCCGAGGCTCCGGCCCCCGATCGACCATTCGGCGAGATTCGCGCGGTCCCGGCCCCGTAGCGAAAGGAGGCCCAATGCGACCGCCGCCAGCATGAACACGGCGAAAATTCCGACTGAAACCGCAGCGCTAGTACTCATTCGCCGTCACCCCGCCGACGATCCCGATTACTTCGCCACAACGGATCTTTGCGAGCGGCAAGCCAGATGCACGCCGGGGTCAGCAACGTCGCCAAAAACGTCCAGAAAATGAAGAACGGCAAGCCCAGAAAAACGGGCTCGATCCTGTTGTATAGCGGGAGGGCCAGCACATAAAGCACGAATGGCCCCAACAACCACCACAGCGATTGTGACGCAACTGGCGAGGTTCGAAGGGGCCGCAGGGTAAATCGCTCGACCCGGCCACTGAAACGCCCGCATCCAGCAGGCTTCGGTGGGCGAACATCCGCTCCAGCCGGTCCGCGCCGTAGTAGTCGAGGAGCTTGTCACCGTGGAACGCAACATAGCTACCGAACGGAAGAGCAATGGCGTCCAAGGCTTTCATCCGCGCCAGAATCTCCGTGTTCACCATGCTGCCGTGCTCAAGCCGATGTGCTGTCCTGATCACCGGATGTGCTGCTCTGGCCCGTTCAAGGGTGTCGAGGACAAGCTTGATCGCCCGGTCGCCGTTGGCGTGGATCGAGAGCCGGGATCCGGCAGCATGCACGCGAAGCGCCAAGTCGTTGAGTTCGTCGGTGCGCAGTGTTTGGATCCCGTGATCATCGGTGCCTTCGAACGGCTCCTCGACCAGGCGGGTTCCGCCTGCGACGGCTCCGTCCGCGAACGCTTTGACACCGCCTATTCGAAGCCAGTGGTCGCCGAAACCAGTGCGCAGCCCAGCCGCGCGGAACGTGTCTACATGCCGATAGGTCAGGAGCGCGTTGACTCGCGCGGTGAGCTCACCGCGTTGGTGCGCCTCCTGCAACAACGTCAGCTCGGCCGGGCCGACCATCGAGTCGCCGACACTTGTTATTCCCGCGGCATTGAGCTCTCGAAGCGTGCTCTTCAGCTGTGCCAGTGCCGTTTCACCGTCCTGAACTAGGAGCACCGGGCGCCCGTAGGAGAGAGACGGATAAGCCAGTTCGAACAGCGCCTGCTCGTGCACCACCCCGTTGACGTGGCCTGCAGCGTCTCTGGTGAGCTCGCCACCGGGCGGCGCGGCGCTCTCATCGGACAAACCCGCTGCGGCGAGCCCTACCGAGTTCAGCACACCCCAATGGGCACCGATGTTGATCAGAAGCACCGGATGTGGGTATAGGTGACCTCGTTGAGGTCCGCGCGGGTCAGCGGCTTGCCACCAGTCGACTTTCCGTGCTCGTAGCGAGTCCCGAGCACCCACTGCCCGGGAGGCGTGTCGCGGGCGCCGCCCCTGAGCTCATCAAGCAAAGCAGCACGAGATCTCGCCGCCGACCCGTCGACGCCCCGCTGGTTCGCAGCCGTCATCGTCGGATGCTGGTGAGCGCCGTTGAACCCCGGAACGATCGTCGCGTCTCCGAAGTCCACCAGCTCGGCTTCGGGCATGCGGCGGCGCAGGTCACCGAGATCACCGACGCCGACGATCCATTTGCCCAGGATCGCCAGAGCGGGCCGACCCGCATCCACGTGCGGCTGGTCGGCCATTGCGACGAGCCGGCGGGCAGTGACCAGAGTTGGTGGTTGTCCAGCGCTTGCCACAGCACCTCCCACGACGCGGTCGATGCCTGGCATGCTGCCCCGGAAACCCGTCGAGTACCAGCTCCGGACCAAATGCCATGGACCCTCAGGCCGCGTTCCGTTCACGCAGAGCCGCTGGTGGCGCGCTACGTGACTGGACACCCCGGAACGGCGTTGGTGAGTCCTTGAACGTGCGGAGAATTGCACGTGGCACTGCTGTTCCTCGCCTGCTGCCGAGCTCCATCTCGGCGACGAGGTCCTCGAACCGGCAGAGATTCTCCTGCTGAATCGCCTCGAACAGCAGGCTTTCCGTCACGGTCCAGGTCTGCCAAGTACGGGCACCGTCCATGACTGCCCGCACCGGAGGGGCGAGCGGAATACCGTTGACATGAATTGGTTTCGGTAGTCGGGTTGTCCGTTCGAAGTTCGTTCCGGGGTAGCTCTGGACCTTGCGGCGGTGCGGGATCAGCACGTGAATGTCTGCCTCTTCCGGGGGAGTTCTCAACCCGAGCAGCCGTGCGGCGTGCAGGCCCGTGATCATCGCCCCGGGCCCGGCACGTAGTAGCGCCGCGTTGATGCGATCTTTGATCGTCGGTGGTCCTGGCGCGATGAGCAGGACGCCAGGAGCGAGCCGCGTCCAGGGCCCGCCGGGGCGAGCCTGACGATACGACGTCGACTGAGAGATCCCGAGATTCTCCAGCTCGACGACGCGAAGCACCCGTCGATCGGTGCACGGCATGACTGAGCTTTTGGTGACCGTTGTACGCATGCCAAGCACTATCCAGCATGCCAAGTCGATAGCTTCGCTGATTTGCCCAGATTCGGAACTGTGTCGGGCACCCTTTTTTGAGCAGCGGGCTGCTAGGGCGCGAGCATGGGAACTTTCCTGCCATCCGATGAAAGGAAGGTTCCCATGCTCCTAGCCGTTCGGTGCCCGGCCAACGGGTTGGTTTCCGACGAAGTCAACAGCTGGCACAAAGGTAGTTCTCAGATTTGCGCGGCACTGTTGGTGCCATGACAGCAGCTGGTTCCGGCGGAGCGCCGGAGTACAGAGATGGCATGCAGCACACACCGGGGCAGGAAACCGCTCCTACCGAATCATTCGGCCCTGCAGCCGGACCGCTGCCGGGCACCTCGAGTACCTACCCGGCCAATCCCGGGACCGCGGAGCCCCGACGTTGGAAAGGCGTGGTCGTGGCTGCGCTGATCGCCGGAGTGATCGGGGGAGGTATCGGGGTCGGTGGCGGAATGATCATCAATGATGGTGGTGGCTCCAGCCCCGTGCTTTCGCAGCATGACCCTGTTACCGGCACCCAGATCAACGCTCAGACCGGCACCGTGCAGTACGCGGCTGGTAAAGCATCGTCGAGCACGGTCGACATCACTGTTCGCGGCAGCCGAAGCGGTTCGGAAGGAACCGGCGTGGTGTTGACCCCGGACGGATACGTGCTGACCAACAACCACGTGATCGGTTCTGGTGGCGAGATCACCGTGACCCTGCCCGACGGGACGACGAGAAGCGCAAACGTCGTTGGCACCTCGCCCTCATACGACCTGGCGGTTATCAAGCTCAACGGGGCGAGTGGGCTCACCCCAGTGGAACTCGGCAAGTCCTCAGAGCTGACGGTTGGGCAGCCCGTCGTCGCCATCGGCTCGCCACTGGGGCTAGAGGGAACGGTTACCTCGGGGATCGTCAGCGCGCTGAACCGAACCGTCGAAGTACAGGGGTAGGACGGCCAGCCCGTCATCTACAACGGCATCCAGACTGATGCGTCGATCAACTCGGGCAACTCGGGCGGCCCACTGGTGAACGTGGACGGCCAGGTGATCGGCATCAACACCAGCATCGTTTCCAACAGCAGCTCCTCGGGAAACATCGGACTGGGGTTCGCGATCCCGATCGACACGGCGAGCCGCATCGCGAACGAACTAATCAGCGGTGGCGTGGCGTCAAAGCCCCAACTCGGTGTCACCGGAACCAACAGCCAGTCGGGAGCAGAGACCATCAACTCGGTCGTGCCCGGTTCCGCCGCAGACCGTGCAGGCCTCAAGGCAGGGGAGACGATCGTCAAGGTCGACAACCGGGCGGTCAGCAGCTTCTCGGACCTGGTTGCCCAGGTCAGCGCCCACGCGCCTGGCTCGAAGGTCACCCTCACCGTCGTGGACTCCGCGGGCGGCAACCAACGGCCCGTTGATGTCACCTTGGGCAGCGAACAGGACAAGGCCGCTGAAACAGCCGACGACGCACGGTTCCAGCAGCAAAGCCCATTCACGTGGCCGAACGGCCAGCTACCAGGTGACAGGTAGGAGTGCGGTAGGGGACTTTTCCTGCCTGGGGAGCCTGTTGCGTTTTCGGCGAAAACGGCTGAACCGAAGTACCAAATCAGTCTCGATCGCCGCCGTTTGTCCGCCAGTGGCCATCTCAGCCGTGATCGATCGATCACGGTCCGTGGTGGGCGTAATTTTGCAACAGGCTCTGGGATGACCGTAAGGTTCCCTTGCTTCACCCGACTAGGCGGTGCGGCGCAGCCACCAGTGCATGGCGTACTCGACCAGCCGGATCAGTGCTTGCTTGGTGGATTCGCGGTTTCGGGCGTCGCAGGTGACGATCGGGACGTCGGCTGGAATCGCGATGGCTTCCCGGACCTCTTCGACGCGGTGGAGCAGGGTTCCGTCGAAGCAGTTGAGCCCTACGATGTAGGGCAGTCGGCGGTCTTCGAAGAAGTCGATGGCTGAGAAGCAGTCCGCAAGGCGCCGGGTGTCGACGAGCACCACGGCGCCGATCGCGCCCCGGACCAAGTCGTCCCACATGAACCAGAAGCGCTGCTGGCCGGGGGTTCCGAAAAGGTAGAGGATCAGATCGGAATCCAGCGACAACCTGCCGAAGTCCATGGCCACCGTCGTGGTGTTCTTGTTCGGGGTGGCGTGCAGGTCGTCGATGCCTTTGCTGGCTTCGGTCATGACGGCCTCAGTGGTCAGCGGAACGATCTCCGACACGGAACCGACGAATGTGGTTTTGCCGACTCCGAAGCCACCCGCGACGACGATCTTCGCCGAGATTGCGGTCGTGGACCGACCACCGGTTTGCGCGGGACGGGATCGCGTTTCAGGTGTCATGTCTGCCAACCTCAGGTATCGAGTCGAGCGGGCGTCTGCGGTTCGCGAGCTGCTCCATGAGATCCGCTCGGACGTTCAGAGCCGGCGAAGCCCACTAAGAACCCTTCCCATCAACAGCAAGTGCCGTTTGCTGCCGTTTTCGCTCACTGTTCGGTGCACCGTGATCAGGCCGAGGTCGGCCATGTCGCCGAGCAGGACCTTCGCCACGCCGAGCGGAACGTTGAGCAGCGCAGCGATTTCCGCCACCGAACGCGGATGCTGGCACAGCTCGGCGACCGAGTGGTGTTCGAGCCTTTGTAGCCTCCCCGGTGGACCCGATTCGCTGGTGGACACCAGGGTTTCCAGCTCCAGCCGGTGATTCGACCGGGTGCGCCCACCCGTCCAGGTGTATGGCCGGATGTAGGTGGCTGCAGCTTCGGACTCCTGGCGGTTCGCTTGCTCACGAGTCGCGGCCAGGGCCGGGGGGTCGACCGGTTCGGACGACGGCCAGGGCGGCTCCGGCGTCGGCGGTGCCGATTCCTGCGGTTCGGGCTCGTCGCGAGCCCGTTTGCGGCGACGCCCGCGGCGGCCGCTGTCGAGGGTGAACCGGTTGAAGACCTCGGCCATGGCGTCAGCTTCGGGTGACTCTCGGTCATCCCAGCGGTGTCGCCCGGACGAGTCCGGACCTGTGCTCATGCCGTCCTCACACCGACTGGCCGGTCATCACCCGATTCGTTCCCTGCAGTTGGGAGCGCAGTTCGGGGGTCAGGATCTGGCCGACTCGTTCCACCAGCAAAGCCATTTCGTAGGCGATCAGGCCCATGTCGCAGTGCGGCGCGGCCAGCACCGTCAGGCACGAGCCGTCGCTGATCGCCATCTGCAGCATGAGGCCGCGTTCCATTTCAACCACGGTTTCGTTCACGGCCCCGGCTTCGAAGCATCGCGCCGCGCCTTGGGTGAGGCTGAGCAGCCCTGAAGCGACCGCCGCGAGTTGGTCGGCCCGGTCGGTGGGCAGTCTCGCGGATGCCGTCAGCAGCAGCCCGTCTGCTGAGACGACCACGGCGTGCGCCACGCCTGGAACTCTCTCGGTGAAGTCCGTGACCAGCCAGCCGAATTGGTTCGGTTGGGAGTTTTGGGCGTTCATCGGCCCTCCTGTCCTCTCCACTGATTCGGGTTGTCACCGGCGTTAGTCGGCTGAGCGCGCGTCGCGGAGGCTGTGCTTGCCTTCGCGGACTCCGCGTTGGAAACTGGCCAGCCGCCCACGCATCAGGTCCGCATCGCGGCGCGGCGTCACAGCTGGATCGGTAGCCGTTCCCGGCACCAGTTGGGCTCTTGGGGTTCGCCGGGGCAGCCCGGCAGTGGTGTAGTCGACGGATTCTTGGTCGATGAGCGGCTCGGGTGCTGCGGCGGGGCCATTGTTGGTGCTCGGCTCTGGGACCGCCTGCGGCGACGCCCCTGCCGGTGCGGTGCCGTTGTGAGGGGCCGACTGCTGCCTGTGGCGGCCACGCCGAACGCCGGCCTGGAAGCTCGCCAACCGGCCGCGGGCAACATGCGGATCGCGGGGCGGCCGTGCCCGTTCGCTGTGATCGGCTCCGGCGCTCCCGGCCACCAGGTTCGCTCGCGGGACCCGCAGAGGAAGACCCGCAGTGGTGTAGTCGGCGGGTTCTGCGGCCGCAACCTTCTCTGCCCGCTGTCGAGCTTCGTCGTTCGCGAAGGTCCACACGCTCTGGCCGCCGTGACCGTTACGCGTGGGCTGGGAGGAAGGGAACCTTCCTGTCATTGGTGGCAGGAAGGTTCCCATCCTCCCAGCATCTGCTGGTGGGGGAGCGGGCCATTGGATGGCGGGGCGGGTGGCGGTGTGGGAGGCCTGCGACGGCACCTGGAACCACGCGGAGGCGAGGTTGTTGAAGATCGGTGCCGGGGCCGTCTCGTCGTTATGCTGTTCGGGGATCTGCGCGGGCGCTCGGGCGATCTCCTGGGTGTTGGACAGTTCGCCTGGCGGCACGGGCGGAGCCCCGTTGGCAGGGGAACGGAACAGGTGGATTCCATTGCGCACGAGGTGGCGCTGGCTGGACGCGTCGTGTTCGGCCGCCTCCCAGTCGAACTCCTCGACCAGCGTGTCAGCGGTGCGGTCGTTGGGCACGATGCCGTTGGCCGCGACCGGCAGTGCCGGGCCCGCCACATCCACCAGCAGTTCGGGGCCGAGGCTGACCGCGACGTGCACCCCGACCGCCTCGGGTCCGGGGCGCAGTTCGGCCCGGATTCCGTGGCGGCTGGCGAGCCGGCCGACGACGAACAGGCCCATGCGCCGGGACGTCGACAGCTTGATCTCTTCGTCGGTGGCCAGCCGCTGGTTGACGGCGGTCAGCTCGTCCGGGGACATGCCAATGCCGCGGTCGACGATGCAGACTTCCAGCGATCCGTCGCCGCGCCGATGTCCGGAAACCGTGACCTGGGTTTCCGGGGCTGAGAAGTTCGCCGCGTTGTCGAGGAGTTCGGCCAGCAGCCGCACCAGGTCGCTGGCAGCGTATCCGACGATCTTGACGTCCGGCAGCGGCTGGACGATCACCCGCGGGTAGTGCTCGATCTCCGACACCGCGGCCCGGATCAGATCCGCGGGCGACGTCGGCTGCGAGAACCGCCGCGCCGGGTCAGCCCCGGAAAGCACCATGAGGTTCTCGTTGTTGCGGCGCATCCGGGTGGCCAGGTGGTCCAGCTGGAACAGCGTCGCCAACTGGTCGGGGTCTTCCTCGTCGCGTTCGAGATGCTCGAACAGCCGGAGCTGCCGTTCCAGCAGGCTCTGGCTGCGTCGCGACACGTTGACGAACGAATCGCTGTAGCTGCGGCGGAGTTCGGCCTGCTCGGTGGCGAGGTTGACGGCTTGGGTGTGCACGTCGTCAAAGGCCCTCGCCACTTCGCCGATCTCGTCAGTGCTTTCAACCGGCACCTGGTCGACGGGGGATCGGCTGGCGTGACCGGCGCGGATGTCGGCGACAGCTTGCGGCAGCTGGTGGTTCGCCGTGTCCAGCGCGGTGCGCCGCAGGATATCGAGGGAGCCGAGCAGGTGCCTGGCGACCACCACGACGATCGCGCCCGCGATCAGCAGCGCCGACAGCAGGATCACCGACTCCAGCCCGGCCATGTTGCTGGAGGTGTCCTGCAAGGCGAACGCGGTGTCGTGCAGCTGCTGGTCAAGGTGCGTTTGGAGCGTGTCGAGCGCTTCAAGCGCCGTCCGGGACTGGTCCTTCCACGCCGAGGGCGATATCAGCTGCGTGGAGATCCGCGACTTGCTGTTGTCGCGTTCGACCATCGCCAGCTGCACCGACGTTTCCCGCGCCGGCACCTCCGGCTTGGCGTAGAGCTGGTCGTAGCGCATCCGCTGTGGCGGCGTGGCGGACGCGCGGAATTCCTTGACGGCGGAGGTGCGGCGGGATTCGCTGGCCGCGAGCCGAGCCAGGTTGTCGGTGGTGAAGTCGCCGCGGGTCAGCCCCACGAGTACCAGAGCCTGCTGGAGCTGCATCTCCTCGCTGATCTGCGCCAGCTCGTGCGCGCTGATGGCGGTGGACACCAGTTGGGACGACGAGATCTGGCTGGTCAGCGTGCGGTCGAGCGCAAGCAGCACCCCGACGAACTCGGTGTAGGTGTTGATCACCACCCCGGGGTCCGGGTGGCCGCCCAGCACCTGCTGGCGGATCGGAGCGAGTCCGGTGAGCTGCCGGTCGGTGTCCTGCCGGGCGAACCGGACCGCATCGCTGTCCGGGACGGCCCGCAGTCGCTGGTGGATCTCGTCCAGGGCCCGGTCAGTCGCGGTGTAGCGTTCCTGCACTTCCGGCGCGGAAACCGGCCCGCGCACCAGGAATTCCGCGGCCTTGCTGCGTTCCTGCTGCAGTTGGCCAACTGCCGCGCGCACGACGTTGCCGGCCGCGACCACCCGGTCCAGCTTGGCGTATTGGTCGGCCTGGTTGATCTGGCTGAGGATCTGCAGCACGCCGAGCACCAGTGCGAAGATCACCGGAACGAGTACGACGGCGGTGATCTTGACCGGTAGTTTCCAGTTGCGCCAATTGGTGATCCACCCGGTGAGCATTTGTGTGGTGCGCGACCACGTGGACGCCCGGGTTGCGTTCGCGGCCGGGTTTTCGAGTCCGCTGCTCACGACGCAGTCCTTTCCCGCACGGTCGAAGTCTGCACCGACCGCGCGTTCGTGTGGTGGGCAGCCTGGGCCCGTCTGTGGTGTGCGCGGCAGGTCTTGGTGGCTGGTGGTGCTGCTCGCGGCCGGGTTTTCGCCGGTGGCCGGTGCGGTCGTCGACACCGGAGTCCGGAGCCTGCGATCGATGTCAGGGATGATCGCGGCCGCACCGGATTCTTCGTCGCCGAGTGTCGGTGGCAGAACACTACCTCAACGAAATGATCTCCTCCGGTTCTCGGATTTGGTTTGCTGACCAGCGAATTCGTCGCCGGTGGAGATTATTCTTGCCGGGGCGGTGACGGATGGGGAAAGTCGTGAACACTGATCGTGGTCGTCGTGGCAATGTCTGGATGCGCTTTTGTCGCTCGATAGGTAGATGTTGGAGCTACGAATGATTTTTTCGGTCAGAGGGCTGGGGGAAGTTCCGCCCGGGTTCCCGGCGAGTCCGCTGGCTGCCTTGTTGACCAGCTGAAACTGGCTGCCCGCCAAGGTTTTTCGGGTGCGAGTAAGTAGGCATGATGGTGCTTCGGCGCTGATCAGGAACATCACGTTGACCACATACTGTGATCGACGAATTCATCAATGTGTGTGCTGTGTTGTTGTAAAAGGCTGCGTGGGCCGGTTCGCTGACTAGACTTCCGGGCTGGTTGGCAGTGCAGGCAGCGCGGTTCACCGACACCTCGGATTCGCGAACCACTCGATATCGCCGGATCGAAGCGGACCCAGGTGATCGGCCACGGAGCGCGGGGGAGCTCCGAAGCATCGGCCGAAAGCACGTCGATGCAGTTCTACTGCTTGGAAGGACGCATGCCCAACGCAACTCAGCCCCCGCCGCCGCGCACCCCCAGCGGCGGGCCCGCAGCGTCCGCCACCTTCGGTAAGATCGACAAGCCCGCGCCGCGAGCTCATCGACCGCCGGCACCGGACTACGAGCGCATCGCGCGGAGCCCCGAATTCGTCGACCTGCGCGCCAGGCTGCGCCGCTTCGCCTTCCCGATGACCGCGGTATTCCTCATCTGGTACCTCGGATACGTCATCATCGCCGCCTACCTGCCGGAATTCATGAGCATTCGGCTCGTCGGCGAGGTCAACATCGCCCTCGTCATGGGGGTCGGCCAGTTCGCGACCACGATCCTGATCACTGCCCTCTACCTCCGGTACGCGGCTCGCCAGATCGATCCGCGGGTGCAGGCGCTCAACCAGGACGCGGTCGGGGAGGACCCTCGATGATCGACACCAACCCGGTGCTCAACATGAGCATCTTCGGGGTGTTCGTGCTGATCACGCTCTACATGGTCTACCGCGTGAGCAGCACCGGCACCGCGACCGACTACTTCGCCGCCGGTGGCCGGTTCACCGGTGCGCAGAACGGCATCGCCCTGTCCGGGGACTTCCTGTCGGCGGCGTCGTTCCTCGGAATCGCCGGGGCTATCGCGGTGCACGGCTACGACGGCTTCCTCTACTCGATCGGCTTCCTAGTCGGCTGGCTGATCAACCTGCTGCTGGTCGCCGAACTCCTGCGCAACACCGGGCGCTTCACGATGGGTGACGTGCTTAGCTTCCGGATGCGGCAGCGTCCGGTCCGTGCGGCCGCCGCAGTGTCCACATTGGTAATTTCGTTCGTCTACATGATCGCCCAGATGGCTGGCGCGGGCAGCCTGGTGGCGCTGCTGCTCGACGTGCACAGTTCCGGCGGCCAGGCGCTGGTCATCGGCGGCGTCGGTGTGGTCATGGTCGTCTACGTGCTGGTGGGCGGCATGAAGGGAACCACCTGGGTGCAGATCATCAAGACAGGCATCCTCATGCTGTGCGCGGTCATGATGACCTTGTTCCTGATGGGCAAGTTCGGGTTCAGCATCACCTCGCTGCTGCAGCACGCGGCGGAGCAGAACTCGTTGGGGGACCGGATCTTCTCGCCCGGCGCGAAGTACGGGCAGAGCGACGTGACCAAACTGGACTTCGTGTCGCTGTCGCTGGCGTTGGTCCTGGGCGTCGCTGGGCTGCCGCATGTGCTGATGCGGTTCTACACAGTGCCCGATGCGCTGCAGGCACGGCGCTCCGTGGTTTGGGCGACCTGCACGATGGCCGTGTTCTACCTGTGCACCCTGGTGATCAGGTACGGGGCGGGGGCGGTCAACGGCACGGAGGCGATCCTCGCGGCCCCCGGCGGCGAGAACTCTGCCGCGCCGCTGCTGGCCTTCCGCGTCGGGGGCACGGTGCTGCTGGGGATCGTGGCCGCGATCGCATTCGCGACGATCCTCGCCGTCGTCGCCGGGCTGACGCTGACCGCGTCCGCATCTTTCGCCCACGACGTTTACGCCAACGTCGTCAAGCACGGCAAAGCGGATCCGGACTCGGAGGTTCGTGTGGCGCGGTTGACCGCGCTCTTTATCGGTGCCGCATCGATCCTCGGCGGGATCCTCGTCAACGGGCAGAACATCGCGTTCCTGGTCTCGCTCGCGTTCGCCTTCGCCGCTTCAGCGAATCTGTCGACGCTGCTGTTCTCGCTGTTCTGGCGGCGGTTCAACACCCGCGGCACGCTGTGGGGGATCTACGGCGGGCTGAGCTCGTGCCTGGTGCTGGTCATCTTCTCACCGGTTGTGTCGGGTTCGCCGGACTCGATCCTGCCCGGCGTGGACTTCGCGTGGTTCCCGCTGAGCAACCCCGGGATCGTGTCGATCCCGATCTCGTTTCTGTGCGGCTACGTCGGCACCCTGATCGGCGGCGGCCAGGTGAGCAAGAAGCGAACCGCGGAGATGGAAGTCCGCTCCCTCACCGGCATCGGCTCGTCGTGAGCTGAAGCATGGGAACCTTCCTGCCACCTCTGTGACAGGAAGGTTCCCATGCTCTCCCCAGGGGTGGGCTCGAGGTCAGGCGAACCAGTCCATCACGGGATCCCAGAGGGACGTAGCCGAAGCGGGAGTCGCGGGTCGCGTGGTCTCATGGGTGCCTTGGTCGTGTGAGGCGGCAGGCGTCGAGCCTGCGGGTTGCTGAGCTTCGAGCGCGCCGGTTTGCGCGGTGCCCTGTCGTCCGAAGATCACGTCCGAGCAGTAGTAGAAGGCCTCCGGGCTGTCGGTGCGCTGCCAGATCGTGTAGAGCATGTGCTGGCCGGTCTTGCCTTCGGGGATCTTCGCGGCGACCGAGTAGCCCTCGGAGGTTTCGGGCGGGGTGTCGACGTTGGCAACCTCTTCCAGGTCGCCCCATGCCAGTGGCTTCGACGGATCCCAGCCGTCCTTGGTGATGAACACCTGGAAGCCGCCCATGTGCTTGGCGGAGGCCTTGAATTCGAGGTTGACGTCACCGGTCTGCAGCTGAGTGATCGTCGGCGACAACTCCCTTGCAACCCTTGCAACCCTCGGAATCCGGGCTCTCCGCGCCTTCCAGGAAGCAGATGTAGGCGCGACCGGTCGGCGCCTGCATGTCACCGTGGGCGAAGGCAACCTGCGGGACCAGCAGGGTGCCGACGATGGAAAAGCAGCCGAGAACAGCAGACGCGGCAGCCTTGTGACGCACGTTCACGTCGATTCTCCTCGCTATCCGCCGGTGCCGACATCGGCCGCAGGCGGCGCGCATCGATCACCGGTACGTCGTTTCGGGATGAATCGATGTTGACTCGGCAGGTGATGCGACGTCCATACGCAGAATTCTGCTCTTATGCAGTGGAAACATTGATCGTCTGGTCTGTTTTGGCAGGTAGGGGTCGGCGTGGTGATGGTTGGGAATTATATGTAACGAGGTCTGATCGGGGCTATAGACGGTCCTTAATTGCGAATTGTCGCCGTATGTATGAGGTGTTCGGTGGTGTCGTTACTTTCTCGCGCATTAAATTTCCCTGAACGTGGTGTTCGGCGGCTGTTGCCGGTAGGAAGGCTCCCATGCTGCAGTTGGGCGGCCGCGCGCTCCTTCGCATGGCTATCGTGCCCGTCGAGCGTGGTGACGCTGCCCCGGGTGAAGCATGGGAACCTTCCTGTCACTGGCGCGGTCCGCCTCGGGTGCATTCAGCGCGGGATCGGGATTTCGAAGTGGATGGCCGGGCTGTGCTGGTGATCTCCGCGCGCGTCGTAGATCTCCTTCGCCATCGCGCGCCAGAAGGGTTCGGCTCCTTCGATCGCCGGGTTGGTGTGCAGGTAGATCGCCGAATATCCGTCGGTGTCGGCGACGAAATCGCAAGCCATCGCAACCAGGGCGCGTGCGAGGCCGTGTCGGCGATGCGCTCTGTCGACGTAAACCCGGAACAGCTGGGCGGTCTCGCCGCTCGGGTAGTGGTCGACGATCCATTGTGGATGTGGCGGGCTGCTGGGTCCGTTGGCGCGCACTGCGGTTGTCGCCGCGACCTCGCCGTTGCGGACCGCGACGAACAGGGCGTGCCGGGGGTTTTGGAGGTAAGCGTGCTCGATGCCGATCACGTCCGCGTGCCATGTCGAGTCGTAGCCGTGTCCGAACTCCTTGTAGAAGGTGTCGAGCATGACCTTTCGTGCGCCGTCGACATCGGATGGTTGGGCTGCCCGAAGGGTGTACTCACCGATGCGGTGTTCGAGGTTGTGCTGCATCGCGTCCTCTCTGGGGATTTTGATGGTGCGTGTTCGCTTCGGATGGCAGGAAGGTTCCCTTGCTGCAGAGCCGAGGCGGCTGAAACCGCCCCAGCAATGCAATGATAATCGTTTTCAACAAATTGAGAGAACGGTGGCCCCGCTTCCGAACTGCGCTGTCGCGGTTCGGACGACAGGAAAGTTCCCATGCTGTCGCCCTCTGTGGCGGATTGACGGCGGGGGGATTAGGTTCGACGCCAGTTATGGTCAGACCGTATGGCCAGTAAGGGGTTTGATGAATCTCCACACCTTGTTGGGTGAGCGGGCACGGGATCGGGGACCGGTCAGGGTCGGGGTGCTCGGGGCGGGGAAGTTCGCTTCGATGTACCTCACCCAGGCGTTGAGCACCGAAGGCGTGCACGTCGTCGGTGTCGCAGATCTGGCGCCACAGAGGGCACGTGCAGCGCTGGAGCGCACCGGTTGGCCCGCGGAGTGTTACGCGGCGGCCGACTTCGACGAGGCGTTGCGCAGCGGCGGGACGTATGTCACCGACAGCGCCGATGCGTTGATCGATGCTCCGGGATTGGACGTGGTCCTGGAGATCACCGGCGATCCGGTGGCAGGCACGTATCACGCTGTCCGGGCGATCAATGCCGGTCGGCACGTCGTGATGGTCAACGTCGAGGCCGACTGCATGGTGGGGCCGCTGCTCGCCGAGCGGGCCCGGAAATCCGGGGTCGTCTACTCGATGGCATACGGCGACCAGCCGACGCTGATCTGCGAGCTCGTCGACTGGGCGCGCACGGTCGGCTTCGAGGTGGTGGCCGCGAGCAAGGGCACGAAGTACGTGCTGGAATACCACGCTTCCACCCCGGACACAATGTGGGACCACTACGGCTTCACGCCGGAGCAGCTCGACCGCGGGGACTTCAACCCGAAGACGTTCAACTCGTTCCTGGATGGGACGAAGTCGGCCATCGAGATGGCGGCCGTGGCCAACGGCACCGGGCGGTGCCGCAAGACGAAGGTCTGTTCTTCCCGCCCTGCGGCGTCGACGACCTGGCAACCATGTTCCGGCCTGCAGAGATCGGCGGTCAGCTGACCCGCCGGGGCACCGTCGAGATCGCCTCCAGCCTGCACCGCGACGGCACCGAGGTGGCGCGAGACCTGCGTTGGGGCGGCTACGTCACCTTCGAAGCGCGCACCGACTACGCCGTTCAGTGCTTCGCCGGATACGGTGTGCGCACGGATGAGACCGGACGCTATCGCTCGCTTTACCGGCCGTACCACATGATCGGGCTCGAACTCGGCGTCAGCGTCGCTTCGGCCGCCGTGCGCGGCGAGGCGACCGGATGCCCGACCGGCTTCCGCAGCGACGTGGTCTCGGTCGCCAAACGCGCGCTCAAGGCCGGGGAAATCCTCGACGGGGAGGGCGGCTACATGGTTTACGGCAGGCTCGCCCCGGCTGAGGTGTCGCTGAAATCGGGGGCGTTGCCGATGGGGTTGGCGCGTGGTTTCAAGCTGCGCAACGACGTTCCCGAAGGCGGCGTGCTCGGTTGGGACGACGTCGAAGTGGACGAAACGATGCTGGCACTGCAGTTGCGGCGCGAGCTGGAACGGACAACGCGCGGCTGACGCCGGACAGCGGCGGACGTCGCCCTTAAGGTAGAGCGGTCCTGGGCACCACCGCTGGAGATCGAGGAGAAGCATGAGTTCCGCGAGTCCGAGCTCATGGGAGCCGGTGCGCAAGGTCCGCACTTACGAGCAGGTCATGGCGCAGATCGAGCAGCGCATGCTGGAGGGGCTGCTCGCGCCGGGCGACCGGCTGCCCAGCGAACGTGAACTCTCACAGCTCCTCGGCGTCAGCCGCCCGTCGCTGCGCGAGGCGCTGCGCGTGCTGGAAGCGCTCGGCATTGTCGAAGTTCGGCCCGGCCGCGGCCCCGAAGGCGGGACGGTGTTCGTCGGCCGTCCCGGTGAGGGCTTCGCGATCCTGCTGAAGATGCAGTTGGCGCTCGGGCATTTCAGCGACACCGACGTCCTCCGCACCCGGCTGATGCTGGAGGAGTGGGCGGTCGCCGACGCGGCGCGCAACGCAACCCACGAGGACCACGAGGCGTTGCGCGGCATCCTGGACCAGATGGACGCGCCGGAGCTCACCGCCCGCGACTTCAACCGGCTGGACACCGAATTCCACGTGCGGGTCGCGGAATCCACCGGGAACTCGCTGGCCTCCTACCTGATGAGCTCGCTGCGCACCGTCATCCAACGCCAGATGATCGACGCGTACGAGCAGCTGGCGGACTGGCGCGAGACCGCGAAGGCGGTGCGCGCCGAGCACCGGGAGATCCTGCGGGTCATCGAGGAGCACGACGCGCCGCGGGCCGTCGAACTCGTCCGCGGCCACATCAACGACTTTTACGAACTCGGCTCGTTCTCCGGCGGAGCCGCCGAGAGCGATCAGTGACCGCAAGCCCACCACGTGCCGGAGCGGTTCAGCCCGCGAACTTCGGCGTCACCTGGCGCAGTTCGGCTTCGGAGCTGTTGGGCAGCGATTCGCCTTCTGCGGGCGGGGTGGAGCATGGGAACCTTCCTGTCACCTAACGTGATCCCCGGCAAGTGGAACCTGTTCGGCACCCCGCCCCAACCTGGAAGCTGAACCGGCGGAGCAGGACCCCGAAAGAGTCCGAAGTGGACGATGCTCACCCCGCCGGTTCGTCCCGGGGCGGTTCGACGAGCGATTGTTCGAGCTTGGCGAGGAATCCGGTGAGGGACGCGCGTTCGGTCGCGCCGAGCGCGCTGATCAGCTGCGATTCGTGTTCGAGCAGCTCGCGCACGGTGGCTTCGATGAGGCGGTGACCGGCGTCGGTCAGCCGGACGGCCACCGCTCGGCGCGATGCCGTCGACGGTGCTCGGGCGACCAGCCCGGCCTGTTCGGCCCGGGCGATGCGCTGGGAGACCGCGCCGGGGGTGACCAGCGTTCGGCGGGTGATCTCGCGGGTGGTGAGTTCGTACGGCGGCCCGGCGCGGCGGATCACGCTGAGCAGGTCCAGCGTGGACGGATCGATCCCGAGCCTGTTCAGGGTGCGCCGCCGGTCGTCGGCGAGGACCTTCGCGATGCGCCAGATCGGGGTGATGACCTCGATGGAATCCGTGTTCACGCCGGGGAGTTCGCGTTGCCAGGCGGTGGCGATGTCCGCCGCCGGCCACGTGGAGGTCGAAGCGAGCGGATAACCCTCGGCGCCTGAACCGTTGGACATCGACAACCCTCCCGCGATATGTTTAGCTCTAAACGTATCAGTTTTGGGGGTCAACAGTGAACCGCATCGTGCTGGTGACCGGAGGCGGCAGTGGAATCGGCAAGGCCGTGGCGGCAAGATTCCGCGCCGACGGGGACACCGTGATCATCACCGGCCGCGACCAGGAACGGCTGGCGGCCGCGGCGGCCGAGCTCGACGTCCGCTCGATCGCCTGCGACGCGGCCGATCCCCGGCAGCTGGCAGGCCTGGCCGCCGAACTTGGGGAACACCTCGACGTGCTGGTCAACATGGCCGGCGGCAACACCGACCTCCAGCGGTCCGGGGAACCGGCGGACCTGGAGCAGGTGAAGGACGCGTGGCGCGCGAACCTGGACGCCAACCTGCTCAGCGCAGTACTCACCACGACGGCCGTGCTCGACAAGCTGCGGCCGGGCGGCACCATCATCAACGTCGGATCCATCGGCGCCGAATACGCCTCGACCTCCTACGGCGCGGCGAAGGCGGCGCTGGCGGCCTGGAACGCCGGCCTGTCCGCGCAGATCGGCCCGAAGGGCCTGACGGCCAACCTGATCGCTCCCGGCTACATCGAGGAAACCGAGTTCTTCCACGGGCAGCTCAGCGAACAACGCCGAACGGCACTGATCGACGCGACCCACAACGGGCGGCCGGGTCGCCCGAGCGACATCGCCGAGACCGCGCAATTCCTGGCATCCGAGGGCGCGAGCCACATCACGGGTCAGACCCTGCACGTGAACGGCGGCGCCCACACCACCCGATGACGGGATGAACCAGCCCCTTGGCGGAGAAGAACCCGCCAGAACCCGCCAAGGGGCTGATCTCTGTGCGCCGGTATGCCTTCCGGTTCCAGGCTGGACATGAGCGGAAGTCAGGAGCGGCGGCGTGCGAAAAGGACCGCTTGCGGACGATTCTCATCCGGGACGAGCAGTATTTGGGCCTCAACCATGAATCCGGCTTCCCGCAGCCAGGTTGCCACCTGGTCCGGCTGGCGGCGCTGGACGTGGCTCCTCATCGGGTGGCCGCCATGGCCCTCCGTCTTCAGCCGCGACTCGTCGCCAGCATGAAACATGAGCTGGACCGCAGGCCGGCCGAAAAGCAGATCCGCCCCTGAGGGCATTCTGCCGACTCAGGGGCGGATCTCGCTGGTACCGCGATGCGCCCTCGACAGGACTCGAACCTGTGACACCTGCCTCCGGAGGGCAGTGCTCTATCCACTGAGCTACGAGGGCTTGTCGCTGCGGACGATCGTTAGCTTAGCGCACCCGGCAGATCCCCTTCGAAGGGGGTCGGATTGCCCCTTCTCGCATTTCACCGCACCTTCGCGGCGGAGTTGGAGTAAGGGAACCTTCCGGTCACCGATGGCAGGAAGGTTCCCTTACTCGTGTCCCGGCGGGTGGGGCCCGAGCCTTGACACGTGCATTCATGCATACTTCACTATGTATCTGAGAGGCAGCGTGAGGAGGACGGTCGATGGGTCAGGGGCACGGGCACGGCTCGGCCGCCGATGCGGTCAGCGCATCCGGTCGTTACCTGCGGCGGTTGGTCGCGTCGTTCGCGATCCTGCTCGCGTTCTTCGTCCTTGAAGCGGTGGTCGGCTTCCTCACCTCATCGCTGGCGCTGCTCTCCGACGCCGGGCACATGCTCACCGACGTGCTCGGGGTCGGCATGGCGCTGGCCGCGATCACCGCGGCGCGGCGACCTGTCGGGGACAAGCGGACCTTCGGCCTCTACCGCATGGAAGTGCTGGCCGCGCTCGCCAACGCCGTGCTGCTGTTCGGCGTCGCCGGCTACATCCTCTACGAGTCCATCGCCCGGTTCCAGGAGCCGCCGGAGGTCGCCGGCCTGCCGATGATGCTGACCGCCGCCGCCGGACTTGTCGCCAACCTGGTGGTGTTCGCGCTGCTGCGGCAGGGCGCCAACGAGAGCCTGAACGTGCGCGGCGCCTACCTCGAAGTGCTCGCGGATACCATCGGTTCCGTCGGCGTGCTGATCGGTGGCGCCGTGACCTGGGCGTTCGGCTGGTACCTGGCCGACCCGATCGTCGCCGTCGCCGTCGGCTTGTTCGTGCTGCCGCGAACCTGGAAGCTCGCCCGGCAGGCGCTGCGGATCCTCGTCCAGCAAGCGCCCGAGGGCGTGGACGTGCCGGAGCTGCGGGCCGATCTCGCCGCGCTGCCATCGGTCACCGAGGTGCACGACCTGCACGTGTGGACCCTCACCTCGGGGATGGAGGTCGCCTCGGCCCACCTCACCACCGGGGCCGACGCCGACCACGGCGGCGTGCTGATCGCGGCGCAGCGCCTCCTGGCCGAGCGTTACCAGATTGACCACGCGACCCTGCAGGTCGAACCCGCGGAATGCGCCAAGCGCTGCCAAGCCCTGACCTGGTGATCGCCGCCCGGCGGTGACAGGAAGGTTCCCATGCTCGCGTCAGCGCAGCGGTTGGGCGCCTCGTTCGGAGAGCATGGAGCGCATCAGGTCGCTCTCGCTGCGCTGCGAGCCGAGCATGTTCTTCGCCAGCTCGCGCACCGCCGGCAGCGCCGCGTGCGTCGCGCCGTAGTCGGCCATCGGGGCGCCGCCTTCGTGGTGGCGCAGCATCAGCTGCAGGAAGTAGACGTCGAACTCCGGGCCGCGCAGTGACTGCAGCCGGGACATCTCCGCGCTGGTGGCCATGCCGGGCATCAGCCCTCCCGAGGACGCCCCGGCCGCCGCGGGGGCGGTGTGGTCGTGGCCACCGTCCGCCGTCATCCACGTCATCAGCGGGCCGACGGCCTGCGCGGGTTGGCCCCACAGGCTGAGCCAGCCCTGCATCCGGCCGATCTGATCGCGCTGGTTGGTTTCGATGTCGAACGCCAGCTGCCGCACGGCGACGTCGGCGGCGCGCTCCCGCGCGAGCGTCGCCATGGTCACCGCCTGCTGGTGGTGCACCGACATGTCCTGCGCGAACCCGACGTCGACCGCTGTCGGCTTCGCTTCGGCGCTGTCGAAGGACGGCACCCGGATCAGCAGACCGAGCGCCGCCCCGAGCAGCAGCAGGGCGACCGCGGCCGCGACGGCCACGAAGATGCGGGCCACGAGCGGCCGCCGCGCCTCAACCGACACCGCTCACTGACCCATCTCGCCGGAAGCCTGGGAGGAGCCGCGGCCGTCCATCGGGACCGCGTCGGGGCCGGGCGGGGTCCCGTCGAACTTCGGCGGGTTGTTCGTGTCGAACGCGCCCGGGTAGGCCTGGCAGGAGCCGCCGATCTCCGGGTATACGCCGTTGTTGTTCAACCGCAGCGCGGTGATGAACTGGTCGATGCGCTGGTCGTCGGCGCGGTCGACCTTGAGCTGGTGGCCCCACGACTGCAGCGAGATCGCGCTGTCCAGACCCGGGTACGGCGACATCATCGTGTAGGGCTTGGCGTCCACGCGGGCCTTGAGCCGTTCCAGGCCGGGCTCGTCGACCTTGTCCGGGTTGTAGGCGATCCACACCGCGCCGTGCTCCAGCGAGTGGACCATGTTCTCTGTGCGCACCGCGTCCGGGTAGACCACGCCGGTGCAGTCGGCCCAGATGCCGTCGTGCGGGCCGCCGAACGGCGGGCTGTGGTCGTAGGCCACCCGCTGCGCGGGGGTGATGTGCATCTGGCCCGGGTAGTTCACGACGGTGACGCCGGGGATCGTCTTGGACGGGTCCGGGTTCTGCGGCGACGGCTTGAACGCCTCGGTTTCCTTCTCCGCCTCGGCCTGGGCCTGCCGGACGGATTCCTGCCCGGACCACCGGGAGTACGCGTAGCCGAAGATCACGGCCGCGAACACCACCACGACGGTGACGCCGGAGATCAGCATCCAGGGGATCGACCGCTGGTGCACCACGGCGCCGCGCACCGCTTTGTTCTTCCTGTTCGCCATGCTGTTCGCAAACCTCGTCTCGACAAGAACCACCGGGGGGGATCCGGCCCGTCAGTGTAGAGATTGCGGGCGCTTCGGGTGGCCGTGCGTCCAATGCTCGCCACCACGTTCTCACATATGAGTGACGATGTGATCACGCGGCGTGGCGTGCCTGGTCTCGCCGTGCCCAACCCGTTGGCTGAGCAGCGAGGACGCATCCTTAGACTGCATAGGGTGACTCCCGCCGCGCTCGCAGAACTGGTTCGCAACACCGCCGTCGAGGTCCTCACCGCCAGAGACCTGGACACTACGGTCCTGCCGGAGGCGGTGACGGTTGAGCGACCCCGCAATCCGGAGCACGGCGACTACGCGACCAACCTGGCCATGCAGGTCGCCAAGAAGGCCGGCGTTTCGCCGCGGGATTTCGCCGGCTGGCTGGCCGAGGCGCTGACCGGGCAGGACGCCATCGACTCCGTGGACGTCGCCGGGCCGGGCTTCCTCAACCTGCGGCTGGCCGCCGACGCGCAGGGCCAGGTCGTGCGCGAGGTGCTGAACGGCTCCGCCGCGTACGGCCGCGGCGACCTGTACACCGCGCTGAAGGTCAACCTGGAGTTCGTCTCGGCCAACCCGACCGGCCCGATCCACCTGGGCGGCACCCGGTGGGCGGCGGTCGGCGACGCGCTCGGCCGCGTGCTGGCCGCGCAGGGCGCCGAGGTGACCCGCGAGTACTACTTCAACGACGCCGGCGCGCAGATCGACCGGTTCGTCCGGTCCCTGATCGCCGCCGCGAAGGGCGAGCCCGCCCCGGCCGACGGCTACGGCGGCGACTACATCGCCGACATCGCCGCGGCCGTGCTCAAGGCCGCGCCGAACGCCATGAGGCTGCCCGAAGCGGAGCGCGACGAGACGTTCCGCCGCGTCGGCGTCGGGCTGATGTTCGACGAGATCAAGCAGAGCCTGCACGAGTTCGGCACCGACTTCGACGTGTTCTTCCACGAGGACTCGCTGCACACCTCCGGCGCGGTCGCCGAGTGCGTCGAGGAGCTCAAGAAGTCCGGTCACGTGTACTTCTCCGACGGTGCCTGGTGGCTGCGCTCCACCGAGTACGGCGACGACAAGGACCGGGTGCTGATCAAGAGCGACGGCGCGCCCGCCTACATCGCCGGTGACGTCGCCTACCTGCGGGACAAGCGCCGCCGCGGTTTCGACCTGTGCATCTACATGCTGGGCGCCGACCACCACGGCTACATCGCCCGGCTGACGGCGGCCGCCGCGGCGCTGGGCGACGACCCCGCCGTCGTCGAGGTCCTCATCGGGCAGATGGTGAACCTGGTGCGCGACGGTGCGGCGGTGCGGATGAGCAAGCGCGCGGGCACCGTCGTGACCCTGGAGGACCTCGTCGACGCCGTCGGTGTGGACGCGGCCCGATACTCGCTGATCCGGTCCTCCGCGGACTCCGCGGTCGACATCGACCTGGACCTGATCAGCAAGCGCACCAACGAGAACCCGGTCTTCTACGTGCAGTACGCGCACGCCAGGCTGGCCTCGCTGCAGCGCAACGCCGCCTCGCTCGGCATCGAGCGAGGCTCGGTGGACAACGCCGACCTGTCGCTACTCACCCACGAACGTGAGGGCGACCTGATCCGCACCCTGGGTGAATTCCCGCGCGTGGTGCGCTCGGCCGCCCAGCTGCGGGAACCGCACCGGGTGGCCCGCTACCTGGAGGACGTGGCCGCCGCGTACCACAAGTTCTACGACGCGTGCCGCGTGCTGCAGCCCGGTGACGACCAGGCGAGCCCGTTGACCATCGCGCGGCTGCAGCTGTGCGAGGCGACCCGCCAGGTCCTCGCCAACGGCCTCGGCCTTCTCGGGGTCAGCGCCCCCGAGAAGATGTAGGGCGCTGACGCGAGCCGATGTACGTAACAACGGCCTGTCCAGCGGCAGGCCGCGCGAAGGAGCTATAAATGCGCGCCCATCCCGCCGGGCCGCGGCACGCCGATGTCGTGCCGCCCGGCAACACCGCAGGGCCCGTTCTGAGCACCGCCGAAGAACTCGACCTGCTGCACCCGCACGTGTGGCCGCGCAACTGCGAGCGCGGCGCCGACGGCGTCACCCGGTTCGCCGGGATCGACGTCCGGGAGCTCGTCGAACGCTTCGGCACCCCGCTGTTCGTGCTCGACGAGGACGACTTCCGGTCGCGCTGCCGCGACTACGCCGAAGCCTTCGGCGACCCGGCCGCCGTGCACTACGCCTCGAAGGCGTTCCTGTGCACCGAGGTCGCCAAGTGGGTCGCCGAGGAAGGCTTGAGCCTGGACGTGTGCAGCGGCGGCGAGCTCGCCGTGGCGCTGCGCGCCGGGTTCCCGCCCGAGCGGGTCACCTTCCACGGCAACAACAAGTCCGTCGCCGAGCTGACCGCCGCGGTCGAGGCCGGGGTCGGTTCCGTGGTGCTGGACTCGTTCCACGAGATCACCAGGCTGGACCACATCGCCACCGAGCGAGGCGTCCGCCAGCACGTGCTGGTGCGCATCACCGTCGGCGTCGAGGCGCACACCCACGAGTTCATCGCGACCGCGCACGAGGACCAGAAGTTCGGTTTCTCGCTGGCCAACGGGCAGGCCGCCGAGGCGGTGCACCGCGTGCTCAAGGCCGACTCGCTGGTGCTGTCCGGCCTGCACAGCCACATCGGCTCGCAGATCTTCGACGTGGACGGCTTCGAGCTGGCCGCGCACCGGGTGGTCCGGCTGCTGGCGGAACTGCGAGAGGAGCACGGCGCCGACGCGCTCGCCACCGCTTCCACCGTGGATCTCGGTGGCGGTTTGGGCATCGCCTACACCGCCGAGGACGACCCGCTGCCGCCGGCGCAGCTCGCGGTCCGGCTGCACGAGATCGTCGGAAAGGAAGCCGAGAACGCCGGCATCCCGGTGCCGAAGATCGCCGTCGAGCCCGGCCGCGCCATCGTCGGCCCGGGCATGGTGACCGTCTACGAGGTCGGCACCATCAAGGACGTGGCGCTCGGCAGCGATGTGGAGCGCAAGTACGTGAGCGTGGACGGCGGCATGAGCGACAACATCCGCACCTCGCTCTACGACGCCGTCTACGACTGCCGTCTGGTGTCCCGCGGCGCCGGGGCGCCCGCCGCGCTGTCCCGCATCGTGGGTAAACACTGTGAATCCGGTGACGTAGTGGTGCGCGACAGCTGGCTGCCGGAGGACATTGCTCCAGGAGACCTGCTAGCGGTGGCCGCCACCGGCGCGTACTGCTACGTGATGGCCAGCAACTACAACCGCCTGCCCAAACCGCCCGTGGTGGCGGTTCGCGATGGTCAGGCGCGGTTGCTGCTGCGCAGGGAGACCGAGGACGACCTGCTCCGGCTGGAGGTTGAGTGATCCACGACCGTGAACCGATCAGGGTCGCGCTCTTGGGGTGCGGGACCGTCGGTACCGAGGTGCTGCGCCTGTTGCAGGACCAACCGGAGGAATTCGCAGCGCGCACCGGCGCGCCGATGCTGGTGACCGGGGTGGCCGTGCGCCGCCCGCACAAGCACCCCGACGTGCCCGAGCACCTGCTCACCACCGACGCGCAAGCACTGGTGGAGGGCGATGTCGACGTCATCGTGGAGCTGATCGGCGGCATCGAACCGGCCCGCAGCCTGCTGCTGACCGCGCTGAAGTCCGGCAAGTCGGTGGTGACCGCGAACAAGGCGCTGCTGGCCGAGCACGGCTCCGAGCTTTACGCGGCGGCCGACGCCTCGGGCGCCGACATCTACTTCGAGGCGGCCGTGGCGGGCGCGATCCCGCTGCTGCGTCCGCTGCGCGAGTCGCTGGCCGGGGACCGGATCAACCGGGTCATAGGCATCGTCAACGGCACCACCAACTACATCCTGTCGGCGATGGACTCCACCGGCGCCGGCTACTCCGAGACGCTGGACGAGGCCGGTCGGCTGGGCTACGCCGAGGCGGACCCGACCGCGGACGTGGACGGCTTCGACGCCGCCGCGAAGGCCGCGATCCTGGCCTCGCTGGCCTTCCACACCCGGGTCACCGCCAGCGACGTCCACCGCGAGGGCATCTCGGCGGTCACGCCCGGCGACATCGCGGCTGCGCGCACCCTGGACCGCACGGTGAAGCTGCTGGCGATCTGCGAGCGGGTGGTCGACGAGGACGGCACCGAGTCGGTGTCGGCCCGCGTGCACCCGGCGATGATCCCGCGCAGCCACCCGCTGGCCGGGGTCGGTGACGCGTTCAACGCGGTGTTCGTGGAGGCTGAGGCCGCCGGTCAGCTGATGTTCTACGGGCAGGGCGCCGGGGGGGCGCCGACCGCCAGCGCGGTGCTCGGCGATCTCGTCGCCGTCGCCCGTAACCTGGTCGTGGCGGGCAAGGGGCCCCGTGAGTCGGCGCACGCGCAGTTGCCGATGCGCCCGATGGGCAAGACCCCGACCCGCTACCACATCAGCCTCGACGTGGCCGACAAGCCGGGCGTGCTCTCGCAGGTCGCGGCCACGTTCAACGAGCACGATGTGAGCATTTCGGTGGTGCGCCAGCAGGGCAGGGGAGCGGAGGCCAGCCTCGTGGTGGTCACCCACACCGCGCCCGATGCGGCACTGAGGTCCACAGTGGACAAGATCGCGCAGCTACCGGTGGTGCGCGAGGTGGTCAGCGTGATGCGCGTGGAAGGTGAATCGTCGTGACGAACGTCCAGGGTATGCCGGTGCGGTCCGGTGCTGGGTGGCCTGGCCTGATCGAGGCGTACCGGGACCGGGTCCCGGTCCCGGACGGGGCGCGCATCGTGACCCTGCAGGAGGGCAACACCCCGCTGGTGCCGGCCCACCATCTCTCCGAGCTCACCGGTTGCACCGTCTACCTGAAGGTGGAGGGCGCCAACCCCACCGGTTCGTTCAAGGACCGTGGCATGACGGTGGCCATCACGCACGCCCTCGCCGAGGGCAGCAAGGCCGTCATCTGCGCCTCGACCGGCAACACGTCGGCCTCGGCCGCGGCCTACGCCGCTCGCGCCGGGCTGACCTCGGCGGTGCTGGTGCCGCAGGGCAAGATCGCGCTCGGCAAGCTCGCCCAGGCGGTCGTGCACGGCGCGAAGATCCTGCAGGTCGAGGGCAACTTCGACGACTGCCTGGAGTTGGCCCGCAAGACCTCCGCCGAGCACCCGGTGACCCTGGTCAACTCGGTCAACCCGGTCCGGCTGGAGGGCCAGAAGACCGCCTCGTTCGAGATCTGCGACGTGCTCGGCCGGGCGCCCGACGTGCACTGCCTGCCGGTCGGCAACGCCGGCAACATCACGGCCTACTGGAAGGGCTACACCGAGTACGCGGCCGACGGCGTGATCGAGCACACGCCCCGCATGTTCGGCTTCCAGGCCGCCGGTGCCGCGCCGCTGGTGCACGGCCAGCCCATCGCGCAGCCGGAGACCATCGCGACCGCGATCCGGGTCGGCAGCCCGGCGTCGTGGGCCGGTGCGGTGCGCGCGAAAGACGAGTCCGGCGGGCTGTTCGAAGCGGTGACCGACGAGCAGATCCTCGCCGCCTACCGGACGCTGGCCGCGCGGGAAGGCGTCTTCGTCGAGCCCGCCTCGGCGTCCAGCGTCGCCGGCCTGCTGGCCACCGCCGCGGACGGCCGGCTCCCGGCCGGTTCGGTCGTGGTGTGCACGGTCACCGGCCACGGCCTCAAGGACCCGGACACCGCGCTGTCCGGCATGGTCGAGGTCGAGCCGCTGCCGGTGGACCCCGGCGCGGTCGCCACCGCGCTGGAACTGGCATGACCGGACTGCCGGTATCGGCCGTCCGGGTGACCGTGCCCGGCTCCACCGCGAACCTCGGCTCCGGTTTTGACACCCTGGGCATGGCGTTGTCCTTGTACGACGCGGTTTCCGTGCGGGTCGTCGATGGAGCCGCGGGTTCGGCGTGCGTGTCGGTCGAGGGGCAGGGCGTCGCCGAGCTGCCCACCGACGAGCGTCACCTGGTGGTGCGGGTCATCCACAAGGCGTTGGCCGAACTGGGTTTCGCGGCACCGGCGCTGCGGTTGCACTGCCAGAACTCGATTCCACAATCCCGCGGGCTGGGCTCCTCGGCGGCGGCCATCGTCGCCGGGGTCGCCGCCGCCTTCGGGCTCGCCGGATTCGATTTGCGCGACAAGGAAAACGCCGACCGGGCGCTGCAGCTGGCCGCGGTCTGGGAAGGGCATGCGGACAACGCCGCGGCTAGCCTGTTCGGTGGATTCGTCGTCGCCTGGCAGGAATCCGGGCGCTTCCACGCGGTCCGGATGCGGCCGCACCCGGACGTGTCACCGATCGTCCTTGTCCCCCAAGAGGAGTCGTTGACGCACACCACCCGCGGTTTGTTGCCCGAACGGGTTCCGCACGCGGACGCGGCGTTCGCGGCCAGCCGTGCGGCGCTGGCGGTGCACGCCATCACCAGCGATCCGGCGTTGCTGCTGGCCGCCACCGACGACCGGCTGCACCAGAACTACCGCGAGCCGGCCTGGCCGGAAACCATCGCGTTGGTCCGCCGGCTGCGCGCGGCGGGCATCGCCGCCGCCGTGTCCGGTGCGGGCCCGACGGTACTGGCGTTCCCACCCGGCGGGGCGCTTCCCGCCGACATTGCGTCCGGCATTGCGCCGAACGGCTTCGACGAGCTGCGCCTTCCGGTCGATCCGACTGGCGTGCGGGTCGAGCCGCAGGCCTGACCCAGGGCCGTGAACCGTGCCGAAAAGCCCAGTTCACGGCCCCGGAACCCGGCGTCTTGCGGCCGAGTGGTACAAAGGAAGTGTCGTCGGCCGCTGGCAGCGGCTCCCGTTGGCTAGTTGTCGACGGCGTGATCTGCGACGGGCGTGCCACGCCCAGGGGGGGTTGTTGCACCCGAACTACGGGGCGTCTACCCTCAAGGTCAATCAGTCACCGCGCCCAGGGCGCCGGTGCCATGCCCGGGACATCGTTTTCCGGGGCGCATCTCCCGCTGTGAATTGAACTCCACCCGGCACGGGTGAAGATCAACTTAGCGAGTTCGGGGCGATCGCGGTGACAGAGGCAGGAGTTGTCAACTCAATTGAGTTCGCTTCGGGACGATCGGCGGTGCACATCCGTTGCCGATGTCGGGGTGGGGGCCTTAAATTCCACGGTGTGGCCCCCAAGGTGACCATGACGCCGGCTCGACGCCCCGTAGCTTCCCGGTTCTCCACCGGGGCGCAAGGTGAGTCGGGAATTCCTGGAATGAGGCGGCAGCAGGGCGTGCATCGGCATGTGTGGATCGGAGTGGATGCGTCGCACATGGACCACGCGAGCCGGGTACCTCCCACCGCCCGGTGCTGCTGGTTTCCCGAGCCATCGCCGAAATCGGTCGCGCCGCGTGCGCGGAGCTGATCCGAACCGGCAAAAGGGCTGGTAGCACACACCGGCCGCCCGCACTCCAAGAGCGGGCGGGCAATCCGCTGGGTCGCGTAGGAGGCGCGGTCCGGTCAGGAAGGACATTCGTGAGCAACACCGAACTGTTGAGCAGCGAGGCGACGAACGCCTCTTCGGCTGGCCAGCAGGAATCCGAGGCCAACGGCACCCCGCGGCGACGTGGCGGACTCTCCGGCATGGTTCTCGCCGAACTGCGCCAACTCGCGGGGGAACTGGGGATCGAGACTGGTGGTCTGCGCAAGGGCGACCTGATCGCCGCGATCAAGGAGAAGCAGGGCGGCACGACCGCGCCGCGGACCCGCTCCGCCAAGAAGAGCACGGCCCGCGCCGAGGAGACCCCGGCCGCCAAGGCCCACCAGCCGGCGCTGGACGAGACCGAGGCCGCCTCGCGCGAGACCCCGGCCGAGTCCGGCAGCGGCACCAACGGTGCCCCCACCCGCACCCGCGCCCGGCGCCCGCAGGCCGTCGAGTCCGCAGGTGAGGACGACAACCGGCGCGGTAACCGTCGCCGCCGTTCGCCCGGTCGGGCCGGCGTGGCCGCCGAATCGGGTGGTGCCGACGAGCAGCGCGGCACCGAGCGCAAGCCGGAGGGCCGCGACAACCGCCAGGAGCGGGACAACCGCCCGGAGCGGGACAACCGCCAGGAGCGGGACAACCGCCCGGAGCGGGACAACCGCCCGGACCGCGGCAACCGGCAGGACCGGGACCGCGACAACCGGCAGGACCGGGACCGCGACAACCGGCAGGACCGGGACCGCGACAACCGGCAGGACGACGATGATGACGAGGGCGGTCGTCGGGGTCGTGGCCGCCGGTTCCGCGACCGCGACCGCGACCGCCGCCGCAACCGCGGCCGCGGCGAGGGCGGCGAGCCCGAGGTCCGCGAGGACGACGTGCTGCTGCAGGTGGCCGGCATCCTGGACGTGCTGGAGAACTACGCCTTCGTGCGCACCTCCGGCTACCTGGCCGGCCCGAACGACGTCTACGTGTCGTTGTCGCTGGTCCGCAAGTACGGGCTGCGCCGCGGCGATGCGATCAAGGGCGTCATCCGGCAGCCCCGCGAGGGCGAGCAGCAGCGGCAGAAGTTCAACCCGCTGGTTCGGGTGGACTCCATCAACGGCCTGGAGCCGGACGCGGCGAAGAACCGCCCCGAGTTCCACAAGCTGACCCCGCTCTACCCGAACGAGCGGCTGCGCCTCGAAACCGAGCCGCACAACCTGACCGGCCGGATCATCGACCTGGTGATGCCCGTCGGCAAGGGGCAGCGCGCGCTGATCGTCTCGCCGCCGAAGGCCGGTAAGACGATGGTGCTGCAGGCGATCGCCAACGCGATCACCACCAACAACCCCGAGTGCCACCTGATGGTCGTCCTCGCCGACGAGCGTCCGGAAGAGGTCACCGACATGCAGCGCTCGGTCAAGGGTGAGGTCATCGCCTCCACCTTCGACCGGCCGCCGTCGGACCACACCACGGTCGCCGAGCTGTCCATCGAGCGGGCCAAGCGGCTCGTCGAGATGGGCCACGACGTGGTCGTCCTGCTGGACTCGATCACCCGACTGGGCCGCGCCTACAACCTGGCGGCCCCGGCGTCCGGGCGAATCCTGTCCGGTGGTGTGGACTCCACGGCGCTGTACCCGCCGAAGCGGTTCCTCGGCGCGGCCCGCAACATCGAGAACGGCGGCTCGCTGACCATCTTCGCCACGGCGCTGGTGGAGACCGGTTCCACGATGGACACGGTCATCTTCGAGGAGTTCAAGGGCACCGGTAACGCGGAGCTGAAGCTGGACCGCAAGCTCGCGGACAAGCGGCTGTTCCCGGCGGTGGACGTCGACTCCTCCAGCACCCGCAAGGACGAGATCCTGCTCTCGCCCGACGAGCTGGCCGTCACGCACAAGCTGCGCCGGGTGCTCGCCGCGCTCGACGCGCAGCAGGCGCTGGAACTCCTGCAGGACCGGCTGCGCAAGACGCGCACCAACATCGAGTTCCTGATGCAGGTCGCCAAGACCACCCCGGGCAAGGACGACGACTGACCGGTTCCCACCGGCTGTCCCGTTCCCGCCCGACGGCAGGGCCCGCACCGACCCCGGTGCGGGCCCTGCCGCTTTTCTGGGGGTGGGTGACAGGAAGGTTCCCATGCTCACACCTGCGCGACGTCAGGCTCGGGCGCACTCTGGGGTGTCCCGGTCGCGGTAGGCGCGGACCAGCAGGGCGGCCAGCAGCGCGGCTCCGACCGGGCCGACGGCGAGCGCGGCGACGACGGGCAGCTGCAGCCCGTCCATGGCGAGGGCGCAGGCCACCATCAGCAGCGGGTAGCTGAACCGCAGGCCGCGGCGCTGCCAACGGAAGTTCCAGCGGACGTGGCTCGCGGTGAACAGGGCCAGCCCGGCGGCGAACCCGAACAGCAGCGGCGCGGAGAGGCTCAGGTCCTGGTCGAGGCTCGGGTCGCGCACGAGCAGCACGTCGAGCAGGGCGGCGACCCCGGCCGCGCTGCATACGAAGAGCAGGGGCAGGAACACCCACGACTTCACCGTGAGCCTTCCCAGGACCGAACACAGCTGCACGCGTCGAGGATGGACGGCGTACCACCCCGGACGCACCCTCGGCCGGGGGTCGCTCGGCAGGCGGTTCGTTTGGTGCGTTGGGCGGTTGCGCGGACGCGCCGAAGGGCCCGGCGGAATACCGGATGGGCCCCCTGCGTTGCAGGTCACGAGCCCTGGTCTGGCAGAATGCAGGGTTGATCCGGCACCGGTTCACCGCGCGGCAGCGGCCGCGTGGACCCGGCGGCCAAGTAGAGAGGACGAGCCGTTGAAGAGTGGCATCCACCCCGAGTACGTGGTCACGCAGGTGAACTGCGGTTGTGGCAACAGCTTCACCACCCGCAGCACCCGCAAGACCGGCCAGATCACCGTCGAGGTCTGCTCGAACTGCCACCCGTTCTACACGGGCAAGCAGAAGATCCTGGACACCGGCGGCCGCGTGGCCCGCTTCGAGGCCCGCTACGGCAAGCGCCAGAAGGCACAGAAGTAGCTGCACCGACGGCGCCCGTCCCACGCGAGCAGCGCGGGACGGGCGCCGTCGCCACGTTTGGTGTCCGAACGCCCGCAGCAAAAGAAGTGTTCAAAAACCGATACGCGGCGCCGGGGCTGTCCTCGCGAGAAAAGCTCGGGGTGCGGGGGTCCCCGCAAGGCACTTCTGAGAACCCGCGGCGGTGCAAGTTGCTTGCCCCACCGCAAGCGGCTGACGCCGCTTGTTAAAGAGGAACCAGCGGAAGAGGGTCGCCAGTGGAGACATCGAAGCTCGAAGTGCTGCTCACCGAGTACGCGGAACTGGAGCAGCGGCTGGCCGATCCCGGCGTGCATGCTGACCAGGCCAACGCCCGCAAGCTCGGCCGGCGCTACGCCGAGCTCGCCCCGATCGTGCGCACCGCGCGGGAGCTTGACCAGGCCCAGTCCGATCTGGACACGGCCCGCGAGTTCGCCGCCGAGGACGCCGCCTTCGCCGAAGAGGCCGGCTTGCTCGCCGAGTCGGTCCCGGTTCTGGAGGCGAAGCTCACCGAACTGCTGCTGCCCCGCGACCCGCACGACGGTTCCGACGTGCTGCTGGAGGTCAAGTCGGGCGAGGGTGGCGAGGAGTCCGCGCTGTTCGCCGGCGACCTGCTGCGCATGTACCTGCGGTTCGCGGAGCGCCAGGGCTGGCGGGCCGAGGTGCTGGACAAGACCGAATCCGACCTCGGCGGCTACAAGGACGCCACGGTCGCCATCAAGGCCAAGGCCGCCACCAGCCCCGACGGGGTCTGGTCGCGGCTGAAGTTCGAGGGCGGCGTGCACCGCGTGCAGCGGGTGCCGGTCACCGAGTCGCAGGGCCGGGTGCACACCTCCGCCGCCGGGGTGCTGGTCTACCCAGAACCGGAGGAGGTCGCGGTCGAGGTCGACGAGAAGGACCTGCGCATCGACGTCTACCGGTCGTCCGGGCCGGGCGGGCAGAGCGTGAACACCACCGACTCGGCGGTGCGGATCACCCACCTGCCGACGGGCATCGTGGTGTCCTGCCAGAACGAGAAGTCGCAGCTGCAGAACAAGCAGCGCGCCATCCAGGTGCTCAAGGCCCGGTTGCAGGCGCTCGCCGAGGAAGAAGCCGAGCGGGAGGCGTCCGAGGCGCGGCGCAGCCAGGTGCGCACAGTGGACCGTTCGGAGCGCATCCGCACCTACAACTTCCCGGAGAACCGCATTTCCGACCACCGGGTGAACTACAAGGCCTACAACCTGGACCAGGTCCTTGACGGCGATCTCGATGCGGTGGTGACAGCCCTGCTCGCCGCCGACCGGAAAGAACGCCTCGCGCTTTAAGGCATGTTTCCAGGCTCGTTTTGCGTCGCGGTGCGAGTGGCGGAACCTCAGACGCCGTCTGGTCTGCGGGATCCCCGATTTAGCGGCTGGCGCCGCTTCAAGAGCAAAGACGAAAAGCAAGCATTTAAGCTAACCGTGTGACGCGACAGCCCCTACGCCTGGCCATTCTCGAGGCGGAACGCATCCTCGCCGCGGCGGGCGTGGCGAGCCCGCGCACCGATGCGGAACTGCTTGCCGCGCATCTGCTCGGGGTCGAGCGCACCAAGTTGATGATGGTGCCGCTGGTGGACCCGCCGGTCGTCCAGGCGCTGCACGATCTGGTGCGCCGCCGGGCCGCGCGGGTGCCGCTGCAGCACCTCACCGGTACCGCGTCGCTCGGCGCCGTGGCGCTCGAAGTCGGGCCCGGCGTGTTCGTGCCCCGACCCGAGACGGAACTGCTGCTCGCTTGGGGCCTGGCGACGCTGGAAGGCGTGGAGCGGCCGACCGTGGTGGACCTCTGCACGGGGTCCGGGGCGCTGGCGCTGGCGATGGCGAACGCCCGCCCGGACGCCACCGTGCACGCGGTGGAGAAGGAGCCCGCCGCGCTGGCCTGGGCGCGCCGCAACGCCGGCCAGCAGGCGCAGGCCGGTGACACCCCGATCCATCTCTACGCGGGGGATGTCACCGACCCGATGCTGTTCATGGAGCTGGAGGGCCTGGCCGACCTGGTCCTCTGCAACCCGCCGTACGTGCCGGACGGCACCCCGGTGCCGCCGGAGGTCCGCGACCACGACCCGCACCAGGCGGTGTTCGGCGGCCGCGACGGCCTCGACGTGGTCCGGCACGTCGTGGGCTGCGCGGCCCGGCTGCTGTGCCCCGGCGGCGGGGTGGCCATCGAGCACGACGACACCCACGGCGGCTCGGTGCCCGCTCTGCTGCGCGCCCGCCGCGTCCTCGAAGACGTCCAGGAGCACACCGACCTGGCCGGTCGCCCCCGCTTCGCCACCGCCCGCCGCACCCGGCCGGAGTGACAGGAAGGACGGATGCTGCCGGACGGCGATGAGCCGCACCACTCGAACGGGGCCGATCCCGGGCGTGCCAGGATTCGGGGTGTGAGCACCGTCTATGACTGCACCAGTCCGGACAGCCGCGAGGAAGGCCTGGCCGCTGCGGCCAACGCGGTTCGCGCGGGCGGGCTGGTAGTGCTGCCCACCGATACCGTCTACGGCATCGGCGCGGACGCCTTCGACTCCAACGCCGTGCACGCCCTGCTCGCCGCCAAGGGGCGCGGCCCGGACATGCCGGTGCCGGTCCTGGTCGGCTCCTGGTCCACTGTGGATGGGCTGGTGATGTCCGTTCCGCAACAGGCGCGCGCGTTGATCGAGGCGTTCTGGCCGGGCGGGTTGTCGCTAGTGCTGCCGCAGGCGCCGTCGCTGTCCTGGGACCTCGGCAACACCCGGGGCACGGTGAACCTGCGGATGCCGCTGCACCCGGTGGCCCTGGACCTGCTGCGCGAGGTCGGCCCGATGGCCGTCTCCAGCGCCAACCGCACCGGCCACCCGCCGGGCAGCAACGCAGACCAGGCGCGCGAGCAGCTCGGCGACTCCGTGCAGGTCTACCTCGACGGCGGCCCGTCCGGGGAACCCGTCGCCTCCACCATCGTCGACCTCACCCAGGGCAAGCCGCGGGTGCTGCGGGAGGGCGCGGTGAGCCTCGCCGACCTGTCCGAGGTGCTCGGCGAAGAGCTCGAAGCGGACCGGTGAAAGCGCCCCGGGCGCGGGCCGATAGCGTTAGCACTCGCCAGCCACAACGTGAACAGCGATGAGGAGCGCCGGGCTTGAGCAATCCGTTCTGGGGGCTGAACGCCGAATTCCCGCGGGCCTCGGCACAGCGCGGGTGAGCCACCGGTATGGACAATGCGCCGTGGGCTCCGGCCGGGCTACCCGCCCGTGAGTACCTCCTCGTCATGCTCACCGCTGCGGCGGCGACCTTCCTGCTGACCGGGCTGGTCCGGTTGCTGGCGATCCGCGTCGGCGCGGTCGCCTACCCCCGCAAGCGAGACGTGCACGTCAAGCCGATGCCGCGGATGGGCGGGGTCGCGATGTACGGCGGGGTGCTGGTGGCGATGTTCCTCGCCGCCAACCTGCCGACGCTGTCGCGCGGCTTCTCCTACTCCAACGACATCCTGGCCGTGGTCATCGCCGGGGGGCTGATCGTCCTCGTCGGAGCGCTGGACGACCGCTTCGAGCTGGACTCCCTGACGAAGCTGGCCGGGCAGGTCACCGCAGCCGGGATCCTGGTGCTCTTCGGTGTGCAGTGGTTCATGTTCTGGGTCCCGTGGGGTGGTGGGGACGAGGGCCACGTGGGTCAGCTGATGGTGCTGGGCAGCAACCAGGGCCAGCTGCTGACCGTGTTGCTGGTTGTCGCGATGATCAACGCGATGAACTTCGTGGACGGGCTGGACGGGCTGGCATCCGGCATCGGCCTGGTCTCGGCCACCGCCACCTTCGTGTTCTGCCTCGGCGTGCTGGACCGGCAGGGCGGCGACGTCAACGCCTACCCGCCTGCGCTGATCGCGGCCGCGATCGCCGGGGCCTGCCTGGGCTTCCTGCCGTACAACTTCCAGCCCGCGAAGATCTTCATGGGCGACTCGGGTTCGATGCTGATCGGCCTGATGCTGGCCACCGCCAGCACGTCGGCGTCCGGCCGGATGAACTACGCCTACATGAACCCGACCGACACCATCGCGCTGCTGTCGCCGCTGCTGGTGGTCGCGGCGGTGCTGTTCGTGCCGCTGCTGGACCTCATCATGGCCGTCGTGCGCCGCACCCGGGCGGGCAAGAGCCCCTTCCACGCCGACAAGATGCACCTGCACCACCGGCTCCTGGAAATCGGGCATTCGCAGCGTCGCGCGGTGCTGCTGATCTACCTGTGGGCGGCCGTCATCGCCTTCGGCGCGGTGTCGTTGACGCTGTTCAACGCGGTTGTTGTGGCATGGGTCGTAGGCCTCGGGGTGTTGCTGGCGGCTATCATCTCGGTGATTCCGCGAATGCGCACCCGAGCCGATCGAGAGTCCCGATGAGCGAAGCGACCGACGCGCCGACCCCCGCTGAGACCCCCGAGGCGGCCGAGACCGCGAACCCGCACGCGGAAATCGTGCGGAAGCTCGCATCGGCCATGCTGCGCACCGCCGTGTGGCCGGGTGTGGCGACGGTGACCATCGGGGCGATCGTGGCGACCGTGCTGCTCGGGGTGCCCGGGCTGATCGGTGCGCTGGTCGGCGGCGTCGTGGCGTTCGCCTCGTCGCTGCTGACGATCTGGCTGATGCGGTTCACCGGTGGCATGAACCCGCATTTCGTGATGGTCGCCGCGCTCGGCGGCTACATCGGCAAAATGATCGTGTTGCTGGTGGTGATGACGCTGCTGGGCGGCATCGACGCGATCCACCGGGAATCGCTGGCATTCACCATGCTGGCCACCGTGATGGTGTGGGCGGGCGCCGAAGTGGTGGCTTTCAAGCGCACCAAGATCCCCACCATCGTGCCGGGGAACTGATCGGTTTCGGCGGGATTTCCCGGCGGTCGGCCGTTGGCCGGATGGTGGTGCCCGACCACATGTCGGGTGGCTACTTACCCGCTGATATCGTCCCGCGGCAGAAGCCTTCCCTGCGCAGCGCGGGTCGGAGGACTCCACGGAGGTCCTGCGATCCCACGCGGTGGGGAGGGCCCCTCCGCGTGCCAGATCGCGTATCAGGTACGTTAAGTGCAAAACGTGACGATTCCCCCGGCAGAGTGAAGTTCACCGGGAGAACCGGAAGGAGCCCAGTTGGGCGCGCTGATGCTGGCCGAGGTCGGAACATTCCAACCGCCGGGTGCCGATAGCTTTGTCCTTCCGCCGATCTTCGGCGGAGTCACCAAGCCGATGCTCCTCGTCGTGCTGTCGGCGATCATGGTGGGCGCCTACTTCGTGATCGCCACCCGGAACCTGAAGCTGGTCCCGGGCAAGGGGCAGTTCGTTGCGGAGTTCGTCTACGAGTTCAGCCGCAACAAGATCGCGCGGGAGCAGATCGGCGCCAAGGACTTCCGTCCGTTCGTGCCGCTGATCTTCACGTTGTTCACCTTCATCCTGGTGAACAACATCTTCGGCATCGTCCCGGTCATCCAGTTCCCCACGATGTCGCGGATCGGTTTCCCGATCGCGCTGGCCGTCGTGGTGTACCTGGTGTTCCACGGGGTCGGCTTCGCCCGGCACGGTTTCCTGGGCTACTTCAAGCACATCATGTTCCCACCCGGGGTGCCCAAGCCGATCTACATCCTGCTTGCCCCGATCGAATTTCTGCAGAAGTTCATCGCGCAGCCGGCCGCCCTGGCGGTCCGGGTCTTCGCCGCGATGTTCGCCGGACACCTGATCCTCCTGGTGTTCACCTTGGGCGGGGAATTCCTGCTCATCGAGGCGAGTGGGGCGTTCAAGCCGATCTCGATCGTCGCGTTCGCCTTCTCCATTGCCTTGACGTTCGTCGAAGCCTTGATCCAGGTGCTGCAGGCCTACATCTTCGCGCTGCTGACCGCGAACTTCATCGGCGCGGCGCTGTCCTCCGAGCACTGACGAGAAAGACCAAGACCTCCGATCCGCGCCGAGAAGCGGACCGAGTGAAAGGTAGTGAAAGTGAGCAACATCGTTCTTGCGCAGGCCGCTGAGGCCGCGGGCAGCATCAACCCCGGTCTGGCCGCGATCGGCTACGGCCTGGGCGCTGTCGGCCCCGGTATCGGCGTCGGCCTGATCTGGGCGGCCGTCATCAACGGCACCGCTCGCCAGCCGGAGGCCCAGGGCCAGCTGCAGGGCATCGCCTGGATCTCGTTCGTTCTGGTCGAGGTGCTGGCGCTGATCGGTCTGGTCGTCTACTTCATCGCCTCTTCCGCTGCCTGATAACGGCTTAACGCATTGGGAGACGTTGTGGTGAAGACGCAGATGCTGCTGGCCGCGGCTGGCGAGCACAACCCGATCATCCCCGAACCAGCGGAGATCGTGGTCGGTCTGATCGCCTTCCTGCTGCTGCTGTTCGTGCTGTGGAAGTACGCGATCCCGCGCTTCGAGAAGATCTACGCGGAGCGCAGCGAGCGGATCGAGGGCGGTATCGCCAAGGCCGAGGCCGCCCAGGCCGAGGCCCAGCGGACGCTGGAGCAGTACAAGTCGCAGCTGGCCGAGGCCCGTGCGGAAGCGGCCCGGATCCGCGATGACGCCCGCGCCGAAGGCCAGCAGATCCTGGAAGAGATGCGCGCCCAGGCGCAGACCGAGTCCGAGCGGATCGTCAACCAGGGCCAGACCCAGCTGGCGCACCAGCGGGCCCAGATCGTCGCCGAGCTGCGGTCGGAGCTCGGCCGCCAGGCGGTCGACCTGGCCAGCCGGGTCGTCGGCGAGTCCCTGGAGGACGAGGCCCGTCGGCGGGGCACCGTCGACCGGTTCCTCGACGAGCTGGAGGCCGCCTCGGCCCCGGCGTCGTCCGAATCGGCCGCATCGTCCCGGTCTGGTCAGGCCTAACCGAGTGAAAGGCGCTGAGAGTTGAGCACCCTCGTGAACGCCGCGAGCCGCGAGGCGCTGGCAGCCACCGAGCTGCAGCTGCTGCAGGCCACCGATGGGGCCCAGGCCGCGGAGATCACCGGGCTCGCCGACGAGCTGTTCGGCGTGGCCGCCCTGCTGGGCCGCGAGTCCACGCTGCGGCGGGCGCTCGCCGACGCCTCCACCGACCCGCGGTCCAGGGAGGACCTGGCCCGCGGGCTGTTGGCGGACAAGCTCGGCGCGCGGGCGCTGCCGGTGGTCGTCGAGGCCGTCCGGGCCCGCTGGTCCAGTCCGACGGACCTGGTCGACGGGCTGGAGCGGTTGGCCCGTACCGCGCTGCTGGTGCAGGCCGAGCGGGCCGGCCGGCTCGACGCCGTCGAGGACGAGCTGTTCCGGCTGGGCCGCATCATCGGCTCCCAGGTTGACCTGGAGCGGTTGCTGTCGGACCCGACGGGGGACGAGGCGGGCAAGTACGCGGTCGTCGACCAGCTCATCGAGGGCAAGGTCGAGCCGGTGACCCTGAGCCTGGTCCGCCAGCTGGTGGCCCGGCCGCGCGGCCGGCGGGTCAGCGAAGGCCTGGAAGAGCTGGCGGAGCTGTCGGCGAAGCGCCGCGAGCGCTCGGTGGCGCACGTCCGGTCCGCGATCCCGCTCAGCGATGAGCAGCAACAGCGGCTGTCGCGCACCTTGCAGCGGATCTACGCGCGGCCGATCGCCGTGCACCTCGAGGTCGACCCCGGGGTCGAGGGCGGGCTGCTGATCCGGGTCGGCGACGAGGTCATCGACGGCAGCATCACGGGACGCCTGCAGTCCCTTCGACGTGACCTCGCCGACTGACCGACTGGTCGACCGGCAAGGGGCGTCGAACACCAACTCCCTTCCAAGAACTAACCGAGGGCAGGAACGAGACATGGCGGAGCTGACGATCTCGTCGGACGAGATCCGCAGTGCGATCGAGAAGTACGTCTCCAGCTACTCCCCGGAGGTCAGCCGCGAGGAGGTCGGGGTCGTCACCGATACCGGTGACGGCATCGCCCATGTCGAGGGTCTGCCTTCGGTGATGACCGAGGAACTGCTGGAGTTCCCGGGCGGCGTCTACGGTGTCGCGATGAACCTGGAAGCTCAGGAGATCGGTGCGGTCATCCTGGGCGAGTCCGAGAAGATCGAAGAGGGCCAGGAGGTCAAGCGGACCGGCAAGGTCCTCTCGGTCCCGGTCGGCGACGGCTTCCTCGGCCGCGTGGTCGACCCGCTGGGCGAGCCGATCGACGGCCTCGGCGACATCGCCGCCGAGGCGCAGCGTCCCCTGGAGCTGCAGGCCGCGACGGTCGTGCAGCGCAAGGGTGTGCACGAGCCGCTGCAGACCGGCATCAAGGCCATCGACTCGATGACCCCGATCGGCCGCGGCCAGCGCCAGCTGATCATCGGCGACCGCAAGACCGGCAAGACCACGGTCGCGGTCGACACGATCATCAACCAGAAGTCCAACTGGGCCAGCGGCGACCCGGACAAGCAGGTCCGCTGCATCTACGTCGCGATCGGCCAGAAGGGCTCCACGATCGCCGGTGTGAAGCGGTCTCTGGAGGACGCCGGTGCGATGGAGTACACCACCATCGTCGCCGCGCCGGCCTCCGACTCGCCGGGTCTGAAGTGGCTGGCCCCGTACGCGGGTTCGGCCATCGGCCAGCACTGGATGTACCAGGGCAAGCACGTCCTGATCATCTTCGACGACCTGACCAAGCAGGCTGAGGCGTACCGCGCGATCTCGCTGCTGCTGCGCCGCCCGCCGGGTCGTGAGGCCTACCCGGGCGACGTGTTCTACCTGCACTCGCGCCTGCTGGAGCGCTGCGCGAAGCTCTCCGACGAGATGGGCGCCGGCTCGATGACGGGTCTGCCGATCATCGAGACCAAGGCGAACGACGTGTCGGCCTACATCCCGACGAACGTCATCTCCATCACCGACGGCCAGTGCTTCCTGCAGTCCGACCTGTTCAACGCGGGTCAGCGCCCGGCCATCGACGTCGGTATCTCGGTGTCGCGCGTCGGTGGTTCCGCGCAGATCAAGGCGATGCGGTCGGTCACCGGCTCGCTGCGTCTGGACCTGGCCCAGTACCGCGAGCTGGAGGCGTTCTCCGCCTTCGCCTCGGACCTGGACGCCGCTTCGAAGGCCCAGCTGGACCGCGGTGCCCGGCTGATGGAGGTACTCAAGCAGAGCCAGGGCGAGCCGCTCCCGGTCGAGGAAGAGGCCGTTTCCCTCTACATCGCCATCAAGGGGCACCTGGACTCGGTGCCGGTCGCCGACGTGCGCCGGTTCGAGAGCGAGTTCCTGGGGTACGTGCGGCGTACCAGCGAGACGACGCTCAAGGACATCGTCGAGACCGGCAAGCTCTCCGAAGACGGTGAGAAGGCCATCGTGTCGGCGGTCGAAGAGTTCAAGAAGCAGTTCACGGGCTCCGGCGGCGAGTCGGTCGTCCCGGCCGAGCCGGACGCCGAAGCGCTGGCGGCAGACGAGGTGGGGCAGGAGACCGTGAAGGTCAACCGCCCCGCGCCGAAGAAGTGACCGGGTAAGTCATGGCTCAACTTCGGGAACTCCGGAATCGGATCCGGTCGATCAAATCGACCCGGAAGATCACCAAGGCGCAGGAGCTGATCGCTACCTCGCGCATCATGAAGGCGCAGGCCAGGGTCGGGGCTTCGCGGCCGTACGCCGAGGAGATCACCAGCGTCCTGTCTGCGCTGGCCGACGTGAGCACGTTGGACCACCCGCTGCTGACCGAGCGCTCGAACCCGAAGCGCGCCGGCGTGCTGGTCGTTACCAGCGACCGGGGTTTCTGCGGTGGCTACAACGCCAACGTGATCAAGGCGGCGGAGGAGCTGCAGGCGCTGCTGCGCGAGCAGGGCAAGGACCCGGTGCTGTACGTCATCGGCCGCAAGGGCGAAACGTACTACCGGTTCCGCCAGCGCGAGATCGAGGCGAGCTGGACCGGGTTCAGCGACCGCCCCGACTACGCCGACGCGGCCGAGATCGGCGATACGCTGGTCAAGGCGTTCCTGGCGGGCGCCGACGACTACCTCGACGACGGGGGGCCGGACGGTAAGCTTGGCGTGGACGAGCTGCACCTGGTGCACACCGAGTTCGTCTCGATGCTCACCCAGCGGCCGGCGGTCCGCAGGATCGCTCCGCTCGAGGTGGAGTACTCCGACGAGCCTGTGAAGGCGCTCAAGTCCACGTACGAGTTCGAACCGGACGCCGAGACGTTGTTCGCCGCGCTGCTGCCGAAGTACATCAAGACCCGCCTGTTCGCGGGCCTGCTGGATTCGGCTGCCTCGGAGCACGCGGCTCGCCGGACGGCGATGAAGTCGGCGACGGACAACGCCGACGAGCTGATCCGCAACCTCAGCCGTGAGGCCAACCAGGCCCGCCAGGCCCAGATCACCCAGGAAATCAGCGAGATCGTCGGCGGTGTCGAGGCGCTCTCGTCCGCAGGAAGTGAGTGACATGACTGCTGCTACTGCCACCACCACTGGCACGGGCCGCGTCGTCCGGGTGCTCGGCCCGGTCGTGGACGTCGAGTTCCCGCGCGACCAGGTGCCAGACCTGTTCAACGCCCTCACGGTGGACATCACCGCCGAGAGCATGGCGAAGACGCTGACGCTGGAGGTCGCCCAGCACCTGGGTGACAGCGTCGTGCGTACGATCTCGATGCAGCCCACCCAGGGTCTCGTCCGCGGCGTCGTGGTCACCGACAGCGGTGCCGGCATCTCGGTGCCGGTCGGCGACGTCGTCAAGGGCCACGTGTTCAACGCGCTGGGCCACTGCCTCGACGAGCCGGGCTACGCCTCGGACGCCGAGAAGTGGGCGATCCACCGCAAGGCGCCGAGCTTCGACCAGCTCGAGGGCAAGACCGAGATGCTGGAGACCGGCATCAAGGTCATCGACCTCCTCACCCCGTACGTGCAGGGCGGCAAGATCGGCCTGTTCGGTGGTGCCGGTGTCGGCAAGACGGTGCTCATCCAGGAGATGATCCGCCGGGTCGCCAAGAACTTCGGTGGCACCTCGGTGTTCGCCGGCGTCGGTGAGCGCACCCGCGAGGGCAACGACCTCTGGGTCGAGATGGACGAGTCGGGAGTGCTCGCCGACACCGCGCTGGTGTTCGGGCAGATGGACGAGCCGCCGGGCACCCGTATGCGGGTGGCGCTGTCCGCGCTGACGATGGCGGAGTACTTCCGCGACGTGCAGAACCAGGACGTTCTGCTGTTCATCGACAACATCTTCCGGTTCACCCAGGCCGGCCAGGAGGTTTCGACCCTGCTGGGCCGCATGCCGTCCGCGGTGGGTTACCAGCCGACGCTGGCCGACGAGATGGGTGAGCTGCAGGAGCGCATCACCTCGACGCGGGGTCGTTCGATCACCTCGATGCAGGCGATCTACGTGCCCGCGGACGACTACACCGACCCGGCCCCGGCGACCACCTTCGCCCACCTGGACGCGACCACGGAGCTCTCCCGTGCGATCTCGCAGAAGGGCATCTACCCGGCGGTGGACCCGCTTTCGTCCACCTCCACGATCCTCGACCCGGCGATCGTCGGCGAGGAGCACTACCGGGTGGCGCAGGAGGTCAAGCGGATCCTGCAGAAGTACAAGGAACTGCAGGACATCATCGCCATCCTCGGTATGGACGAACTGTCCGAAGAGGACAAGGTGACGGTGCAGCGGGCGCGTCGCATCGAGCGCTACCTGTCGCAGAACTTCTTCGTGGCCAAGCAGTTCACCGGCCAGGAAGGCTCCTTCGTTCCGCTGAAGGAGACCATCGAGGCCTTCGACAAGCTTTGCAAGGGCGACTTCGACCACTACCCGGAGCAGGCGTTCCTGTCCATCGGTGGTCTCGACGACCTGGAGCAGGCGTACAAGAAGCTCACCGAGAAGTGAGCGCCGGACCCCGCTGACGGGGACGGCAGACCGGCAACGGGGTCGGGGTCCGAGCGGACCCCGACCCCGCTTGCCAAGCACCGCGACAATGCAATTCCAGCCCGGCCAGTCACGATCGCCCTGGTGGCACCGGATAGACTGCGGGCACACACCCGACAAAGGAGACGCGCGTGGCCAACATGTCCGTCCAACTGGTCGCCGTCGAGCGCCGCCTGTGGTCCGGGGAGGCGACCGCCGTGGTCGCGCAGACCACCGAAGGGGAGATCGGCATCCTGCCGGGGCACGAGCCCCTGCTCGGCGAGCTGATCGAGGGTGGCGTGGTGCGCATCACCACCACCGACAAGGAGACCGTGACCGCCGCGGTGCACGGTGGTTTCCTTTCCGTCACCGCGGACGGGGTGAGCGTGTTGGCGGAGACCGCGGAGCTCGCCTCCGAGATCGACGTGGCGCAGGCCCGCGAGGACGTCAAGAGCGCCGATGAACAGGCCCGGGCACGGGCCTTGAGCCGATTGCGAGCAGCCGGCCACTCGGCCTGAACCGGGCCGCGCATGGGTTCCCCGGTCCTGTTGCTCGCGGTGGCCTTCGGGCTGCTGCTGATCGCTGCCGTGGTCGTCGCGGCGCTGGCGTGGCGGCGGCTGCGGGAACTGCGCGTCGGGGGCATCGACGTGGCGTTGCGCGCCAGCAAGGACGGCGGTGGCCGCGGCTGGCACCTGGGTGTCGCGCACTACCGGGGCGAGGAGTTCGCCTGGTACCGGGCGCTAAGCCTGCGATCGGGGCCGAACTGGGTGATCAACCGCCGGGACGTGGAGATCGCGCGGCGCCGCGAGCCGTCGATGGCGGAGGCCTACGTGATGCCCACCGGGTCGACGGTCCTCGACCTGACCGGCCCGGAGCTGGAGCTGGCGATGAGCACCGACGCCCTGACCGGCTTCCTGTCCTGGCTCGAATCCGCCCCACCGGGCCGATCGGTGCCCTGGGCATCCTGAAACCTTCCAGCGGGGTCCGCTTCCGGGCCCCGCTTCTTCGCGACGTTCGGGGCGTACCGCGACGACCCGCTGATCAGGTGTTTCGCCAAGGAGGTCTAGGCGTTGCCGCCCGGCTTCCAGAGGACGTCGCCGTCCGGGTTCGCCACCCGGGCGAGGATGAACAGCAGGTCCGACAGCCGGTTCAGGTACTTGGCGGGCAGCGGCGAAGTGCGCTCGCCGTCGGCTTCCTGCAGCGCCCACGCCGACCGCTCGGCGCGCCGGGCCACGCACCGTGCCTGGTGCAGCAGCGCGCCGCCGGGGGTGCCGCCGGGGAGGATGAACGAGTCCAGCTTGCCCAGGCGCGCGTTGAACTCGTCGCACCAGCCCTCGAGGCGGTCGACGTAGGCCTGGGTGACGCGCAGCGGCGGGTACTTCGGGTTCTCGACCACCGGCGTCGACAGGTCCGCTCCCACGTCGAACAGGTCATTCTGCACCGCCCTCAGTACCTCGACGACGTCGCCGGCGAGCTGCGCGGTTGCCAACGCCACGCCGAGCACCGAATTCGTTTCGTCCACGTCGGCGTAGGCGATCAGCCGCGGATCGGTCTTGTGCACCTTGGAGTTGTCCGACAACCGAGTCGTGCCCGAATCGCCGGCCCGCGTGTAGATCTTCGTCAGGTGGACTGCCATGCCGACAGCCTAGGCGGATCCCGCCGGTGCCCGGGCGTGCGTGACAGGAAGGTTCCCATGCTGCAGTCCGACCGCGCTGCGGGTGACAGGAAGGTTCCCATGCTCGCCCCGATCGCAACCCGATCCGATGGCGGTGGGGGTCGGGCCGTAACCTCGATGCTCGTGAGTGAGCACTTCCGGGTACACGGCGGGGCGCGCCTCGTCGGCGAAGTCGACGTGGTCGGGGCGAAGAACAGCGTGCTGAAGCTGATGGCTGCGGCGCTGCTGGCGGAGGGCACGACGACGATCGTCAACTGCCCGGAGATCCTCGACGTTCCGCTGATGGCCGACGTGCTGCGCAGCCTCGGCTGCGAGGTGTCGATCGACGGCGGCACGGTGCACATCACGACCCCGGCGTCGATCAACCACGAGGCGATCTCGCCGTCGATGGGCAAGCTGCGTGCGTCAGTGTGCGTGCTGGGGCCGCTGGTGGCCCGGTGCCGCCGCGCGGTGGTGACGCTGCCCGGTGGTGACGCGATCGGTTCCCGCCCGCTGGACATGCACCAGAACGGCCTGCGGAAGCTCGGCGCGACCAGCCACATCGAGCATGGCGCGGTGGTTGCGGAGGCGGAGAACCTGCGTGGCGCCCAAATCTGGCTGGACTTCCCCAGCGTGGGTGCGACGGAGAACATCCTGATGGCCGCGGTGCTGGCGGAAGGCACCACGGTGATCGACAACGCGGCGCGGGAGCCGGAGATCATCGATCTCTGCGTGATGCTGCAGCAGATGGGCGCCAAGATCGAGGGTTCCGGTACGTCGACGTTGACGGTGCACGGCGTGTCCTCGCTGAAGGCCGTCGAGCACCGCGTGATCGGGGACCGGATCGTCGGCGCGACCTGGGCGTTTGCGGCGGCTGCGACGCGCGGCGACATCACGGTGCGCGGGGTCGATCCGCGGCACGTGAACCTGGTGCTGGAGAAGCTGCGCAGCGCGGGCGCCGAGGTGACCACGTCAGAGGAGAGCTTCCGGGTGGCGCTGCACGGCCGCCCGCACGCGGTGGACTTCGTGACGCTGCCGTACCCGGGTTTCCCGACCGACCTGCAGCCGATGGCGTTGGCGTTGTCGGCGGTCGCCGACGGCACGTCGATGATCACCGAGAACCTGTTCGAGTCCAGGTTCCGGTTCATCGAGGAGCTGGTCCGGATGGGTGCGGACGCCCGCACCGACGGGCACCACGCGGTGGTGCGCGGCCTGGAGCGGCTTTCCAGCGCCCCGGTGTGGGCGACCGACATCCGCGCCGGGGTGGGCTTGGTGCTGGCCGGGCTGTGCGCGGACGGCTCGACCGAGGTGTGGGACGTGTTCCACATCGATCGCGGCTACCCGAACTTCGTGGAGAACCTGCGCGGTCTCGGCGCCGACATCGAACGCGTGACCGACTGAGCGGTCTGCCAACCCGACCCGCTCCAGTGATGCAAGTCACGCGTTCGGGCCTGACCATGGGCGAGAACCCTGCTGCCGCTTCGAAGGGGCGATGGTCATGGCGAGCAGAGGCTGGACGCGGCGAGATTTCCTGAAGGGCTCCGGCGCCGCGGTGGGCGCGCTGGTGCTGTGCGGGTGCACCCGCACCGGCGGGGGTGGTGCGGGTGGTGATCCGCTCCAGGCGGCCCGAAGTTCCGGCACCATCCAGGTCGGCATAGCCGGTGAGGCGCCCTACGGCTTCACCGACGCATCCGGCAAGATCACCGGCGAGGCCCCGGAGGTGGCGCGCGCGGTGTTCCGGAACCTCGGGGTGAACACCGTGCTGGCCTCGCAGGTCGACTTCAACCAGCTGATCCCGGCCCTCAACGCGGGCAAGTTCAGCGTGGTCGCGGCGGGCATGTTCATCACCCCGGAGCGCTGCAAGAACGCGGCGTTCTCGATCCCGGACTACATCGCGCCGACGGCGTTCCTGGTGCCCGCGGGAAACCCCGAGGGCGTCACCAGCTTCGAGGACGTGGCGAAGAAGAAGCTCAACCTCGCGGTCCTCAGCGGAGCGGTGGAGAAGGACTACGCGCAACGGCTGGGCGTGCCGGACGCGCAGGTGCAGGTCTTCGATTCGCAAAACGCGCTCCTGCAGGCGGTCACCAACAAACGCGTCTACTGCGCAGCGTTGACCAACATCTCGCTCAACGACCTGGTGCGGAAGAGCCCGGGCGCGCAGGTCGAGGTGACCAAGGGCTTCACGCCGGTGATCAACGGCAGGCCCGAGGTGCAGGCGGGCGCGTTCGTGTTCCGCACGCCGGACACCTCGCTGCGCGATGCGTTCAACACCGAGCTGAAGAAGCTGCACGACAGCGGCGAGTGGGTCCGCATCGTCGAGCCGTTCGGCTTCACCCAGGACAACCTGCCACCGGCCGGGGTGACCACGGAGGCACTGTGCGCCGGTAGCTGATCCCGGCGACGGGAGGCGACATGTTCGAGAACTTCTCGCACTTCCTCTCGGTCCTGCTGCAGGGTGTGCCGCCGACGGTGATCGCGACCCTGTGCGGCATAGCGCTGTGCATCGTGCTGTCGTTCACGGCTGGACTCGGCATGCTCGCGCCCTGGCGGTGGGTCCGCGTCATCGCCCGCGGCTACGTCGAGGTTTGGCGCGGCACGTCCGAAGTGGTCCAGCTGTTCTGGATCTTCTTCGCGCTGCCATTGCTGGTCGGTTTCGAGCTGCTCCCGCTGTGGGCGGGCGTCCTCGTGCTCGGCCTGAACCACGGCGCGTACGGCGGCGAGATCGTGCGCGGTGCGGTGCAGGCGGTGCCGAAGGAGCAGTACGAGTGCGCGGTCGCGCTGAGCTTCAGCCGGGTGCAGCGGATGCGGCGGGTGATCCTGCCGCAGGCGGTGGTGGAGATGATCCCGCCGTTCAACAACCTGTTCATCCAGCTGCTGAAGAGCAGCGCGCTGCTCTCGCTGATCTTCGTGCACGACATCACCTACCAGGGCCGGGAGGTACTCGAACCGAACTTCACCGGCCAGACCGCGCTGATCTACCTGCTGATGCTCGCGCTGTACCTGGTGCTGGCGGTGCAGGTCACGATGGTGATGCGGGTGCTGGAGCGGCGGGCCGCCGCGGCCGTCGGCCGCGAACCGGTCGAACCGTCGAAGGCGCTCGGCCGGGTCGAAGGCGGGGCGATCTAGTTGATCTGGGACTGGGAGTTCACCGGCCGGATCATCCCGGACATCCTCGGCGGCCTGGTGGTGACGTTCGAGGCCACGGTGCTGGGCTCGATCGTGGCGTTCGCGCTCGGTCTTGTGCTGGCCCTGCTGCGGCGATCCAGGGTCCGGCTGGTCAGCACGGCGGTCTGGGCGTTCATCGAGTTCGTCCGCAGCACGCCGCTGCTGGTGCAGCTGTACTTCCTGTTCAACGTGCTGCCGGGCATCGGCCTGAAGTTCTCTTCGCTGACCACCGGAGTGATCGGTCTCGGAGTGCATTACGCCTGCTACACGGCGGAGGTCTACCGGGCCGGCATCGAAGGTGTGCCGCGAGGTCAGTGGGAAGCGGCGACGGCGCTGAGCCTGCCGATCCGCAGGGTGTGGACGAGCGTGATCCTGCCGCAGGCGATCCCGCGGGTGCTGCCCGCGCTGGGCAACTACACGATCTCGATGTTCAAGGAAACGCCGCTGCTGCTGGCGATCGGGGTACTCGACCTGGTGGGGGCGGCGCAGGAAGCCGGGTCGGAGGCGTACCGGTACGTGGAGCCGCTGACCTTGGCGGGCATCTGCTTCTTGCTGCTCAGCTACCCGTCGTCGCTGCTGGTGCGGAGGTTGGAACGGCGTGTTGGGGTCTGAGGCGGGCGGAGAGATGATCCGGTTCGACCGCGTGGTCAAGCGGTTCGGCGACAACGTGGTGCTGGACGAACTGGACTTCGCGGTCCGCCCGGGCGAGCGGGTCACCCTGATCGGGCCGAGCGGATCGGGCAAGACGACGATCCTGCGGTTGCTGATGACCCTGGAGCGGGTGGACGGCGGCACGATCCACGTGGGCGAGGAATGCCTTACCCACGTGCGCCGCGGCGAAAGGCTGGTGCCCGCCGACGAAAAGCACCTGCGCAAGGTGCGACGGCGGATCGGCATGGTGTTCCAGCAGTTCAACCTGTTCCCGAACATGCGGGTGCTGCGCAACGTCACGGAGGCACCGGTCCACGTGCTCGGCAAGTCCACTGCGGACGCCGAGCGGCGAGCGCGGGAACTCCTGGGCATGGTGGGCCTGGCGGACAAGGTCGACGCCTATCCGACGCAGCTCTCCGGTGGCCAGCAGCAGCGCGTGGCGATCGCCCGAGCGCTGGCGATGAGCCCGGACGTGCTGCTGCTCGACGAGATCACCTCGGCGCTGGACCCGGAACTGGCGGCCGAGGTGCTCGACGTGTTGCGAGATCTGGCGCGCACCAGCGACATCACGATGCTGTGCGTGACGCACGCGATGAAGTTCGCCCGCGACGTCTCCCACCGGGTGCTGATGTTCGACAAAGGCAAGATCATCGAGGACAAGCCGCCGGCCGATCTGTTCGAGAGGCCGGAACAGGAGCGCACCCGGGCGTTCCTGCGGTCGGTGCTGGAGGAAGCCTGACCTGTCGGCGCCGGTGACGGCCGTTCAGGCGGGGTTCCGGCGTTCGTGCAGGAGCAGCAGCGTGTAGGCGGCGACCGACTGCGCATCGGTGACCTCGGCTGCGGCGATCATCTTCTCGAACTCGGCCCGGGAGAACCAGGCGGCCCGCATGTCCTGCTCCTCCGACTCGCGTTCGTGCTCGCCCGCCGTCAGCCCGGTGGCCAGGAACACCCGCCCGCGCTGGCTGGATATGCCGGGAGCCACGTCGAGGGTGCCGATCTCGACGAGGCTCGCTGCCCGCAGGCCGGTTTCCTCGCGCAGCTCCCGCACGGCGAGCTCGGTCGGCTCGACGTCGAGCCGGTCCGGAGCGGTGCCCTGCGGGAACTCCCACCGCCGCAGGCCCAACGGGTACCGGAACTGCTCCACGAGGTGAAGCCGATCGCCGTCGAGCGGGATCACCAAGGCGTAGTCGGGCTTGTCGACCACGCCGTAGATCCCGTCGGAACCATCGGCGCGCCGAACGCCGTCCTCGCGGACGGTCATCCACGGGTTGGCGTACACCTCGCGACTGCTCGTCTGCTGCATACGGCCATGGTGCCCGACGCGGGCCACGCTGTGGTGGCACAACCTGGTCAACATGTGGGCGTGGTCGCATACCCGCCCGACACCGGCAGGTGCCGATCAATGATCGCGCGGTGTTGGGTGGGTAGTGCTCTACCGCCTGGTCGTGGCGTTCGCTTTGGGTCCACTGTGGGCGGTGGGATGAACGCGGGTCGCCCACCGCGCATGGTGATTTCCCATCGCTGGGTGTGCAGGGTCCGGTGATGGTGACCGCAGAGCATCACCATGTTGCCCAGCTCGGTTGTTCCACCGTCGGCCCAGTGGGATGTGGTGTGCTTCCGGGGTTCCCGGCGGCCGGTCGCATCCCGGGAACGCACACACCCCGTCCCGCTGCAGCAACGTCGCGCGCAGATGCGTCGGCGCGGTCCGCTTCGCCCGACCCACGTCCAGCGGGAGGCCGTCCCCGCCGAGAACCATCGGCAGCACCTCGGCGTCGCAGGCGATGCGGCGGGCGTTCTCGGCGGTGATGGCCCGTTCGGTATTGAGGGTGCCGGGCAACCCTGTTTCGGCGGCGATGAACCCGAGCCCTCGCTTGAGGTCGTCGAAGTCGATGGAGATGGTGATGTGCGGCCGCTGTCCACCCGAACGCGGAACCCCGTCATGATCCAGCGCCAGGTCCAGGATGGCGGCGAAGCCGTCGGCGTTGCGCTGCCCCACCGTGCGCGGATCCTTCTCCCCCTCTACCTCCGGCCGCGGTGCGGCCAGCGGTTGCATCAGCGCGGCGAACTTGGCGCCGGTCTCGCGGTCGAGGCGGGCTTTGATGACCGTCATTCCGTCCCGGGCAACCGTGTAGTGCAGCTCCCGCGACTCATGCTGGTCTTCCTCGTCGTCGTAGGCACCGTCCTGATCCAGCAGATAGCGGATGCGCTCGGCGAGCTTCTCCAGCTCACGAGGCGTCATCATCCGCGCATACCCGGCCAGGGTTGATTCGACCTTACCGACCTGATGACAGCGGGCATACTCCGGCAGGCGGCGGACCCCGTCCACGATCACCCGCGCATGCTCCAACCCGATCGCACCCTCTGCCAAAGCCGCAGCAGTCTCAGGCAGGTCGGCGGGCATGACCTCGCCATACAAGCTCTGCCGGTCCTCAACATTGCGGGCGACCTTGACGCGGGTTTTCGCATCACGCGCATCGATGTTGAGCAACCCCTGCAACCACACCTGCGCCGACCGGAACCCCAACTCGGCATACCCACCACGGTGGTCGGCTTCGGCGATGCACTGCAACTGCTCCATCATCAACACCCGCATCGCCTCCTCCAGTTCACGGATACGGGCGGCGAGTTCGGCATCCGTGCACGACACCGCCGACCGGGCACTGGTGGTGCCGACGGCCGGATCCTGGGTGTTCAACAGCGGTGTCATACCAAATATTCTCCCGCATTAGAACACCAGTTCGCACGTCATTTATGGTCGCTTGATCAGGTGAAAGAACCTATCTTGGGGACGAAAACCCAAGCAGCAGAAGCAAAAAACTGGAAGTTCGACACCGCAAGGGCTTCAAGCGCTGTAGAGGCGGTTTGAGAACTCGTTCCGTCTGCGGGTGAGACACCGGCCCTACGACAGGGTGACGATTTCGCGCGAAATCGCCCCAACCACACGACCATCACGCCGCTTCGCCGGCTCGACAACAGCGGCTCACCCCAAACGCATCCCGGCCGGCGCCACATCCAAAACAGCCTCTATAGCGCGCTATAGCCGCACCCGGGATTCCGCCGCCCCGCAGCCCCCACACTCCACCCACCACGGGGATGGCCCCACCCCAAACGGAGCCCTTAAAGGTCCCAACCCCGAACCAAACCCCACCAAACCGACCGACCCCAAAAATCCAAGCCAAAAAGCGCAACACCCAAAACCCTGCGAACCTCAACGCCAACAACCAACCCACGCCAACAACCGACCCAGGCCAAGAGCCCCACCGAAGGACCCCAATGCCCCACCCCTGGTGGCGAAACGCGGTCACGTACCAGATCTTCCCCCGCAGCTTCGCCGACGCGAACGTCGATGGAGTCGGCGACCTTCAGGGCGTGACGTCCAGGCTGGACTACCTCGCCTGGCTCGGTGTGGACGCGATCTGGCTAACGCCCTGCTACCCATCCCCATGGGTCGACGGCGGCTACGACATAACTGACCACCGCGGCATCGACCCGTCCCTGGGCACCCTGCAGGACTTCGACCGGATGGTGTCGGCGGCGCACGAGCGAGGTATCCGAGTCCTGATCGACATCGTCCCGAACCACACCTCGGACCGACACGAGTGGTTCCGGCAAGCCCTGACAGCCGGCCCGGGTTCCCCTGAGCGCGACCGCTACATCTTCCGCGACGGCAAGGGCCCGCGAGGGGAGTGCCCGCCGAGCAACTGGGAGTCCCGCTTCGGCGGCAGCGCCTGGAGCAGGGTGCCGGACGGCCAGTGGTACCTGCACCTGTTCGCCCCGGAGCAGCCCGACCTCGACTGGGCGAATCAGGAGGTTCGCGCCGAGTTCCTGGACGTTCTGCGATTCTGGGGACGACGCGGTGTCGACGGATTCCGGGTGGACGTGGCCGCGGCGCTGGTCAAGGACCTGCGGGAGCCGTTGCGCGAGGTCGTCGGCGGGGAGGGCAGCTCCGGGCTGGACGATTTCGCCGCCAATCCCGACCACCCGTTCCTGGACCGGCCGGAGGTCCACGACGTCTACCGCGACTGGAACCGGGTGTTCCACGAGTTCGACCCGCCGCTGGTCGGGGTCGCCGAGGCGTGGGTGCGCGGCGACCGGCGGGTCCGCTACATCCGGCCGGGAGAACTGCAGCAGGCGTTCAACTTCGAGTTCCTGCGGGTGCGCTGGCAGGCGTCGGAGTACCGGCGGATCGTGTCGGAGTCGATCGACGGGGCGTCCTCGGTGGGGACCACGGCGACCTGGGTGCTGGCCAACCACGACGTAGTGCGGCAGGCATCAGCGCTGGGCCTGCCAGCCGACGTCGACCTGCGGGTGTGGCTGGCGTCCGACGGCACCGAATCACCGCCGGACCTGGAGTTGGGCACCCGCCGGGCACGGGCGGCGATCCTGTTCGCGCTGGCGTTGCCCGGGTCCGCCTACCTGTACCAGGGCGAGGAGCTGGGGCTGCCGGAGGTCGCGGACCTGCCAGCGGACGTTCTGCGGGACCCGAAGTGGATGCACTCCAGACACAAGGAGAAGGGCCGCGACGGCTGCCGGGTGCCGCTGCCGTGGACCCGGGACGGGGTGTCCTTCGGTTTCAGCGCCGCGCCGCCCTGGCTGCCGCAGCCCGCCGATTGGGGCGACTACTCGGTCGAGTCACAGCGCGGCGACCCGAGCTCGATGCTGGAGCTCTACCGCGCTGCGCTGCGAGTGCGCCGCGGGTTCAGCAGCGGCGAACGGTTCGGCTGGGACGACCAGCACAATGTCGGCGATGTCCTGGCCTTCTGGCGTGGGAGCAACATCCTGGTCCTGGTCAACACCGGACCGGTCGCCATCCTGCTCCCGCCGGGAGAGCTCCTCCTGTCCAGCGCCGCACCGGAAGAGGGCTCCCTCCCCGGCGACGCCACGGCCTGGCTACGCCAACCCTGACGAGAGCATGGGAACCTTCCTGTCACCCCAGGCGGCAGCGGGTTGGAGCAAGGGAACCTTCCTGTCACCTCCGGCGCGCCTTGGTGCCGCTCATCGCGCCGACCGACAGCGCGATGAGCGGCACCGGGCCGAGGGGTCGGCGCAGCTGGGTGTGCGCGCCGTCTTCGGCGAGTTGTTCGGCGGGCTTGACGCGCAGCAGGGTTCGGGCGAACGACACGGGGCGTAGCCGTATCTCGCCCAGTGGGAAGATCGAGGTCCGACCTGTCCGGGCCCGGGGGTGCTCGACTTCTCGATCGACGTCCGTACTCTGTGCCGGGTGCGACTTGTCATTGCCCGTTGCCAGGTGAACTACGTCGGTCGGCTCACCGCGCACCTGCCCATGGCGCAGCGCTTGCTGCTGGTCAAGGCCGATGGTTCCGTGTCGGTGCACTCCGACGACCGTGCCTACAAATTCCGCTATCCGTGGTCGAGACATCTGTCTCTTTTCGCGGGGTGGCTTCGCGGTGCTGTCCGAAGGTGCGCAGGATGCTCGCTCTTGCGGAGGTGTGCCCAGTGAGGTTGGTCGTCGCTCGTTGCCAGGTTGACTATGTCGGTCGGCTTACGGCGCATTTGCCGATGGCGAATCGGGTGCTCATGGTGAAAGCGGACGGCTCTGTTCTCGTCCATTCGGATGGTGGCTCCTACAAACCTCTCAATTGGATGTCGCCTCCTTGTTGGCTTATTGAGGATCCGGATATCTGGACGGTGCAGAACAAGGCCGGGGAGAAGCTGGTCATCCTGATCGACGAGATCATGCATGACTCGAAGCATGAGCTAGGTGTCGATCCCGGCTTGCAGAAGGATGGAGTGGAGGCACACCTGCAGGAGTTGCTGGCCGTGCACGTCACCACTCTCGGCAAAGGGTGGTCGTTGGTGCGCCGGGAGTACCCGACCGCGATCGGCCCGGTGGATCTGATGTGTCGAGATGCGGCCGGGGTCAGCGTCGCGGTGGAGATCAAGCGACGTGGTGAGATCGACGGCGTCGAGCAACTGACCAGGTACCTGGAACTGCTCAATCGCGACCCGTTGTTGGCCCCGGTGAAGGGCGTGTTCGCCGCCCAGCAGATCAAGCCCCAAGCCCGCACCCTCGCCGAGGACCGGGGCATCCAGTGCGTCGTGCTGGACTACGACGCCTTGCGCGGCACCGACCCCGACGAGTTCCGTCTGTTCTGACGCGGCTCCGCTCCTCGTCCGTCGCCAGCGGCGGGCGAGGCGTCACAGAGGCGTGGCAGGAGTGTGCGACATCCCGTGAGTTCGGTGGTTCCTCGTTGGGAACGTGAGGGTGGGTTGCCACCAGGAGCAGGGCGTTCAGGGTGATCTCCGCGACCGTACCCCACTGTGATTGTTCTTCAGTATTTCTGAAATGATCTCGCTTGAATTGAGCAGTGTTCTGCTCCGGTGAAGGCGAGGAGGCTTGGGTTGGCCCTGGCAGCGGTGCGGGACCTGCGCGAGCGGCGGCCGGAAGCGAGCCCGGAGGAGCTCGCGGAGTTCGAAATCGACGTGCTTGCCGGGTTCGTTCTCGCCCGCGCGTCAGCCGGGCTGGCGGACGGCACGATCCGGGGCGATGTCGGGCACCTGGAGCAGATACGGGCCTGGTTCGACCGGCCGCTGTGGGAGATGGAACCGGCTGACGCCGACACCTACTTCGGCAAGGTCATCCGGACCGCGGCGAAGGGCACCCGGCTGGCCCGAGCGCAGGCGTTGACCACGTATTTCCAGTTCCTGGAGCTGCGGCACAAGGTCGAGATCCACCAGCTGACCGGCCGGGTCGTCGAGTGCCCGATCGACGAGATGAACCGGCCACGCGGGGCCAAGGACGCCGCGCTGCGCATCCCGCCGACCGAGGCCGAGATCGCCACGCTGTTCGCCGGGTGGCGCGAGGAGTTGGCGACCTGCCGGAAGTTCGCCCCGACCGCCCGCAACTACGCAGCAGCCCGGCTGATGTCCGAGGTGGGGCTGCGGGTCAACGAGGTGTGCAGCCTTGACCTGGCCGACATCAAGTGGGATCTGGGCCGCTTCGGCAAGCTCCACGTGCGCATGGGCAAGGGCAGCCGGGCAGCGGCCCTCGTGAACGCATGGTTCCGCTGATCAACCATGCCGGCCGGTCGCTGCGCTGGTTCATCGAGGACGTCTGGGGTCACTTCGACAGCGATCACACCCGCCCCGGCGCGCCCCTGTTCCCGTCCGAACGCCGCAACGCCGACGGCACCTGCCGACGTGTCGGTGACGACGCGCTGCGCGCCGGGCTGGCCGAGGCCACTGCCGCGCATCTCCCGGACTGGGCGGACAAGCTCACTCCCCATGTGTTGCGGCATTTCTGCGCCAGCGAGCTCTATCTGTCCGGAATGGACCTGATCTCCATCCAAGAGGCGCTTGGTCATTCTTGGGTGGCCACGACGATGAAATACGTCCACGTCCACCGCACTCGCATCGAGGACGCCTGGATCGCTGGCCAGCAGCGCGCGGCCAGGCGTTTGGAAGGACTGCTGTCATGAGGTGGAACCTGCGCCTGGCCGCCGCCAACCGCGGCATCTGGAAGGCCAGCGAACTCCAACGCCAGCTCGCCGAGCACGGCCTGGCGATCTCGGCTGGGAAGATGTCCGGGCTGTGGTCCGGGAAACCGGCCAGCATCAAGCTCGACGATCTCGACGTCATCTGCGCCGTGCTCGGCTGCGAGGTCGGCGAGCTGCTGATCCCCGAACCCGACCAGGTCCGCAAGCCGCAGGGCGAGGAGACACCGCAGGCTGCGACCGGAAGCGGTGGCCCTGTCGTGACGCCGAAGCGCCGTGACGGCCGCAGCCTGCCGCCGATTTGACGATGGGAAAAGCGCACAAGAGATCGGTGCGAACTTGCGAGAGCTGCTTGGCTTGGGGGCAGATGTTCGCGCGGGGACTTTGCGCGGCTTGTTACATGTTCGCCCGCAACCACACGCCCGGTGTCTGCGCCGGATGCGGCCGTCATCAGCCGATCCGCAAGGACTACTGCCGGTTGTGCTGGAACCAGGCCCGCACGAATGCCCGGGAATCCGGTGAACCATCGTGGTCGGCCAAGGCGGTTCACCACATCGCCGGTGTTCGGCACCATCAGCTGTTCGTCGCGGACATGCGCTCGACGCGAGGAGCGTCGACTACGCCGCCCGCACGTCGCAAGGGCCGCGGTCGTTCACGAAAACCTGATCCCGAACCAGTGACCCGACCAGTGATGGCCTCCGTTCAGTTGAAACTGGTCGATGACCTTCCCCGGGAGTACTCCCGCTTCAACGAACACGAGCACCGCCCGCTGAACCCGTGGTTGAACTGGGGTCACTACGTGGCCTTTCGCCTTGGTGAGGCACGTGGATGGGGCCGTGGGGTCCGCTTCGGTGTTCAACGGGCGCTGGTGATCCTGCTGTCCGGTCACATCGAAGGCGACGTGGTTCGCTACTCCGAGATGTTTCCGGCGCTGCGGGCGCTCGGCGTCAGCAGTGAACGCACCGCCGACGTGCTCGGCGAGATGGGCATCCTCCTCGACGACCGACGACCGTCCTTCGAGGACTGGCTGGAACGCAAACTCGACGGCATCGCACCAGGAATCGCCCGCGAAACCGAGCGATGGCTACGAGCACTACGCGATGGCGGACCCCGCGCCCGGCCGAGGAACGTCGAGACGGTCTGGAACTACCTCAACTACGCCCGCCCGCTGCTGCTGGCCTGGTCGGATCGCTACGACCACCTGCGCGAGGTCACCCGTGACGACGTGCTCAACGCCCTCGACACCCTTCACGGCTCCCAGCGGCAGAACTCGCTGATCGCCCTGCGATCCCTGTTCCGTATGGCCCCGTCCGGCCGGCGGACCGGCTGATCATCGCCCTGGCCATCGTCCACGCCGCCCGATCCGGCGGGATTCGGCGCTTGCACCTCGACGACATCGATCTCGGCAACAGGCATTTGACCATCGCTGGCCGAAGCCGACCGCTCGACGAGCTCACCCACCGCGAACTGCTGAACTGGCTGGACTATCGGCGTTCACGCTGGCCGAACACCGCCAACGCGCACCTGCTCGTCAACCAGCAGACCGCACTGGAAACCGGGCCTGTCAGCGCTGTCTGGCTGAAAGCGGCGTTCCGAGGCCGCGAAGCCACCCTCGAACGCCTGCGCGTCGATCGGCAGCTTGAGGAAGCTCTCACCCACGGCGCCGACCCGCTGCACCTCGCGGTCGTGTTCGGACTCGACGAGAAGACCGCCCTGCGCTACGCCACCGCAGCGCGGGCGCTGCTGGAAAGTCCGCTCGAACACGATACTGTCGGTTCACCTCGAACCCACGGGTCGAGCCCTGCTCCTGGTGGCAACCCACCCTCGGGTTCCCAACGAGGAACCTTCACTCGCGCTGAACCCACGGGACTCTAGGGGCGTGAGTAGCAGCCGAACAGGATCCTCCGGTAAGCGCCGGAGGGCTGGTCACTGCGCGTCGAGCTGATCTCGGTCGTGGTCTTCGGCCTCAAGGATTGCTTCGTAGGCGGCGGGGTTCCACCAGCGGGCGAGGCGGTGTCGAAGAGCCGATGGAGGTCGTCGGGTTCGAGGGCGTCGACCTCCACCTGGACGAGCCAGCCGTGGTCGCGACGAACCGCGGCGCGCGGGAGTCGGTGGCCTTCCCTGGCTGGGGCGGCAGATCGTATTCGCGAACCTGCTCGGCGGTGAGGGCGACTCGTTCGGCGTGGTCCCAGCACGCGGTGCCAGAGGGATCGAGGTCCCCGGCGAAGAGCAACACGGCGGCACGGCCTGCGGACAGCCACGACCCCAACTCGGCACTGCGGGCGTTCCAGGTCCCCACCGCCGACCGGCCCCACAACGACTCCAGGGCCTCGCCGACCGCGTCGTCGGCCACCGTCACCAACGGCCGGGGCTCGCCGATCTTCACCGCGGTCTTGCCGACCGCGATGGCGTAGCTGTCGTGGCTAATGACTGTCGTGGTTGTGGTATGCCGATTCCCAGGATTGGAGCTTGCGGCGAATCTCGTTATCGAGAGACGTACGGTCGCTTGGTCGGTCCTCGTAACGAGTACGCAGCGTGCGCATCGTCGTGAGCAGATCGCGTTCTTGCGCTGGCTCGTAGAAGCCGACACCGCAGATCAGCGTGACCGCCTGATACGGGGTGATGGCCTCCTCCCGCAGAGATCCCACGGCGTTGAGGCACGCCATCGGGAAGCAGGCGTCAGGCGTAGCGCGACCGACCAGAACCGTGGGCGGGATCCGCAGCAGCGCCGGTGCGGCGATCTCCTCGTCGCGCGCGGCGTGCCGCTGCGGATCCGAAGCGACCTCGGCCAGTGGCTCCCGGAGTTGGGCGAGGCATTCCAATCCCGCCTGCTCCCACACGCTGGTGCTCCGGCGCTGGATCGGGTCGTCCAGAAAAACCAGCACCGACCGATAAGACTCCACGACGCCGCTAGCGCCCTCGTCGGCGTAAGCCAGCAACGCACAGCCGTGAATGAACCAGGTCAGCGCCCGCTGCAGCGCCTGCTCCGGGTATGCACGGGCATGCTGCTGTTCGTCTTCCTGGAGCTGCTGGATCCGTTCCCGGACTCCCGCTGGCCGCATACTGATCAGGGTAGGGCTAGTTGCCAGTCACTGTGCACGGGCACGTTGTCGGCGTTGACCGCCGGCGCCCAGTACGCGCACTCCGTCCAGTCGTTGTTGGGTTCGGTATAGATCGTGGCAATCTCGCTGGTCGCGTTGTTGACCACGACATTTCCGCGGCGTTGTGTTCCGTGGTACTGCAGGATGTAACGAGTGTTCGCCGGATCCCCCGGACGCGGGAAACCGTAGCTGACGACGCGGTCCGCGCAACGCATGAAGTCGTTGACGTTGACATACGGATCGTGTGGCCCGGACGGACGCGGATCCCACATCATGTGCTTCAACGAGCTGCAGCGCACTGCCTGGTTTTTCCCGTGCTGACGTTGAGCCAACCCATGAGGACGAACGCATCGTCAACAGCGTATTTCAGACAGTCGTCCATGCGAGCCTGAAGTTTGACCGGATCGAAGTCAAACCCCGGTGCGGGGTCGGCCATCGCCGGGGGTGTCAGGCTTGTCATCGCCGTGATGACGGCGCCGACGGCCGCGGACCCCAGAACCCGTTTCTGCATGTGTCCCCCTATCGTGCCCGGTCGCCGAGCCGCGGGGAGGAAACCAAGAAGCATGCCTTCTTCGTGAGGAAATCAGCCGCACTCATTCGAATGGATCAGCGTCTGCCCTACCCCTGTCAGCCGTTACCTACATCGGTGCACTACTAGCCGCGAAGGGAGCACGCTTCTTGAGCGAGGCCTATGGTCCAGATCCCTGCCGCCTGCATCAGTCGCAGGCACTCCTCGTTGCCTCCGGGGCCGACCGGTCGGTTGCATGCGTCCCACCCGGTGGGGTTTGCCTTCCCCGTGGACAGCGATGCGGTCGTAGCACTGTTGCGGTGTGGCCTGTGCGGGCAGGGCGGTGATCACCGACACGGCTGCGGCAGCCACTGTGGCGCTAGCGCCGATGGCGAAGGTACGTAGAACAGTCCCCATGAAAATCTTCCTTTTCGATCTTGATGATAGCGACCGCAGCGTAGAAGTTCGCTACCGCGAGATTGGGGAAGAACATCCAGCTTCACTCGGTTGTCGCAGGTGGCGGACCGGCTGGAGGCCGAGTGGCCGGAGCATCGGCCCGCCTGGTGATCACCATCGACGAGGTGCCGCACGACTCCAAGCACGAACTGGGGGTGGAGCCGGGCCTGGTCAAGGACGGCGTGGAGGCGCACCTGCAGGAGCTGCTCGCCGGGCACGTCACGACGCTCGGTGACGGTTGGTCGCTGGTGCGCCGCGAGTACCCGACCGCGATCGGCCCGGTAGACCTGATGTGCCGGAACGCCGCGGGTGCGAGCGTGGCGGTGGAGATCAAGCGGCGCGGCGAGATCGACGGTGTCGACCAGTTGACCCGCTACCTGGAGCTGCTGAAGATGGCAGGAAGGTTCCCATGCTCATCTCGTCCGCGTGGGCTTGCACCGCGCGCCGACACCGACGAGATGGCCGCGCGCGTCGTCGACACGCTGCTGAAAGGCATTGGCGCGTAGCGGAACCCCGCGTCAGCCGCGGTCGGACTTGCCGCAAGGGCGCAGTCGCACGGCCGTCCACGGGTCCAGCAGTCCGGCGAAGTGCCGGAGGAAGGGGTCTGCTCGGCCGCGGGCTGGTTGTGCGTCGTTCCCGGTCTGGTCGTTCGGGTCGTCCGCGAGTCCGGCGATGATCGCCAGATCGATCCGGGCGTTCACAGCTTCACCCCCGTCGCTGCGCATGTGCCAACAGTGACGATACCGGTCACACTCCGTTGCGGGGAGCGCTTTTTCGCATATCACTCGCATGGCCGCGTCGGGTCGCGCTCCCTTGTGCGGTGGGTGATCGGCGGGGCGTCTCATCGGGCGGAAGTCGCCTGATCGATTTAGTGTCGAGTCTCAACGAAATGGTATCGACTCGATGTGATCCGCCCCACTGTGCGGTACTGTCCGGCTGCTGTCGCTAACGTGGTGGTTGTCGTTCGAGTTTGTTGGGTCTGGAGGTGGCGTGACGGTGGTGCTAGCCCGGGGTCAGCTGCTTGACGCCAACGCGGTGGATTTTGCGTTGTTGGCGTTGTACTTCGCTTTTGTGCTGGGTATTGGGTATTTGGCGCGGCGTGCGGTTTCCACCAGTCTGGACTTTTTCTTGTCGGGGCGGGCGTTGCCGGCGTGGGTGACGGGTTTGGCGTTCATCTCGGCGAATCTGGGTGCGATCGAGATCATCGGTATGTCGGCGAATGGTGCCGAGTACGGGATGCCGACGATGCATTATTTCTGGATCGGTGCGGTGCCGGCCATGCTGTTCTTGGGCGTGGTGATGATGCCGTTCTACTACGGCTCGAAGGTGCGCAGTGTTCCGGAGTTCATGTTGCGGCGGTTCGGGAAGGCGGCGCATCTGGTCAACGGGATCAGTTTCGCGGTGGCGCAGATCCTGATCGCGGGTGTGAACCTGTATTTGCTGGCCAGCATCGTGAATGCGTTGCTGGGTTGGCCGTTGTGGTTGTCGGTGTTGCTGGCGGCGGCGATCGTGTTGTCGTACACGGCGTTGGGCGGGTTGTCGGCGGCGATCTACAACGAGGTGTTGCAGTTCTTCGTGATCGTGGCGGCGTTGTTGCCGTTGACGATCGTGGGGTTGGTGAAGGTCGGCGGTGTGCAAGGTCTGGTAGCGAAGGTGTCGGCGGGCCCGGGAGGTGCGGAGCAGCTGTCGGCGTGGCCGGGCACTCAGTTGACGGGGTTCGACAACAGTGTGCTGAGCGTGGTGGGTCTGGTGTTCGGGTTGGGGTTCGTGCTCAGCTTCGGGTACTGGACGACGAACTTCGTCGAGGTGCAGCGGGCGATGGCGTCCAAGAGCATGTCGGCGGCGCAGCGGACGCCGATCATCGGTTCGTTCCCGAAGATGTTCATCCCGTTCATCGTGATCATTCCGGGGATGATCGCGGCGGTGCTGATCCCGGAGCTGGCGGCGTACAAGCAGGCCGGTGGCACCGGTGGCGGGGGTGTGGATTACAACGATGCGATCTTGTTGTTGATGCGGGATTTGCTGCCGAACGGGATTCTGGGGATCGCCCTGGCCGGGTTGCTGGCGTCGTTCATGGCGGGGATGGCGGCGAACTTGTCGTCGTTCAACACGGTGTTCACCTATGACATCTGGCAGTCGTACGTGGTGCGGGACCGGGCGGATGGTTATTACCTGCGGATGGGTCGCTGGGTGACGGTGGGGGCGACGCTGGCGGCGGTGGGCACGGCGTTCATCGCGGCGGGTTATTCGAACTTGATGGATTACCTGCAGCAGTTGTTCTCGTTCTTCAACGCGCCGTTGTTCGCGACGTTCATCCTGGGGATGTTCTGGAAGCGGATGACCCCGCATGCGGGGTGGGCGGGTCTGGTGCTGGGCACGGTGTCGGCGGTGGCGGTGTTCGGGCTGTCGGAGTCGGGGGTGCTGGACCTGCCGGGGCAGGGCGCGAGTTTCGTGGGTGCGGGTGTGGCGTTCGTGGTGGACATCGTGGTCAGCGTGGTGGTGTCGTTGGCGACGCGTCCGAAGCCGGAGGCGGAGTTGGCGGGGTTGGTGTACTCGTTGACGCCGCGGGCCAGCCGGCAGGCCGCGACCAGCGGGGAGGACGCGGGCTGGTACCGGCGGCCGGGTCTGCTGGCCGGGATCGCCCTGGTCCTGATCATCGCCCTCAACATCGTTTTCGCCTGACGCTGACCGAAGCAGACAAGGAGGTCTCCCATGGCGAGCCGGGGTTCGGGGCACACCGCTGGTGCCTTCGACATTCGGACGATAATCGCGCTGCTGTTCGGCATCTACGGCATCGTGCTCACCATCGTGGGCGTGGTGCAGCCGCATGCCGAGATCGACAAGTCCGCCGGGGTGAACATCAACCTCTGGACCGGCATCGGAATGATCGTTTTCGCGGTGGTGTTCGTGACCTGGGTGCGATTGCGCCCCATCGTGGTGCCCGACGAGGCCGGGACGTCCGGGGAATAGGCGCGAACACCCGCCGTGACGGCGTCCGCACCCCCGGGTGCGGACGCCGTCCGCCTTCCGGCGGATCCGCAGGTTCCCGTCCACGATGGCCGATCGGCTAGATAGTGTGATCGCCGTGCCCCGACCAGTGACCTCGATCGCCGCGCTGCTCACTGCGCTCACCACGCTCGCAGCGGCGGGCTGCGCCGCGGACGGCAAGTCGACCTCGGCCCGGCGGGCCGTCGAGGTGTCGAAGTTCGAGCTCAACAAGCCCGGGCTGCTGGACCAGGCCTTCGCGCCGGACCGGCTGCGCGGGGTGGACGTGTGCGCCACGCTGCAGGCGATCGACCTCGGCAGGTTCGGCGCACCGGCCCCGGAATTCACCCCGGACGGCCTCGGGACCTGCGCGAACTACATGAAGGACCGCAACGGCAAATCGTTCAACGTCACGCTCTACTTCGACGAGAAGGTGTCCGATGTCGGGGCGCACCGCATCGGCGGGCTGCCCGCCGCCATCTACGAGAACGGTTCGGGCTCCTGCTTCACGTCCGTGGCGTACGCCGGCGCCGACGCCGAGCAGTTCGCCGACCCGCGCGGGCTGGAAATCCAGCTGAGCAGCGAGCAGGCGGACGTCTGCTCGCCGGCCGTGCAGATCCTGACCGACGTCGTCGACGTGGTGCGGACGAAACCGCCGGTCAGCCCCCGCTCGTCGGGTGGGCTGGCCGGGTTCGACCCGTGCGAGATCCTCGACCCGGCCGCGATCCGCGACGCGGCGATGGGCAGCCCGGCGAATTCGGCCGGTGGGGAAGGGCTCTACTCCTGCGAATGGTCGGCGGACAATTCCGTGATGGTGACCATCAACTTCGGCGTCGGTGCCTTGGACGGCAGCCCGCTGGCGCCGGTGGACCTCGCCGGCGTGCCGGGCCTCGTGGTGCCCGGCAGCTCCGACCCGCCGACCTGCGCGGTCGAGTGGGAGCACCGCAAGAACGCCAACGCGGCGGGCGAGAGCGAGTTCGTGCAGATCGAGATCACGAACATGGGCCGGATCCCGATGAATCCCTGCGCGAACGCGACCAATCTGGCGAAACAGGCGCGGGCCAAGCTGCCGACCGCATGACGGTCCCGGTCCGCCACCGAATTCCGTAGGCTGCACGATGACAACGACCGACGTAAAGGTGGGGAGGCCGGCGATGACCCAGACCGCCCGTGGCAGCGTCGAGATGCCCAACGGGACGACCGAGGAGCCACCGACGTTCGAATCGATCGACCCCCGCACCGGTGAGGTCGTGGGGCGTCACCCGATCCACGACGTGGCGGAGGTCGGCGCGCGGGTGGCCGCGGCGCGCGAGGCCCAGCCGGGGTGGGCCGAGCTCGGCTTCTCCGGGCGCAAGCAGCGGCTCGACGCGTGGCGGAAGCTGCTTTCCAAACGCGTCGACGAGCTGGCCGCCGTCATCTGCGCGGAGACCGGCAAGCCGCTCGACGACGCCAAACTGGAACTGGTCCTGGTGATCGACCACCTGCACTGGGCGGCGGGCAACGCCGAGAAGGTGTTGCGCCGCCGGAAGGTCTCCTCCGGCGTCCTGATGGCGAACCAGGCCGCGACCGTCGAATACCTGCCGTTCGGCGTGATCGGCGTGATCGGCCCGTGGAACTATCCGGCGTTCACGCCGATGGGCTCGATCGCCTACGCGCTGGCCGCGGGCAACGCGGTGGTGTTCAAGCCCAGCGAACTCACCCCCGGCGTCGGGCAGTGGTTGGTGGACAGCTTCGCCGAGGCGGTGCCCGAGCACCCGGTCTTCCAGTTGGTGACCGGTTTCGGCGAGACCGGCGCGGCGCTCTGCGCCTCCGGGGTGAACAAGGTCGCCTTCACCGGTTCGACCGCCACCGGCAAGCGGGTGATGGCGTCCTGCGCGGAGAACCTGATCCCGGTGCTGGTGGAGTGCGGCGGCAAGGACGCCTTGATCGTCGACGCGGACGCCGACCTGGCCGCTGCCGCCGAGGCGGCCGTGTGGGGCGGGATGTCCAACGCCGGGCAGACCTGCATCGGTGTGGAGCGGGTCTACGTCGTCGACGCCGTCGCGGACCGGCTCCTGGAGATGATCGCCGAGCGGGCCGGGAAGCTGCGTCCGGGCGGTGAGCCGGGCGCCAACTTCGGCCCGATCACGATGCCCTCCCAAGTCGACATCATCCGCGGCCACATCGACGACGCGCTGCAGCGCGGCGGCCGGGCCGTGGTGGGCGGCGAGCATTCGGTGCGTCCCCCGTTCGTCGAGCCCGTGGTGCTCACCGACGTGCCGGAGGACTCCACCGCGGTCACCGAGGAGACCTTCGGGCCGACCATCGTGGTGCAGCGGGTTCGCGACGCCGACGAGGGCGTGGCCCGCGCCAACAACTCCCGCTACGGCCTGGGTGCGTCGGTGTTCTCGCGGGCCCGGGGCGTGGAGCTGGCGCGGCAGCTGCGCACCGGGATGGTCGCGGTGAACTCCGTGATCGCCTTCGCCGGTGTGCCGTCGCTGCCGTTCGGCGGGGTCGGCGACTCCGGGTTCGGCCGGATCCACGGCGCGGACGGGCTGCGCGAGTTCGCCCGGCCGCAGTCGGTGACCCGGCTCCGGTACCGGATCCCGCTGAACCCGATGAGCTTCGGCCGGGCCAAGGGCACCGTCCGGCGCGTGGTGCGGCTGATGCGGCTGGTGCGCGGACGCTGATCCGGCTCCGCTTGATCGACTCGGCGTTTCGCCTGGGCTTGCGCTGTGGGTGACAGGAAGGTTCCCTTGCTCTCGCACCCCGCGACCGGGCGTTGGGGTGCGGAGTTGACGGTTAGTCGATCGGCGCCCAGCATCGGTGCGGCAGGCAAGGAGGCCAGCGGGTGAAGAAGATCATCAACGATCCGGCGGACGTGGTCGCCGAGTCGCTGCGGGGCATGGCCGCCGCGCATCCGGACCTGCTCCGTGTCCGCACCGATCCCGCGGTGATCGTGCGCGCGGACGCCCCGGTGTCCGGCAAGGTCGCGGTGGTTTCCGGCGGCGGCTCCGGGCACGAGCCGCTGCACGGCGGGTTCGTCGGGCCGGGGATGCTTTCGGCGGCGGTACCGGGCCCGGTGTTCACCTCACCCACCCCGGATGCGGTGCAGGCGGCGATCGACGAGACCAACGGCGGCGCGGGCGTGCTGCTGGTCGTGAAGAACTACACCGGTGACGTGCTCAACTTCGAGACCGCCGCCGAGCTGGCCGGGATGGACGGCGTCGAGGTCCGAAGCGTGATCGTCGACGACGACGTGGCCGTGAAGGATTCCACGCACACCGCGGGTCGGCGCGGCGTGGGCGGCACGGTCCTGGTGGAGAAGATCGTCGGCGCTGCCGCCGAGCGCGGCACGGACCTGGACAGGTGCGAAGAGCTGGCCAAGCGGATCGTGTCGCAGGTGCGCTCGATGGGCATGGCGGTGAACGCGCCGACCGTGCCGCACGTCGGCCAGCCGAGCTTCGACCTCGCCGCGGACGAGATGGAGATCGGCATCGGCATACACGGCGAGCCCGGCCGGGCCCGGGTGCCGCTGGCCTCGGCGGACGACATCGTCCGGCGGCTGCTGGACCCGATCGTCGAGGACCTGCCGTTCGCTTCCGGGGACGACGTCCTGCTGTTCACCAACTCGATGGGCGGTACCCCGCTGCTGGAGCTCTACCTGGCGCACGGCATCGCCGAGCGGTTGCTGGCGGAGCGCGGCATCCGTGTCCGGCGCCGCCTGGTCGGGCCGTACATCACTAGCCTGGAGATGCAGGGCATGAGCCTGACGCTGCTGAAGCTGGATGACGAGCTGACCGAGCTCTGGGACGCGCCGGTGCACACCGCCGCGCTGCACTGGTGAGGGAGAACGCGGGATGGGTTGCACTGCACACGATGTGGTCGTCGCGCTGCGCGCGGGCGCGGCCACCGTCGCCGAGCACCGCGACGAGCTGATCCAGCTGGACCGGGCGATCGGCGACGCCGACCACGGGGAGAACATGGACCGCGGCTTCCGCGCTGTTGTGTCCAAAGTGGACACAGTGACGCCGGGTACGCCGGGCGCGGTGCTGAAGCTGGCCGCCACCGTGCTGATCTCCACCGTCGGCGGCGCGTCCGGACCGTTGTACGGCACGGCGTTCCTGCGCGCGGCGGCCGCAGTCGGCGCAGCCGAGGAGCTCGACGGCGCGGCGGTCGCCAAGGCGCTGCAGGCCGGGATGGAAGGCGTCGTCGCCCGGGGCCGGGCGGCCGTCGGCGACAAGACGATGGTCGACGCCCTCTCGCCGGCGGTGGAAGCTGCCAAGAGCGCCGCGGAATCCGGTGAGAGCGCGGCGAAAGTGCTGGCCGTCGCAGCCGAAGCCGCGCACCAGGGCACCCAGGCGACCGAACCGCTGGTGGCCCGCAAGGGACGCGCGTCGTATCTCGGCGAGCGCAGCGCTGGGCACATCGACCCAGGCGCGCGCTCGACCGCATTGCTGCTGTCCGCATTCGCCGAAGCCACGAGGTCCCGCTCATGAACGTCGGATTGGTCATCGTCTCGCACAGCGCCCGGCTCGCCGAAGGCGTCGTCGAACTCGCCCGGCAGGTGGCGCCCGACGTGCGGGTCATGCCCGCAGGCGGATTGCCGGACGGCAACATCGGCACAGACTTCGAGAAGGTGTCCGCCGCCCTCTCGGACGCCAACACCGGTGCCGGTGCCGTCGTGCTCTACGACCTGGGCAGCGCGCAGATGCTCGCCGAACTCGCCGTGGAATCGCTGGGAGATCCGAGCACCGCGCTCGTCGTCGACGCGCCGCTGGCGGAGGGCGCGGTCGCCGCGGCCGTCGCGGCGCAAGGCGGCGGCGACATGTGGGGAGTCGCGCGAGCCGCCGAGGCGGCGGCCGAGGGCGGCGAGCTCGCCGAACCGGGCGCGCCGACGGCGGAAGAGGAAGTCCGCCAGGAACTGGAACTGGCCAACGAAGTCGGCCTGCACGCCCGCCCGGCGGCGCTGCTGGCCCGGAGCCTGACCGGGTTGCAGGCGAACGTCACGATCTCGTTGGGTGACAAGGAAGCCGACGCGTCCAGCGTGCTCGGCGTCATGGGCCTGGGCGCGCGCAAGGGCGACCAGATCGTCCTGCACGCCAACGGCCCGGACGCGCGCCAAGCGGTCGAGCGCATCCTCGACCTCGCCAACCGCAACTTCGACGAGTAGCCGGCTCCCGGACGGAGCCCCGACGAGCGACCGGCGTCGCGGATGACAGGAAGGTTCCCTTGCTCGCGTCGGCAGCGGTGTCGCTGGCCGTTGGGGCGCGGGCGCGGTTAGGGTGAGTTGATGTCGCTTCTCCGCCACCGAGGCATGCCGCCGCTGCTGCTCCTCCTGGTGCTGCTGGTGGCGGGGTGCACGCCGGAGACCCCACCGCGCAGCCAGTCCGGCAGCCAGCAAAGCGATGCGGGCACGGCCCGAGCTGAACTCGGCGATCTGCGCACAGTGGACCCCTGCACGCTGGCCGACCCGGCCGCGCTGCAGGGGTTGGGGCAGACCGAGAACGCCGGCACGGTGTCGCTGGACTACTGCCTGCTGCACGTGAAGCCGAACGACGGCTCGCTGGTCCAGCTCGCTATCGGGGAACTCGCCGACACCGTCCCGAACCAGCAGGGCAGCCCGGTCGTCCAGCGCGGGTCGCTGCGGATCGTGCAGGACGCGCCGCTGCCCGGGCACTGCACCCGGCAGATCCTTTTCGTCGACAACATCGCGATGCAGGTCAGCGCCGATCTGCTGGTCGGCGACCCGGCCGCCGGGCTCTGCGCGATCGCCCAGGCCGGGGCCGACGCGGCGGTCGACGCGCTTGAACAGCACCGGGTTGGGCACCGGGCGTACGCGGCGAACTCGCTAGCCCTGGTGGATCCGTGCACGCTGCTGGATTCCGCTGCCGTGCAGCAGATTCCCGGGTTGGAAGAGGCGCAACCGCAGCCGAGCCCGGCCGGGCACCAGTGCATGTGGGGTGCGCCGGAGGCCGATTCGCCGCGGGTCCAGTTCCTGCACACCGCCGGTGATCCGCCGAAAGTCCTGCACGGCGCCGCCGTCGAGGAGTCGATCGCGGACCGGCGCACCGTGCTCAGCATCGTCGGCGGTGACCCGCAGGTTCCGCTGTGCTCCGCGGAAACCGGGCACCTCCCGTTCGGCGACCCCGCCGCCGGTCAGGTCGAGGTGGCGATGCTGGTCGTGGCCGTTCCAGGCATGACCGGCATCGATGCGTGCGAGTACGCCCGCGGGCTGGCCGGGCAGCTCTGGCCGCACCTGCCGACGTCCGCGCCGTAGCCGGGCCGTTACCGTTGCGGACGTGCCTCGACGTAACCGACCACAGCGCCCCAAGGGCCTGACCCAGGACACCAGCCACCGTGCGATGGGCACCGCGTTCGGCATGTCCCGCGTCGAACACGGCCCGGGCGGCGACTGGATGGTGCGCACCGTGCCGGCCGCGCAGGCCACGAAGGTCTACCGGTGCCCGGGCTGCGACCACGAGATCAGACCTGGCATCGCGCACGTGGTGGCCTGGCCGGAAGCGGAGCAGGGCGGCGTCGCGGACCGGCGCCACTGGCACAACGGATGCTGGAACGCGCGCGGTCGGCGCGGGCCGACGCGGCGCTGGTCGTAGCACGTCACACCATGTCTGCCACTCGTTCGTGGCAGGATCGGGGCGATGAGCACCGAGATCCGCGCCAACACGATGCTGCCGGCCCGCCGCGAACAGATCACCCTGCACACGGCCGACGGGCTGAAGCTGATCGGTGAGCTGGCCTTGCCGGAGTCCCGGCCGCCGCGGGCGACGCTGATCTGTCTGCACCCGCTGCCCACCCACGGCGGCATGATGGATTCCCACATCTACCGCAAGGCGGCGTTCCGGCTGCCCGCGCTCGCCGGCCTCGCAGTGCTGCGGTTCAACACGCGCGGCACCGTCAGCGAGGCGGGACGCAGCGAGGGCAGCTTCGACGGCGGCAACAGCGAGCGGTTCGACGTGGCCGCGGCGCTGGAGTTCGCCGAGTTCCACGACCTGCCGAACGTGTGGCTGGTCGGCTGGTCGTTCGGCACCGACCTGACGCTGGTGCACGGCCTGGACCCGCTGGTCGAGGGCGCGGTGCTGATCTCCCCGCCGCTGCGCTGGAGCACCGAGGAGCACCTGGCGGCCTGGGCCGAATCGGGCAAGCCGGTGCACGCGCTGATCCCGGAGTTCGATGACTACCTGCGCCCGGACGAGGCGCGCAGGCGGTTCGCGGCGATCCCGCAGGCCGAGGTGATCGGCTTCCCGGACACCAAGCATCTGTGGGTCGGCAAGGCGGAGGCCGCGCTGGACGCGATCGTGCGGGTCGTCGCGCCGGACGTGCCGACGCCGCTGCCGCGCACCTGGGACGGTTTGTCGGAAACCCGCCCGGTCACCATCATCGACTCCTGACCGCCCCGGTTGACGGGTGACAGGAAGGTTCCCTTGCGCACGTCACGGGCTCGGGTGCTGAGCCGGTAGCCGGAACACCAGCTCCGGATGGCCGTCGCGGAGGCGCTCCAGGTGGTGCATGAACCCGAGCTTCTCGGCGACCCGCACCGAAGGCGCGTTGTCCGCATCCGTCACGATCAGCACGGGCCGGTCGGGGCGGTGCCGGCTCGCCCACCGCACGGCCGCCTCGGCCATTTCAGGCGCGAGCGGTGAGCTGACGCCGACCCGGTGCCGGGCGGTTTGGCACCCGCCCGGCACCAGTCGTGGGGAAAAGGGCCATGGAAGCCAGTGGTGTTGTGGTGTCTGCACACATAGGCGTTGCGGGGTTCGCCGCTTAACGTCCTGTGGCATGAGTGACAACCGGCTGGACGGGCGCGTTGCGCTGGTGACCGGCGCGGGCAGCGGCATCGGGCGAGCGTGCGCGCGGGCCCTCGCCGAGTCCGGGGCGAAGGTGCACGTCGTCGATCTCGATCGGCCCGCCGCCGACCGGGTCGCCGCCGACGTCGGAGGCTGGGCGCACGTCGTCGACCTGGCCGATGCCTCAGCGGTCGACTCGCTTCCCGCCGAGGTCGACGTCCTGGTCAACAACGCGGGTTTCCAGCACGTCGCCGCGCTGCCCGAGTTCCCGCCGGAGACCTTCGTCCGCATGCAGCAGGTGATGGTGACCGCCCCGTTCCTGCTGGCCCGCAAGGTGCTGCCGCACATGTACTCCCGGGGTTGGGGCCGGATCGTGCACGTCTCCAGCGTTCACGGCCTGCGGGCCAGCCAGTTCAAGGCCGGTTACGTCGCCGCGAAGCACGCGCTCGAAGGACTGTCCAAAGTGGTCGCCCTGGAGGGTGCCGAGCACGGCGTGACCAGCAACTGCGTGAATCCCGGCTACGTCGACACGCCGCTGGTGCGCGACCAGATCGCAGGGCAGGCCGCCGCGCACGGCCTCGACGAGTCCGATGTAGTCGAGCGGATCCTGCTGCAGCGCGCCGCGCTCAAGCGGCTGATCGATCCCGATCGGGTCGCCGAGCTCGTGCGCTGGCTCTGCGGGGAGCACGCGGCACACCTCACCGGCGCTTCCGTACCGATGGACGGCGGCTGGACCGCCGCCTGACCCGGCCCAGACACAAAGGAGTGTTTCCCTTGGCCAGCAACCAGAACGGCTCGATCGCGCGGGTCGTCGGAGCCAGCCTGATAGGCACGACCATCGAGTGGTACGACTTCTTCCTCTACGGTTCGGCCGCCGCGCTGGTGTTCAACCATCTGTTCTTCCCTCAGGCGGATCCGCTGACCGGCACCCTGCTGGCGTTCACCACCTACGCCATCGGGTTCCTCGCCCGGCCGCTGGGCGGGCTGGTGTTCGGGCATTTCGGCGACCGGATCGGACGCAAGAAACTCCTGGTGCTCAGCCTGCTGCTGATGGGCGGTTCCACCTGCGCGATGGGGCTGCTGCCCACCTATGCAGCGGTCGGCGTGGTCGCGCCGCTGCTGCTCACGTTGTTGCGGCTGGTCCAGGGCTTCGCGCTGGGCGGCGAGTGGGGCGGCGCGGTGCTGATCGTGTCCGAGCACGGCGACGACCGGCGCCGCGGGCTGTGGGCGTCGTGGCCGCAGTGCGGGGCTCCCGGCGGGAACCTGCTGGCCACCGCGGTGCTCGCGGTGCTCGCCGCGACGCAGTCCGACGAGGCGTTCCTGGCTTGGGGCTGGCGGGTTCCGTTCCTGCTTTCCGGCGCGCTGGTGGTGATCGGCCTGTGGATCCGGCTCGCGGTCAGCGAGTCGCCGGTTTTCCTGGCCGTGCAGGCGAAGGCTGAGCAGCGCGAAGAGACCAAGACTGTCCCGGTGGTCGCGGTGTTCCGGTCGCACTGGCGTCAGGTGCTGGTCACCATCGGCTCGCGGATGGCCGAGAACGTGTCGTACTACGTGCTCACCGCGTTCATCCTGGTCTACGTCACCGGTCCGCTGGGGTTGCCGAAGTCGGTCGGGTTGAACGCGGTGCTGATCGGCTCGCTGCTGCACTTCGCGACGATCCCGCTGTGGGGCGCGCTGTCCGACCGGATCGGGCGCAAGCCGGTCTACCTGTTCGGAACAGTCGCGATGGCGGCGTGGGGCTTCGCGTTCTTCGCCCTGCTGGACAGCAAATCGGCCGTGGTGATCACGGTCGCGACGACCGTGGGATTGTTGCTGCACGGCGCGATGTACGGGCCGCAGGCGGCGTTCTTCGCCGAGCAGTTCCCGACCCGGGTGCGCTACACCGGGCTTTCCATCGGCGGGCAGCTGTCCTCGATCGCCGCGGGTGCGGTGGCGCCGATCGTCGCAGTGGCGCTGCTGCAGGGCTTCGGCAGCACCGTCGCGGTGTCGGTCTACGTCCTCACGATGTGCGCGATCACGCTGGTCGCGGTCGTGTTGGCGAAGGAGACGGCGGGCAGTTCGCTGCACGACGAGGCACCGGAAGCCCGTGCAGCAGTGACAAGATGAGCAGGTGAACGACGACGTGGTCCGGCTGCTCGAACTGCTCGCCGCAGGCGCGAGCAGCGAGCAGCTGGCGCACGTGGCGGTCGAGAACCCGCAGCTGGGCAAGGTCACCGCGCTGGCGCTGCGGGTCCACAGCACACTAGGTGCGCACCGCCGCCGCGAGGCCGAGCTGAGCGCGCTGTTCGACACCGCGAGCGACCTGGCCAGGCTGCGGGACACCGACGCGGTGCTTCGGTCGATCGTGCGCCGCGGCCGCACGCTGCTCGGGGTGGACGTCTCCTACCTGAGCCTCAACGACGAGGTTGCCGGCCGCACCTACATGCGGGTCACCGACGGGTCGGTGTCGCGGTTGTTCCAGAAGGTCACGCTCGGCATGGGCGAGGGACTGGGCGGGCTGGTAGCGCAGACCGCCCAGCCGTACGCGACCCACGACTACTTCGCGGACGAGCGGTTCCGGCACACCTGGCCGATCGACTCGGCGGTCCGCGACGAGGGGCTGACCGCGATCCTGGGCGTGCCGTTGACGCTCGGCGACCAGGTCATCGGCGTGCTCTACGCCTCCGACCGGACGCGCCGCGAGTTCACCCCGGACGAGGTCGCCCTGCTGTCCTCGTTGGCGGACCACGCCGCGATCGCGCTGGACAACGCCGCGCTGCTGGAGGAGATCAGCGCGCACAGCGAGGCCCTGCACCGCGCGGAGGAGGCCCACGACCGGCTGATGGATTTGGTGCTGCGCGGCGGCGACGTGCCCGAGGTGGCCGCGGCGGTGGCCGATGTGCTGCGCGGTTCGATCGGGATGTTCGACGCGGACGGCACCGAGCTGACGGGTTCGGGCTCCACGCCGCCCGAGCCGCCGGCGGAAGCGGTCGCGACGTCTCGGACAGCCGGTCGTGCGGTGTCCACATCGGACGGTTGGGTGTGCGCGGTGCAGGCCGGGCCGGAACTGCTCGGCAGCATCGTGCTGGTCGGGCGGGCGGATCTGGTCGACGCGGACCGGCGGCTTTTCGAGCGGGCGGCGGTGGTCACCGCCTTGCTGCTGATGCTGCGCCGATCCGTGGCGAAAGCGGAGGACGAGGTGCGCGGCGAGCTGCTCACTGACCTGCTGACCTCGCCCGACCGCAACCCGGGCGCGCTGCTCGCCCGCGCCGAGCGGCTCGGACTGGACCTCGTCGAGCCGCACGCGGTGCTCATCGCGCACGCCGACAGGGTGCCCCGCACGCGGCTGGCGGTGGCGGCCGGCAGGTGCACCGCGCTCGCCGGCATGCACGCCGAGGAGGTCGTCCTCCTGGTGCCCGCAGGCGATCCGGGGGCGACGGCGTCCCGCATCGCCGCCGAACTGCGATCCATCGTGGACACCCCGGTGACCGTCGGTGCGGCCGGTCCGGCGCGTGGGCCGCAGGAGATCGCCGCGGCCCACGCCGAAGCGGCCCGCTGCCTGCGCGCCTTGCTCGCGCTCGGCCGGATCGGCGAGGGTGCGGCCATGGACGGGCTCGGGTTCCTCGGCGTGCTGCTGGGCGAGCAGACCGACTTGGGCGGTTTCGTGCGCCGAACGATCGGACCGGTGCTCGACTACGACGCCCGGCGAAGCACCGAACTGGTCGACACGCTGCATGCCTACTTCGCCGCCGGGGCGAACCTCACCCGGGCCAAGGACGCCCTGCACGTGCACGTCAACACGGTCGTGCAGCGGCTGGACCGCGTCGGCTCCCTGCTCGGCTGCGACTGGCAAGCGCCGGACCGAGCGCTGGAGATCCAACTCGCACTGCGCCTGCACAACTTGCAGGCCTCGCGGATCCGCCCAGCCCAACGCCCGTGAGCGATTTTCGGTGCTATGGCGCCCAAAAGCACTCACGGCCAGGTGGCGACCTTCGCCGCGGCGGTCAGCTCGGTGACGCGCTGGTCCTACTCGGCGACGGCGTCGCCCGGATGTCCACTGGGGAAAACGGGAATCGGCGAACAACAGCAGCCGGTGCTTCAACTGGTTCCAGCCCGGCGACACCACGCGCGGCCAGGGCGAGGCCGAATGGATCGCGCAAATGGTCCGGCGCGCGATCGACGGCACCGGCGCGGACCCGGCCCCCGGTCTACGTTAAGGGACTGTCCGCGGGCGGCGCGATGACCTCGGCACCTCGGACGGGCAGTGCGGCCAAGCCGGCGCATACCTGCTGGACGTCAACATCTGCACCCCCTGGCACCTGGCCCAGTCCTGGGGCCTCTAGGGGAGCCCGGCGGCGGGCAGTGACAGGAAGGTTCCCATGCTGCATCCGGCGGCCCGGCCTGTTGAGGCGTGTTCGCCGAAGTGGTCCGGCAGGATGGGGCCTGTGCACTACATCGAATCGGGAGCCGGAACGCCGCTGGTGCTGCTGCACGCGTTCCCGCTGGACGCGCGGATGTGGAATCCGGTCCGGGGCCTCCTGGACGACCAGCTGCGGGTGATCACCCCGGACCAGCGGGGGCTCGGCGAGAGCGCGCTGGACGGTTCGTCGGCGCGGAGCCTGGCGGAGCCGGGGGAGAACCGCCGCACGGCCGAGCACCCGAGCCTCGACCTCGCGGCCGCCGACATCCTGGCCCTGCTGGACCGTTTGGAGCTGCCGCAGGTCGTCCTGGGCGGATGCTCGATGGGCGGCTACGTCGCGATGGCGGTGCTGCGGTCCGCGCCACAACGGGTCGCGGGTCTGCTTCTCGTCGACACCAAGGCTGTCGCCGACAACGACGAGCAGCGTGCCAACCGCCTCAAGGTCGCGGATCGAGCGGCACGCGAGGGCACCGGCGGCTGGCTCGCAGATAGCACCCTGCCTAACCTGCTGGGAAGCACGACGCACGAACGACGGCCAGAGGTCGTCGCCAGCGTCCGAGACCTGGTCTACGCCCAGCCCGCGGATGGTGTCGCCTGGGCGCAGCGGGCGATGGCGGGACGCCCCGACAGTGTCGAAACCCTCCGGTCCTACACCGGCCCGGCGCTGGTGGTCGTCGGCGAGGAGGACACCCTGACGCCGCCGGAGAACGCGCGCGAACTCGCGGGCGCGCTGTCAGGAAGCGAGCTCGTGACGCTGCCCGGTGCCGGGCACCTGCCGTCGATCGAGTCGCCGGACGCATTCGCCGAAGCCGTCCGCCCCTGGCTTTCCCGGCTCGGCTGAGCGCTAGTTCTCGCCCGGTGGCCGTGCATCCCGCTCGATGCTGCGATCAGGCGACTTCTTGGCATCCGCTTCGGATCGCTTGAACTGCTCGGCCGTTTCGCTGGGCAGCACGAAGTACGCGCCGGACCGCCGCCTGTCGTGGGTCCGACCAGTGATCGAGGGCGAGCGGGCCACTAGTTCGCGAAAGTCTTGGCTCGTCAGGAGCTGCGATCACCGGCGCTGCTGGTTGGTGGCGTCGATGCGGGTGGCGCTGTGGGAGCGCTGCTGGCCCTTGCCGTCCGGCACCGGCAGCTGGATGCGGCGCGTCGGCTCGTCGTGCGGGCTATGGCCGCGGGCCGTGTCCCGGTGGATCTGCTCCGTCGGCCCGTCGTCGACGGCTTCGCCGCCACCCGACGGCTTGCCGCCCTGCCCCTTCGGCTTCGCCTGCTTCGCAGGCTGCGCCTCGCTCTGCTTCGCGGCTCCGGCCTGCGGCGACTTCGTCGCCGGCTTCGCCTGGTCACCCGACTTCGCGGCCCCGCCCGGCTTCGTCGCGTTGCCCGGCTTCGCCGCGTCGTCGCGGGAGTCTCGGGCGAGGGCGGCTTCGGCGTCCTCGCGGGCTTGTTCGCGGGCTTCCGCCGCCGCTTCCCGGAGCTTGTCCTCTTCGGAGTCCTCTTGGGCGAGGCGTTCCAGGAGGGGCGTCGTCTGGCCGAGCATCTCGGCGGCGTCGCGGAGCTTCTTCGCCACCGATTCGCGCAGTTCCGTCAGGGAGTGGACCTGTTTGTCGGCCTTGGCGAGGCGGCGCTGGACTTCCTCGGTGGTCGTGCCGAGGCGGCGCTGGGAGTCCTCGCGGGCCGTCGCGACCAGGCGCTTGCTCTCGCGGGTCGCTTCGTCGATGAGGCGGGTCGCCTCTTCGGTGCACTCGCGGACCATCCGCTCGGACTTCTCCGTCGCCTCGCGGACCATCCGCTCGGACTTCTCCGTCGCCTCGCGGACCAGCCGCTCGGACTTCTCCGTCGCCTCGCGGACCAGCTGCTCGGCTTCCGCCTTGCTCTCCCGGATCCGCTTCTCCGCGGCCTCGGTGCTCTCGCGTTCGCGCTTCTGCGCGGCCTCGGTGCTTTCCCGCTCGCGCTTCTGCGCTGCCTCGGTGGACGCGCGGGTGAGCTTCTGGGCCGCTTCCGTGCTTTCTTGCTCGCGCTTCTGGGCGGCCTCGGTGGATTCGAGGGTGAGCTGCTCCGCCTTCGCGGTGGCGTCGGTGACCATGCGGTTCGCCTGGTCGGTGGCTTCGCGGACCCGGCGGTGCGCCTCGTTGGTGCCTTCTCGCAGGCGGCGGTTGGCCTCTTCGGTCGCTTCCCGGACGCGGCGCTCGGCTTCGGCCTTGCTGGTGGCCTCCTGCTCGGCGAGGGTCCGCATGGACTCGCTGCGGCGCGCGGCCATCGCGATCTCGAAGTCTTCTTCGACCTGGGTCCGGCGGGCCTCGGCCTCCTGGTCGGCGCGCTTGCGGTTCTCCTCGGCCTCGCGGGTGATCCGCCCCGCTTCGGCCTTGGCCTTGTCCATCAGCGAGCGGTGTTCGGTCTCCATCTCGCTGCGTCGGCTGTCGACCTCGGAGATCAACCGCTCGTAGCGGTTGCGGAGGTTGTTCGCCTCGGACTCGGAGCGCGCGCGGATCTGGGACGCGTCGTTCTCGGCGCGGCCCCGGATGTCGTTCGCCTCGTCCTGGGCGAGCCGCAGCATCCGCTGCAGCCGCTCGCTGAGGCCTTCCATCGTGGTCGGCGGCTTGGCGAGCCGTTCGACCTGGCCGCGCAGGTTCTCGATCTCGGACCGGGCGGATTCGAGCTGCTTCGACAGATCCCGTGCCTGGGAGACCGCGGCGTCGCGATCCGCGGAGAGGATGCGGATGTCGGCGTCGAGTCGCTCGAGGTGCTCATCGACCTGGGCGCGGTCGTAGCCGTTCTTGCGAGCGAGGTCGAATCCCGATCCCAGTGGCAGCAAATCGCGGTCGTCGGCAAGGCCCATGGCAACCAAGTTACCTGGAAGACGACGTTGTTGTGGGAGGTGTGGCACGTATCCGCCGGATTTTCCTCGCCCGGCGCGGAATCCTCCGACGAGCACCCCGGACGAGGTTTCGCCGCGGGGTGTCGGTGGTCACCCACGGGGGGCGGATCCCGGTCCGTCGGCGGGAGTGGCGAACAGGGCGAGACCGTGGGAAGCAGACTCTTGACCGGCTGGCCAACCAAGGGTGAAGATGGAGGTGTAAGTCGGGTGCAGTGGAGGTGATCGACGTGGCCGATAGGTCGAGCGGTTCGACTGTCAAACCGTGGATCCGCTGGCAGGACTGGGCCGGAGTGGTGCTGGGCGCCTACCTGATCCTCGCGACGATATGGACGTCGACGAACGGGTCGGCGATGTCTGCGATGATCGTCCTGGGTGCGCTGCTGCTGATCGCGAGCGTGTGGTCGCTCGCCGTGCCGGGGTCGATGACCAGCGAATACAGCCACATGCTGTTGGGTGTGCTGCTGTTCATCTCGCCGTGGGTCCTTGGCTACAGCATGTTCACGGGAGCCTCGTGGACTTCTTGGATCGTCGGCGTCCTGGCCGTCATCGCCGGTGCCGCCGCACTGCCCGAGGCCAACGCCGCACACCGCGGGGTGGCCGGCCAGCACTAGGTGGTCGCTCGTACGACCACGACCACTCGCGAGTGCGACACAGCGCGGTCCGGCGGTAACGTCCGGGCCGCGCGTTCTTTTGGTCAACTCGCCCGGTGGAAGCCGGCCGGAAGTTGGAGGTCGGATCCATGGCGCAGGCACCGGGTGATCGCGGCGCCCGCAAGCGGCCGTCCACTTCGGACGAGCTCGTCGAGGCGGCGCAGAGCGAGTCCGCGCGGGAGCGCATCCTGGCCGCGGCCGGCGAGCTATTCGCCGAGCACGGCTTCGATGCCACGCCCACCTCCCGGATCGCCGAGCGGGCCGAGGTCCCCAAAGGACTGATCCACTACTACTTCCGGCGCAAGCAGGACCTGCTGACGGCGCTGGTGGAGCGGCTGCCCGAGGACCTGGTGGAATCCGATCGGGTGGCGGTCCGGGGCGATGTCGCGGGCAGCCTGCGCCGGCTGGTCGGCGAGCTGGACGCGCGGCTGGAGTCGTCGTTGATGCTCAGCCACCTGCTGTGGCGGGAGGCGGACACGCACGTCGCGGTGCGGCAGGCGCTGCAGCGGCGGTTCCGGACGGTGGTGGAGCTGATCCGCAGGGTGATCGAGCTGGCGCTGCCGCCGGGGCCGGTCAGCTGCGACATCGACACCGCCGCCGTGCTGCTGGCCAGGGTGGTCAACCACCGGCACTCGGTGGCCCGGCACGGCGCGCACGACGACGAGCTGGACCGCGAGATCAGCTTCGTCGCGAGGGCGCTGGAGCTGGGCGTCGGTAAGCCGCGGAAGATCAAGCCCGCCTGATTTTCCTCCTCAGCGCTCATTTTTCGCGGCGTCACTGAACTGATCCTGAAGTTCTTTCAATCTTGTGAAAGATCGTTGCCCGCGCTAGAACTCCTGCAGTTGGCCGATGCGGGAGGTCGTGGTGGAGGGTGTTGGGCAGGTTCGGTTTTCCAGGCGGCAAGGGCTCGTCGCGACGGCTGCCGGTATCGCCGGAGCCGGTGTGATGGCGACGGCGGCGGATGCGACTCCCAGCGGCTCGGCCGCCGGTGACTTGCACTACCGGGTGCGGGGGCTGCGGGCCCCGGTGGAGTTGATCGAGGACCGCTACGGCGTCCCGCACCTCTACGCGACCAGCGAGGACGACGTCTTCCTCGCCCAGGGCTTCAACGCCGCGCGGCAGCGGCTGTTCCAGATCGACCTGTGGCGCCGCCGCGGCCTGGGGCAGCTCGCCGAGGTGCTCGGCCCGGATTACGTCGAGCAGGACCGCGCCACCAGGTTGTTCCTCTACCGGGGCGACATGGACGTGGAATGGGCGCGCTACGCCAAGGACGCGCGGCGGATCGCGACGCAGTTCACCGCCGGGATCAACGCCTACCTGGACTGGCTGGATGAGCACCCGGAGAAGCTGCCGCCCGAGTTCGGCATCCTCGGCTACGTGCCCGCCCGGTGGGAACCGGAGGACGTGGTGCGCATCCGCAGCCACGGCCTCACCCGCAATCTGACCAGCGAGGTCAAGCGCGCCAAGGTGGCCTGCGCCGCCGGGGTGGACGCCGACCTGGTCCGGCAGGGCCTGCAGCCCGATCGGCGGACGACCGTGCCCGATGGCTTCGACCCGTGCGCGATGCCCGCGGACGTGCTCGAGGTCTTCGAGCTGGCCACCCAGGAGGTCGAGTTCACCAACGGCGCGATCACCAGGGCGCTCCGCGACGCGACCACCGAAGGCAGCAACAACTGGGTGATCGGCGGGCAGCGGACCGCCACCGGACGCCCCATCCTGGCCAACGACCCGCACCGGGCCTACTCGGCTCCGTCGCTGCGCTACATCGCGCACCTGTCGGCCCCCGGCCTGGACGTCATCGGCGCGGGCGAGCCGGCGCTGCCGGGGATCTCCATCGGGCACAACGGGACCATCGCGTTCGGGCTCACCATCTTCCCGATGGACCAGGAAGACCTGTACGTCTACCAGCTCGACCCGGACGACCGCACCCGCTACCGGTACCGCGACGGGTGGGAGTCGATGACGATCCGGCGCGAGAAGGTGACCGTGCGCGACGAGGCTGAGCGCACCGTCGAACTGGCCTTCACCAGGCACGGGCCGGTGATCCGCGTGGACGAGCGGCGAAACCTGGCGTACGCGGTGCGGACGGGGTGGCTGGAACCGGGCATGTCGCCATATTTCGGCAGCGTCTCCTACATGCGGGCCCGCAACTTCGACGACTTCACCAAGTCGATGCGCAACTGGGGCGCGCCCACGGAAAACCAGGTCTACGCCGACGTGAAAGGCAACATCGGTTGGGTGCCGGGCGGCCTGGCGCCCAAGCGCGTCGGCTACGACGGCCTGCTGCCGGTGCCCGGCGACGGCCGCTACGAGTGGAACGGCTTCTACTCCGGTGACGACCTGCCGCGCCAGCTCAACCCGGCGGACGGGTTCATCGCCACCGCGAACCAGTTCAACCTGCCGCCGGAGTGCCAGGACAAGGGCCTCGGGTTCGAGTGGACCAACCCGTTCCGGCACCAGCGGATCGTCGAGGTCCTTTCGCGGCAGAAAAAGCACAGCGTGGCCGATTCCGCGGCGCTGCAGAACGACCAGCTGTCCATCCCAGCCAGGCGGCTGATCGCGGTGCTGTCCAATCTGGACAGCGGCGAGTCCGACCTCCGCCGCGCGCTGCGCCTGCTGCGCGGGTGGGACGCCGTGGAGGCCGCCGATTCGAACGCCGCGGCGCTGTTCGAGGTGTGGCTGTCGAAGCACCTCGGGCCGGGATTCGTGCGCGCCGCGGTGCCGAAGGCGGCCGAGGTGATCGAGGACGCCGACACGTTGGTGCTGCTGGGCGAGTTGGAGAAGCCCGGCAGGTGGCTGCCCGACGCCGCGGCCCGCGACCGGCTGCTGCTGGACACGCTGCGCTCCGCCTACGCCGAGGTGCAGGAACTGCTGGGGCGCGGCGAGGGGAACTGGAGGTGGGGCAAGCTGCACCACAGCTTCTTCGGGCACCCGGCGTCGGGGGCGTTCGACGACTCCGATCGCGCCCGGTTCAACGTCGGCCCGCTGCCGCGCGGCGGCTCGCCGGACACCGTGAACCAGTCGTCGTACCGTACCCAGGACTTCCGGCAGACCAACGGCCCGTCGTTCCGGATGATCCTCGACGTGGGGAACTGGGACTCGTCGATCGCGGTCAACACCCCCGGCCAGTCCGGCGACCCGGATGACCCGCACTACCGGGACCTGGCCGAATCCTGGCGCACCGGAAACTACTTCCCGCTCGCCTACAGCCGGGCGGCCGTCGAGAAGATCGCCGAACGTCGCATGCTGCTGCTCCCGGCGGCATAAGCCGTGAGTCTTCTGGGTTGCTGTGGCTACTGTCGCTGTGGCAGCCCGAAAGGCTCACGGCCGGCGATGGCATCCTCAGTGGACTTCGGCGGGCTCGACCAGTTCGATGAGGACGCCGCCGGCGTCCTTCGGGTGCACGAAGTTGATGCGGCTGTTCGCCGTGCCTCGGCGCGGTTCTTCGTAGAGCAGCCGCAACCCCTTGGCGCGAATCGCCTCCGAGGCCGCCTCGATGTCAGTCACCCGATAGGCGAGTTGCTGCAGGCCGGGGCCGTTGCGGTCCAGGAACTTCGCGATCGCCGAATCCTCGCGCAGCGGCGCGAGCAGCTGGATCTGGGTGGCACCCGTGGTGTCGCCGGGCGCGCGCAGCATCGCCTCGTGCACGCCCTGCTCCTCGTTGACCTCGGAGTGGGTGACCTGCAGGCCGAAGGCGTCGCGCTGGAAGGCGATGGCCGCGTCCAGATCGGCCACCGCGATGCCCACGTGGTCCACCGCCGTGACCAGACCGCTCAATTCAGCTCGCATGGCGGCAGCCTAACTCGCGGCCGCAATCTCCGGGAATACGTGCAAATCCGGAAGATCGAATTGCCCCGACGAGCGGAGTCGGGTGACCTTGCTACGCACGGCATGTGGCCGATTCACGCGAGAGGGGCAAACATGGTCAGCAGGCAACGTGGATCCGCCCGCAAGATCGCGATCCTGGTGGCATCGCTCGGATTCACCATCGGACTCGGCGTTCCCGCCGCGCTGGCCGCCGGTGGCAACGGCGTGAACAGCGGCGGAGGCGGCGACAACCCCAGGGCGGACCAGCTGCGCCGAGACCGGGCGTGGGTGGCGCCCGGGCCGCTGGTGTTCGGGGCCGAACCGTACGAAGCGGTGAGTTCCGCCGCGGCGACCGCAGCCGGAGCGGCCAACTGCACGATCAGCGCCCAGGCCGCCACCAACTTGACGCTGTCCACGACCTGGCCCGAAGTGGCCGGATCCGGCGAAGCCCCGTCGCCGATGACCCTGTCCCGCTACGACGACCAGACCTCCCTCACCGACCCCGAACAGCGCGCGAAGGGCCTGTTCTTCAACCCCGGCGTCGGCATCTGGCAGCTCGACTCGGCCGGGCTCGGCGCCGGCGAAACCGCCGCAACCGCCATCGACTCGGTCGGTGCAGCGAAGAAGATGGCACCGTACATGGTCAACAAGTACTGCGCCGCGATCAACGGCGGATCGACCGCCGCGAGCGCCCGCGCCGCCGCTTGGAAGGGTTGGCACGCCTGCGACACCGGCGCCTGCGAGTCGATCTACCAGCGGCTGGAAGCCGGCGGTGTGACCAAGGACGACAGCGTCAACAGGTACGGCGGGGCGCAGCCGCGCACCTGCACCTACGAGGGCGCCGAATACGACTGCCTGCACGTCGACCCGAGCAAGGCGCAGGGCGAAGACGCCTGGACCGCACCCGACTTCGGGCCCGCCCCGGTACCGGAGCCCTTCTACGTCTTCACCTACGCCGAAGGCGGCAAGAAGTACGAGGTGCGGTACTGGCTGAAGGCCCAATCCGGCGCGGACACCGACGTGTCGGCCTCCCGGGAACTCGGCGTAAACGCCCGCACCAAGCTGTCCTGGGCCGAGGAATCCAGCCTCTGCGACACCACCACCGGCACCGGCAACTGCTGACCAACCGCAGCGGTGCGGGAGGGAGGAAGGGAACCTTCCTGTCACTCCGACCGGCCCGTAACTGCCGGGCAGCACCGGGCCAGGAACTGTGAGCAAGGGAACCTTCCTGTCACCGGCGGCCGCTTATGGCGGTCGTCACAGGCGGCACCGGGTGTCATCGCAGGTATGGTCCGGGCATGCCCGCGGGGCCATGATGGTGCTGCGACGCATCGATGACGTGGTAGTCAGCGAAGACGCACGGGAGGCAGTGGTGGGTAGTTCTGTGATCGTGGCGGGTGCGCGGACCCCGATGGGGCGGTTGCTCGGCTCGCTCAAGGACTTCTCCGGTGCGCAGCTGGGTGGGGTTGCGATCAGGGCGGCGTTGGAGCGGGCTGGGGTGGGTCCGGATCAGGTCGGGTACACGATCATGGGTCAGGTGCTGACCGCTGGTGCGGGGCAGATTCCGGCGCGGCAGGCGGCGGTGGCCGCGGGTATCCCGATGGATGTGCCGGCGTTGACGATCAACAAGGTGTGTCTGTCGGGGTTGGATGCGATCGCGTTGGCTGATCAGCTGATCCGGGCGGGTGAGTTCGAGATCGTGGTGGCCGGTGGTCAGGAGTCGATGACGCAGGCGCCGCATCTGCTGACCGGGTCGCGGGAGGGTTTCAAGTATGGCGACGTGCAGATGCTCGACCACCTGGCTCACGATGGCCTGTTCTGCGCGTTCGACCAGGTCGCGATGGGTTTGTCGACCGAGAAGTACAACGCTGGGTATGGCGTGACCAGGGAGGAGCAGGACGCTTTCGCGGCTCGTTCGCACCAGCGTGCCGCTGCGGCGGTGGAGCGGGGTGTGTTCGCGGAGGAGATCGCCCCGGTCGAGGTGCCGCGCCGCAAGGGTGATCCGGTGGTGGTGGATGCCGATGAGGGCATTCGTGCTAACACCACGGTTGAGACGTTGGCGAAGTTGCGTCCGGCTTTCGCTGCGGATGGCACGATCACGGCGGGTTCGGCGTCGCAGATTTCCGATGGTGCGGCGGCGGTCGTGGTGATGAGCAAGGCCAGGGCCGAGGAGCTGGGGTTGAGCTGGTTGGCCGAGATCGGCGCGCATGGTGTGGTGGCGGGTCCGGATGCGAGTTTGCATGAGCAGCCGTCGAATGCGATCAGGGCCGCGTGCGTCAAGGAGGGGGTCGACGCCGCGGGTCTGGATCTGGTGGAGATCAACGAGGCGTTCGCGGCGGTGGGGATCGTGTCCGCTCGTGCGCTGGGTGTGGGTGAGGACAGGGTCAACGTCAACGGTGGTGCGATCGCGCTGGGTCACCCGATCGGCATGTCGGGTGCGCGGTTGGCGTTGCACCTGGCGTTGGAGCTCAAGCGTCGTGGTGGTGGCACCGGTGCGGCGGCGCTGTGCGGCGGCGGAGGCCAGGGCGATGCCCTGATCCTCCGGGTCCCCAAGGCTTGATCCGTCCCGGACCGACCCTGAGATCGAACCGGAGATCCCGCACCGATCGTGATCAACTAGCCGCGGCGTGGCTACCCTGGACGGCATGAAGTGGCTTCCAGGGGGATGGCAACGGACTGACCGGGTCGAGCATGAGCGGGCGACTGTCCCGGCACACCCCCGCGGCACCGCCCGCTACACCTCGGAGCACGCCGGTCCGCCGGAGCCCGCCACCCGGGTGCAGCCCGGCGGCGGGCGCCGGCCGACGCTGCTGGGCGCCGACGCGCACGACGTCGACGTCAGCGCCAGCAGCTTCAAGGCGCTGCTAATCGGCGGCGGCATCAGCGGCCTGCTCACCGTGCTGATCGCGGCGGTGCTGGTCAACAACGGCAACAGCGTCGGCATGTGGATCTGGCAACTCGTCTTCGGCGTGATCTTCCTGTGGTTCATCACCGCCTCCCGGGGCATGCTCAACAGCCGAGGCTTCCTGTTCGACCGCAGCGGTTTCTACGCTCGCACCCGCGGCGAGGTGTTCGGCATCGCGTGGGACGAGATCAAGGCCGTCGGGATCGGCACGCTGCCCTGGGTCCAGCACCGGCGCCCGGTCGCACCGGAGCAGCGCCACGCGCTGGAGCTCTACCCGGCGGATCCGGGGTTCGCGACGCGGCACCCGGAGCTCGAGCGCTGGCGGGTGGGGGAGGCCTCGTCGCTGCCGGGACTGCCCGGGGAGCGCTACCGGTTCCAGCTGCCGCCGTTCAGCCGACTGCCGAAGGAACTGGAGGGGGCGGTGCAGGCGATCGCCCCGCAGAAGTGGGTCGGCCAGTACAAGCGGCAGCTCCCGCCGCCGCAGGCCTGAGCGCGGCTACCAGCCGAGGCTTTCCATCGGATCCGCCGAGGTCAGAGCCGGATCGTCGGTGGCGAAGGTGCGGGCCACCCCGCGCCCGCTGACGGCGGTTTCGAACCGGACGGTGACCCGGCCGTGCCCGGCGCCCTGCACCCAGCCGTGCCCGAACTCGTCGTGCCGCACGTCGTCGCCCGCCCGCCAGTGCCGGCTCGACGGCTCCGGGCGCGGCTCGGCGACCGGCCGCACGATGGGAACCGAGGCTTCCTGCCGGTCGGCGGGGTTGTCGAACAGCGGCTCCTGCTCGGAGGTCGCCAACCCGGAGTAGGAGACGCCGACCAGCCGGACCGGGGTGCCCGGCGGGACGGCGACGGGCAGCAGCCGCCGCGCCGCGGCGGAGAGTGCGCCGAGATCGCTGGTCGCCGACGCGAACGTTTCCGCGCGGCTGATCGTGGTGAAGTCGGAATCCCGGATCTTGATCGTCACGGTGCGGGCGGCGCGCCCCGACGAAACCAGCCGGCGGTGCGCGGACTCAGCCATCCCGGCGACCTCGGCCTGCAGCCTCACCTGGTCGGAGATGTCGATGTCGAACGTCGTCTCGGCGCTGACCTGCTTCGCTTCGGCGCGCTCGGCCACCGGATGCTCGTCGATGCCGTGCGCGAGCCGGTGCAGTTCGGTGCCGTGCGCCTGCCCGAGTAGCGACGTCACGTCGCCCAGCCGCAGCGCGGCGAGTTCGCCGATCGTCTGGACGCCGATGCGGTGCAGCTTCGATTCCGTCACCGGCCCGATGCCCCACATCTTGCGCACCGGCAGCCCCGACAGCAGTTCGAGCTGCTGCTCCGGCGGCACCACGAGTGTCCCGTCCGGTTTGGCCAGGCCCGACGCGATCTTGGCGAGCTGCTTGCCGGAACCCGCGCCGATCGATGCGGTCACGCCGACCTCGCGGTGCACCCGCGCGCGCAGCCGCGTGGCGAAGTCCTCCACCTGCGGCGTGGCGGTCCCCGCGAGTTCGGTCGGTTCCAGGAACGCCTCGTCGACCGAAACCTGCTCGACGACGTCCGAAACTTCCCGGACGATGCCCAACGCCCGCTTGCTGACGGCCTGGTAGACGCGGAACCGGGGCGGGAGCACCACCGCGACCGGGCAGCGACGACGGGCCTCGGCCATCGACATCGCCGACCGCGCGCCGAACTCCCGCGCTTCGTAGCTGGCGCCGGCGACGGTGCCGCGAGGGCCGAGCCCGCCGACGAGCACCGGGCGTCCCCGGACGGTGGGGCGGGTCAGCTGCTCCACGGACGCGAAGAACGCATCCATGTCCATGTGCAGCACCCACCTCGGCATGCACGTAATTCAACGGGATGCGTCTGACATCTGCCGTCGCGGTGCCTCCCCGGTCTGGCCTGCCGGCGGCGGGTCTCCTTCAGCGCTCACTGCGGCCCGACGTCGTGAGCGGTGCCAGCGGCGATGGCTTGGAGTTTGTCCGGGTTGGCCACGTTGTGGATGGTGGTGATGCGGCCGTCGGGGTCGAAGTCGAAGGTGACAGCGGCGATCACGCGGCCCGGTCCGCTGAACACGATGCCCGGCCCGCCGTTGATCTCGGCGAGTTCGGCGTTCATGTCGGCGGGCTCGACGCCCTGGTAGGTGACGGTGCTGATGGCTGCGAACCAGGCGGCCACCGTGTCCGCGCCCACGACCGGACGCAGGGCCTGGCGGACCTTGCCACCGCCGTCGGTCCACAACGTGACGTCCGGGGACAGCAGCTCCATGAGCGTGTTGATGTCGCCACCCGTTGTGGCGGCGAAGAACCGCTCGGTGATCTCCTGCTGCTGCGCCCGGTCGGCGGTAAAGCGCGGCCGCCGGACCTGCACGTGCTCGCGGGCGCGGTGCGCGGCCTGGCGCACCGCGGCTTCGGAACGCTCTACTGCCTCAGCGATTTCGGCATGGTTGAAGCCGAAGACCTCCTTCAGCACGAACACGGCGCGCTCGAGCGGGCTCAGCGTTTCCAGCACCACCAGCATCGCCATCGACACCGACTCGGCGTCCGCGACGGCGTCAGCGGTGTCGCCGCTGGTGAGGATGGGCTCCGGAAGCCATGGCCCCACATAGGTCTCGCGTTTGTGCCGGGTGGAGCGCAGCCGTTCCAGCGCCAGATTCGACACGATCCGTCAGGTACGCCTTGGGGTCGGCCACCTGTGAGCGGTCGGCGGCCGACCACTTGATCCAGGCGTCCTGCACCGCGTCCTCGGCATCGGCAGCGGTGCCGAGGACGCGGTAGGCCACCGAGAACAGCAGGTTGCGGTGCTGGTGGAACACCTGCTGGTCGAGGTTGGGGGCCGGATGGGTCACCGGGCATCCCGGACCCGGGTGAAGCGGCCGCCGCGGGGCCAGAACGCACCCGAGGCAGGCATCTTCTTCATGCGGCCGTAGGTCGGCCACGGCGAGGCAGTCACCGTCTCCTTATACCGGGCCGCCATGCGGCCGGTCAGACAAATCCGGCGGGGGCTGTCATCGGGGCGCGTGAACTGCACCACCGCGTCGTGCCGTCCCAGGCTCACCGGCGTGTGGTGGTAGCCGAAGCGGAAAGCCTTGGGCTGCTTGCCCTTCAGCGCGCGGATGATCGACAACGCGGCATGCACACCGGTCGGCATGCCGCCCTGGCAGGTGCCGTGCATGACGCCGTAGCCCTGGCGGATCGCGGCCACGTCGCCCACCGCGTACACCTCAGGGTGCGACACCGACCGCAGCGCGGAGTCGGTGACGACGCGGCCGCGCTTCGAAGGAAGGGAACCTTCCTGTCAGCCAACCCAGGGGACACGGGCCGGGTGCGGCGGTGGACACGGCGTGCGCGCACGCAGTCTGGCTTCTCGATGCGGGCACGACGGCATGGCTTGGGGAAGTTCGCAGAGCAGCCCGAGATGAGTAAACGATCAACGGAGTCCACCAGCGATTGGTTCACCGATGCACCCGTCTCCGGCGTTTGACTACCCCCTGAGCGAGGCATCCAGCCGCAAGCTTTGTGGGGCAGGGTTTTCCTGGTGAGAACATGGGATTCAGTACTTATGCCACAGGGCGGGGTGGAAGCCGGTGCGCGGGTCCCGGGCGCCGGCCCCGACCCCCGAGGTTCAGCAGTGGGACTTGTAGAAGTACTGCGCCTGCTGGTCGATGTTGTCGCGGGTGACGGCGATCATCTCGGTCCGCGTCTCCCGCTCGACCGGCTGGCCCTTGATCGCCGCGATCGCACGCTGGACGCCTTCCTGGCCGATCTTGCCGGGGTTCTGCGCGATCAGCGCCTGGACCCGGCCGTTGCGCAGGTCGTCCACCTGCTTGGGGCTGGCGTCGAAGCCGACCAGCTGCACCTGCCCCGACTTGCCCGCGTTGGACAGCGCGGTGGCGGCGCCCTCACCGGTGTTGAGGTTGGTGCCGAACACGCCGACCAGGTCCGGCGTCGCGGCCAGCGTCGACGACACGATCTGCGCGGCCGTGGCCGGTTCGTTCTCGGTGTACTGGGTGGGCAGCAGCTTCAGGTTCGGTTGCTTGGCGATCTCCTCCTCGAAGCCTTTGGCCCGCTCGTCGGTGGTGGAGGTGCCCGCCTTCGTGTTCAGCGCCAGCACCGATCCCGGCTTGTCACCGACCAGCTTCGCCAGGGTCTGTGCGGCCAGCCGGCCGCCCGCGTAGTTGTCGGAGGACAGCGAGGTGACCGCGATGGAGCGGTCCTCCAGCGCGGTGTCGACCTCGACGACCTGGATGCCGTTGCTCTTGGCCTGTTGCAGCGGCGCGGCCAGCGCCTTGTCGTCGGTGGGCGCGATGATCACCGCGCCGGGCTTGGTGCTGACGATGCCGCCCAGGATCTGCGACTGCTCGGCCTGCTCGAACTTCTCCGGGGCCTGCGTGTTCAGCTGGTAGCCCTGCGCGGCGGCCTCCTGCTGCGCCGCGCATTCGATGGACACGTAGAACGGCTCGCCGCGCATCCCGGTGATCAGGGCGAGGTTCTTGTTGTTGGGGTCGGTCTGCCCGCTGCCGGTGTCGCCGATCTGGCCTGATCCGCAGCCGGCCACCAGCAGCACCGCTCCCAGCGCCAGCGCGGTCTTGTGCGTTCTCATCGGGGTTCTACCTCCACACGCCGTTGTGCCGATGATCGAGAGGTCAGCGGCTGTTTCGCGCCCGCCGTCTGCGCTGGTCCAGCCACACCGCGGCGACCAGGACCGCGCCGACCGCGATCGGTTGCCAGAACGGCCGCACCCCGGCCATCACGAACCCGGCGTCGAGCACCGCCGGGATGAACACGCCGATGACGCTGCCGACCACGGTGCCGATGCCGCCGAACAGGCTGGTCCCGCCCAGCACGACGGCCGCGATCGCGTTCAGGTTGTCGTTGCTGTGGCCGCTGATCGTGGTGGTGCCGAAGTAGGCCAGCGACATGAACCCGGCCAGACCGGCCAGCACCCCGGTCAAGGTGTAGATGGCGACCAGGTGGCGGGTGACCCTGATGCCGCTGCGGCGGGCGGCCTCGGCGTTCGAGCCGATCGCGTAGGTGTAGCGGCCGAATGCCGTGGTGTGCAGCAGCCAGAGCGCCAGCAGCGTGATCACCGCCGCGAGGATCACGAGGTTCGGCACCACGACGAACGACGTGCCGGTGCCGAGGGTCTTCCGCAGCGCACCGGGCACGGTGCGCACGTCGATGCCGTTGGTGAGCAGTTGGGCGGCACCGAGTGCCGCGCCGAACGAGCCGAGCGTGACGATCAGCGCCGGGACCCGGGCGACGGCCACGAGCAGCCCGTTGAGCAGGCCCCACAGCGCGCCGCCGACCAGCGCGACCAGCAGGCCGATCAAGATCACGCCCCAACCGGCGTCCGTGGCGTCGCCGCCGCTGAGCCATTCCATGGTCATCGCGGACACGACGCCGGCGAACACCAGCACCGAACCCACCGACAGGTCGATGCCGGAGGTGATGATCACGAAGGTCATGCCGACGGCGAGCATCAGCAGCGGTGCCGCCTGCACCAGCAGGTTCTGCACGTTGAACAGGGTGGGGAAGGCGTCCGGGCGGATCGCGCTGAACAGCACGCACAGGGCGACAAGCACCAAGCCCGTCCACAGCGTGTTCGAGGCGGTCAGCCGCGCGCCGAGGCTCTTGGCGGGCGCGGCCACATCTTCGTCCGCAGCGGATTTCTGAGTTCTCTGCTCGGTGGGCATCAGCTCCCGTCCTCCTGCGACAGTGCACCGGTCATGGCGCCGACCAGGTCTTCCAAGGTCGCCTCCGCGGCGCTGAACCGCGCCACCCGGCAGCCGAGGCGCAACACCTCGACGCGATCCGAGACCGACAGGACCTCCGGCATGTTGTGGCTGATCAGCACCACCGAGATGCCGGTGTCGCGGACCCGGCGGATCACGTCCAGCACGCGTTCGCGCTGCACGACACCCAGCGCGGCGGTGGGTTCGTCCATGAACACGAGCTTGTCCGCCCATGCGACCGAGCGCGCCACGGCGACGCTCTGCCGCTGCCCACCGGACAACGAGCCGATCGGAACCGAAAGGTCTTGCAGCGACACCCCGAACCTGGCGAACTGCTCCGCGGCCTGCGTACGCATCTTCGCCTCGTCCAGCATGCCGAGCCGACCGAGCAGCCCGGGCCGCCGGATCTCCCGGCCCAGGAACAGGTTCGCGGCCGGGTCGAGGTCCGGCGCCACCGCGAGGTCCTGGTAGGCGGTCTCGATGCCGTGCGCCCGGGCAGCGGCGGGGGAGTCGAGCGTCACCGGCTTGCCGGAGACCAGGATCTGCCCCGAATCCGGCCGCTCCACCCCGGAAAGGCATTTCACCAGCGTCGACTTGCCCGCACCGTTGTCCCCGACGAGGGCGACGACCTCGCCCGGACGAACTGTGAACGACGCGCCGCGCAGCGCCTCCACGCTCCCGTACCGCTTGACCAGATCGCGACCCTCCAGCAGCGGTTCGGTCATCTCGGGCTCCCGGCTCCCGGCGGGCGGCAGTGCACGACGGTGAGGTCTCCTTCGAGCTGGGCGGCCCCGGCGGAATGCGGGACGACGGCGGTGCTGCCGCGGTGCAGCGGCAGGTCGACGCCGCCGGAGCGCAACTTCCCGCTGCCGTCCAGCACGACGAGCACGCCGAAGGACGGTTCGAGCTCGACGGTGCCGTGCAGCCGGTCGGCGCGGAAGAACGGGGCGGCGTCCTCGGCCAGCAGCGGAACACGCGGGGCGACCTCGTCCGCGGTGCGCTTGATCAGCGAATTCAGGACCGAGTCGTTGAAACCGGATCGGTTGAGGGTCTCGAGCGCGGTCCGCTGGTCCAGACCGAGGAACGCGCCCTCGGCATCGGCCAGGAACCCCTGCCACTCCAGCGTGATCGAGAAGTCCGTCGGCTGCTGCAACTCGACGATGAACACGCCCTCGCCGATGGCGTGCGGCGTGCCAGCGGGAACGTGCACGGTGTCGCCTGACCGTACGCGGATCTCGTTGAGCGAACCGAGCATCGCCGAGGAATCCTGGGTGCCCACCCACTCGGCGACCACCTCCGGCGCGACGTCATCGCGGAAACCCAAGTACACCACCGGGTTCGCGCCGGAGGTGCCGATCACGATCCACGCCTCGGTCTTGCCGAACCGGGAACCCAGGTGCTGCCGGGCGAAGGCGTCCGAAGGATGGCAGTGCACCGGCAGCCGTTGCCCCGCGTCCAACAGCTTGACCAGCAGCGCGGTGCTGTCGCCGAAGGCCGCCACGTGCTCGCTCCCCAACCACAAGTCGGGGTCGGCGGTCACCGCGTCCCGCAGCCAACGCCCGTCCGGCAGGCGCGACAGGCCCGAATCGGCCTGGCCGAAGCGCGTCGTGGTGGATGCGACCCAGTCCTCCGGGCCGAACTTCTGGTCGTCGCCTCCGCCGCGCAGCGCGGCGATCGACGCACCGCCCCGGTAGAACTGGCGGGGCTGGTTGGACGGCAGGGCGATCGCGGACGCCGGACCGGTCTGATCATTGTGGACAGTACTCAACGTGTTACCTCTCCGGAACCTCTTGCCAGCAGGCGAGTGGGAACGACCATGCGACGTGGTGGGGTGCGGTCGCCGCCCAACCGCGCGAACAGCAACTCCGCCGCCGACCGCCCCAGCGCCCACGTGTCGTGGGTGATCACGCTGATCGGCGGATCGAGGAGGTCGGCGAGCTCGAAGTCGTCGAAGCCGACGAGCGCCGGGCGCGACGGCTGACCGGCCAGCGCCCGCAGGGCGTGGATGGTGATCCGGTTGTTGCCGGTCACCAGCGCGGTCGCGCGACGCAACGTGGACCGCAATGCCTGCGCCACCGACTCGTCGGTGTGCGGGCCCATCAGGACCAGGTCGGGAGAGAACGGCACCCCGGCCTGCGCGCAACCTTCCCGGAAACCGCGCAACCGTTCGGTGGCCGTGTGGATTTCCGGGGCGTCGCCCAGGAACGCGATCTCCCGGTGCCCGTGTGCGGCCAGGTGGCGCGCGGCGAGCGCGGTGCCGCCGGCGTTGTCGATCAACACGGTGTCGGCGTCGAGGTTGCCCGGCGGCCGGTCCACGAACACCACTGGCGTCCCGGCGTTGATCTCGTGCGCGATGTACCCGTGCTGGTGACCGGCGGGAATCACGAGCAGCCCGTCGACCCGGCGGGCGCAGAACTCCAGCACCAGCTCGCGTTCCCGAGCCGGGTCCTCATCGGACGAACCGGTCAGCACCTGCTTGCCCTGCACCCGCGCGACTTCCTCGACCGCGCGGGTCAGCACCGAGTAGAACGGGTTCGCCAGGTCCTCCAGCACCAGGCCCAGCGTGCCGGTCCCGGTGCCCCGGCGGAGGTTGCGGGCGCTGAGGTTGCGGCGGAACCCGAGCTGGTCGATGGCGGCCAGCACCCGCTCCGCGGTCGCCGGATGCACGCCGCTCTCGGCGTTGACGACCCGCGAAACGGTCTTGATGCTCACGCCCGCCAGCCGCGCCACATCGTTCATCGTGGCGCGCCGGACGTTCCCGAATTCAGACAACGTTGTCATGACAAGCGGTATTGGATCGCGGCCCGCCGACGCCTGTCAATGGCGCCGGGGGATTCTGCGTGCACCTGGCCCCGGAACATCCGCCGATCGGACCACCGCCCACCGCCGCGATCCGGGGCCGGAGGTGACAGGAAGGTTCCCATCCTCACGCCCGCCGAACCCCGTCCAGCGCCGCGCCCACCCGGCCGGAAGATGACAGGAAGGTTCCCATGCTGCGGTTGACACGCTGTGGCTGATGGGCGCCGACGCGGAAGTCCAGCAGGCCGTGCAGCGGATCAAGGACAACCTGAGCTTCGACGTCGATGCGCCGTTCCAGCTGTTCGAGACCAACATCCGGATGGTCGGCGGGCTCGCCGCCGCGTGCCACTGCACTGGCGAACACGTGAACCTGGCGACCGGCGCGGTCAGCCGCCCGGAGACCAACATCGTCGAGGACGGCACCTACATCGCGGAGTTCGGCGTCATCTCGGAGTGGACCGTCTACGACAAGCGCACCGAACTCGGGTTGCTGCCGCACGACATCCACGCCGAGACCGGCGAATGGCGCAACCGCCAGGCCACCATCGGCCCGCCGGGGGACTCTTACTACGAGTCCTGTCGGACGGGTATGCGCTGTTCGGCGAGTAGAGCGTGCTTGCCTCGTTTTACGCCGGCCTGCTCGGCGAGTCCGGCCGGGTCGCGGAGGGCCGCGCCAACCACGACGCGTTCAACACAGTGCAGGACCGGCTCGGGGTGATCCCGTCCGCTGTGGACTACGCGACGAAGTACTACTGGCTGCTGTTCTCCGACACCCCGAGGTTCGACTACCAGAACAACTATCTGAACACCGAAGCGAACGTCCTCCGGGGAGCCCGCTGCTGACCCGAAGTGACAGGAAGGTTCCCATGCTCGCGCCCGGCACCGGTCCGCTTCGGGTGGGATGACAGGAAGGTTCCCAAGCTTCGCCGAGCGGCGAGGCGAGGAGCAAGAAAACCTCCTGCCGCCAAGCGGGTGCGTGCGAGCAAGGGAACCTTCCTGTCATCGGCTCCGCGGCGGGTGATGGCTACTCTGGGCCCATGGCTGATCATGTGCAGGTCGTGACCACCACCGACTCGGAGCAGGCGGCCGCCGAGCTGGCTCGCGGCGTCGTCGAGGCGCGGCTGGGGGCGTGCGTGCAGGTCGTGCCCATCCGCAGCTTCTACGTGTGGGAGGGCGCGGCGCAGGACGACGCCGAATGGCAGCTGCAGGTCAAGACCTCCGCCGGGCGGCTCGCCGCGCTGGTCGAGCACCTCCGGGCCAATCACAGCTACGACGTGCCGGAGATCATCGCCACGCCGATCATCGGCGGCAACCCCGACTACCTGGCCTGGGTCGACGACCAGACCCGTCCATAACGGACCGGGGTCGGTGTGATCGACGACACCCGGCACACTCGCAGGGGATTGCCGTTGGAACGGAAGTGGGTTTGACGTGCCGCGTACGTATGCCGGATGGTTCCGGGCGGTGGCGATCGCCGAGGCGTTCTCGTGGGTCGGTCTGCTGGTGGCGATGGCGTTCAAGTACGGCCTGCAGCAGCCGCTCGGCGTGACGGTCATGGGCTGGGTCCACGGGCTGGTGTTCACCGCCTACGTGGTGACCTGCCTCGTCGTGTTCAGCCCGCTGCGCTGGCGGTTCGGGGTGCTCGTCCTGGCACTGGTGGCGTCGATCCCGCCGCTGGCGTCGGTGTGGTTCGAGCGCTGGGCGAACCGTCGCGGGCTGCTGGCCGAATCGGATTCGGACGAGCCGACGTTCTGGGGCCGGGTCCGGTACGCGCTGCGCGAGTTGAACTGACTCAGAAGTCCCCGGCCGCGTGCCGCACCTTGCCGAGCAGTTCGGTGAGCTGCTGGGTCTGCCGCTCGGTGATGCCGCGCAACCCGAAGTCGATCTCGGTGACCGACTCGGTCGCCTTCTTCATCAGGTCCCGGCCGTCCTCGGTGATCTCCACCAGGGTGGTGCGCCGGTCCGTGGGATGCGGCACCCGCCGGACCAGACTGTCCTGCTCCAGTCGGTCGACGATGTTGGTGACGCTGGTCGGGTGCAGCTGGAGCCGGTCGCCCATGACGCGCATCGGGAGGCTGCCGCGCCGCGAGAAGGTCAGTAGCACCAGCGCCTCGTAGCGGGCGAACGTCAGGTTGTGCGGTCGCAACGCGCTGTCGACCGCCGATTGGAGGATCTGCTGGACCCGCATCACGCTCGTCACTGCGGCCATCGTCGTCGACGGGCCTACCCGGTCGGCCCAGATCTCGGCCGCGCGAGCGATGGGGTCGAAGGGCAGTGGGCTACGGGTGCTCATGGTGTTCGACGCTAGCAGCGGTTACCGGCGAGTTCACCGCTGTGGTGCAGCAGCGGCCGAAATCAGCGGAACCGCCGCAGCGTTGGACATGATCGGGTCGACCGTCGGACGGCGGTGCGGACGGAATGGAGGAGCAGACGTGCTGGTTGCGTTCAGCGTGGCCCCGAGCGGGGTCGGGGACAGTGTCAGCGAAGCGGTCGCGGCCGCGGTCAAGGTGGTGCGGGAGTCTGGTCTGCCGCACGAGACGACCTCGATGTTCACCACAATCGAGGGAGAGTGGGACGAGGTGATGGACGTGGTGAAGCGTGCCACCGAGGCCGCGTCGGCCAACGCGCCGCGCACCAGCCTCGTGCTCAAGGCCGACATCCGTCCCGGGCACACCGATCAGCTGCACGCGAAGGTGCGCCGGGTCGAGGAGCACCTGCGCGGGGAGTAGGCGCAGCAAGAGACCGGGGGCGGCTTCGCGGCCGCCCCCGGTCCGGTGTTGCTGGGGTCAGAGCCCGGCCTTCGGGTGGTCGACGACCGGCGCGTTGACGCAGTTGTTGACCTGCGGCGACAGGATCGGCACGACGACGCCGATCAGGGCGCCGACGTTGTTGCCGCACAGCTGCACCGGGGCGGCGCTGATGTTGTTGTCGTTAGCCGCGTTGACGCCGTCGTTGTCGGCGCTGTCCGCGAACGCGGCGCTGCCGAGGGTCAGGACGCCGAGGGTGGCGGCACCGGCGACACCCGCAACACGGGTAGCAATACGCACTGTTTCGTACCTCTCGTTGAACAACTGGCTGAAGGTCCCCCATTTGGAGGCCCCGCAGACCCGCGAGAAAGCAACCGTCCCTCGCGGGCTCCACTTTTCCCTTCGGCGATCAGATCCGCCGAACCTTAGGAGTGAATCGGCCCTGCCATCCGCTCGAGCGACATCTGTTAACTGCTTCGGTTTGATCTAGGGACTTTGTCGGAGTGTCGATTTTGGTTGCTCGGCGTCGTGGGTCGCGGAACATTCACCGCCCAGCTGCCACGCGGCTGGTGGGACATGTCAGGATGGAGGCGTGACGAGGCCGGATCCACGCCAGAACGCAGCAGCTATGTCCGCCGCGATGGCGGGCGCAGTCGACCTGTCGGCCCTGAAGAACCGGGCCGAAGCAACCTCCAGGGCCGCCCGCCAGGCACCTGCAGCCAACGGCGAAAGCGGTGCGGCGCCGGCGACCACTGCGGTGATCGACGTGACCGAGGCCACCTTCCAGGCCGAGGTCGTCGAGAAGTCCATGCAGGTGCCCGTGGTTGTCGACCTCTGGGCGACCTGGTGCGGTCCGTGCAAGCAGCTCTCCCCGGTGCTCGAACGACTCGCCCGGGAGGCCAACGGCGCCTGGGTGCTGGCCAAGATCGACGTCGACGCGAACCCGCGCATCGCGCAGCTGTTCCAGGTGCAGTCGGTGCCCATGGTGATCGCCGTCGCCGGTGGGCAGCCGGTGGACGCCTTCGCCGGCGCCCTCCCGGAACCGCAGATCCGCCAGTGGATCGACTCGCTGCTGAACGCCCTGCGCGACCAGATGCCCGGCATCCGCGCCGCCGAAGAGGGCGTCGAGCCGGCCGCCGAGGAGCCCGAGGACCCGCGGTTCACCGCCGCCGAGGACGCGCTGGAGCGCGGTGACTACGCCGCCGCCGAGGCCGCCTACCAGCAGATCCTCGCCTCCGAGCCGAACAACGAGCAGGCCAAGGCGGCGCTGTCGCAGGTCCGCTTCACGGCGCGCGCCGAGCAGGCCGACCCGGCCGCGATCGAGCGCGCCGACGCGGCCCCGGAGGACATCGACGCCCAGCTCGCCGCCGCCGACGCGGAGGTCGCCGTCGGCCGGGTTGCGGAGGGCTTCGACCGGCTGATCCGCGCGATCAAGCGCACCTCCGGCGACGACCGGGACCGGATCCGCCAGCACCTGATCGAGATGTTCGAGGTCTTCCCGGAGGGCGACGACCGGGTCGTGGCGGCCCGCAGGGCGCTCGCCAGCGCCCTGTTCTGAGCCCAGGACGCATGGGGAGCGGCGATTTCGCGGGAAATCGCCGCTCCTTCCTTTCCGAGTGAGGGCTGCCTCCGCGCCGTGCTGGCTTGAGGCCCTTAGTGGTCCGTTTCAGAAATCCTTCGGGGGTTGACTTCAGGTCCGGTGTTGTGCGTGTCGCCCGGTCAGATGTCGGGTGCGGCGAGGTGGAGCCGGCAGGCGCAGTCGAGGGCGTTTTCGGGGGTGCCGGCGATGCCGCCGGTGGGCAGGAGGGAGTCCTCGTAGCGGTCGCTGCTGGCGTAGTAGAGGGCGAAGCCCCACCTGCTGGCGGTTCCGCCGTAGCGCAGGCGCATCAGCTTGACCCGTTCGCCGTCTGCACGTTCGGCCTCCACGTAGGCGAAGGCTCCGCGGTGGCGGACATGCAGCCGCCTGATCTGCGGCCAGGCGGTGCGGGCGTGCTCGCCAAGGCGCTGTTCGAGCGAGAGCCGGGTGGACTCCGAAGGTGTGGGCATGTCGGCCATCCTCTCTGATGGGCCGTGGGGTGGGGGTACGGCAGGATACGGGCTGTCAGTGATCCACTCCTTCTCGATCGGCCCTCTCCTGATGCCCGTTGCCCCGGCCCGCCCGGTAACCTTGACCGCTGCCGAACGCAAGCGGCTGAAGACGATGGCCTACGGCTATAAGACCGAGTACCGGCTGCGGGTGCGCGCGCAGGTCGTGCTGCACGCGGCACGCGGACGCTCCAATGCGCGCGTCTCCCGTGAGACGGGGCTGCATCTGGACACAGTGCGCTGTTGGCGGGGCCGGTTCGCCGAGCACGGCCTGCCCGGCCTGTCGGCCCTGTCACGAATTCCGTGTAAAGAAAAGCGGTGTCGCCCCGGTAATCCGGGACGACACCGCAGGTTCCGTCAGCTCAGCCGCCGTACTTGGTGCTGCACGGGGCAAATCCTTCCTGGACGCCGACCCGGAAAGCCTCCACCCGCGCGAACCCGACGGGCACCTGGTCGCCGTGGACGTTCGCCGCGATCAGGCTGTCCTCGCCGAGCAGCGCCGACACTCCCTCGTCGATGTCGTCCGGCACGATCCGCAGGTTGCCGACGGGGTTGCGCTGCCCGATCGGGTCCTCGACCAGCAGCCCGCTCCACGAACCGACCATGCAGGCGGTGCGCAGGCCGGCGGCCTCGTCGTCCAGCGGCAGGCCCGCGGCCTTCTGCACCGACAGCGCATACCTGGACGCCACCTGGGCGTATGCGGCGAAATCGCCGTAGCCACTGGTGTCCCCGCTCTTGCTCGGCGGTCGGGCGATCTTCTGCAGGGCGGGAATGTCCAACGAGATCGTGTTCGTGCTCGGGCAGTAGGACGCAGGTGAGGTGGCCTGCTCGCGACCGCACGGCTTCAGCTCTTTGACGATCTTGGGCGGCTCGGCGCCGGTGTCGCGGAACACCGTGCGCAGGCTCTGCTCCACCGCGTTGAGGCTCTTCTGGTCCACCGGGAGATCAGTGTCCTGCTTCTGGATCGGCTTCCACGCCTGGAAGAGCGTGGTGCGCTTCTGGACGTCGCCGAAGTCCATCTTGGCGCAGCGCTGCGGGCCCTCGCTGAAGCCGAACTGGAACGCCGTGACCCGGTCGAACGCGGATCCGTGCGCGCTTCCGTCCCGGAAGTCGGAATCACCCGGGGAGTCCCGGATGAAGTTCAGCACGCCCATGACCTGGTTGAGGCCTTCGCCGGTGGAAACCTGGAAGTACTTCGAGGATCCCTCGGCGACGTGCCGGAAGTACGCGCCGGTGAAGCAGTCCGCCTGCTGCTCCAGCACGATCACCTGGTCGTTCGAGGTGGCCGTGCCAGCGCGGTGCTGCACGGCGTGCCCCATCTCGTGCGCGAGCACCGTCACCACGGCCATCGGCCCGAAGCTGTTGTTGAGCTCCGGGAGCAGGGTGCTGCGGTCCCACGCGATGAAGTCCTCCGGTGGGCAGTAGAACGCGTTGACCACTCCGGCGGTGTTCTCCCCGCAAAGTTGGATGCCGGGGCCGCTCGAGTCGTAGGACACCAACCGCTTGACCGGCTCGAAGCGCTTGCCGGGGAAAGCCTTCGGGAAGGTCTCGGTCCAGTAGGTGTCGATGTCGGCGACCGCGTTGCGCGCGAGCTTGTCCATCGCGCCGTTGTCGGTGCCCTCCACCGGTAACGACGACTCCGGCGCGCCGCCCTTGGGACCGCTGGGACCGTTGCTGGCGGGCAGGCCGGCGACTTCGGTGGTCGAATAGCCGCCGAGCGTCGTCGGGGTGCCGCTGACCACCTGCGAGCACCCGCCGACGAGGGCGATGCATGCGAGCACCGAGACAGCGGTACCGAGGATCCGCTTCCGCCGTCGGCTTCTTGTCGATACCGGTACCACTGCCGCGCCCCATCCTGCTGACCGAAGTCCTCCTGCCACCGAGCCGGCCCTGAGCCGCCCGATGCCCGAAGCAGCCTATCGGTTGCGAGATCGACCCCACGTGCGATCTGGCCGGATCCGGGGTCGGCCGGATGACAGGAAGGTTCCCTTGCTCTCGCACGGCTGCGGCCGGATGACAGGAAGGTTCCCTTGCTCTCGCACGGCTGCGGCCGGATGACAGGAAGGTTCCCTTGCTCTCGCACGGCTGCGGGTGGATGACAGGAAGGTTCCCTTGCTCTCGCACGGCTGCGGGTGGTGGCAGGAAGTTCCCGGCCGGGAGCTCAGGCTCTTGATGCAGGCGGCAAAGCTCCACCAGGAGGTCGCCCGTCAGCGCCAGGACACCGCCCGTAAGGAGCGCCACCGGCCCGGGATCATCCGGGCGCGCGCCGCCTACGACGCGAAGTCCTGATCAGCCGCAGGATGCCGCGCCGCCGATAGCTCCGGTGCGCAAGGCCGCGATCCGGTCGAATCCCGTCAGCGAATTCGCGCCGTGCGCGTCGCGGGAGACGTCGTCGGATTCGAGTGTGATCGTGACGGCTTCGTCGAGGTCGCCCGCCGACAGCGCGGGTTGCGCAGCCGTGTAAGCGCCGGTGAGGCAGGCGATCTGCTTGCCCGCTTCGGCTCCGGTGGTGGGGCGGCCGAGTTCGGTGAGGGCGGTCAGCGCGAATCGGGAGGCGAGCAGCGTGGTGACGGCCTGGTCGCCGATACTGCGATGCGGCTCGGTCAGCGCTGCTCGGTCGAGGACGATGGTCGGAGGCTGTGCGCAGAACTGCGCAGGGCCAGTCGTTTCGGGACATCCGGGCGCGGAGCGGACGGCAGGCGGGGTCCACCGCCCGCCGCGCTGCGTGACGAGAGCGCCGAAGTAGCCGGAGATGCGATCGGTGCGCAGGACGTCGTCCAGCGGTTTGTTCGGATCGTCCGGTGTTGGTTCCGCCAGCGATGTTCCGGTCACGTCGGCGCAGCGTCGCGCGCCCTCGAGAAATCCGCTCTGGAAGGCCGAAATGCGGTCGAAGGCGGTGCCGTGGGCGTCGGTGCTGTTCGTGCTCACCGGGTCGCGGAAGATGATGAGCGCGCGCATCGCGCGGTCCAGTTGCCCGGGGTTGATGCGCAGGTGCTCGGCGTGACCGTCCACGACCCAGCGGATGAACGAGCCCGAATAGCAGTCCGCCATCGCTTCGAGACTTATCGGAGCGCCATCGGCATCCAGTCCGGTCCGTCGCTGCACCGCGTGGCCGATCTCGTGCGCGAGCACCACAGCAACCGATGCGTCGCCGTAGTGCTCTCGCAGGACCGGGACCAGCGCTGCGCGGTCCCAGGCAATGGCGTCGACCGTGGCGCAGTAGTACGCGTTGCCTTCGATGTCCTTCACATCGGCCGCGCAGGGCGGCGGGGCGCCGGTGCCGTTGGTGTCGACCGAGAAGAAGCCGCCGTCGAGGTCCCGCCAGGGCGCGCCGAACACCGCCGGGTACTGCGCTGCCCAGTACCGCTGGACGTCGGTGACGATCGTGGCCGCGAGCCGGTCGGTGTCGCCTTGATCGGTGCCGTGCACGAACGACGGGGCGACCGTGTGATCGGCCACAGGGGCCGGTTGCGGTGGTGTCGCCGCGCAAGCGCCGGCGATCAGCAAGCTCACCAACGCCACCAGTCCAATCGCGCGCACGCAGCCAAGCTTCCCATCGGCCACGAGCGGCGGCGGGGCTGGCACGTCCGCGAACGGGCCGCCGCGTTCCAAGATATTGTCCGCTGCTGTGAGAGCAGCCCACCGCTTCACCGTGCGCGCCCACCTGCCCGAGCCGTTGAGCGCGCTCGGCACGCTGGCGACCAACCTCCGCTGGGCCTGGCATCCGCCGACCCAGGACCTGTTCGCGGCGGTCGACCCGCAGGTGTGGTCGTCGGTGGGTGCGGATCCGCTGCGGCTGCTCGCCGAGGTGCCCGCCGAGCGGCTGCGGCAGCTGGCCGGTGACCAGGACTTCCTGGCTCGCACCCGGGCCGTCGACGACGACCTGCGCCGGTACCTGGCGGTGCCGCGCTGGTACCAGCAGCGGCAGGACGAGGACGCCGGGCTGCCCGTGTCGATCGCCTACTTCTCGATGGAGTTCGGCCTCACCGAGGCCCTGCCGAACTACTCCGGCGGACTCGGGGTGCTGGCCGGCGACCACCTGAAGTCGGCCTCCGATCTGGGCGTTCCGATGATCGGGGTCGGGCTGCTGTACCGGTCCGGGTACTTCCGGCAGTCGCTGTCCGCGGAGGGCTGGCAGGTCGAGCACTACCCGGTGCTGGATCCGCGCGGCCTGCCGCTGGAGATGCTGGCCGAGCCGTCGGGGCGGCCCCTGCAGGTGCGGGTCGCGATGCCCGCCGGCCGCACCCTGCACGCCCGGATCTGGAAGGCGCAGGTCGGGCGGGTTCCGTTGCTGCTGCTCGACAGTGACCTGCCGGAGAACGACGACGACCTGCGCGGCACCACCGACCGGCTCTACGGCGGCGACGCCGAGCACCGGATCCGCCAGGAGATCCTCGCCGGGATCGGCGGCATGCGCGCGGTCCGCGCCTACTGCGAGCTGACCGGCCACCCGCAGCCCGAGGTGTTCCACACCAACGAGGGCCACGCCGGGTTCCTGGGCCTGGAGCGGACCCGCGAGCTGCTGGAATCGCCGGGCCTGAAGTTCGACCAGGCGGTGGCCGCGGTGCGGGCCGGGACGGTGTTCACCACGCACACCCCGGTCCCGGCCGGGATCGACCGTTTCCCGGTCGACCTGGTCAGGCTCTACTTCGGCGACGGCTCCGAGCAGGCGCTGCTGCCCCGCGTGCCCACGGACCGGGTGCTCGCGCTGGGCGCCGAGGACAACCCGGGCATGTTCAACATGGCCCACATGGGGCTGCGGCTCGCGCAGCGCGCCAACGGTGTTTCCGAGCTGCACGGCAAGGTCATCCGCAAGATGTTCCGCAACCTGTGGCCGGGCTTCGGCACCGAGGAGATCCCGATCCGCTCGGTCACCAACGGCGTGCACGGGCCGACCTGGTCGGCACGGGAACTGGGCAAACTGCTCGGCGAGTCCGAAATGGACAGCGGTGCCGGGCTGCGCGGCATCGAGCCGGTCAGCGACTCGCTGCTGTGGGAACTGCGCTGCTCGCTGCGCCAACGCCTGGTGGACGAGGTGCGTCGCAGGCTGCGTGCCGCGTGGCTGCGGCGTGGCGCCTCGGACCTGGAACTCAATTGGTGCGACAGGGTTTTCGACCCGGACGTGCTCACCATCGGTTTCGCCCGCCGGGTGCCGACCTACAAGCGGGCCACGCTGATGCTGCGCGACACCGAGCGGCTGCGGGAGCTGCTGCTCGACGCGGACCGCCCGGTGCAGATCGTGGTTGCCGGGAAGTCGCACCCCGCCGACGAGGGCGGCAAGGCGATGATCCAGCAGATCGTGCGCTTCGCCGATCAGGCCGATGTGCGGCACCGCATCGCGTTCCTGCCGGACTATGACATGTCGCTGGCCAAGTACCTAGTATCCGGTTGCGACGTGTGGCTGAACAATCCCGTGCGCCCGCTGGAGGCGTGCGGCACCTCGGGGATGAAGGCGGCGCTCAACGGTGCCCTGAACCTGTCGGTGCGGGACGGCTGGTGGGACGAGATGTTCGACAGCCACAACGGCTGGGCCATCCCGAACGCCGACGGGGTCGGTGACCCGAACCGGCGCGACGACCTGGAATCCGCGGCCCTGTACGAGCTGATCTCCGACCACGTGGCCCCGATGTTCTACGAGCGCAACACGGACGGTGTGCCCGGCAAGTGGATGTCGATGGTGCGGCACACCCTGGCGACGCTGGGGCCGCGTGTGCAGGCGTCGCGGATGATCCGCGAGTACGTCGACAACCACTACATGCCGGCGGCGCGGTCGGCGCGGGCCGTCACGGCGGATGACTACCGCGGGGCGCGAGAGATCGCCGACTACCGCGCCCGGTTGCAGGCGGCCTGGACGTGGGTGCGGATCGGCGACGCCGAGATGTCCGTCGACGACGGCGGCACCCCGCTGCTCGGCGGGCAGGTCACGGTGCGGGCGCGGGTCGACCTGGCCGGGCTCGATCCGTCCGATGTGGACGTCGAGGTGGTGGTGGGGCGCGTGGACGACTCCGACGTGCTGCACGACTTCGTCACCGAGTCGATGCACCCGGCGGAAGGCGGCCACTACGAAGCGTCGGTGACGCTGCCGCACGCGGGCCCCGCGGGCTACACCGTCCGGGTCCTGCCCCGGCATCCGCTGCTGTCCGGTCCCGCCGAACTCGGCAAGGTCGTCCTCGCGAGCTGACCCGTCACCGCCGCGCCACCACCGCGATCGGCAGCACCGCGGCCAAGGTGTGCCGGCCACCCCACCCGCCGTGGCCGGCCCGTAACCGATGCCCGGTCCCGACTCGGCCGGCTGGAGTCGGTGACACGGCAGCGGTCCGTAAGCCGGGAATGCAGGCGGATGGACGTGTGCGGTTGGAGTTCACCCCGCTGTGCGGGAAGGGAGTTCCGTCCGCTTCGAACCGCCGGTCGTCGGGTGGTGGGCGCCGGCCTGGCGCCGGTGCTGGAGGTAGCCGGCCCACACCGTGGCGAGGAGACCGACTGCGCCGATCGCGGCGCCCACCCAGGCCACCGAAGCGAAGCCGAACCCGGCGCTGATGGCCATGCCGCCGAGCATCGGAGCGAGCGTGTTGCCGATGTTGAACGCCGAGGTGTTGGCGGCTCCGACCAGCGTCGGGGCACCCGGCGCGATCGCGAACACCCGCGACTGCAGGGCGGGATTGGTGACGAACCCGCCGACGCCCAGGACGAAGACGAGCACCGTGGTGATGATCGGGTTGCCCGTGGTCACGGCGAGCAGGGCGGAGGCGACCACCAGGGTGCCCAGGCCGAAGATCAGGGTGCGGATCGGATGAGCCTGCGCGGTGCGTCCGCCGATCGTCAAGCCGGCCAGGCCGCCCAGCCCGAACAGCGCCAGCTCGGCGGGAACCCACCCCTCGGGTAGCCCGGTCACGCCCGTCAGCACCGGGGCGAGGTAGCTGAAGGTGACGATGACCGAGCCGAAGGCCGACGAGGTGATCGCGAACGACAACCACAGTTGGGGCCGGGCCATGGCGCGCAGCTCGGCGGCGACGTTACGGGGCTGCTCCGAGGTCTCCGCATCGGCGCGGACGGTGAACAGGGAGCACGCGAGGCTCACCGCGGTGAGGACGGCGACTGCCCAGAACACCGACCGCCAGCCCGCGAGCTGGCTGAGGACGGTGCCCGCCGGCACTCCGACGATGGTGGCGAGGGTGAGCCCGCCCGCGATGATCGCAACGGCCCTGCTCCGGGCGTTCTCCGGCACGAGGCCGACTCCGGTGGCGACCGCGACGCCCCAGAAACCTGCGTAGCAGAGCGCGCCCACGATGCGGGTGGCGAACAGCACCCAGTACCCGGGTGCCAGCGCGCCCAGCACGTGCGCGCCGATGAAGACGATCTGCAGCGCGACCAACGCTCTCCGGCGCGGCCAGCGCATCGTGGCGATGGCCAGCAGCGGGGCGCCGACGACCATGCCGATGGCGAACGCGGAGATCAGCAGGCCCGCGTCCGGGATGGAAACGCCGAGATCGGCCATGCCGGGAAGCAGTCCCGAGAGCATGAACTCCGAGGTTCCCTGGGTGAAGATGCCCAGGCCGAGGATGTAGACGGCGAGGGGCATGGACGGCCCTCCAACGAGTCGGTGATCACTGCCGGGGCCGACGATAGCAGTATTTTGAAGCGATCGATTCAAAACGTGACAAGTTTCGGTGCGATCGCTTCAAAACGACTAGGGTGTGGGCATGGCCAGGCCGAGGAAGTTCGACGATGCCCGCGTCATCGACGCCGCGATGGACACGTTCTGGCGCAACGGGTACGAGGCGACCTCGACCCGGGACCTGAGCGACCGAACCGAACTGGGCCCGTCGAGCCTGTACAACGCGTTCGGCGACAAGCGGCAGCTGTACCTAAAGGCCCTACGCAAGTACTACGAGACGGGCACCGCGGAGCAGATCGCGATCCTGACAGCCCCGGGGCCGGTCAAGGACCGGCTGCGAGAACTGCTGGCCAACGCGATCGACATCGACCTCTCGGGCAACGGCCGACCGGGCTGCTTCGCCATTAATGCGGCCATCGAGCGCGCGAGCTCGGACCCCGACGTGAAGGTCGAGGTGGGCCGGAACTTCGCGGCGGTGGAGGAAGCGCTGTGCGGAACCATCGCGCGAGGACAACGTTCCGGTGAGATCGACCCGAAGCGCGACGTGGAAACCCTGGCGCGCCAAGTGCTCAGCACGTACTACGGCCTCCGGGTGCTGGCCAGGGTCCAGGACGACCGCCAGTCACTGCTGGACGTCGTGAACAGCCTCCTCGACGGGCTGTGATTGCCACAGGCCGTGGCGAAAGACCCTTGGGCTCGTGAGCGTTTTCGGGTGCTATGGCGCCCAAAAACACTCACGGGACTTGACCGGCTGTCGTGATGTTCGGGCGTTCGCTGACCTCTGCAAGATGGCGAAGCTGCTGGGCCATCACGCGTGGGCCTCCGAGTGCGTCTCGAAGAGCACGTTCGGCAACGATGATCTCGATTTCTCGTGACTCTGCAAGCGCTTTTGCGTCGCGCAACCCGCAATTCGATTCGGAGATCGCGCTCCTCGCGTGGCAGCGGGACCATGACTTCGCGTGTGTACGCGCGCGTCTGCGTCGGGCCGGGCATGACCAATGGCGCGACGTGGACGATTCGGTTCGCGGCGCGGTCGAACTCGCTGAGCTCGATCAGGTGGCGGTGCAGTCCCTTCGATCCATCCGTGATCAGGTTTGGCTCACTCGCGGTGTTCGCGAATTCAACGATCTCTGCATATCTGGCTCCGGTGACCCCAAGTGTTCCCAGGACGCGGGCCACGTACTCGGAAGTGGGCGTCCTCTCGCCGCGTTCGTAGCGGGATACCGTCGCTGGTGCGACGTCGAGCAGTTTTCCGAGGTCGAGAACGGTTAGCTGGGCCTTCTCGCGAAGTGCGCGGAGCTCGGCTCCGAGGAGTCGGGCTTTCGGGGGCCGGCCGTGTTGACTCCGTGCATGAGTCAGAAAATAGCCTTGCTGACCTGCGAAAATCACCACTTGTTCGAGTAATTGTTCGGATAACTCCAAGTAAGGATCACTGACTCCGGAGGCGAAATTCAATCGGAGTCAGGGGTTCGGTGTGTGGTGGGTGGAGCCGGATGCTGCGGCGGTGGCCGCGGTTCGGGACGACGTCGTGTACTGGATCGTGGGACGACATATGCTTCTCGCTTTAGTTGCGTGCCTGATTGCCCTGTTGCTCGCCGTGGTGTTGGCTCCGCTGCTGTGCTCGGCGCCGGGGCGGCAGGGCTATGCTGAGGAGTGCGCGTTGACGGTTTGGCAGCTGCCGCGCGGAGATGAAGCCGAGCGTCGCAAGGCTGATCGCTATGGCCGCTACGCCTTGCGGTCGTGAGTGTTCGGTCGGCGGTTCCGTGTTTATGGCCGGCGAGACACCGATCAACTGTTGGTTATGTCTCGACCGGCCTGTTCGATTTCAACTGATTGGTTGGTTCGGCGAGTACAGTTCAGGTGTGTCCCGCAGCGCCGAAGCCACCAAAGCTCGGATCTTCGAGGCGGCGATCGCCGAGTTCGCCGCTTACGGCATCGCCGGTGCGCGCGTCGACCGGATCGCCAAGCAGGCGCAGGCGAACAAGCAACTGATCTACGCCTACTTCGGCAGCAAGGACGCGCTGTTCTCGGCGGTGCTGGAACGAACGATGGACGAGCTGGCCGCCGAGATCCCGATGGGCGGCGACGACCTGCCCGGCTACGTCGACCGCCTCACCGACTACCACGTCGCGAACCCGCACGTGCTGCGCCTGCTGCTGTGGGAAGCCCTGGAGCGCGGCGAAACCGGCGTCGTCGCCGAGTCCGAACGCGCCGAGCACTACCGGCACCAAGCGGAAGCAGTCCGCCGTGCCCAGGAAAGCGGCAACGTGACCGGCGAGTTCGAGCCCGGGATGCTCGCCCTGCTGTCGATCGGCTTGATCAGCTGGCCGCTGGCCGTGCCGCAGTTGCGCCGCATGATGCTCGGCGACGCGAAGCCGGCGGATCTGCGGGTGGCGGCCCGAAAAGCCGTCGAGCGCCTCACCGAACCCCGCTGATCGCCCGATTTCCCGCGGCCCGGAACGCATCTGGGCCATCTGTGTGATCTTGAAGAGGAGTCATCAAGAACTCCCGGTGCTGAATCGGTCGCGCACGGTAATTTCCCGGGTGCTTCGGGCCTCGCGGTCCGCCGGGCGACCTGGGGGTTCGAGTGGCTGGCTTCGTCGATTCGGTGCTGAACCTGGTTCTGCTCGCGGCATTGGCCTTCGTCGTGGTCGCGGGGCTGTCCCTGTGGCAGCGCCAGTGGCCGAAGACGCCCCCGTTCGCCCGGCCCCGCGGCACCAGCAGCACGCAGCTCCGCCCCGACGGCAACGCCGAATTCTTCCACGACCGGGGATTCCTGTTCCTCCGGCGCTGGTTCTTCGTCGGCACCGGCTGCCCGCCGACGCGCATCGACCGGCGACGGCTCGACGGGATGCGCGTCGAGCAGCTGAACCGGCCGGTGCGCGTGGCGTCCTCCGGCGGCCGGACGTGGTGGTGGTTCGAGAGCTCCTTCTACTGGGAGTCGGGTGGTTACTCGGCGCAGGACGTCGTCGCCCTGGTGAGGGACCGGCGGCGCAAGGAGAAGGCCAGGCTGGACCGCGCGCACCTGCTGCTCAACACCGACGCGCGCTCGCCCGGCCGCCGCCCGGCGATCCCGCGCGAGGTCAAGATGCGGGTGTTCCAGCGTGATGGTGGTCGGTGCGTCCAATGCGGCACCGACTTCGAGATCCAGTACGACCACATCATCCCGGTCGCGCTCGGCGGCAGCTCGACCGAGGAGAACCTCCAACTGCTGTGTGCCCAGTGCAACCAGTCGAAGGGCGCGAACCTCTGAGGGCTCTACCGGTTGGTTAGAGCCACGATTTCCGGTGAGCGGCTGATCCCCACCTCGTCGCGGAACCGGCGGGCGAACGTGCGGCCGCTCATCCGCGCGTGCCCGGCGAGATCGACCAGCGTCAGCGGCAGGTGGAGGTTCGCGGTGGCCCAATCCCTGGTCGGCGCGGTGCCGCTCTCGGACGGTTCGGGGCCGGCTGCTCGATGTACTGCGCCTGACCGCCATCGCGCCACGGCGGCACAACGCATTTCCGCGCCACCTGGTTGGCCACCTCGCTGACGTGGTCCGCGCGCACGATGTGCAGATGCTGCGGGAGGTGCAGCTCGAACGCCCCGTTCCGGGCCTGAGCGAACTGCTGATCCGGGTGCGCGCCGCCGGGCTCAACCCGACCGACTGGAAGCACCGCGCCAACGAGATGTTCATCGGGAAGCCGCCGTTCGTCCTCGGCTGGGACGTCTCGGGCGTCGTCGAGGAGGTCGGGACCGGCGTCACCCTGCACAAACCCGGTGACGAGGTCTTCGGGATGCTGCCCTACCCGCACGGCGTGGGCTCGCACGCCGAGTACGTGACCGGCCCGGGGCGGGTATTCGTGCCCAAGCCGTCCAATGTGGACCACGTGCAAGCGGGCGCCATCCCGCTCGCCACGCTGACCGCCTGGCAGGCGTTGGTGGAGACCGCGCAGTTGCAGGCCGGGCAGCGCGTCCTGATCCACGCGGCCGCAGGTGGGGTCGGACACTTCGCCGTGCAGATCGCCAAGGCGCGAGGTGCGCACGCATCGCGACGGCCAGCGCGGGCAAGCACGAATTCCTGCGAGGCCTGGGCGCCGACGATCTGATCGACTACCGGGAGGTCGATTTCGCGGACGTCGTCAGCGATGTCGACGTCGTGCTGGACCCCATCGCGGGCGACACCCGCGCCCGTTCCCTGCGGACCCTCAGGCGAGGTGGCGTCCTGGTCTCCATCCTGCCGTTCGGGCGGGAGGCGATTGCCGCCGAGGCAGAACGGCTTGGAGTGCGGGTGGAGCTGATGCTCGTCGTGGGCGGTCAGGCGGGCATGCGCGCCGTCGCCGAACTCGTCGAATCCGGCCGACTGCGCGTGGCGATCGCGGGCGTGTTCCCGCTGGCGGAGGCGGCCAAAGCGCACGCTCTCGGCGAAACCAACCGCACAACCGGGAAACTGGTGCTCTCGGTGGAGTGATGCGGCGCGATCATGCCACGGAAAGCCGCTCGCGGGTCTCGACGACCCTCGGCGACCACGGGGCCAGCTCCTCGGCCTTGGCCAACGCGACCCGCGCGGCGGCGTTGTCGTGGCAAGCCATGTGCGCGCGGGCGAGCGTGACGAGGTCGTCGGCGCGGGATAGCGGTGAGTGGTTGTAGGCGGCTCCGGTCGTGGCGAGGCGGACGGCGCGGTCCGCCTCGCCCTCGATCAGCGCGAGCAGTCCGCTCGCACCGCTGAGCTCGAACTCCGGGAAGCCGAGCCGGATCGCGTCGTCGAGTGCCTTCTTCGCGGTCGGCAGCAAGGTTTCCGCAGGCAGCTGACCGGCCTCCACTGCCTTGAAACCGAGGCCCGCGAGGCCCGCCAGCACGTAGGACATCTTGCGCGGTGGGAGTTCGTCGTTCTCCGCCAGGTTCTTCAGCATCAGCAGAACCCCCGGCGCGTATTCGCCGCGGGACTCCATCACGGCGGCCTGGCACGAGATCGTGGCGTTCAAACCCGGGTACTTCGCGGCGAGTTCATCGGCATGCGTCTGCGCGCGCTCGATGGCACCTTCGCGCAGGGCCTCGTAAGCGCGGGCGGCCATCGGTGCGGCCAGGAAATCGGTGCGTTCGGGGTCGCGCATGCGCGGCAGCGAGAAGAGCAACCAACCGGTCGAGGTGGTCAGCGGAACCCGCCTCGGCCACAACTTGTAGAGCATGAGCGGCGTTGCGGCGAGCACGAAACAGCGGCCGAACGGACCGTCGGCGAGCAACCAGCCGACCACGACGACGGCGACACCGACCAGCGCCGACAGCAGGCCCGCCAGCCAGCAACGCAGGATGACCGGGGAACGCCACGGACCGATCTGCGAGCGCAACGTGACTGGCAGCCAGCGGATCGTGAAGGTCACCCGGCCGATCTGCCACGACGCGACCTCCCGCATTGCGCCGAACACCACGTGCCGGACCCGTAGCCCGAAAACCACCGAGCCCACGAGCAAACCCAGCTGGGTAGCCATCGGCAGCAAGATCACCCCGGCCAGGGCGCCGAGCCAGCCGACGGCGGCGCCGACCGGGCCGGTGCCCGCGACCAGCTCCACGGCCGCTACCGCTACCGCGCCCACGACGGCGGTCACGACCCAAGGGCGGAACAAAAGACTCTGAGCTCGCACAAGGTTGGAAGCGTACGGGACCGGGCCGCGCTCGATGTGCCGTTTGGGCAGGTCGTTGGCCGGGAGCGCAGGCGGGCGCTGTGGCACCTGAAGGTTCTCATTGGCCCTGACCGGGGGTTGCGCGCTGCTGGCGAGGTTGCACATTGCCAGGTCAGGGGAGGTGCGCGATTTGATCGACTCCGTGTCGGCATCGCTGGGAATTCCGCGATCGTTGATCTCGCTTAACGTCCACAGTCGACTCTTGTGGCTGCGCGGTTTGCCGCCACCGGCGGCTCGGGGCACATCCGGCTCTCGGGGCGTAGATCGTGCTCGTCGCTCCCCGGTCCACAGTGGGCCCGGTACCGGTAATCGTCTTGCGCCTCATCGGTCCGCCCCGGCGGCGGGCGTGAGGAAGGGAACCTTCCTGTCACGGGTGGCAGGAAGGTTCCCTTGCTCGCAGTGGGTGTGCGGGCGTCAGGCGTCGGTGGTGACCGGGAGGCCTGCTGCTTTCCAGGCCCGGAAGCCGCCGGCGAGGTCGGTGGCCTTGGACAGGCCGAGGGTCTTCGCCTGGGCGGCGGCGAGGCTGGAGGCGTAGCCCTCGTTGCACACCAGGACGACCGGGCGGTCGGGGTGCAGGCCGTCCAGGCGGTGGCCGCCGGCCGGGTCCAGGCGCCACTCCAGAACGATCCGCTCCACGGTCAGCGCACCCGGGATCTCGCCTTCGACGAGCCGGTCAGACTGTGGCCGGATGTCGATGATCAGGCCGCCTTCCTGCTGCAACGCGAGCGCTTCCTGTGGGGAGACCCGGGCCAGCTTCGCACGCGATTCGGTCAGCAGGTGCTCGATGCCGAACGGGCCGGCCGTCACGCTGTCCTGTCGTTGGGTCGGGATCGCGGTCATCCGAGCTCCTTCGGGTATGGCGCGGGCGTTTGCGGAATGTGCGGCCGTTGCGGCGGGACTGGTGGCACGTCGGCCAGATCCGCGTAATAGCGGACCGGCAGCAGCGGTGGCGAATATGCGTGCACGCTCGCCGAGTTCACCGAGCTGATGTTGCGGACCTGGTGCGCGCGCCCGCTGCCGAAGCCGACGCCCGAGCCGACGTCGTGGTGCATGGTGCGGATCGGGCCCGCTGGATACCGGTAGTCCTCCCGAAGCGCGCCGAACAGCACGGAGAATGAGCCGGACGCGCCGCCGTGGTCGTGCGGTTGGGTGCCCTGGCCGGGTGCCCACGACAGCAGCCACAACTCGACGCCCGCGGTCAGGCCGAGCTTGGCCCACCAGCGCTGTTCGTCGTCGATGCGCACGACGTCGAGCAGCGGGCCGGTCAGTTCGGACGCGACCAGGCTGGTGAGGTCGCGCAGTTCGCGCGGCGTCCACAAAAGGTGGTCCGGGCGGATCAGGTCGTGCAGCAACGGCAGGTCGAGCCCGGGGTGCAGTTCCACCACGCCCGGCTCGGAAACCGGTTCGGTCGGGGTGTACGCGGACAGTTGGTTGGCGTTGGACGGGTGCTGTCGCACAGCGCTCATGCGTGTCTCCAAGTTCGTCTTGCGGTGAGCACGGCACGACGCGCACACCCTGCCGAGGCGGGGGCGTGCATCAGTGGATGGATTCGTCGGACCGCGCGATGAGAGCCTGGAAAGGCGGAGCAGACCGCTTCAGCGACAGGCGGAAGTTACGACCAGGAAAAGGTCGATCACGCGATCGCGGGTGAGCAACGAATCGGACACGTCACCGATCGTGGCACGGGCCGGGCCGCAGTGCCAGCACGATCGCTATCGTCCCGGTATCTGGGCGCCCGATGATCGTCACCCGGCCGGGGCATTCCGGGCAGGTGGGCGCAGGGTGCTCCCGGCCGCAGCCGCCGTAGGTGCAGGCGGAACAATGGGGCCTCGGAGGGACCTGCCGGATACCTGCGGCGGTCCGGACGGAGACGAACCGCCTGCGCGTCGCCGCGGCGCTGCGGTCAGTCACGGCTGGGAGGTAGACGTGGACGACCTGGTCATCCGGATGGATGGCGTCGGTGTTCGGCGGGGCAAGACCACGCTGGTGGCCGATGTGAATTGGTCGGTGGAGCTCGACGAGCGCTGGGTGGTGCTCGGCCCCAACGGGGCGGGCAAGACGACGTTGCTGAAGATGGCCAGCACCGAGATGCACCCGAGTGAGGGCAGCGTCGACGTGCTCGGCGAACGGCTCGGCAAGACCAACGTGTTCGACCTCCGGACCCGCATCGGCCTGTGCTCGGCGGCCCTGGCTGCCCGCATCCCCGGCGACGAACTGGTCCGCGATGTCGTGGTCAGCGCCGGATATTCGGTGCTCGGCCGGTGGCGCGAGGAATACGACACGTTGGACACCGACCGCGCCGCCGAACTGCTCGACATGCTCGGCGTGGCGCACCTGGCCGATCGCGAGTACGCGACGTTGTCCGAGGGGGAGCGCAAGCGCACCACCATCGCGCGGGCCCTGATGACCGATCCCGAGCTGCTGCTGCTGGACGAGCCGGCTGCGGGGCTGGACCTGGGCGGCCGGGAGGACCTGGTGGCGCGGTTGTCCGCGCTGGCCATGGACCCGGACGCGCCCGCATCGGTGCTGGTCACCCACCACGTCGAGGAGATTCCTCCGGGCTTCACCCACGGTCTGCTGCTGCGTGAGGGGAACATCGTCGCGCAAGGCATGCTCGACGACGTGCTCACCGAGGACAACCTGTCCAAGACCTTCGACCAGGACCTGGAACTGCAGCGCAGCGGCGACCGGTTCTTCGCCCGGCGGCGCGGCTGAGATCCGCGACACAGCAGGTTCGGGGTGGTGCGCGATAGCCTGCCCGCGAGGTGGCGGTTCGACGAGGAGGTTGCTGCGTGGGCGAGTTCGTCAGGCTTGAGGTGGACGGCGCGATCGGGACGATCCGGCTGGATCGGCCGCCGATGAACGCGTTGAACCGGCAGATCGAGACGGAGTTGCGGGACGCCGCGATCGAGGCCGCCGAGCGCTCCGACGTTCGCGCCGTGATCGTCTACGGCGGCGAGAAGGTCTTCGCGGCGGGCGCGGACATCAAGGAGATGGCCGAGATGTCCTACGCCGACATGGCCCGCAAGGAGGAGCGCGGCCTGTCGGATGCGATGAGCCACGTCGCCGCCATCCCGAAACCGACCGTGGCCGCCCTGACCGGGTACGCCCTCGGCGGCGGTTTCGAGCTGGCGTTGAGCTGCGATCGGCGCATCGCAGGGGAGAACGTCAAGGTCGGCCAGCCCGAGATCCTGCTGGGTGTGATCCCCGGCGCGGGCGGCACGCAGCGGCTCGCCCGCCTGATCGGGCCCAGCAAGGCGAAGGACATCGTCTACACCGGGCGTTTCGTCGACGCCCAGGAAGCGCTGTCGCTGGGCATGATCGACGAGGTCGTGGCGCCCGACGAGGTGTACGCCGCGGCGCGGCGCTGGGCCGAGCAGTTCACCGGCGGTGCGGCTCGCGCGCTGGCCGCGGCCAAGGCGGCGATCGATGGTGGGCTGGACGTCGACCTGGACACCGGGCTGAAGCTGGAGACCCACCTTTTCGCGGGCACCTTCGCCACCGAAGACCAGAAGATCGGGATGCGCTCGTTCATCGAGAACGGCCCGGGCAAAGCCAAGTTCACCGGGAACTGAATCCGGACGGAACGGATCGTGACAGCTCGCCCCACCAGCTCGTCCTGCGGCTTCGCTGCCGGAGCGTGGTTCCGGCAGCGGTGTTGAGGAGTTCTGGTGGGGTACAGCTTCGATTTGGAGGACGTCGTCTTCCTGCGCTCGGCGGCCGGTCGGGATGCCGTCGCCGAGCTCTCCGGGCTCGCGCTGACCAGTTCGACGCGGCTCAAGGACGTCGCCGCCGCCCGCAAGCTCGTCGGTGAGCGGTTCGCGGCCGCCGCGTTGGAGACGGCCGTGCTGCGGCGTCGTGCCGAGTCCAAATTGGATGATTGCGCGGATTGGCTGTTCACCGACGCGGCGTTGCAGCAGGCGACGGCCAGCATGGTGGCCAGGCATCGCGCACAGCGGTTGGCCGGGCGTGACGTGCACGACGTGACCTGTTCCATCGGCGCGGACCTGGTTGCGCTGACCACCTTCGCGGCGCGCTGCGCCGGCTCCGACCTCGATCGTGTCCGGTTGTCGATGGCCCAGCACAACCTCGCGGTTTCCGGGCGGTCGGCGGTGCTCGTGGAGGCCGACGCGTTGCATCCGGTGACCCGGGGCACGGCCGTGGTCGCGGACCCGGCGCGCCGGGACGACGCCGGTCGGCGGCGCTGGAACCCGGCGGACCTCGTCCCGCCGCTGGACGATCTGCTCGACGTGTACGCCCGACGCGATCTCGTGGTTAAGTGCGCACCGGGGTTGGACTTCGCGGCGGTCCCGGACACCGCCGAGGCAGAGGTGGTGTCCCTGGCCGGGCAGGTCCGGGAAGCCGCGCTGTGGTTCGGCGGGCTGGCCGACCGCGTGGTTCGGCGCCGGGCGACGGTGCTGCGGCCGGATGGCACTGGCTGGACGATCACCGACGCGGAGCCGGACGACTGCCCGGCCGTCGAAGTTCGGCAGTGGATCGTCGACCCGGACGGCGCCGTGGTGCGCGCCGGCCTCGTCAGGCACTACGCCGCGCGGCACGGGCTCGCCCAGCTCGACCCGCGTATCGCCTATCTGACAGGCGACGATCCGCCGCCGGGCGTCCGCGCCTTCCGGGTCTTCGACCACGGCCGGTACGGCGAGAAGTCGCTGCGCACGCTGCTGCGCAGCCACGACGTGGGCAGGCTGGAGATCCTCGTCCGCGGTCTCGACGTGGACCCGGACGCCCTGCGCCGCCGGCTGAAGCTGAACGGCACGCAGGAAGCGACCGCGGTGCTGACCCGGGTCGGCGACTCCGCAATGGCATACCTGTGCCACGCCGAGTGGGGCTGAGTGCCCTGGGTCACTCGATTTCCCCTTCCGGGTGTGCGCGCCGTGGCTGCGGCGAAAACCAGAGGCAGCCGACGCAACGCCTTCTCTATGCTTGGACGGAGTATGGGTACGTCGTCTGTTGAATCTCCGCTCGTCGATCTGCGAGAACGGTTGCCTGAGCTGATGCTGCACGACCAGCGTCGGCTGCGTCGTCGCATCGAGGAAGCCCGCAAGATCCGCGATCCGCAGGCACTGCAGGCCGTGACGGCCGAGATCGCCGGCGACGTCGAGGCCGCGGAGCGGCGGCTCGAGCAGCGCCGGGGCAACGTGCCCAAGATCAGCTACCCCGAGGCGCTGCCGGTCAGCCAGCGCCGGGACGACCTGCTCGCGGCGATCCGCGACAACCAGGTCGTCATCGTCGCTGGCGAGACCGGCTCCGGAAAGACGACGCAGCTGCCGAAGATGTGCCTGGAGCTGGGCCGAGGCATCCAGGGCATGATCGGCCACACCCAGCCCCGGCGGCTGGCCGCCCGCACCGTTGCCGAACGCGTCGCCGAGGAACTCGACACCGAGCTCGGCAGCGCCATCGGCTACCAGGTGCGCTTCACCGAGCGGGCCGGCGCCGACACCCTGGTCAAGCTGATGACCGACGGCATCCTGCTGGCCGAGATCCAGCACGACCGGCTGCTGCGGCGCTACGACACGCTGATCATCGACGAGGCGCACGAGCGCAGCCTGAACATCGACTTCATCCTCGGCTACCTCAAGCAGCTGCTGCCGCGCCGCCCCGACCTGAAGGTGATCATCACCTCGGCCACCATCGACCCGGAGCGCTTCTCGCGGCATTTCGACGACGCGCCGGTGATCGAGGTCTCCGGGCGCACCTACCCGGTCGAGTTGCGGTACCGCCCGCTGCTGGACGACTCGGACGAGACCGAGGACGTGGTGCGCGACCAGACGCAGGCCATCTGCGACGCGGTGGATGAGCTCTGCGCCGAGGGGCCGGGCGACATCCTGGTCTTCCTCAGCGGTGAACGGGAGATCCGGGACGCCGCCGACGCCCTGAAGCAGCAGAACCTGCGCAACAGCGAGGTCCTGCCGCTGTACGCGCGGCTGACGGCTGCCGAGCAGCACCGCGTGTTCCAGCCGCACAGCGGTCGGCGGATCGTGTTGTCCACCAACGTGGCCGAGACCTCGCTGACGGTGCCCGGCATCAAGTACGTCATCGACCCCGGCACCGCCCGCATCTCCCGGTACAGCTTCCGGACGAAGGTGCAGCGGCTGCCCATCGAACCGGTCTCGCAGGCGTCCGCGAACCAGCGGAAGGGCCGCTGCGGCCGGGTTTCCGAAGGTATCTGCATCCGGCTGTACTCCGAGGAGGACTTCGAGTCCCGCCCCGAGTTCACCGATCCGGAGATCCTGCGCACCCACCTGGCCTCGGTCATCCTGCAGATGACCTCGCTGGGGCTGGGCGAGATCGAGTCGTTCCCGTTCCTGGAGCCGCCGGACCGCCGCCAGATCACCGACGGCGTCAACCTGCTCCACGAACTGGGCGCGCTGGACCGCTCGAAGACCGAGCTGCACAAGCGGCTGACCCCGGTCGGCCGCAAGCTCGCCCAGCTCCCGATCGACCCGCGGCTGGCCCGGATGGTCCTCGAAGCGGACCGCAACGGCTGCGTGCGCGACGTGCTCGTCATCGCCGCCGCGCTGTCCATTCAGGACCCCCGCGAACGACCGGCGGAAAAGCAGCAGGCCGCCGACCAGAAGCACGCGCGGTTCGTCGACAAGGACGCCGAGTCCGACTTCCTCGCCTACCTCAGCATGTGGCGGTACCTGCGCACCCAGCAGAAGGAACTGTCGTCCAACCAGTTCCGGAAGCTGTGCCGGACCGACTTCCTCAACTACCTGCGGGTCCGCGAGTGGCAGGACCTCTACGGCCAGCTGCGGCAGATGGTCAAGTCGATGGGCATGACCCTCGGCGACCAGCACGCCGACGCGGCGCGGATCCACCAGTCGGTGCTGGCCGGTCTGCTGTCGCACATCGGTCTCAAGGACGTGGAGAAGAAGACCGAGAAGAAGTCGGGGCCGCCCGGGCGCGGTTCGAACGAGTACCAGGGCGCGCGCAACGCCCGGTTCGCCGTGTTCCCCGGGTCGTCGCTGTTCAAGAAGCCGCCGCGCTGGGTGATGGCCGCGGAACTGGTGGAGACCTCCCGCCTCTGGGCGCGCATCGCCGCTCGCATCGAACCGGACTGGGTGGAACAACTCGCGCAGCACCTGGTCAAGCGCAGTTACAGCGAGCCGCACTGGGAGAAGGACCGCGCCGCGGTGATCGCCGCCGAACGGGTCACCCTCTACGGCGTGCCGCTCGTGGTCGGCCGCAAGGTCAACTACGGGCGCATCGACCCGGAGCTGAGCCGCGAGCTGTTCATCCGGCACGCGCTGGTGGAGGGCGACTGGGACACCCGGCACGCGTTCTTCCGCGAGAACCGGGCGATGCTCGACGAGGTCGAGGACCTCGAAGAGCGCGCCAGGCGGCGCGACATCCTGGTGGACGACGAGACGCTGTTCGAGTTCTACGACCAGCGAATCGGCGCGGACGTGGTTTCCGGCAGGCACTTCGACGCGTGGTGGACGAAGACCGCCAAGGAACGGCCGGACCTGCTCAACTTCGAGAAATCGATGTTGATCAACCGGGAATCGGCGGCGGTCAGCGACCAGGACTACCCGGACTTCTGGTTGCAGGGCGGTCACCGGCTGCCGCTGTCCTACCAGTTCGAACCCGGCGCCGACGCCGACGGGGTGACCGTGCACATCCCGCTGGCCGTGCTCAACCAGATCGAACCGGACGGCTTCGACTGGCAGATCCCGGGCCTGCGCGAGGAACTCGTGACGGCACTGCTGAAGTCGCTGCCGAAGACCGTGCGCCGGAACTTCGTCCCGGCCCCGGACTTCGCCAAGGCGGCGCTGTCCCGCATGACCTCGCCGGACGGCGCGCTGCTGGACGGCCTGCAGCGGCAGCTCCAGAGCATGACCGGGGTGGTGGTGCCGCGCTCCGAGTGGGACCTCCACCGGGTGCCCGACCACCTGACGATGACCTTCCGGGTCGTGGACGGCAAGGGGTGCAGGCTCGCCGAGTCCAAGGACCTGGAGTCGCTCAAGCAGCGGCTGAAACCCAAGCTGCGCGCGGAGATCTCCGCCGCTGCGGACGACGTCGAGCAGAGCGGGTTGCGCTCCTGGGACTTCGGCCGGTTGCCGCGCACCTTCGAGCAGCAGCGGTCGGGGCACGCCGTGAAGGCGTACCCGGCGTTGGTCGACGAACGGGACAGCGTCGCGGTGCGGATGTTCGACACCGAAGAGGAGCAGCAGCACGCGCTGTGGGACGGCACCCGCCGGCTGTTGCTGCTGATCCTCCCGTCGCCGGTGAAGTCCATCCAGCGGGGGATGAGCAGCACCACCCGGCTGGTGCTGGGCAGCAGCCGGTACGGCGACCTCGCCGCCGTGCTCGACGACTGCGTGAGCTGCGCCGTCGACAAGCTGATGACGGACAACGGCGGGCCGGTGTGGGACGAGGCGGCGTTCGACTCCCTCCAGAACAAGGTGCGGGCATGGCTGGGTGAGGTCACCGTCGAAGCGGTGTCCAAAGTGGAGCAGGTCTTGGTGGCGGCGCAGCGGGTGGAGGCGTTGTTGGCCGACCAGCCTGCAGGGCTGCACGCCGACGCGATCTCCGACATCCGCGTCCAGCTGGACGGGCTGCTGCATCCCGGCTTCGTGACCAGAACGGGTTTCGCGCGGCTGTCCGATCTGGCGCGCTACCTGCGGGCGATCGAGCAGCGGCTGGACAAGCTCCAATACCACCCGCAGCGCGACCGGGACTGGATGTTCCAAGTGGACGAGGTCCAGCAGCGCTATCGGGATCTGTTGGCCGGGGTGCCGCAGGGGCGTTCCCCGAGCGAGGCGTTGCGGAGCATCGGATGGCTCATCGAGGAGCTGCGGGTGAGCCTGTTCGCGCAGACGCTCGGCACGTCGCAGCCGGTGTCGGTGAAGCGCATCCACCGCGCGATGGACAAGTTGGAGCGCTGATCCGGCGCTCGTCGACACGGTAGACGAGCCGGACAACCACTTGAGCACGGTCGAGACATGCATGACTGATCCCCTCCGGGTTCGGGTTGGTATGTCGGGCGAACACGGCGGATGGCCGTGTTCGGTGCTTCCGAAGCGCTATTTGCTCCGAGCCGCGTGCTTGGAGAACTGGCGCGCTTCGAACCGCCCAACATCGAGTATTCGCGCTCGAACAACAGTTCGCATCACTCGACGGTGTGGAACCCGCTGGGAAAGCGCGGGAATCGGCGCCTCAAGCGGGTCATCGACCCGAAAACCCGTTGGGGATGGGGAGACTCACCGTCGTCCGGCGAACGCAGCGCAGTGCGGCTTTGCCGCTTAAGTGGCGGGAGAGATCGTCACGCCCAGGGCGCCGGGCCCGACGTGTGCGCCAAGGACCGCGCTCGTTTCCTCAAGGGTGATGCGGCGGACCTGGGGAAGTTGGGAGCGCAGGTCGTCGAGCACGCGCTGGGCGCGATCGGCGAACTGGAAGTGCTCGACACCGATGTCGACCGGACCGCTGCCGGATCGCTGGACCGCGTTCGCGACCGCCTTCTTGAGCGCCCGGTCCGGTCCGAAGGCCTTCGCCAGCTGGTCGATGATGCCTTCCTTGAGGACCAGCACCGGCTTGATCGACAGAGCCTGGCCGAGCCAGGCCTGGGCGCGCCCGATCCGGCCGCCGCGGTGCAAGTACTCCAGGGTGTCTACGTAGAGCAGCTGCGTGGTGGTGCGCAGACGCCGGTCCAGCACGCTCATCACGCCCTGCGGGGTCGCGCCGGCGACGGCGGCCTCGGCCGCGGCCATCACCGGGAAGCCCAGGCCAAGGCCGACCAGGCGGGAGTCGACCACGTAGACGGGGATGCCGATCTCGGTGGCCGCGGCGCGGGCGGACTCGCAGGTGCGGGACAGGCCCTCCGAGATGTGGATGGAGATGATCGCCTCGGCGCCGGAGGCGGCGGCGTCCGTGTAGTTCCAGTAGAAGGCCGGTGGTGGCGGTTCGCCGGTCTCCACCGGGATGCCGTCGCGCATCGCCTGGGCCAGCGTCGGGTGCGGCACCCGGCGCTCGTCGTTCCGCTCGTCGCCGACCTTGAGCTCCAGTTGGACGACGGAGATGCCCAGCTGCTCGGCGACGTCGTGCGGGATGGAAGCCGTCGAGTCGGTCACGATGGCGACGCGTTGCCTCATGCGGGCCAGGCTACTAATTGGTAGGAACTCGGTACATCTGCCCCGGCAGAAAATGTCGTCACGGCGACCGGGCGAATTCGACGCCTGTGGGGGTGAGTACCGTCACGTGCGGGGCCTGGTTGCACCGGTGCTACCGGCTAGTAACATTCTGGGTGGTTGGCGTCACTGTGCTTTTCGCACAATGACGTGGCAAGGTCAACCTACCCGGACTGCGCAGCGCCGGGTCCGCAAGCAAAGCCGCTGGAGGACCAGCGAGCGTCGTCTGTCCGCAGGAGGTCGAAGAGGGCCCATGAACATCGTCGTCCTGGTCAAGCAGGTGCCCGACACGTATTCCGAGCGGAAGCTGTCTGCTGCGGATCACACCCTGGACCGCGAGTCGGCCGATGCGGTGTTGGATGAGATCAACGAGCGCGCGGTGGAGGAAGCGCTGTTGATCAAGGAGGCCCAGGGCGGCGAGGTGACCGTCGTGTGCATGGGTCCGGAGCGTGCCACGGATGCGATCCGCAAGGCGCTGTCGATGGGTGCCGACAAGGCGGTGCACCTCTCGGACGAGGCGCTGCACGGCACGGATGCGCCGTCGACCGCTCGCGCGCTGGCGAAGGTCATCGGGACCCTCGAGGGTGTTGATCTGGTGATCGCCGGTAACGAGGCCACGGATGGCCGCACCGGAGCGGTGCCGGCGATGGTGGCCGAGGTGCTGGGCTGGCCGCAGCTGACCTTCGCCCGCAAGGTCGGGACCGACGGCTCGAGTGTGAAGATCGAGCGGGAGACCGACGCGGGGATCCTGAACGTCGAGGCGGCGTTGCCGGCGGTGGTGTCGGTGACGGAGAAGATCAACGAGCCGCGGTACCCGTCGTTCAAGGGCATCATGGCCGCGAAGAAGAAGCCGGTCAGCGTGTTGTCGCTGGCGGATGCCGGGATCGACGCGGGCGAGGTGGGGCTGGCAGGCGCCGGTTCGCAGGTGGTGGAGTCGGCGCCGAAGCCGCCGAAGTCCGGTGGTGTGAAGGTCACCGACGAGGGCGAGGGTGGCGTGGCGGTCGCCGAGTTCCTGGCCGGCGAGAAGCTGCTCTGAGAGTCGTTCACGGTTTTTCGAGGAGGCATTGATTCATGGCTGAGGTTCTGGTCCTCGTCGATCATGTGGACGGCGAGGTCAAGAAGGTCACGTACGAGCTGCTGACGGCGGCGCGTCGGTTGGGTGAGCCGTCCGCGGTCGTGGTGGGCGAGCCTGGTACCACCGGCACGCTCGCCGAGAGCCTCGCGGCTTATGGTGCGGCGAAGGTGTATGCGGCGGAGTCCGCGGGGGCGTCGGAGTTCCTGGTGACCCCGCAGGTGCGTGTGCTGGCCAACCTGGTTGGCAGCGCCGGCCCGGCGGCGGTGCTGGTATCGGCGTCGATCGACGGCAAGGAGATCGCCGGTCGGCTGGCGATCCGCATCGGTTCGGGTCTGCTGTCGGAGGTCGTGGACCTCGACGCCGACGGTGTGGGGGCGCACTCGCTGTTCGGTGGCGCCTACGACGCCAAGGCGAAGGTCACCAAGGGCACGCCGGTCGTCACGGTGCTGCCGGGTGCGATCGAGCCCGAGCAGGCCGCGGGCGCGGCTGCGGTCGAGTCGGTGGAGGTTCCGGCCGCTACGGGTGCGAAGATCACCGGTCGGCAGCCCGCCGAGGCCGGGGACCGCCCGGAGCTCACCGAGGCCTCGATCGTGGTCTCCGGTGGCCGTGGTGTCGGTTCGGCGGAGTCGTTCGAGGTCGTGGAGAAGCTGGCCGACAGCCTGGGTGCCGCGGTGGGTGCCTCGCGTGCGGCGGTGGATTCCGGCTACTACCCGCACCAGTTCCAGGTCGGGCAGACCGGTAAGACCGTGTCCCCGCAGCTGTACATCGCGCTGGGCATCTCCGGTGCGATCCAGCACCGGGCCGGTATGCAGACCTCCAAGACGATCGTCGCGGTGAACAAGGACCCCGAGGCCCCGATCTTCGAGATCGCCGACTTCGGCGTCGTGGGTGACCTGTTCAAGGTCGCCCCGCAGCTCGCCGAGGAGATCACCAAGCGCAAGGGCTGAGCCCCGAGCTGATCTGACGCGGAAGGCGGGCCGCACCCGGGTGCGGCCCGCCTTCCGCGTGTCAACCCGCGCGAGCTTCGTCCCGGCCCTGGCAGGCGAGCCGGTCGGCGCGCTCGTTCTCCGGGTGGCCGTTGTGCCCCTTCACCCATTCCCACTGCACGTCGCCGTGGCGCGCGCATTCCGAGTCCAGGCGCTGCCACAGGTCGGCGTTCTTGACCGGCTGCTTCGCGGACGTCAGCCAGCCGTTGCGCTTCCAACCGTGCATCCACTGCGTGATGCCCTTGAGCACGTACGTGCTGTCCGTGTAGATGCGGACAGTCGGCATCGGCCGCGTCAGCGCGGCCAAGCCCTCGATGACCGCCATGAGCTCCATCTTGTTGTTCGTCGTCGCGGCGTCCTTGCCGTAGAGCTCGCGCTCGTGGTCGCCGTAGCGCAGCACGACGCCCCAGCCGCCGGGGCCAGGGTTCCCGCTGCATGCGCCGTCGGTGTAGAGGTCGACGCGGTCGGTCGTTCGCTGCATACCCCGGAATCTAACCGGCGGCGGATCGGGGAGACGCCGCGGCGGTGACAGGAAGGTTCCCTTGCTCGCGGGGAGTTGAAAATCGGGTGCGGGTGTCGGTGAGGGGTGGCATGCTCGGCCGACGTGCGAATCCTCTTCACCGCTGCGCCCGGTTATGGGCTTATGTTGCCGATCGTCCCGTTGATCTGGGCGGCTCGGGCTGCCGGGCACGAAGTTCTGGTCGCGACCACCGCCGTGATGACCGATGTCGGCGCACGCGCCGGGTTGCCCGTCGTCGACGTGTTCCCGGATCACGACGTGTGGGACGTGCTGCTGCGCGGGATCAATGCGAGGGAGAAGTCGCCGGAGCTCGAGCGGCTCGGCGTGGCCAAGGGGATGTCCGAGGCGTACGAGAAGGCCACGCAGGCGGGCAGCCCGTTCGGGTTGTTCACGCTGACGATGACCGAAGGCACCATCGACGCCGGGCGGGCGTTCGGCGCGGATCTCGTCGTCCACACCACCGACCACGCGGCCGGGCGGCTGGCCGCGGTGGCGCTCGGGGTGCCGGTGCTGGAGGTGGGCAACCGCGTCTCCTGGTCGTCGCGGGACGGGGATTTCCGAGACGGGCGCAATTTCTACGAGAACGACGAGATCACCCTCGCGCTGCGCGACAAGCTGGGCATTCCCGATGGTTGGCCGCGGGTGATCGCGCGGATCGATCCGCGGGCGCCCAGCATGGGCGGGCTGGTCGGCGACGAGCCGGACAAGGAGGACGGCGTCCCCTGGTGGTCGATGCGGTTCGTGCCGTTCAACGGTGGCGCGGTGGTTCCGGAGTGGGCTCTGCGGCGGCCGGAGCGGCCGCTGGTCGGCGTCACGCTCGGGACCGTGGTGCCGATCATGTCCGGGATCAGCAGCCTGTCCGTGGTGATCGAGGCGCTCGGTGCGCTGGACGTGGAGGTGGTCCTGGCGACCGGCCAGACCGATCTCGCCGAGCTCGGGACGCTCCCGGCCAACGTGCGCTCCGTCGGCTTCCTCCCGCTGTCGACGTTCCTGCCGACCGCTTCGCTGATGGTGCACCACGGTGGTTCCGGCACCACCGCCGCGCCGCTGCACTACGGGGTTCCTCAGCTGGTCCTGCCCGCTTTCGCGGACAATCCGATGTCGGCGCAGCGGGTCGTGGACCGGGGTGTCGGGCTGTCCCACGATCCGGCCACTGCGGACGTCGCCACGGTGCGGTCGATGGCCGAGCGGCTGCTCACCGAGCCCGAGTTCCGCGCGGCGGCGCGCGAGGTGAGCGAGGAGATGGCCACCCAGCCCAGCCCGTCGTCGATCATCGAGCGCGCGACCGCGCTCGTCGGCCAGTAGGTTCCGCACCTGGCCTCCCAAGCGGCTGGGACGACATCGACCCCGGTCGCGCGACAAGAGCCCGCGGCCGGGGGTGCTGTGCTGTTCGGGTGGGGTTCCAGGCGACCGTTCGGGGCAATGATCTGGTGCCGCACCTGGGATTCACCGAAAGTTCCTGCTCCGTGTCATCGGCTGGTGTGTTGGGCGTTCGCCGCGCGGCGATACACCTGCGGCATGTCCGAGACGCAGCTGCTGGCCAGTGCCGCACCGAGTGCGGCGGCCGACGCCCACTACTCGCTGCTGGTCGCCAGAGACTCCGACGAAGTGCACGCCGCGCAACGCCTGCGCTACCAGGTGTTCGCCGAGGAGATGGGGGCCACGGTCACCGGTCGCGAATTCGGCGTCGACCGGGATTCCTTCGACGACTACTGTGACCATCTGATCGTCCGCGACGACCGCTCCGGCGCGGTGGTCGGGACCTACCGGATGCTGCCGCCGGATCGGGCGAAGGCAGCCGGAATGCTCTATTCGGAAACCGAGTTCGACCTTTCGGCGCTCGACCCGCTGCGCCCATCGCTGGTGGAGACCGGGCGGTCGTGCGTGCACCCGGACCACCGCAACGGCGCCGTCGTCAGTCTGGTGTGGACCGGGATCGCGCGGTACATGCTGCTGCACGGTCACACCATGCTCGCGGGTTGTGCTTCGGTGCCGCTGGACGACGGAGGCGGTCAGGCAGCGCACGTGTGGAACACGGTGTCGGGGAAGCACTACGCGCCGGAGGAACACCGCGTGCGCCCGTACCGGCCTTGGGAGTCGTTCGAGGTCACCGGACGTGCGCCGATGCCGCCGCTGCTCAAGGGGTACCTGCGGCTTGGTGCTCAGGTGTGCGGGCCTCCGGCGCACGATCCGGACTTCGGCGTGGCCGACTACTTTGTGCTCCTGGACCTCAAGCGCGCCGATCAGCGGTACCTGCGCTTCTTCCTGGGCGACGCGGCATGAACCAGTGGACGCCCGCGTCGCCGTGCGGGCCGGATTGCCTTCCGCCGCGCGACAAGCAGGCGGAGGTGGGGCTGCCCCGGGTGGTGCTGCGGCTGGGCGGCACCGTCGGGTTGTTGCTGGTCGGGTGCGTCCTCACGCTGGCGCTGCCGGTGCTGCCGGCGGCTTGGCGGGATCGGGCGTTGCGGACGTGGTTCCGGATGCTGTTGTGCGTTCTGGGAGTCGGCCTCGCGTTCGAGGAGCGGATTCCGCCGGGCGGCGCGCTGGTGGTCAGCAACCACGTTTCGTGGCTGGACGTCGTAACGCTCCAGGCGCTTCACCCGATGCGGATGCTGGCCAAGGTCGAGGTCCGGTCCTGGCCGCTGCTGGGGTCGCTCGCCGGGCGGGCCGGCACCATTTACATCGATCGCGACCGGCTGTCGGCGCTGCCCGACGCGGTGCGGACGATCGCCGACGAGTTGCGCGCGGGGGCCGTGATCGGTGCCTTCCCGGAGGGAACGACCTGGTGCGGGCGGGCTTCCGGGCGGTTCCGGCCGGCCGTCTTCCAGGCCGCGGTGGATGCGGGTGTGCGGATGCAGCCGGTTGCGCTGGTCTTCCGGACCGAGGCCGGCGAGCCGACCACTGCGGCGGCGTTCCTGGGCGATGCCACGCTGGTCGATTCGGTCCTCGCGGTGGCGCGGATGCGGGGCCTGGTCGTGGAATTGGTGGTGTTGCCCGAGTTGGTCGGCACCGACCGCCGGGAGTTGGCCGAGCAGGCCCAGTCCGCGATCGTTGCGGCCACCGGTGCTTCGCCGGGCCACCAGGCTTCGCCGGAGCACCGCAGCGCACACGACCTCGCCGCATAACACCCGTGAGTGCTTTCGGGTGCTGTAGAGGCTGTTTTGGAGGTGACCGTCGCGGTTCGGTAGGGCGCGGCGGCGTCTGAGTGCCGCTCTTCGAGCTCCGGTGCGGCCGTTGCCGCAGGTCAGATGTCGTGGGTGTGAAGACCGGCCCTTACCGGTTTTCACACTCACGACTGCTGGTGGTCGCTGTGAGAAGACCCAGGGCGCTTTGTGGAATCCCCAACGTCGCAGCTTCACCGCCGGGCTGGTTCTGGTCATCACCCTCGTCACATTCGAGGCCATGGGCTGGGCACCGCGCTGCCCACGATCGTCGCCGAACTCGGCGCGCAGCACTGGTATTCCTGGTCGTTCACCGTCTTCCTGGCGGCCAGCGCGATCGGCACGGTGCTCGGCGGTAGGCAAGCGGATCGGCGCGGGCCCGCGCTTCCGCTGCTGCTCGCGCTGCCGACGTTCGCTGTCGGGCTGATCGTCGCCGCCGCTGCGCACAGCATCCTGGTGCTGCTCGTCGCCCGTGTGCTGCAGGGCTGCGGTGGCGGGGTGGCGGGGTGCTCATCGTCGCGCTCCACGTGATGATCGGTCGGGTCTTCCCGGAGGAGCACCGGCCTGCGGCGTTCGCCGCGATGTCGTCGGCGTGGGTGGTACCCGCGCTGGTGGGGCCGGTGATCGCGGGTTTCCTCACCGAGCGCTGGTCGGTGCCGTGCTGGCCGCGTTGCTGCTCGTCCGCTCGGGCCGTGCGCAAACGTCCTGACCTGCGCCTTCCGCCGGACCGAGGGGTGGCCGCCGGGGCGGCTGCATTACCCTGGACAGCGCGATGACTTACCTCGACCACGCTGCCACGACACCGATGCGGCCAGGGGCGGTCGCAGCGATGAGCGAGGCGTTGACCAGGATCGGCAACGCCTCGTCCCTGCACACCTCGGGTCGCCGGGCACGCCGCGCGGTGGAGGAGTCGCGGGAGGACGTCGCCGATGCGCTGGGGGCCCGGCCGTCGGAGGTGCTGTTCACCGCGGGCGGGACCGAGAGCGACAACTTGGCGGTCAAGGGGATCTTCTGGGCGCGTCGGGCCGCGGATCCCACCCGGCGCCGCGTCCTCGCCTCGACCGTCGAGCACCACGCGGTGCTGGACGCCGTCGAGTGGCTGGCCGAGCACGAGGGTGCCGAGGTGACTTGGCTGGCAGCCGACTCGAACGGCCGGGTGCGCCCGGAGGTGTTCGAGGCGGCTTTTGCGGAGAACCCGGACGACGTGGCGTTGGCCACCGTCATGTGGGCCAACAACGAGGTCGGCACCGTCAACGCGATCTCGGAGCTGTCCGCGATTGCCGACCGCCGCGGGGTGCCGCTGCACACTGATGCCGTGCAGGCCGTCGAGACATTGCCGGTGGACTTCGCGGCCTCCGGGGTCGCGGCACTGACCATGACCGGCCACAAGGTCGGCGGTCCGTACGGGGTCGGTGTGTTGCTGTTGTCGCGGGACGTCAAGTGCACCCCGGTGCTGCACGGCGGCGGCCAGGAGCGCGAGGTGCGGTCCGGGACGCTCGACACCCCTGGTGTGCTGGGGTTGGCGTCGGCCGTGCGCGAGGCGGTCGGTGCGCGCGAATCGCAGGCGCCGCAGTTGGCCAAGCTGCGCGACGAGCTGATCGCCGGCGTGCGCGCCGTGGTGCCGGACGTGGTGCTCAACGGCGATCCGGGGCACGACGTCGTGGGCGGTGGACCGTCCCGGTTGCCCGGCAACGCGCACTTCACGTTCCCCGGCTGCGAGGGCGACAGCCTGCTGATGTTGTTGGATGCCAAGGGGATCGAGTGTTCCACCGGCTCCGCCTGCACCGCGGGGGTCTCGGAGCCCAGCCACGTGCTGCTGGCGATGGGGGCGGACCCGAAGGCCGCGCGCGGGTCGCTGCGCTTCTCGCTGGGGCACACTTCGACCGCGGCCGATGTACAGGCACTCACCGAGGCGATCGGGCCGGTGGTGCAACGAGCGCGTAGCGCCGGCCTGCCCGGGTTGCGCCGATCTTCGGCGGGGTCGACGACCGCCGCCACGGAGGTGTGAGGCGTGCGAGTACTGGCAGCCATGAGCGGCGGGGTCGATTCCGCCGTCGCCGCCGCCCGAGCGGTCGCGGCGGGCCACGACGTGGTCGGCGTGCACCTGGCGCTGTCGGCGAAGCCCGGCACGCTGCGCACCGGCGCCCGCGGGTGCTGCACCATCGAGGACTCCCGGGACGCCCGCCGCGCCGCGGACCTGCTGGGCATCCCGTTCTACGTGTGGGACTTCGCGGAGCGGTTCACCGAGGCGGTCATCGAAACCTTCGTCGGCGAGTACGCCGCGGGCCGCACCCCGAACCCGTGCCTGACCTGCAACGAGAAGATCAAGTTCGAGGCGCTGCTGGAGAAGGCCATGGCGCTGGGCTTCGACGCGGTCTGCACCGGGCACTACGCCCGACTGTCCATCGTGGACGGTGTGCCGGAGCTGCGGCGCAGCCGGGACGACGGCAAGGACCAGTCCTACGTGCTGGCCTCGCTGACCGCGGAGCAGCTGCGGCACTCGATGTTCCCGCTCGGCGACTCGCTGAAGTCCGAGGTGCGCGTCGAGGCCGCCGAGCGGGACCTGGCGGTGGCCAAGAAGCCGGACAGCCACGACATCTGCTTCATCCCGGACGGCGACACCAAGAAGTTCCTGGAGACCAAGCTCGGGCAGACGCCGGGCAAGCTGGTGGACGCCGAAACCGGCGCGGTGCTCGGCGAGCACACTGGCGTGCACGGGTTCACCGTGGGCCAGCGCAAGGGGCTCGGCATCGACGCCCCGGCCTCGGACGGCCGGCCGCGCTACGTGCTTTCGCTGGAGCCGGTGTCCGGGACCGTCCAGGTGGGTTCGGCGGATCGGCTGTCGGTCAGCGAGATCGACGCGAAGCGGCCCATCTGGCCATCTGAGCGGCCGTTGGACGGCCCGACGGAATGCGTGATCCAGGTCCGGGCCCACGGCGGCACGGCCGAGGCGGTCGCCGAGGCCGACGAGGACGGCATCCGAGTCCAGCTCCGCCAGCCGCTGCGCGGTGTCGCTCCGGGGCAGGCGATCGTCCTCTACCACCAGGACGCCGCGGGAGACCTCGTCCTCGGCAGCGGCCTCATCTCCGCCACCCGCTAACGGTCGCAGTCCTGATCAAGAGCGCTCGGCGAGCTCGGCCAGGTGCTGCGGGTGGGTTGGTTCGCCGTGGATGCTGATCGTTCGCCGTTGGTGCGCCACCGGCGACGAATCGAGCTGATCGGTGCACCACCGGGCGATGGCCGCCCGGCCCGCAGTGTTCGGTAGATGCTCGCGTTAACGCGCCGCTTCACGGTCATGACCCCGGTGCGTACTCGCGGAGGCTGATCGCATTGGCGGCGTGCTGGATCTCCTTGGGCAGGCCGCTGGCCCGGGGCAGGTAGCGCATCACGCGGAACGCCTGGTTGCGAAGCCACAGGCCGGTGGCGGTCTTGGGGATCAGCGTTTTCGCGCCGTCCGTCGCGATCTTCTGGTTCAGCGTCACGTAGTTCCGCATTTCCGCCTCGTAGCGGCGGAACGCGGTGCGGTGGTCCCCGTCGGTGGCGAGCAGTTCGCCGGCCAGCACGTAGGCGCCGACCAGCGCGAGGCTGGAGCCCTGGCCGGACAGCGGGGACGGGCAGTAGCCCGCGTCGCCGACCAGCACCACGCGTCCGCGCGTCCAGTCGTCAAGGTGGATCTGGGCGATCGAGTCGAAGTAGAAGTCCGGTGCGCGGCGTGCGGCGTCGAGCAGGCGGGGCGCGATCCAGCCCTCGTCGGCGAAAGCCTTGTCCAGCAAGGCGATCTGGGTCTGCGGGTCGCGGGGGTCGAAGCGCAGTTCCGGTGATTTGAAGCCGAGGATCGCCTTCGCCCCGGTGTCGGTTCGCGCCTGGTACAAGCCCGCCACCTTGCCGGGTGTGTTGCGGATCGTGGTCCAGCGGTCCAGGTCGAGGAAGTTGTCGGTGCTGAAGATCGAGACGTGGTAGCCGAGGTAGTGGTGGAAACCGGGCTCCGGGCCGAACGCCAGCCGCCGGACGTTGGAGTGCAGCCCGTCGGCGCCGACCACGAGGTCGAATTCGCGCGGCGCGTGGTTCTCGAAGGTCACGCGAACGCCGTCGGCGCCCTGGTCGATGGCGGTGATGGAGTCGCCAAAGAGGTACTCGGTTCCGCTGGTGCGCTCGTGCAGGATCCGGGTGAGCGTGCCGCGCATGATCTCGATGTCGCGTTCGCCGCCGAACAGTTCGTCCATGCGGACTTCGGCCACCGGCCGGCCCGCCGCACCGACGACGGTCATGCCCCTCATGCCGGTGCGAGCATCCTGAAGTTCGGCCAGGATGCCCATCCGCTCGGCCACCTCGACCGACGCGCCGCGAACGTCGACGGCGTAGCCGCCGTCGCGCATCGCGGGTGCGCGCTCCACCACGGTCGGGTTGAAACCGTGCTTGCGCAGCCAGAACGCCAGCGCCGGCCCGGCGATGCTGGCGCCGGAGATCAGGATGTTCTTCGTCATGGGCTAAGCTAGCCCGCTTACTTACCGGTCGGCAAGTAACTTACTGGTCGGCAAGCAGTAGGATCCGCGGGGAGGAGGACGCCGATGCCGAGGACACGGGTCGACACCAGGGCGGAGATCCGCGCGGTCGCCGCGGAGCTGTTCGCCCGCCAGGGGTTCGAGAAGACGAGCCTGCGGGAGGTCGCCGAGCGGCTCGGCATCACCAAAGCCGCGCTGTACTACCACTTCCCGTCCAAGGCGGACCTGATGCGCGGCATCGTGCAGCCGTTCGTCGACGAGATCGAGGACCTGCTGGCGGACCGCGAGGCGGCCGCGGAGGTCGATCCGCGCCAGTTCCTGGCCGACTACTTTGACGTGGTCCTGCGGTACCGGCAGGTCTTCGAGCTGGTCCTGCGGGACGTCTCGGCGTTGGCGCAGCTCGATCTGATGCAGCAGATGCTTGCCTGGCGCAACCGCGTCTACGCATTGCTGGTCGGACCCGACGCATCACCGGCGCAGATCGCTCGGGCGACCGTCGCGATCGGCGGGTTGCAGGACTGCGCGACAACCGAAGGGGTGCCCGAGGAATTCCGCGACGCCGCCCTGGAAGCGGCGATTGCCGCGTTGAGCAAGTGACATCACTTCAGCGCGTCGACAGAATGTGCGCATGACTTCACTGCATGTCGCGGAAAGGGGCGACGGAGCGCGCGCGATCCTCGTGCACGGTTCGGGCACTTGGGCGGCGCACGAGGTTTCGGGTTCGGTCGCGAGCAAGGAGGCGAGCCGATCATGGAGTGCGCGCGCGTGACAGCGCGGCGCAGCAACGCCGATCACCTGCAGGTGCCGGGCGCGTCGCACTGGCCGCACAGCCAGCGGCCCGATGTCGTCAACGACGCACTGCGCGAGTTGTAGCGCCGCTGACGGCCTAGTGTGCAGCGCGGTTCGCGGCTAGTGTCTGGCACCACACCAGTATCGTGAACTGGGGAGGTCCTGTGCTCGATCTTCGGGCCAGCACAGTCGCAGACGTGTTGCGGCGCAGCGCCGCGCGAGTCCCGGACCGCGAGGCGCTGCGGTTCGTCGATAGTGCTGGGCAGGAATGGGTTTGGACCTATGCCGAACTCGATGCTGCGGTCACCCGCGCCGCCGGGGTGCTGCTGGCCGCCGGGGCGAACCAAGGCGACCGGATCGCGGCTTACGGCAAGAACTCCGACGTCTACCTGATCGGATTCCTCGCCTGTGCGCGGGCAGGCCTGGTGCACGTGCCGATCAACTACAACCTGACCTCGGGCGAGCTGGGCTACCTGCTGGAGCAGTCGGGCAGCAGCATCGCGCTGGTGGATCCTGCCTTGGCCGAAAAGCTCGCCGAAGTCCGTCCCGGCACATCGGTCGAGCGCGTGATCCCGTTGCGCGACAGCGCGGATTCGCTGCTGGCGCAGTGCATCGACGGCCCGCTGCCGGAGTTGGACGTCGCCGTCGCCGACGATGCGCTGGTCCAACTGCTCTACACCTCGGGCACGACCTCGCAGCCCAAGGGCGCGATGATGACGCATCGCGCGCTGCTGCACGAATACGTGTCCTGCTTGGTGGCGCTGGACTTCCGCGAAGACGATCTGCCGCTGCACGTGATGCCGCTGTACCACTCGGCGCAGATGCACGTGTTCCTCCTGCCGCAGCTGATGATCGGCTCCACCAACGTGCTGGTGGAAGTGCCGGAGCACGGAGACATCCTGCGGCGGATCGAGGAGGAGCGGATCAGCGCGTTCTTCGCCGCGCCAACGGTTTGGGTGGCGCTGGCCAACCACTCCGACTTCGCCACCCGCGACCTGAAGACGCTGCGCAAGGCCTACTACGGCGCCTCGATCATGCCCGGGCCGGTGTTGCAGCGGTTGCGCGATCAGATGCCGGAGCTGGGGTTCTACAACTGCTTCGGGCAGTCCGAGATCGCTCCACTTGCGACGGTGCTGCGCCCGGAGGAGCACGACGAGCGGCCGGATTCCGCCGGGCGGCCCGTGCTGTTCGTGGAGGCGAAGGTCGTCGACGAGCAGGGCGAGGAGGTCGCGCCGGGGGAGTTGGGCGAGATCGTCTACCGGTCGCCGCAGCTGTGCACCGGGTACTGGGACAAGCCGGCGGAGACCGCCGCGGCGTTCCGCGGCGGCTGGTTCCATTCCGGCGACCTGGTGCGACGCGACTCGGACGGCTACTGCTTCGTCGTCGACCGGATCAAGGACGTGATCAACACCGGTGGCGTGCTGGTCGCATCCCGCGAGGTGGAGGACGCGCTGTACACGCACCCGGCGGTGGCCGAAGTGGCGGTGATCGCGGTGCCCGATCCGAAGTGGATCGAGCGCATCGCGGCGGTGGTGGTCGCCAAGGCCGAGGTGACGGAGGCGGAACTGCTGGAGCACGCGCGCGGCAGCCTGGCCGGCTTCAAGGTGCCGAAGGAGATCCGCTTCGTCGACGACCTGCCGCGCAACAGCTCGGGCAAGCTCCTCAAACGCGTCCTGCGCGATCGGTTCACCGGCTGATCGCAGCTTCGTTTTGGCTGGTCAAGGACCGTGAGTGGTTCTGGGCGCGATAGCACCCGAAAACGCTCACGGGCGCCGAGCCGCGTTGACTGTGCCCCGTCGGGCGGCGCGCGGCGGGCTGTCGATAATGGCGGGGTGAGTGACGCACCTTGGGGCCCTAGGATCGCCACAGCCATCGGATCGATGCCCGGGGCCGATCCGGTCGAGGCGGCGCGCACGGTCGTCGGCGAACTGCCCGACCTGACGCCCTTCCCGGAGCTGCCGGGGCGCGGCGTCGGCGCCGATATCCTCGGCCGCACCGCCGGGCTGCTGGTCGACCTCGCCGTCGAAGTGGTGCCGTCGGGCTACCGGGTCGCCTCCCGCCCCGGCCGGGACCACCAGCGCGCCATCGACCTGATGCGCTGGGACCTGGACGCCGTGGAGCAAGCGGCCGCCGAAGCGGGCGCTCCGCGGGCGGTGAAGGTGCAGGCGGCGGGCCCGTGGACGTTGTCGGCCGGGATCGAGCTGCACCGCGGACACCGGGTGCTGACCGACCAGGGCGCGCTGCGCGACTTCACGGAGTCGCTGACCGAAGGCCTGATCGAGCACTCCGAACAGGTCGCCGCTCGCACCGGCGCCAGGGTCGTCGTCCAGCTCGACGAGCCGTCGTTGCCCGCAGTGCTGGCGGGGTCGCTGCCTACGCCCTCCGGTTACGGCAAGGTGCCCGCGGTCCCGGAACCGGACGCGCAACGCGTGCTGGCCGAGATGATCGAGAAGCTCGCGGCCGCAACGGGTTCGCCGGTCGTGGTGCACTGCTGCGCGGTCCGCCCGCCGGTCGCGATGCTGCGCCGGGCCGGCGCCGGGGCTATCGCGCTGGACGCCACCGGGCTCGGTGACGTGTCCGGTTCGTTCGCCGACGAACTGGGGGAGGCCTGGGAAGAGGGCACCACGTTGTTCCTCGGACTGGTCCCGAGCACGGAGCTGACGGGCGAAGCCCGTCTCCGCCGAGTCGCCCAACCCGCGTTCGACCTGGCCTCCCGCCTCGGCTTCGCACGCCGGGCCCTGGCCGAGCGCAGCGTGCCGACCCCGACCTGCGGCCTCGCGGGAGCGACACCGGCCTGGACGCGCCGCGCGATCAGCCTCACCCGCGACCTCGCCAACCTCTTCGCCGACGAAGCCGAGCAGTAGCGAACCGCCCACCGCAGCGTGATCGATCGGCTACCGTGAGGAAGATCGAGATCTCGAGCTGCGGAAGGTTCGCGAGATGGCCCGCCGGCTGGCCGGTTTCGACCTGTCCGAGGATCCCTCGGAGCGCCCGACGCAGCGGCTGCTGGCCGAGCTCCGCGAGCTGGGCGCGGTCCGAGTGGACCGCGTACGAGGAGGCGAAGGCCCGGAAGGCGCGAAATGTGGTGCGGCGCTGCAGTTGGGCCAACTCGTGCTGAGCGGTGTCTTCATCGGCGGCCACGGCAGCGGAGTGTGCGAAGGTGCTGGTCGCCCGCTTCGACTAGGCAAAAGCCCGTAGGGTGAGCATCGAGCGGGAAAGCGAGAAGCTTTGATTCGAAGCCTGACCGCGAAAGACCAACACCTCCTCGCGGAAGCGATAGCCGCGAAACTCCTCGAAGGCAACCCGCCGGACCCCGCGAACCCGCAGCAGTAGGCGGCCCGCCTGTGCGGCTGGTTGCGACCTGGAGCGGGCGGCTGGACGATTCGCCCCGCGGCGAAGCGATCGCCTTTGTTCGTCCACTTTGGACTCATGTTTCGATCCACGGGCAGCTGGTTGCTGGTTGGGCTTGCTTTCTTGTCGGTGCGTGTTTTCGGAATCCGCAGTGTGGAAGTCGTTGCGCTGGTAGGAAGAACTCGTGGGCGGTCATTGCATCAGCGAGCTCGAGCGGGCCGAGTGGATTCGGCGGAGCACCATCCAGGAGGCTGCGTGCCTGACCTTCGTGCGGGGCGACGGCGTCGGTGAGGTGGCCGAGGACTTCGGTGCCGTCGCCGGGTTCGGTCGGCCGCTGGACATCGACGACTTCTGCGAGGAAGCCTTCGCCCACCAGGAGAAATACCCCATGATCGCGCTTCGGCAGGTCGGCGGCTGGGTGCTGGTGGTCGAGGACAGCGGTCGGCAGGGGCAGCGGCCGGAAGTGCTGCGCCAGGCCGCGCGGCAGGCCGCCGTCTCGGTGTTCTGGGACGCGAGCGCGCTCACCCGCTTCTCGCATGCGGTGCTCGGCGATGTCCGGACCTCGTTCGAGGCGGTGCTGCCGGAGTACCGGGAGGGCAGCGGACCGGACGAGCTGGAAGTCGTCCGCGCCGGATTGCCCTGGTCGCAGGCCGATCCGGTGGCGCTAATGCTGGCGTTGGCCGGGCGGCTGACCGGGCTGTCGCCGACCCCGGACTGGCTCGTCGGCGACTTCCAGACCTTCCCGGTCGCGCCGTGGCCCGACGACCTGGTCGGGGAGCCGAATCCGCTGGACGAAATCGCCGGCTACCCGCCCGAGCTGGTCGCGGCGCTGCGCCTGGCCGCCGAGCCCGATCGGCGACGGGCCGTCGCCGCGGCTGCGCGGCACGTGGTCGCCACCGTCGGCTGCGTCGACCACCCCGTCGTGCGACGGACCCTGTCATCCCTGATCAGAGGGGGTTGGATCGACCACGGTGCGCTCGGCGCGGTGGTCCGGGAATGGTCCTGGCAGAGCACCTGGAGCCGCCCGTGCAGCAAGATCCGCAACCAGCTGCGCGCGGTTGAGGCGTTGCGGCAGGCAACTCACGAGGATGCGCTGACCGCGCTGGCCGGGGTGCTGGTCGGGGCGCGGCAGGTGCGCGGGGTGGAGGCGGGTGAGCTCGCGCGCATCGTCGCCGCCGAACTGGCGGACCGGTGAGTCCGCGGGATCGGCCCCGAAGACAGCACGGTACCCGGCACAATGGTGGGCATGTTCAGGTTCCTCCGCCGTCGCAACGCCGAAGCCCCGGACAACGCCGAGACCGCCGAGCCGGTCGATGTCCACGCCGAGGCGGCCGACCGCGCCACGCGGTTCTGGCAGCGGTGGGACCACCTGCTGCCGGAGATCGCCTCCGCGCTCGGCGACAGCGTGCCGCAGCGGATCGAGAGCCTGGTGGCCGAAGCCCTCGCCGAGGTGCACCCGAACCTGACCTTCGCCATCGAGCACGGCGAGAAGGCGGTGTACGCGCTGGTCATCAGTGCCCAGGCCGACCCCGGACTGCGCCCCTACACGGACGCCTGGAGGGCCGCCGCCCCGGCCGCCGACACGCTTTGGGAGTACCACGACTCCGTACCGCCGGTGCCGGACCCGACCGAGGTCACCGTGAACCTGCGGGGCGAGAAGTACCCGCTGGCCGACGTGCGGGTCGTCGCCCAGGTCTACGAGGCCGAGGGGCTGGTCGACGTCGCCGTCTACCACCCCGGCTTCAGCGGGCTGGAGGAGAACGCGCGCCGGGCGCTGACGTTCCTGCCGCTGGACGCGACCCTCGGCGAGCGGCTGGCGGCCGACCGGCTGGGCCGGGTGGAGACCGCGGAACTGGAACCCGAAGGCGCGATCGGCCTGCTGGAGCTCCGCGAACTGGTCCGCGAACTCGACCGCACCGCATCGGCGCCGACCGAGTCGTGAGTGGCGAAGCCGGTTCTTGCCGGATTGACCGCTCACGACGAGTCGTGCGTGCTGTTGTCGGGGACGCTCGCTAGTCTCGGGGCGTGACCAGCAAGGATGTGGACCGGGACTCCGCCGCGAACGACACCGCGGCCACCGCCGAGGAGGTCGTGCCCAGCGACCCCGCCGCGGGCCGCCCGGCGGAAGGCGTCGAAGACGTGCCCGCCGAGGTGCGCGAGCGGTACGCGGAGCTGGCCGAGGAAGTCCGCGGCCACCAGTTCCGCTACTACGTGCTGGACTCGCCGACGATCTCCGACGGCGAGTTCGACGGGCTGTTCGCGCAACTGCAGGAGATGGAGGCCGAGCACCCCGCGCTGCAGGCGCCGGACTCGCCGACGCAGGTGGTGGGCGGCACCTTCTCCACCGAGTTCACCCCGGTCGCGCACCTGGAACGGATGCTGAGCCTGGACAACGCGTTCAGCACCGAGGAGCTGCAGGTCTGGGTCGACCGGGTGGAGCGCGAGGTGGGCACCGACGTGCACTACCTGTGCGAGCTGAAGATCGACGGCCTGGCGATCAACCTGCTGTACCGGGACGGGCGGCTGGAGCGCGCCCTGACCCGCGGCGATGGCCGCACCGGCGAGGACGTGACGCTCAACGTCCGCACCATGGGCGATGTGCCGGAGCAGCTGACCGGGACCGAGGAGTTCCCGGTGCCGGCGCTGGTGGAGGTCCGCGGGGAGGTGTTCTTCCGCGTTGACGGGTTCGCGGAGCTCAACGCCAAGCTCGTCGAGGCAGGCAAGCCCCCGTTCGCCAACCCGCGCAACTCCGCCGCCGGGTCGCTGCGGCAGAAGGACCCGCGGATCAGCCGCAGCCGACCGCTGCGGTTGATCTGCCACGGCTTGGGCAAGCGGGACGGCTTCGAACCGAACCGCCAGTCCGAGTCCTACGCCGCGCTGAGGGCGTGGGGCCTGCCGGTGTCCGGGCACACCGTCGTGTTGTCCACTATGGACGAATTGGTCGGGCACATCGACTACTGGGGCAAGCACCGCGACTCCGCTGAGCACGAGATCGACGGCATCGTCATCAAGGTCGACGAGGTCCCGTTGCAGCGCCGGCTCGGCACCACCTCCCGCGCGCCGCGCTGGGCCATCGCCTACAAGTACCCGCCGGAGCAGGCCACCACGAGGCTGCTGGACATCCAGGTCAACGTCGGCCGCACCGGCCGGGTCACGCCGTTCGCCGTGATGGAGCCGGTGAAGGTCGCCGGGTCCACGGTGTCGATGGCGACCCTGCACAACGCCGACGAGGTGCGCCGCAAGGGCGTGCTGATCGGCGACCGCGTGGTGATCCGCAAGGCCGGCGACGTGATCCCCGAGGTGCTGGGCCCGGTGGTCGACGTGCGCACCGGCGACGAGTGCGAGTTCGTCATGCCCGCCGTGTGCCCGGAGTGCGGGTGGCCGCTGTCGCAGCAGAAGGAAGGCGACGTCGACCTGCGCTGCCCGAACGCCCAGGGCTGCCCCGGTCAGCGCCGCGAGCGGCTGTTCTACCTGGCCAGCCGGAAGGTCCTGGACATCGACGCGCTCGGCTACGAGGCGGCGAACGCGCTGCTGGCGGCCGGGGTGGTGGAGGACGAGGGCGACATCTTCGACCTCGACGAGCCGAAGCTGCTCAAGACGCCGCTGTTCCGCAACAAGGAAGGCGACCTGTCGGCCAACGGCGCCAAGCTCCTCTTGAACCTGGACGCGGCCAAGGAGAAGCCGCTGTGGCGGGTGCTGGTGGGGCTGTCGATCCGGCACGTCGGGCCGACCGCCGCGCAGGCGCTGGCCCGCGAGTTCGGCTCGCTGGACCGGGTCGAGGCGGCGTCCGAGGAGGAGCTCGCCGCCGCGGACGGAGTCGGGCCGACGATCGCCACCGCGGTGCGCGAGTGGTTCGAGGTCGACTGGCACCGCGAGGTGGTGCGTAAGTGGCGGGCCGCCGGGGTGCGAATGGCCGACGAGCGCGACGAGTCGATCCCGCGCACCCTCGAAGGCCTGTCGATCGTGGTCACCGGCACGCTGCAGACGTTCTCCCGTGATGAGGCCAAGGAGCTGATCATGGCCCGCGGCGGGCGGGCGGCCGGTTCGGTGTCGAAGAAGACCGCCTTCGTCGTGGTCGGCGACTCGCCGGGCTCGAAGTACGACAAGGCCATGCAGCTCAAGGTTCCGGTGCTGAACGAGAACGGCTTCCGGGTGCTGCTGGACGACGGTCCGGAGGCCGCCGCCGAGGTTGCGCTACCGGCCGAGGAGGCGTGACGCCGTCAGTCCTTCGGGCTGTTGCGGCGGCCCGGAGGACTCACGGCTGTTCGTCCGCTGGTGGTAGCACGATCTGCGGCATGACGACGATCCGCGCGGCCCGGCCGGCCGAGTACGAAGCCATCGATGAGCTGTCGGTCCGGGCCTACGTCGAGGCCGGGAGCCTGTCGTCCGACATCGACCACACCGTGGTGCTTGCGCGACCCCGCCGGGCGGGCGGAGAAGGCAGAACTCCCGGGTGACGAGGTGCACGGCACGGTCACCCTGGTGCGGCCCGGCAGTGTCTACGCCGACCTCGCGCGGCCCGGTGCGCTGGAAATCCGGGTGCTGGCCGTGGCGCCGGAGATGGCCGGCAACGGCGTCGGCCGGGCGCCGGCGGAAGCGATGATCGACCGGGCTTGCGGCGTGCTCAGCCGTCGAGGACGACCGAGACGATGCCGGCCAGGTGGGCCAGGCGGGCGAGCTCCGCGGTGCGGAACATCGGGCCTCCCGGGCGGCCCGCCAGCAGCACCCGGTCCGGCTTGCCGATCGGCGTCGCCGCCAGCTCGGTGCCGAGCTCCTTCCAGGTGTCCGGCACCCAGTCCTCGTCGTCGTCCAGGATCGTCGCCCGCGGCAGCGGCAGCCACGGCAGCTCCAGGTAGCCTTCCTGCGGGGCCGAGGTGCTGGCGGCCAGCTGCTCCGCCCCGCCCGAGCGGTGCCCGAAGATGATCGCCCAACCAGATCGGATGATCTTGGGGACGCCCTCGGCGAAGATCTGCAACCCGCGCCCCGGCTCGGCCGCGATCTCCTCGACGAGCTCCAGCTCGCGGTGCGTGTCCAGCACGCCCGCGTAGGGCCGGACCGCATCGACCTCGACGCCGTCGACCGACTCGGCCGCGGTGATCAGCACGTCGGGCAGCCGACCGGAGGGCAGCTCCACGACCAGGTCGTCGATCGCCACGCCGTTGCTGCGCTCGACCACGTCGACGCTGAGGATGTCGGCACCGATCTCGCCGAGCGCGCTCGCCACCGACCCGAGGTTGCCGGGCCGGTCCGGTATCTGCACCCGGATGAGGAAGGACACCGGACTCAACGCCTCCAGCTTCGTGCGCGACACCTCGCCGGCCGCGCTGCTCACCACCGCACCTGGCCGCGTTCCGGCGGCCCCTCGTGCGAGGAACTGGCACTGAAATTGTGTCAGACGCCGCGCCCCACCGGTGCCCCCGGCGTCCACGGAGTGGAAGACCTGTGGTTTCCCGCCGTACCGTCGTCCTGTAGTTGCCTCGTCGCTGCGAGTGTTGCCGCTGTGCCGCGAGACCGCGGCCGCGGACCTCCCCCCGGCGGCCGGACCAAGGCACCGCCATAGACTGAGCGGTACCCGTGAAACCGGACATGACCAGGGAGCCTTCGCAGTGTCCAAGATCTCCCGCGACGAGGTCGCGCACCTCGCCGGCCTGGCGCGGCTGGCTGTCACCGAGGCGGAGCTCGAAACCTTCGCCGGCCAGCTCGACCAGATCCTCGATGCGGTGGCCAAGGTGGGCGAGGTCGCTGCGGACGACATCCCGCCGACGTCCCACGCCGTGCCGGTGACAAACGTTTTCCGCGAGGACGAGGTGCGGCCGGGCCTGTCGCGCGAGCAGGCGCTCGCTGCGGCGCCGGCCGCCGAAGAGGACCGGTTCCGCGTGCCGCGGATTCTCACCGAGGAGGCCTGATGACGTCGACCGCATCCGGCGGCAGTCTGACCGGGCTGACCGCATCCGATCTCGCCGCCAAGCTGCAGGCGGGCGAGGTCACGTCGGTCGAGGTGACGCAGGCGCACTTGGACCGGATCGCCGCCGTCGATTCGGAGGTGCACGCTTTCCTGCACGTCAACGCCGACGGCGCGCTGGCCGCCGCGCGGCGGGTTGACGAGGATCGCGCCGCCGGGAACGTCACGTCGCCGCTGGCCGGCGTGCCGCTGGCGCTCAAGGACGTGCTGACCACCACCGACATGCCCACCACCTGCGGCTCCAAGATGCTGGAGGGCTGGGTCCCGCCGTACGACTCGACCGTGACGCGTCGGCTGCGCGAGGCGGGCGTGGTCATCCTCGGCAAGACGAACATGGACGAGTTCGCGATGGGCTCGTCGACCGAGAATTCCGCGTACGGCCCGACCCGCAACCCGTGGGACCTGGAGCGCATCCCCGGCGGTTCCGGCGGCGGTTCGTCGGCGGCGCTGGCCGCGTTCGAGGCGCCGCTGGCGATCGGCACCGACACCGGCGGCTCGATCCGCCAGCCCGGCGCGGTGACGGGCACGGTCGGCGTCAAGCCGACCTACGGCGGGGTCTCCCGCTACGGCCTCGTCGCGTTCTCCTCCTCGCTGGACCAGCCCGGTCCCTGCGCCCGTACGGTGCTGGACGCCGCGCTGCTGCACGAGGTGATCGCGGGGCACGACCGGCTGGACTCGACCTCGATCAACCAGCCGGTGCCGCAGGTCGTCACCGCCGCCGAGCAGGGCGCTTCGGGCGGCCTGCAGGGCGTGCGCGTCGGCGTGGTCCGCGAGTTCTCCGGCGACGGCTACCAGCCGGGCGTGCAGCGGTCCTTCGACGCCGCCGTCAAGCAGCTGTCCGCGCTGGGTGCGGAGGTCATCGAGGTCTCCTGCCCGCACTTCACCTACGCGCTGCCGGCGTACTACCTGATCGCGCCGAGCGAGTGCTCCTCCAACCTGGCCCGCTTCGACGCGATGCGCTACGGCCTGCGCGTGGGCGACGACGGGGCGCGCAGCGCGGAGGAAGTCATGTCGCTGACCCGCGAGGCCGGGTTCGGGCCAGAGGTGAAGCGGCGAATCATGCTCGGCACCTACGCGCTGTCGTCGGGCTACTACGACGCCTACTACGGCCAGGCGCAGAAGGTGCGGACGCTGATCACCCGCGACTTCACCGCCGCCTTCGAGCAGGTCGACGTGCTGGTGTCGCCCACCACGCCGACCACTGCGTTCAAGATCGGCGAGCGGGTCGACGACCCGATGGCGATGTACCTCGCGGACCTTTGCACCATCCCGTCCAACCTGGCCGGCAACGCCGCCATGAGCGTCCCGTGCGGACTGTCCGATGAGGACGGTCTGCCGGTCGGGTTGCAGATCATGGCCCCGGCGATGGCCGACGAGTGGCTGTACCGGGTCGGCGCGGCCTACGAGGCGGCGCGTAACGCGAGCCAGGACGGCCCGCTCATCAACCGTGTTCCCCAGCTGGAGGTCGCGCGATGAACCCGAAGATCAAGGCAGCGTTCCAACTCGCCTCCGTGCTCTCGGCAGGCCTCGGGCTGCGGGCGAGCTTCCGCACGGCGCGGGAGAAGAACGACAAGCTCGCGCTGGCGGACGCGATCATCACCGCGCTCGGGCTGATCACCGGCACCGCCCTGGCCGTGCGGGCGCTGCGCAAGGGGGAGGACGACAAGTGACCGCCGTCGCCGAGATCATGGACTACGACGAGGTCCTCGCGCGGTTCGACCCGGTGCTCGGGCTCGAAGTGCACGTGGAGCTGTCCACCCGGACGAAGATGTTCTGCGGCTGCGCCAACGTCTTCGGCGCCGAGCCGAACACCCAGGTCTGCCCGGTGTGCCTGGGCCTGCCGGGCTCGCTGCCGGTGGTCAACGGCAAGGCCGTGGAGGCGGCCATCCGGATCGGGCTGGCGCTGAACTGCCAGGTCGTCGAGTGGTGCCGGTTCGCCCGGAAGAACTACTTCTACCCGGACATGCCGAAGAACTTCCAGACCTCGCAGTACGACGAGCCGATCGTGCACGACGGCTACCTCGACGTGGTGCTGGACGACGGCGAGATCTTCCGGGTCGATATCGAGCGGGCCCACATGGAGGAGGACACCGGTAAGTCCTCGCACATGGGCGGCAGAACCGGCCGCATCCACGGCGCGGAGTACTCCCTGCTGGACTACAACCGCGCCGGGGTGCCGCTGATCGAGATCGTTACCAAGCCGATCGTCGGCGCCGGGGAGCGGGCTCCCGAGGTCGCGCGCGCCTACGTTACGGCGCTGCGGGATCTGCTGCGCGCGCTGGACGTTTCCGACGTGCGGATGGACCAGGGCTCGCTGCGCTGCGATGCGAACGTGTCGCTGATGCCGAAGGGCACCGCGGAGTTCGGCACCCGCACCGAGACGAAGAACGTCAACTCGCTGCGCAGCGTGGAGCGCGCGGTGCGCTTCGAGATGCAGCGGCACGCCGCGGTGCTGGCCTCCGGCGGCTCGATCCTGCAGGAGACGCGGCACTTCGATGAGTCCACCGGCACCACGTCGGCGGGCCGCCGCAAGGAGACCTCGGAGGACTACCGCTACTTCCCGGAGCCCGACCTGGTGCCGGTCGCGCCCTCCCGCGAGTGGGTCGCGGAGCTGGCCAAGACCCTGCCCGAGCTGCCGTGGGAGCGGCGCAAGCGCGCGCAGGAGGACTGGGGCCTGTCCGACGAGGAGCTGCGCGACCTGGTCAACGCCGGGGCGCTGGAGCTGGTGGCGCAGACCGTCGACGCGGGCGCGCCCTCCGGCGACGCCCGGTCCTGGTGGGTTTCGTACCTGGCGCAGCAGGCCAACACCCGCGGCGTCGAGCTCGCCGACCTGGAGATCACTCCGAAGCAGCTGGCTCGGGTGATCGCACTGGTCGCCGAGGGCAAGCTGACCAACAAGCTGGCCCGGCAGGTCGTCGACGGGGTGCTCGCCGGTGAGGGCGAGCCGGACGACGTCGTCGCGGCGCGCGGCCTGGAGGTCGTGTCGGACGATTCGGCGCTGCAGTCCGCGATCGACGAGGCGCTGGCGGCGCAGCCGGACATCGCGGACAAGATCCGCGGCGGCAAGGTGCAGGCGGCGGGCGCGATCGTCGGCGCGGTCATGAAGGCCACCAAGGGCCAGGCCGACGCCAAGCGGGTCCGCGAGCTCGTCCTCGCGGCCTGCGGCCAGTAGGAACTGAGTGAAGGGCACCTTCGGGCCGGCTATCGGCGGGAGGTGCCCGGTCAGGTTCCGTGAGTGGTTTTGGGCGCTGTGGCACCCTAAAACACTCACGGGTCTCTCAGTCCTTGCCTGCGGAGCCGCCCGACGGGGGCTCGATGCGCAGGGCGCGGTCGTCGCTGGAGATCGGATGACCGCCGTCCTTGTTCGCGGTGCCCAGCCAGATCAGGCCGTCCGGGCCAAGCGCCGCGGCGGAGAACCGGCCGTAGGTGTTTTCCATGACCTTCGTCGGCTGACCGGTGAAGGTGCCGTCCGGCGCCGGGTGCAAGGTGTACAGCGCGGCGGCATCGTGCAGCGCCACCACCACCATCGCCGGGTCGGCGGCGCAACCCGCCACACCCGGCCGCTCCGCCCAGGTCCACGCCGGCGAGCCCAGCGGCTTCCCGAGCTGTACCCGGTACAGGGCGTCCTGGCTTCCGCTGCGATCGGTCACCCAGTACATGCCCAGCGCGGGCGTGCCGCACAGGCCGCCCGGCTCGGTCAGCCCGCTGGCGACCACCGGCGACTTCGGGTCCGGGTTGCCCACGGCCGGCTTGCCGGAACCGTCGATGCGCAGCACTTTGCCCGCCAGCGACTGCGGATTAGAGGCGCTGGCCGGGCTGCCCGCGTTGCCGGTGGCGATCAGCAGCGAGCCCTGGCCGTCGTCGAGCATCGCCCCGGCGTTGCCCGTCGAACCCTTCGGAATGCCGGTCAGCACCGGCTTGGGCCGGTCCCCGGCCGCGACCCGCACGACCTGGTTATCGCTGCTGGTCGTGACGTAGGCGTAGAACAGCTCGTCCTCGTGGTAGGTGGGGGACAGCGCCAGCCCGGTGAGCCCGCCGCCGCCACTCGGATCGACCGGGACCCGGGCCAGCTCAACGGGTTTCGTGCCGCGCTGCACGCGCAGCACCCGCCCGGTGGCACGCTCGCCGACCAGCGCGCCCTGACCGTCGGGCAGCACCGCGATCGCGCCGACCGGGTCCAGGCAGGTGGCCACCACGGCCGGATCGGGATCCTCGCAGCCGACCGGCGCGTTGGGCTGCTGCGGTGCGGTGCCTGGTCCCGGCGGCGTGGGCTCGCTCTCGAACGACGGCTGCGGACCGGCCTGCGGCTCCAGTGACGGAGGGTCGCCCCACGGCCTGGTGTGCTCGTCGGGGAATTGCGCGCAGCCCGCCAGCAGGGTGCCGAGCACAGCGGTCATGCCCAGCAGGAGACGACGCATGCGAACCGAGACTGCCACGACGCCCGAGCCTATCGGCCGAGGGGTAAACCCTGGGTGAGGACGTGCACGAACTACCTCCGAGGTGTCGGACCCGCAATTTCAATGGAAATCAGAGTTCCGACCTTCGATTTCCATTGAAATTGCGGGTTTGGGTCAACTCAGCTGATCGGGTTCTCGGCTCGACGGCGGGGGCCTGGTTCCGGGAGCGGCAGCCGGATGCGGCGCACCGGGGGCGGTGGCGGGTCGATGCCGAGGCGGGCGCACTCCACCGCTTCGACCCGGCGCAGCAGCAGGGCCAGCTCCTCGCGCACCACGTCGGGGGCTTCGAACGGGAGGAAGTGCGACGTCGCCAGCATCCGCATCCGCGCTTGCGGCAGCGCCGCGACCGCCTTGGTGGTGCTGGAGAAGTCCGACAGCAGATCGTGCCGTCCGGTGAGGACGGTCAGCGGGCAGCTCAGCCCGGCCACCTGGGTCCGGGCCGAGGCGCTCCAGGCGAGGCTCAACGCCAAGTGCCACTGCCAGTCCTCGTGCAGCAGCTGCCGCACCACGGCCGCGGCTACCGCCCGATCCGTCTCGGGGTGCAGCAGGCCGCTGTACCGGACGAGCTGCGCCGAGAAGTCCGTGACCGGCAGTCGCGACATGATCGACGAAAGCAGGCCGCCGACGAGCCGCAGCGAGGCGGAACCTCCGACCGCGAGCAGCCGGCGGGCGAGTTCCGGCACACCGAAGGCGGCCAGCAGCGCGTCCGCGCCCGACGTCGGCGGCCCGGCGAGCAGCATCAGCCCGCGGACCCGGTCCGGGAACCGCCGGGCGAGCTCGACCGCCACCACCGTGCCGGCGGACCAGCCGACGACAGTGCAGTCCTTCACCTCGGCGTCGTCGAGCACCGCCAGCGCGTCGTCGACGTGATCACCCAGCGTGGTCTCGGGGTTGCGGTTCGGGGTCCAGCCCATCGTCCGAGCCGACGAATCCACCGGCAGTAACTCAGGCGCCCCACCGACCTCAGGACAAACCAGGACCGCCTGCGAAGCCGCGATCCCCTGCGGGGAAGTCCAGCCTCGAGACGGTATGCCGCCTGCGGAAACGTCGAATTCCCGGAACAACTGATCGGCCATCGGACCATTTTCCCCCAGCCGGTGTTACGCAGTATCGAACAAATCACGTGTCGAGAAGCTTCTGCCGGAAAGGCTCGCATGTTGGGGTGACCATGCCCTAGCCTCGTCCGGCGTGAGCATTCACGACGATCGCCCCGGCGGTGCGGGCGGCTACCCCGACGATCGCAACTACGGCGCGCACGCCCAGCAGCCAGCGGCAAGCGCGCAGGGTGCGCCGAGTGCGAAGAGTGCACCGAGTGTGAAGAGTGCGCAGAGCACGCAGAGTCTCGGTGCGCAGAAATACTCCAACTACGACGACGATGACGGCTACAGCGACGCCGAGGCCACGTCCGTGGTCGATCGGCGCGCTGCTGCTCCGTCCGACTACTACGACGAGATCGGCGACCCTCGCAAGCCCTTCGGCTGGAACGCGGGCACCGACCTCGGCCTGCTGATCCTGCGGCTGGTGCTGGGCGGAATCTTCCTCGCGCACGGCGCGCAGAAGCTCTTCGGCGTTCTCGGCGGCCCGGGACCCGAGGGGTTCGCCATGGCGCTGAGCAAGATGGGCTTCGGGCAAAGCGCCGCGCTGGCCCTGGTGACCGGCGGCACCGAGCTCGGAGCCGGTGCGCTGCTGGTGCTCGGCCTGTTCACCCCGCTAGCCGCCGCCGGGATCGTCGGCGTGATGGCCAACGCGATCTTCCTCAAGCTCGGCGCCGGGTTCTTCGCCGCCGCCGGTGGTTTCGAGCTGGAGGCGACGCTCGGCGTGCTGGGACTCGGGTTGATGTTCACCGGCCCCGGCCGGGTCGCCCTGGACTACGGGCGGGTCTGGTTCCGCCGCCCGCTGCCCTTCGGCTTCATCAGCCTGATCATCGCGGTTGCCGCATCGGCGGCCGTCCTGGTCCTGTTCCACCGCCCATGACCAGAACACGCGAAAACGGGCCCGCACCTCTCTTGGTGCCGGGCCCGTTTTCACGTTCAGCCGAGCCGCGGAAGGGCACCTTTGCCGAGCAAGCCGGCAAGGGTGCCCTTCACGCGTTGGCCGTGGAGCCACTTGCGTCCGCTGCGCCACCGCCGCGAGGCTCGGAGTCGTATCTGCAGAGCTATTCCAAGGCGCCGGAAGCGCTTAGCCCACCTGTGCAACTCGCACCGCCGCGGGTTCTGAGGTTCCGCTACTGGCACCGCTACGCAGGACCAGTCCGGAGACAGGTCTACTTGTTGACGTCGCGGACTGCTCCGTAGGAGGCGGAGGTGGCGAGGCGGGCGTACGCACGCAGCGCCGCCGTGACCTTGCGGTCTCGGCCGACCGGCTGCCACGGGTACTCGCTGGCATCCATCTTGGCGCGGCGTTCGGCCAGCACCTCGTCGGACACCAGCAGTTCCAGCTTCCGCTCGCGGACATCGATGAGGATCTGGTCGCCGTTTTCGACCAGCCCGATCGTGCCGCCGTCGGCCGCCTCCGGCGAGATGTGCCCGATGGACAGGCCGGAGGAACCGCCGGAGAAGCGGCCGTCGGTGATCAGCGCGCACTTCTTGCCCAGCCCCGAACCCTTGAGGAACGCGGTCGGGTGCAGCATCTCCTGCATGCCCGGGCCGCCCGCGGGGCCCTCGTAGCGGACCACCAGGACCTCGCCCGGCTGGATCTCCTTGTTCAGGATCACCGACACGGCCTGCTCCTGGCTCTCCACGACCCGAGCCGGACCCTGGAAGTGCCACAGCTCTTCCTCGACACCGGCGGTCTTGACCACCGCGCCCTCGTCGGCGAGGTTGCCCTTGAGCACGGCCAGTCCGCCGTCGGCGGTGTAGGCGTGCGCGACGTCGCGGATGCAGCCCCCCGCGGCGTCGGTGTCCAAAGAGGACCAGCGGTTGTCCGTGGAGAACGCCTGCGTGGTGCGAACCCCGCCCGGCGCCGCGTGGAACATCTCGATGGCCTCCTCCGACGGCGATTCGCCGCGGATGTCCCAGCTGGACAGCCATTCGGTCAGGCTCGCGCTGTGCACCGAGGAAACGTCGCGGTGCAGCAGGCCGGCCCGGTCGAGCTCGCCGAGGATCGCGCTGATGCCGCCGGCCCGGTGCACGTCCTCCATGTGGTAGTCGGAGTTCGGGCTGACCTTCGACAGGCACGGCACCCGGCGGCTGATGTCCGCGATGTCGTCCAGGGTGAAGTCGATCTCGCCTTCGAGCGCGGCGGCCAGCGTGTGCAGCACCGTGTTCGTGGAGCCGCCCATCGCCATGTCCAGCGCCATCGCGTTCTCGAACGCCTTCTTGTTGGCCACCGAGCGCGGCAGCACCGACTCGTCGTCCTCGCCGTAGTAGCGCTTGGTGATGCGCACCACGGTGCGGCCAGCCTCCTCGAACAGGGCGCGGCGCGCGGCGTGGGTGGCCAAAGTGGACCCATTGCCGGGCAGCGCCAGACCGAGTGCCTCGGTGAGGCAGTTCATCGAGTTGGCGGTGAACATGCCCGAGCAGGAACCGCACGTTGGGCAGGCCGAGCGCTCGACCTCGGAGAGCCCGGCGTCGTCCACCGCGGAGTTCGCGGACGCCGAGATGGTGGTGATCAGGTCGGTCGGCGCGTGCGCGACCCCGTCCACCACGACCGCCTTGCCGGCCTCCATCGGGCCACCGGAGACGAACACCGTCGGGATGTTCAGCCGCATCGCGGCGTTGAGCATGCCGGGGGTGATCTTGTCGCAGTTGGAGATGCACACCAGCGCGTCGGCCTGGTGCGCATTGACCATGTACTCCACCGAGTCGGCGATCAGCTCGCGCGAGGGCAGCGAGTAGAGCATCCCGCCGTGGCCCATGGCGATGCCGTCGTCCACCGCGATGGTGTGGAACTCCCGCGGCACGCCCCCGGCCTCACGGATCGTCGCGGCGACCACGTCGCCGAGGTCGCGCAGGTGCACGTGGCCGGGCACGAACTGGGTGTAGGAGTTGGCGATCGCCACGATGGGCTTGCCGAAGTCGTCGTCGGTCATGCCGGTGGCACGCCACAGCGAGCGGGCGCCGGCGGCATTGCGTCCGTGCGTCGTGGTGCGAGAGCGCAGCTGGGGCATATAGACCTTCTTACGGATTTTCGGGGCTGGTTTGCTTTAGCGGTGCAAGTAGCGGAACCTAAGAAGCCTTCTCGACTCCGGGATCCCCGACCTGTGACCAATACGCGGCGTCGGGGCTGTCCTCGCGAGATAGCTCGGGGTGCGGGGTGTCCCCGCAAGACACCGTTGAGAACCCGCGGCGGTGCAAGTTGCTCAGGTGGGCTAAGCGACTTCGCCGTTTGCGCCGGCTTTCGGCCTTGCGAGTTGAGCGTCGCGGCTTGCGGTCTTCCGCCGGAAGTGGCGTCGCCACTTGCCTGACGACAACGCGTTGAGCTCATTCGCCCGGGCAGCGCCTTTTGGGCGCGGAAAGTTGCGGTGCGGTCGACATTACTCCTGCGTGGTCGGGTCGGGCAGCCGCCCACCGCTGATCGCCGCGACCCGGGGCAGGTCGCGCACCCGCACCGCCGGGAGTTGGACCTCCTTGCCGGAGCGCAGCACGGCCTTGAGCCAACGCCGCTCGTCCAGCCGCAGCGACACCACGTCGTCCCAGCTGAACTTGGTGCGGCCGAACGAGGTGCGCACCACGACCTGCCGGGCGTCGACCGTGGTCCGGGTCCGCAGGATCCACACCAGCAGCCCGAGTGGGATCAGGTAGAGCAGCAGCGCCCAGGTGCCCGCGGTGGTGGCGAGCGGGGTGGCGCAGATGGTGATCGCCAGCACGGCCAGCAGCGCTACCGGGGTGATCCGGAACGTCAGGGACTTCGGGGCGTCGGGCTTTGCCGGGGACCCGGCCTTGTCGCTCTGCCCCGCCTTCTCGACTTGCTCCGCGTCGGCCTGCTCCGCGTCGGCCTGCTCCGCGTCGGCCTGCTCCGCGTCGGCCTGCTCGGCGCGTTCCGCGTCGGAGGGCTTGTCGCCGGAGGGCTCCGTGGCGGGCTGCTCGGCGTCGGGCTGCTCGGGCTCCTGCGGGGTCTCACTCACGTCCCGATGGTCTCACCTGCGAACTCCGGGCTTCGTGGGCGGTCGCCGGCGGCGCGGCCGGAAACGTCCCGTTCACGGTCGCGGGCGCGGCGGACGTCACATCGACCGGCGTTCGAGACCCGCCATGGCCTTGTTGACCAGGGATTATTCCCGATCCGGGCGGCTCGGCTCGGCATCCAAGGTGTCCACCATCCGGGAAGATCGTCCCGCATGGTTTGACGTGGGGGGCCGCTTTGATTAACGTCCTAGCCATGCTGCGACTGCACAACATTCTCGTACTTCCCCGGCGCGTCGACGCCTAGGAAGTTCGCAGCGTCGACGCGCCAACCCTCGTTAGGCCTATTTGGGGTCTGCGGGGGTTTTTTCGTGTCCGGTCCAACACCCGACCCCGAGGCAGACCCGATGACCAGCGCCAATACACGGCAGAATCCGGTCCCGGCGCCCCCGCCAGGACGCCGTCCCAAGCCCACGCCGCCCAGCGGTGCCCCAGTGAAGATGACCGGTGCGCAGGCACTCGTGCGTTCACTGGAGTCCGTTGGCTGCGAGATCGTCTTCGGGATTCCGGGCGGCACTATCCTGCCCTCCTACGACCCGCTCCTCGACTCCAACAAGGTCCGGCACGTGCTGGTCCGCCACGAGCAGGGTGCCGGGCACGCGGCCACCGGCTACGCGCAGGCCACCGGCAAGGTCGGGGTGTGCATGGCGACCTCCGGCCCGGGCGCGACCAACCTGGTCACCGCGCTCGCCGACGCGCACATGGACTCGGTCCCGATCGTCGCGATCACCGGTCAGCAGAGCACCGGCATGATCGGCACCGACGCCTTCCAGGAAGCCGACATCTGCGGCATCACGCTGCCGATCACCAAGCACAACTTCCTGGTCACCGACCCCGAGGAACTGCCGCGGACCATCGCCGAGGCGTTCTACATCGCCTCCAGCGGAAGGCCCGGCCCGGTGCTCGTGGACATCCCCAAGGACGTCCAGCAGGCGACCATGTCGTTCTCCTGGCCGCCGGAGATGAAGCTGCCCGGCTACCGGCCGACCAGCAAGCCGCACGGCAAGCAGGTCCGGGAGGCCGCCAAGCTGATCACCGAAGCGCAGCGGCCGGTGTGCTACGTCGGCGGCGGGGTCATCAAGGCCGAGGCGCACGCCGAACTGCGGGAGTTGGCCGAGCGCACCGGCATCCCGGTGGTCACCACGCTGATGGCGCGCGGCGCGTTCCCCGACTCGCACCCCCAGCACCTGGGCATGCCCGGCATGCACGGCACGGTCGCCGCGGTCGCCGCGATGCAGCGCGCCGACTTGCTGATCGCGCTGGGCGCCCGCTTCGACGACCGGGTCACCGGCCAGCTCTCGTCGTTCGCGCCCGACGCCAAGGTCGTGCACGCCGACATCGACCCGGCGGAGATCTCCAAGAACCGCTACGCGGACGTGCCGATCGTCGGCGACTGCAAGGAAGTGCTCAGCGAGCTGATCGACGCGGTCACCGCCGCCACCGGAGAGCGCGGCACCGCCGACCTGGCGCCCTGGTGGGAGTTGCTCGACGACCTGCGCAAACGGTTCCCGCTGGGCTACGAGTGGCCGGGCGACGGCAGCCTGTCGCCGGAGTACGTCATCGAGCGCCTCGGCAGGCTGGTCGGGCCGGACGCCATCTACGCCGCCGGCGTCGGCCAGCACCAGATGTGGGCCGCGCAGTTCGTCGGCTACGAGAACCCGCGCACCTGGCTGAACTCCGGGGGCCTCGGCACGATGGGCTACGCGGTGCCCGCCGCGATGGGCGCCAAGGCCGGGATGCCGGGCAAGACGGTGTGGGCCATCGACGGCGACGGCTGCTTCCAGATGACCAACCAGGAGCTCGCCACCTGCGCCATCGAGGACATCCCCATCAAGGTCGCCGTCATCAACAACGGCAACCTCGGTATGGTCCGGCAGTGGCAGAACCTGTTTTACGCCGGGCGCTACTCACACAGTGACCTCGGCACCCACAAGCACCGCATCCCGGACTTCAAACTGCTGGCCGAGGCCTACGGCTGCGCGGGCCTGCGGTGCGAGTCCAAAGAGGACGTCGACAGCGTCATCCAGCGGGCCATGGAGATCAACGACCGACCCGTCGTGATCGACTTCGTGGTGGGCGAGGACGCCCAGGTGTGGCCGATGGTGGCCGCCGGTACCGGAAACGACGAGATCATGGCGGCGCGCGGCATCCGCCCCTTGTTCGACGAGGAGGAGGCATGAGCAGCTCTGTGTCAACCTCGGTCCTGCTCAACCGCACCTCAGGGGACCGTGACGCAAACCAGCCACAAGGAACCTCGAAACGAGCGATTGAGTTGGACGCAACCACAACTGTGAATCGCGGAGAGGCGGATCAGTGAGCGCGCCGATGACCCGACACACGCTGAGCGTGCTGGTGGAGAACGTTCCCGGGGTGCTCGCCCGGGTGGCCGGCCTGTTCTCCCGCCGTAGCTTCAACATCGATTCGCTCGCGGTCGGCCCGACCGAGCACCCGGACATCTCCCGGATGACGATCGTGGTCGCCGTCTCGGACCAGCCCCTGGAGCAGGTCACCAAGCAGCTCAACAAGCTGGTGAACGTGATCAAGATCGTGGAGCTGGAGACCGACGCCGCGGTGCAGCGGGAGCTGCTGCTGGTCAAGGTCCGCGCCGACGCGTCGGTGCGCAGCCAGGTGCTGGAGACGGTGCAGCTGTTCCGCGCGAAAGTGGTGGACGTCTCTCCGGAGGCGCTGACCGTCGAGGCCACCGGTACCGCCGATAAGCTCGACGCGTTGCTGCGAATGCTGGAACCCTACGGCGTCCGCGAGATGGTGCAGTCGGGAACGATCGCGATCGGGCGTGGCCCGCGTTCCATCACGGCCACCGCAGTGCGCTGATCCGGCGCCTGGCGCCACAGAGCCGAAAACCGAAGAGCCTGTCGCCGAATTTGTCCGCGAAGCCGTCCCGGCGGGTACCCCCTGGACGAGGAACCACCGCTACCGCTTCGGCGGCAGGCACGAAGAATTCCCGAAAGGAAACGCTGAATCACCATGGCAGTTGAAATCTTCTACGACGCGGACGCTGATCTGGGCATCGTGCAGGGGCGCAAGGTCGCGGTCATCGGCTACGGCAGCCAGGGCCACGCGCACGCGCTGAGCCTGCGGGACTCGGGTGTGGACGTGCGGGTCGGTCTCCCGGAGGGTTCCAAGTCGCGCGCCAAGGCGGAGGAAGAGGGCCTGCGGGTGCTCACCCCGGCCGAGGCCGCCGCGGAAGCCGACCTGATCATGATCCTGGCGCCCGACACCAAGCAGCGCGAGATCTACGCCAACGACATCGCGCCGAACCTCAAGCAGGGTGACGCGCTGTTCTTCGGCCACGGCTTCAACATCCGCTACGGCCTGATCCAGCCGCCGGCGGACGTGGACGTCGCCATGGTCGCGCCGAAGGGCCCGGGCCACCTGGTGCGCCGCCAGTTCGTCGACGGCAAGGGCGTGCCCTGCCTGATCGCGGTCGAGCAGGACGCCTCCGGCAACGCCGAGGCGCTGGCGCTGTCCTACGCCGCCGCCATCGGTGGCGCGCGGGCCGGCGTCATCAAGACCACCTTCAAGGAGGAGACCGAGACCGACCTGTTCGGTGAGCAGGCGGTCCTCTGCGGTGGCGCGAGCGCCCTGGTGCAGAACGGCTTCGAGGTGCTGGTCGAGGCCGGCTACCAGCCGGAGATCGCCTACTTCGAGGTCCTGCACGAGCTCAAGCTGATCGTGGACCTGATGTGGGAGGGCGGCATCGCCGGCCAGCGCTACTCCATCAGCGACACCGCCGAGTACGGCGACCTCACCCGCGGCCCGCGGGTGATCGACGCCCACGTCAAGGAGTCGATGCGCAAGATCCTGGGCGAGATCCAGGACGGCACCTTCGCCAAGGAGTGGGTGGCCGAGGACGAGGCCGGGCGCCCGAACTTCACCAAGCTGCAGGCGGAGGGCAACGCCCACCAGATCGAAGAGGTCGGCAAGAAGCTCCGCGCCCTGATGTCCTGGACCAACAAGTAAGTGGTTCAGGTCTTCGGCGGCGTGCAACCGCACGTCCGGCCGATGCGAAAGGCCCGGTGAATTCCACGAGGGATCACCGGGCCTCGGCTTCCCGGCCGGGAGCCGGTCGGTTCCCTGGCCCGGATTTCCCAGTTGCCAAAGGGCGAAACCGGTCGCTGCGGGTGAGGGATAGGGTACGTATCGTGAGTGCAGAAAACGAGATCGTCGACAACAAGGCGCACATCCGCCACCAGCTGGATTTCACCAACGCGGAGTGGATCACCAGCACCGACGAACCGGACGAGCCCGGCGTCGAGATCGCCTTCGTGGACGGCTACATCGGCATGCGCAACGGCGCCGAACCGGAGGGCCCGGTCCTGGTCTTCACCCCGGAGGAGTGGGAGGCCTTCGTCGCGGGCGCCAAAGACGGCGAATTCGACGAACCGTGATCTTCCGAGGTCCGGGATTCTTTTGCGTGGCGGTCGGGTAGCGGAACCTCAGACGCCTTCTCGACTCCGGGATCCCCGACGCACGTATGACCAATACGTCGCGTCGGGGCTGTCCTCGCGAGATAGCCCGCGGTGCGGGGTGTCCCCGCAGGACACTGTTGAGAACCCGCGGCGGTGCCGGTTGCGAGGTGTCAGCAGATACCGGCATCCCACCGGCACCCGAAGGTCGTCACGTGTACGGGTGGTCGCCGTGTGTGCCGGTCACTGGCGGCACAGCCGCCCCTCGCGTGACAACGTGTCCCAGCGGACTCGTGGTGTCGTTCCCGCGGCCCGGCTGATCTGCGACAATGCCGAAGAATCGGGTTTAACGGGCCGGCCTTTGCGCCGGCGGTGATCCGGGCAACACCCTTGTGAACGCTTTCTCAATCTCCCGTTAAACTCCGATCCGTCCGGGCACATCGCCGTGCCGACCGTGATCTTCCAACTGGAGTTCGCCCGTGACCAACGCAAGCCGTCCTGTCGTCCTGATCGCCGAGAAGCTGGCACCGTCCGTGATCGACGCACTCGGGGACGAGGTCGCGATCCGCAACGTGGACGGCACCGACCGGCCGGCGCTGCTCGACGCCGTCGCCGACGCCGATGCGCTGCTGGTCCGTTCCGCCACCAAGGTCGACGCCGAGGTCCTGGCGGCGGCGAAGAAGCTCAAGGTCGTCGCCCGCGCCGGGGTCGGCCTGGACAACGTCGAGGTACCCGCCGCCACCGAGCGCGGCGTGATGGTCGTCAACGCCCCCACCTCCAACATCGTCTCGGCCGCCGAGCACGCGATGGCGCTGCTGCTGGCGGTGGCTCGCAACGTCGCGCAGGCCGACGCGAGCCTCAAGGGCGGCGAGTGGAAGCGCAGCTCCTACACCGGCGTCGAGCTCAACGGCAAGACCGTCGGCGTGGTCGGCCTGGGCAAGATCGGCCAGCTGTTCGCACAGCGCGTCGCCGCCTTCGGCACCAAGCTGATCGCCTACGACCCCTACGTGTCGCCGGGCCGCGCCGCGCAGCTGGGCATCGAGCTGGTCTCCCTCGACGAGCTGCTGGCCCGCGCCGACGCGATCTCCATCCACCTGCCCAAGACCGCCGAGACCCTCGGCCTCATCGGCGCCGAGGAGCTGAAGAAGGCCAAGCCCGGTCTGCTGGTCGTCAACGCCGCCCGCGGTGGCCTGATCGACGAGGACGCGCTGGTCGACGCGCTGCGCAACGGCCAGATCGGCGGCGCAGGCATCGACGTGTTCAAGACCGAGCCGACCACCGACAGCCCGCTGTTCCAGCTGTCCAACGTCGTCGTCACCCCGCACCTGGGCGCGTCCACCGCGGAGGCCCAGGACCGCGCGGGCACCGACGTGGCCCGCTCGGTGCGGCTGGCGCTGCGCGGCGACTTCGTGCCGGACGCGGTCAACGTGCAGGGCGGCGCGGTCGGCGAGGAAGTCCGCCCATACCTGGCGCTGACCCAGAAGCTGGGCCAGGTGCTGGCCGCGCTGGTGGGCAGCACTCCGAGCTCGGTGACGGTGGAGGCCCGCGGCGAGCTGGCCGACGAGGACGTCTCGGTGCTGCAGCTCGCGGCGCTGCGCGGCGTGTTCGCCGGTGCGGTGGAGAACCAGGTGACCTTCGTCAACGCGCCGCAGCTGGCCGAGGACCTGGGCGTGCAGGTGGAGGTCAAGACCTCCCCGGAGAGCCCGAACCACCGCAGCGTGGTGTCGGTGCGCGCGGGGCTGCCGGACGGTCGCACCGCCGTGGTTTCCGGGGCGCTGTCGGGGCCGAACCAGGTGGAGAAGCTGGTCGAGGTCAACGGCAGGCACTTCGACCTGCGTGCCGAGGGCAACGTGCTGCTGCTGGAGTACCCGGACCGGCCGGGCGTGATGGGCAAGGTCGGCACGCTGCTCGGCGAGGTCGGCGTGAACATCGAGGCGGCCATGGTCAGCCAGACCACGGAGCGCTCCGAGGCGATCATGCTGCTGCGCGTGGACCGTCCCGTCGAGCCCGGCGTGCTGGAGCCGATCGGCGCCGCCGTCGGGGCCCGCGTCGTGCGCACCGTCAGCTTCGAGTGAGCTCGCCCGGTTCGGTCCCGCTGAGTAGGTGGGACCGCGACCGGTAATTCGGACGAGTGAGGCGTGGCTTTCCGCATCTTGGGACGGCCCCTGTGTCGCATCTGCGACCCATGGCCCTATCGCCCGTATGGGTGTCCCACTCCCCGGGACAGTTCATCCACTTGGTGGGCCCGGCGTGCCGCTGCCCACAGCCCTGCCGGTAGCCTTCGGCTCAACAGTTCGAGCCCCGCGGGTCGGGGTGGTTCTCGGGAGGTGTGTAGATGCGGCTCGCTGTGATCCCCGGCGACGGGATCGGGCCGGAGGTTATTGCCGAGGCACTCAAGGTGCTCGGCGAGGTCGTGCCGGATACCGAGATCACTCGATACGACCTGGGAGCCGCGCGCTGGCACGCGACCGGGGAGCTGCTGCCCGAGTCCGTCCTGGGTGAACTCCGGCAGCACGACGCGATCCTGCTCGGCGCGGTGGGCGACCCGTCCGTGCCCAGCGGGATCCTGGAGCGCGGCCTGCTGCTGCGGCTGCGCTTCGAGCTCGACCACCACGTGAACCTGCGGCCGGCCCGGCTCTACCCGGGCGTGAAGAGCCCGGTGGCCGACCCCGGCGAGATCGATATGGTCGTCGTGCGCGAGGGCACCGAGGGTCCGTACGTCGGCAACGGCGGCCTGCTGCGCAAGGACACCACGCACGAGATCGCGACCGAGGTCAGCATCAACACCGCGTTCGGCGTGGAGCGGGTGGTGCGCGACGCGTTCGCCCGCGCCGCCTCCCGGCCGCGCAAGCACCTGACGCTGGTGCACAAGACCAACGTGCTCACCCACGCCGGATCGTTGTGGTCGCGCGTGGTCGAAGAGGTCTCGCTGCAATACCCGGACGTCACCGTGGCCTACCAGCACGTGGACGCCACGACCATCCACCTGGTCACCGACCCGGGCCGGTTCGACGTGATCGTCACCGACAACCTGTTCGGCGACATCATCACCGACCTGGCGGGCGCGGTCACCGGCGGCATCGGGCTGGCCGCGAGCGGCAACATCGACGCCACCCGGCGCAACCCGAGCATGTTCGAGCCGGTGCACGGCAGCGCGCCGGACATCGCCGGGCAGGGCGTGGCGGACCCGACCGCGGCGGTGCTGTCGGTCGCGATGCTGCTCGACCACGTCGGCCTGACCGATGCCGCCAAGCGGGTCGAGGCGTCGGTGGCGTTCGACCTGGCCACCCGCGAGCACTCGGCCCCGGGCGCCACCTTCGCGGTCGGCGACCGCCTCGCGGCGCTGGTCTCCTCCCGCGAGGTCGCTCCGCAGGCCTGATCGGAGTTCGAAGTCGAGGAGGGCGTCCCGGTTGGGGCGCCCTTTTCGCCGGCCCGATGTGCGACCGGCGAGTTGCACCAAATCGCGAGTGGCGCGGTCGACGACCACACCGGCGGCTGGGAGCAGGTGTGTCGCCTGCTACCGGAATGCGGGCCAGTGCTCCGCCCTTCAGGGTGGGGGTGAAGGCTCGCGCTGGGAGGGCCGTCAAGGCCTGAGCAGTGCCTTAAGCCGGACGGTTCTGCTGCTCGATGTACTGCTTCACGACGCTCAGCGGTGCCCCGCCGACGGAGCCTGCGAGGTACGAGCCCGATCAGAGTTTGTAAGAGCCTGTTGGTGAATGGTCTGGGTGGGTGGTCGCCTAGCGGAACCTGAGAGGTGCCCTGGACTGCGGGTGCCCCTCCTGATGTATGTCCAATACGCGGCGGAGGGGCCGTCCTCGCCAGGAAACCTCTCAGAACCCGCCGATGGTCGTCTTGGCAAGGTGAATGCAAGCGGCTACGCCGCTTCCAAAGGCGCGGACGGCATTCGCCGACAGGCTCTAAGTGACGGAACGCGTAACCCGGTTCCTGGGACGGCAGGTGCTGATGTCGCGTCCGGATGGTGGGAATTCGTGGTCATCTGGTGATCCGGTGGTGCATTGTGGCAGCATGGGTGCGTGGCTTTCTGCAGTGTGATCATTATTGGCGAGCGCGCCGGGTAGACGACTCCGCACCCCGGCGCGCTGACCTCTCGCATCCGCGGGGGGTCTTTTTTGTTGCCTGCGCTGCCGCTGCAATCCATCTCCGACGCCGACGGGAGAAAACCAGTGACCCGCACCAACCCGGCCGGAACGCCGCTGGGCGACGACTTCCACATGTACGACACGACCTTGCGGGACGGCGCGCAGCGCGAGGGAATTTCGTATTCGGTCACCGACAAGCTGGCGGTCGCGCGGCTGCTGGACTCCCTGGGCGTCGGCTTCATCGAGGGCGGCTGGCCCGGCGCGCTGCCCAAGGACACCGAATTCTTCCACCGCGCCGCCGCCGGAGAACTTGATCTCGAACACGCCGCGCTGGTGGCCTTCGGCTCCACCCGCCGCGCCGGGACCAAAGTAGACGAAGATCGGCAAGTCCGGGCGCTGCTCGATTCGCGGGCCCCGGTGGTGACCTTGGTGGCCAAATCGGACCGGCGGCACATCGAGCGGGCGCTGCGCACCGATGTGGCCGAGAACTGCGCGATGGTGGCGGACACCGTGCGCTACCTGGTCGGCGAAGGGCGCCGGGTGTTCCTCGACGCCGAGCACTTCTTCGACGGCTACGCCTTCGACCCCGACACCTCGCTGCGCGTGCTGGAATCCGCCGTGAACGCGGGCGCCGACGTCGTCGTGCTGTGCGACACCAACGGCGGGCAGCTGCCACTGCAACTGGCCGAGACGGTCGGCGAAGTCGTATCGCGCACGGGATTCCGCGTCGGGATCCACTGCCAGGACGACACCGGATGCGCGGTGGCCAACAGCATCGCGGCCGTGCAAGCCGGTGCGACGCACGTGCAGTGCACCGCCAACGGCTACGGGGAGCGGGCGGGGAACGCGGATCTGTTCGCCGTGATCGGCAACCTCGCCACGAAACTGGAGATGCCGGTGTTGCCGGAGGGAAAGCTGCGCGAGCTGACCAGGGTTTCGCACGCGCTGGCCGAAATCGCCAACCTGGCACCTGACACGCACCAGGCCTACGTCGGCCAGTCGACCTTCGCGCACAAGGCCGGGCTGCACGCGAGCGCGATCAAAGTGGACCCGGAGCTCTACAACCACATCGACCCGGCGGTGGTGGGCAACGGGATGCGGGTGCTGGTCACCGAAATGGCCGGGCGCGCCAGCCTGGAGCTCAAGGGCGCCGAGCTCGGTCTCGACCTCACCGAGTCGCCGGCCGCCGTCACGGGGGCGGTGCGCCAGGTGAAGGAGCTGGAAGCCCGCGGCTGGTCCTTCGAAGCGGCCGACGCGTCGCTGGAACTGTTGCTGCGCCGGGAAATGGCCGCCGCGGCCGGCAGCGAGCCGGTCGATGCGCCGTTCGAGCTGGAGTCCTACCGGGTGGTGCTAGACCACCGTCCGGACGGCGACGTGGTCTCCGAAGCCACGGTCAAGGTGCACGTCGTGGGGGAGCGCGTGATCGCCACCGCAGAGGGGAACGGGCCGGTCAACGCCCTCGACGCCGCGCTGCGCAAGGCGTTGGTGCCGCACCTGCCGTGGCTGGAAACCGTCGAACTGGCCGATTACAAGGTCCGTATCCTCATCGACGCCCCCGGCACCGACGCGGTCACCCGGGTGCTCGTGGAATCCCGCGACGGCGAGGAGGAGTGGACCACTGTGGGCGTGCACGGCAACATCGTCGAAGCGAGCTGGCTCGCGCTCTGCGACGCGCTGGTGTACAAGGCCTTGCGGCGCAACGCGATCAGCGCCCGCGGCTGATCGCGTCGCTGTGCCCCGGCCGGGGAATGGGTGAGGGGCACCCGTGCCCAAGTATGTTTGTCACGGGTGTCCCTCACCCGAAGTCCGCAGTTGATCCCGGAGGTTCGTCTTGCGCTTGGCACGTGTCGCCCACTCCGACGGGGTGTCCTTCGTCGCACTGGAGCCGGATCCGGCCGCACCGCAGGAGAAGGTGCTCGCGGTCGAGATCGACCAGCACCCGTTCGGCGACCCGACGTTCACCGGTCGCAAGTGGCCGGTGGCCGATGTCCGGCTGCTCGCCCCGATCCTGCCCACGAAGGTCATCTGCGTGGGCAAGAACTACGCCGAGCACGCCCGCGAGATGGGCTCGGAACCACCGGAGAACCCGGTGATCTTCATGAAGCCGTCCACCTCGGTGATCGGCCCCAACGCCGCCATCAAGCTGCCGCCGAACTCCGAGCGGGTGGACTTCGAGGGCGAACTCGCCGCCGTCGTCGGCCAGCCGTGCAAGGACGTGCCGGAGGCCCGGGGCACCGAGGTGCTGCTGGGCTACACGATCGCCAACGACGTCACCGCGCGCGACCAGCAGAAGGCCGACGGGCAGTGGACGCGGGCCAAGGGCTACGACACGTTCTGCCCGCTGGGCCCGTGGATCGACACCGCGGCGGACCCGGCGGACCTCGGGATCCGCACCGAACTGGACGGCGAGCTAAAGCAGGACTCGCGCACCTCGCTGCTGCTGCACGACGTCGCGGCGCTGGTTTCGTGGATCTCGCGGGTGATGACGCTGCTGCCCGGCGACGTGATCCTCACCGGCACCCCGGCCGGCGTGGGCCCGATGCAGGCGGGCCAGAACGTGTCGGTGTCCATCGACGGCCTCGGCACCCTCACAAACCCCGTCCAGCAGGGCTAGATCTGGGCTAGATCTGGGCTGGTGCGGGCTAGTGCGGGGCTAGTGTCGGGCTAGTGCAGGGATAGAGCGGGTTTCCGGGCCCGTTCTTCCGCGCAGCCGATCCGGGTACCGGAACCCCAGGCGCCACCCGGTCTCCGCAATTTCCATTGAAATCGGACCTTCGATTTCAATGGAAATTGCGGGTTTCCACGGCCCGGTCGTCAGCGGAGGGCGGCCTTCGGCGGGCGTTCGCGGACCGCTCCGTAGGCGAGGACGTACGCGGGGATCCTGCGCAGACACGGGGCGTTCGAGACCGCCCGCAGGGGGAGCGGCAGGCGCGCGGTGCTGCCGAAGTCGATTTCCCCACGCAGCGCCGGGGAGATCACGTTCTCGTGAATAATGCGCTGCAGTCGCTGGATCAGCACCGTCGTTGGCCAGCGCCGCCGCTGCACCGCCGCCACGTGTTTGCGCTCCAAACGCCCGTTGCGCAGCGGCTCGGCGAGGTGGCGCGCCGCCGCGACGGCGTCCTGCACGGCCAGGTTGATCCCGATGCCGCCGACCGGTGACATCGCGTGCGCAGCGTCGCCGATGCACAGCAGGCCCGGCACGTGCCATTTGCGCAACCGGTCCAGGGCCACGTGCAGCAGCTTGACGTCCTCCCAGCTCTGCACGAGGTCCCGCCCGGCCAGCCAGGGGAAGAAGCGGACCAGTCGCTCGTTGAACTCCTCGATGGGCCGGTTGCGGCCCTCCGCGTCGGTCCCCTTGCCGATGATCGACGCGACCTGGAAGTAGTCGCCGCGGTCGAACATGGCGGTGAAGGTGCGTTCGCGGATCAGGCCGATGCCGCCTGCCAGATCGCCGGTCTGCCGCGGAATCCGGAACCACCGAACGTCCATCGGCGTAGGGAAGTCCTGCAGGCCGAGCTCCGGCATCTCGCGCACGAAGGACTTCCGCCCGTCGCAGGCCACCGTGATGGTGGCGCGCAGCTCGCCGGTCTCGCCGTCGGCGGTGCGGTAGCGCACCCCGTTGACCCGGCCGCGTTCCCGGATCAGTTCCGTCGCCTCGGTGTTCATCCGCAGGGTGAACGTCGGCTCCTGCTTGCCTGCGTCGGCCAGCATGTCCAGGAAGTCCCACTGCGGGACCATGGCTATGTAGTTGTACTTCACCTTCAGCGACTTGAAGTCCCCGAAGGTGAACAGCTCGCCCGCCTGGCCGATGGGCAGCCGCACCTGGTTCAGGCGGCGCTGCGGGAGTTCGGCGAACCGCTCGGCCAGGCCCAGGTCGTCGAGGAGTTGCAGCGTGGTGGGGTGCACCGTATCGCCGCGGAAGTCCCGCAGGAAGTCGCCGTGCTTCTCCAGCACGGTCACCTCGACGCCGGCCCTGGCCAGCAACAGCCCCAGCACCATCCCCGCCGGTCCGCCTCCGACCACGCAGCAGGTGGTTCGCTCCATTGCGATCCCCTCCAGTTTTTCAACGGTTGTTGAATAAATTCAGGATGCCTTGCCCGGATGCGCCCGTCAACCGCCGACGGCGGGTGGCTAGGCTTGATGTGTTATGAGCACGCCAGAAGCCGCAGCAAAAGTCGACGCCAGGCCCGTCCGAGCCCGGTTCTGTCCCTCGCCGACCGGCACCCCGCACGTCGGCCTGATCCGCACGGCCCTCTACAACTGGGCGTTCGCCCGGCACAACAAGGGCACCCTGGTGTTCCGCATCGAGGACACCGACGCCAGCCGGGACACCGAGGAGTCCTACCAGGCGATCCTCGATGCGCTGCGCTGGTTGGGCCTCGACTGGGACGAAGGCCCCGGTGTCGGCGGACCCTACGGCCCCTACCGGCAGAGCGAGCGGCGCGACATCTACGCCGGCATCGCCCAGCGACTGCTGGCCGCCGGCGAGCTCTACGAGTCCTACTCCAGCCCGGACGAGATCGAAGCCCGCCACAAGGCAAAGGGGCGCGATCCCAAGCTAGGCTACGACAACTACGACCGCGACCTCACCGACGAGCAGCTCGCGGCCTTCCGCGCCGAAGACCGCAAGCCCGTGCTGCGGCTGCGGATGCCCGACCGCGACATCACCTTCACCGACCTGGTGCGCGGCGAGATCACCTTCCCCGCCGGCAGCGTCCCGGACCCGGTCCTGGTGCGCGGCAACGGCGACCCGCTCTACACCCTGACCAACCCGGTCGACGACGCGCTGATGCACATCACCCACGTGCTGCGCGGCGAAGACCTGCTGTCGTCCACGCCCCGCCAGATCGCGCTCTACGAGGCGCTGCAGCGCATCGGTGCCACCGACTTCACGCCCGAGTTCGGCCACCTGCCGTTCGTCATGGGCGAGGGCAACAAGAAGCTCTCCAAGCGCGACCCGCAGTCCAACCTGTTCCACCATCGCGACCGGGGTTTCCTGCCCGAGGGCCTGCTGAACTACCTGGCGCTGCTCGGCTGGTCGATCTCCGACGACCGCGACGTGTTCAGCCTCGACGAGATGGTCGACGCCTTCGACATCGGCCGGGTCAGCGCCAACCCGGCGCGCTTCGACCAGAAGAAGGCCGACGCGATCAACTCCGCGCACCTGCGCGCCCTCGCGCCCGACGACTTCGTCGACCGCGTGGTGCCCTACCTCATCCAGGGCGGCGTGTTCCCGGCCGAGCCGACCGAGCAGCAGCTCGCCACCGTGCGCGCCGCGGCGCCGCTGGTGCAGGAGCGGCTGATCGTGCTCTCCGATGCGGTCGGCATGATGGGCTTCCTGTTCGCCGGCGACGGCTTCGCGCCCGAACCTGCCTCCGCCGAGAAGGCCCTCGGCGAAGACGCCAAGCCGGTCCTGGAAGCCGCCATCAACGCCCTCGAAGCGCTGCCGGAATGGACCACGGCCGCCATCGAGCAGGCGCTGAAGGACTCCGTCGTCGACGGGCTCGGCATCAAGCCCCGCAAGGCCTTCGCGCCGGTGCGGGTGGCGATCACCGGGCGCACCGTGTCGCCGCCGCTGTACGAGTCGATGGAACTTCTCGGCCGCGACATCTCCCTCGAACGCCTGCGGAAGGCCCTCGGCTGAACCAGTGAGCTCCGGCACGAGGTCGTGGGTTCGCTCGTACCCACGACCCCGTGCCGCCAACCGGACTCAACCGAAACAGGCCAACAGGATCACCAAATTGGCCGAGTCGGACGCAACGGGTGAACGCCTAGCCTCTCGGGGTGACATCCGCGTCTGAAATTTCGACCATCCATGAACTCGGCCAGATCAAGGCGGTCTGCCTCGACCTCGACGACACCCTGCTCGACAACGGCGGAGCCGCGCGGCACGCCTTGCGGGAACTCGTCGGCACCGACCGCGCCTGGCCGGTGTGGCAGCGCACCACGGACCAGCACTACGCGCGGTTCATCACCGGCGAGATCGACTTCGACGTGATGTGCGTCGAACGCACCCGCGCGTTCTTCGCGGCCTTCGGCGAAGAACTGGAAACCCCCGAAGCCGCCCGCCGCGAAACCGTGCGCATGGCCGCCATGCAGCGCGCCTGGACCCTGTTCGACGACGCCCGGCCCTGCCTCGACTGGCTGCGCGCCAGCGGCCTCCAGCTCGCCGCGATCACCAACGCCCCCAGCGGCTACCAGCGCAAGAAGATCGCCGCCGTCGGCCTCGCCGACGCCTTCGACGCGCTCGTCATCTCGGCCGAGATCGGTGTGGCCAAACCGGACCCGCGCATTTTCCACGCCGCCTGCGACGAGCTTGGCCTCCGCCCCGAAGAAGTCGTCCACGTCGGGGACAAGCTCGACACCGACGCCCTCGGCGCCAGCCGCGCCGGCCTCCACGGCGTCTGGCTCAACCGCGGCGGAACCCAGGATCCGTCCGCCGGCGTGCCGAGCATCACGAGCCTCTACGAACTCCCGGAACTCCTCGTGACCGACCTGCCCGCGGTACCCGTCCGGGCGGACCGCGCCCAGGCCCCGCACCGCGTCGCCGAGCTGATCCGCCACTAGGCCGCCCCGGGTCGCTGCGACCGCCGCTACCTGCGACGATCCCAAACAGAGGGGGCGATTTTCGGGCCTCTGAAGGGATGGTCTAACATTCTTATCAACGCGGCGGGCAGCGATCCGAAAGCCGAACTCCTCACAGGAGATCGGAAAAGGAGCTGGCCGTTCGGCACCATGGGGTATGGTGTAATTGGCAGCACGACTGATTCTGGTTCAGTTAGTCTAGGTTCGAGTCCTGGTACCCCAGCGAGCAGATCACCCGGTGATCTCTCAACAACGCGGTCCCGTCGTCTAGCGGCCTAGGACGCCGCCCTCTCAAGGCGGTAGCGCGGGTTCAAATCCCGTCGGGACTACAAGGGTGGGAGGGTCATATCTGCGGAACTCGCAGATGTGGCCCTTTCCGTTTTTTGTTTGGGGGGCCGAGCCCCCCATGCCCCCACGGTGCGGGGGTTGCTTCCTTGTTTGCTCCTTGGGATTGGGGCGTACCCGGTCTGGGTTTCTGACCAGCGGACGACCTCATCTGGGGCTTGGGAGTCCGGCCCGACTTCATCTGGGCGCTTGGGGTGGGCTTGGCCTCTTCTGGGCCTAGGGGCCCAATTTCATCCGGGCCTTGGAAGCCAGCTCAGGCTGTTCTGGGGCTTGGGGGCGGGCTTAACTTTGTCTGGGCTTTGGGGTTTGCTTGGGCTTGTATCGGCTTTGGGGTCTGCGCGGTTTGTCTGGGGTTGCTTGGTCTGTGTGGGTTTTTTGGTTTTTGGAATCGGTTTTGTGTTTTGGTTCGGGTCTTGACCCTGCTGGCTAATTCCGCGAGGGGCTAGGGCTGGTGTCACTGCGGGAGTGGTCCGGTTCTGCCTCGCCAACCGGTGTGCGGTGAACGGCCTGTTCACCTCGATAGACGACACGAACGGTCCGTTCGCTCCGTTCATCCGATGTGAGCCCGGGGCTGTTGGTGTGCGGTGAACGGCCTGTTCGCTTCGGTAGGAGCCTGTTGCAAAATTACGCCCACCACGGACCGTGATCGATCGATCACGGCTGAGATGGCCACTGGCGGACAAACGGCGGCGATCGAGACTGATTTGGTACTTCGGTTCAGTCGTTTTCGCCGAAAACGCAACAGGCTCGTAGACGACACGAACGGTCCGTTCGCTTCACGCCCGCACCTTCCCAAACAGCCCCAACACCGCGCCGAATTAACCAGCAGGGTCGGTCTTGTTGCTCGGACCGAGGCCGACCGAGGCCGGCGCGCACCTCGTGCGGGCCAGCGGACATGTCGTGTCCGAGGTCATCACCGCCACCGTGGTGTCGGAAGGGGGGGCGGTCTCGCGCGTCGGCGGTGGACGTAGGGGGTGGGTGTTCGAGGGGCTTATGAGGTGTTGTAGAGTTCTTCTCGTTGCGCGGTCCCGTCGTCTAGCGGCCTAGGACGCCGCCCTCTCAAGGCGGTAGCGCGGGTTCAAATCCCGTCGGGACTACCAGCAAGTGCCCCGCTCGCAGAGTCTGCGAGCGGGGCACTTCTCGTTCCGCCACCTACCAATGCGTCGGCGCCGGGCGTCGTGCGGCGTTCTTGGCGGTGCGGGTTTTGGCCCGCACCGCGCTGTTGGGGTTATAGGCGGTTTTGGAGGGCATCTGCTGCTGCTAGCAGGTCTGCTGCCCAACGGGCTCCCGGGCGGCGGCCCATTCTGTCGATCGGGCCCGAGACCGATATGGCCGCCACCACGTTGCCTTGGGCGTCGCGGACCGGGGCTGAGACGCTTGCCACCCCCGGCTCCCTTTCCGCCACGCTTTGGGCCCAGCCCCTTCTGCGGACCTCCATGAGGATTCTCTCGCCGTAGACCGCTTCCGCGAGGACCGCTCTCTGGGTTGCGGGATCCGACCAGGCCGCCAGGACCTTGGCTCCCGAGCCCGCCGTCATCGGGAGGGCCGTTCCCACCGGCACCGTGTCCCGCAGGCCGCTCGGGGGTTCCGCCGTCGCTATGCACAGGCGTTGCATTCCGTCCCTCCTGTAGAGCTGGACGCTTTCTCCCGTGACATCCCTTAGCTTGGGCAGGACCGTCGTTGCTGCTTCCAGGAGAGGATCTACCGCTCCCCCCGCCAGTTCCGCCAGGGCCGCTCCTGGGCGCCAGCGTCCGTCCGAGCCCCTTCTCAACAGGCGGTGGACCTCCAGGCCCACTGCTAGGCGGTGCGCCGTTGCCCTTGGCAGCCCCGTACGGCTGCACAGTTCGGCTAGGCCGCACGGTTCGCTGGCCACTGCCTGGAGGACGGCCACCGCCTTGTCCAGTACTCCGATGCCGCTATGCTGTCCCACGTACCGATACTAACTTCCCGGCATCTGGGAAGTCCACTCTGTGGGAAGGCCCTTTTCCGGGTCTCGGCAGGCTCGACTGGGAGCAACGATGGGAAAAACGCTCGCGGAGAAGGTTTGGGAAGCGCACATCGTGCGCCGTGGTGAAGGGCATGAGCCAGACCTGCTCTACATCGATCTCCACCTGGTGCACGAGGTCACCAGTCCGCAGGCCTTCGAAGGGCTTCGGTTGGCGGGCCGGCCGGTGCGCCGCCCCGATCTGACGCTGGCCACCGAGGACCACAACGTGCCCACCACCGGGATCGACCTGCCGATCGCCGACCCGGTGTCCCGCACGCAGGTCGACACTTTGCGGAAGAACTGCGAGGAATTCGGCATCCGGCTGCACCCGATGGGCGACGCCGAGCAGGGCATCGTGCACGTCGTCGGGCCGCAACTCGGCCTGACGCAGCCGGGCACCACCGTGGTCTGCGGCGACAGCCACACCTCGACGCACGGCGCTTTCGGCGCGTTGGCCTTCGGCATCGGCACTTCCGAGGTCGAGCACGTGCTGGCCACCCAGACGCTGCCGCTGAAGCCGTTCAAGACCATGGCCATCAACGTCGAAGGCAGCCTGCGCCCGGGAGTCACCAGCAAGGACGTGATCCTGGCCGTCATCGCGAAGATCGGCACCGGCGGCGGCCAGGGCTACGTCCTGGAGTACCGCGGCGAAGCGATCCGCCAGCTGTCCATGGAAGCCCGCATGACGATCTGCAACATGTCGATCGAGGCGGGCGCGCGGGCCGGCATGATCGCGCCCGACGAAACGACTTTCGACTACCTCGAGGGGCGCCCGCACGCCCCCGAGGGCGCCGAGTGGGACGCCGCCGTCGAGTACTGGAAGACGCTGCGCACCGAGGACGACGCCACATTCGACGCAGAAGTTACGCTGAACGCCGATGAACTGACCCCGTTCGTCACCTGGGGCACCAACCCGGGGCAGGGCCTGCCGCTGGGCGAGCAGGTGCCGGACCCGGTGCAGATCGTCGACGAGGGCGAGAGGTTCGCCGCCGAGAAGGCCTTGGCGTACATGGGCTTGACCCCCGGGACGCCGCTGCGCGAGGTGACCGTGGACACCGTGTTCCTCGGCTCCTGCACCAACGGCCGGATCGAGGACCTGCGCGCCGCCGCCGAGGTCCTCAAGGGCCGCAAGGTCGCCGCGGACGTGCGGATGCTCGTCGTGCCCGGCTCGATGAAGGTCCGCCAGCAGGCGGAGTCCGAAGGGCTGCACGAGGTTTTCACCGCCGCCGGCGCGGAATGGCGTTCGGCAGGTTGTTCGATGTGCCTGGGCATGAACCCGGACCAGCTCACGCCGGGCGAGCGCAGCGCGTCGACCTCCAACCGCAACTTCGAGGGCAGGCAAGGCAAGGGCGGCCGCACCCACCTGGTCTCCCCGCTGGTCGCCGCGGCCACCGCCGTGCGCGGAACCCTGTCCGCCCCCGAAGACCTCGACTGAAAGTTGAACTCAGCTCGCGCAGGTGGTCCCGTAGCGGAACCTCAGACGTCTCCTCGATCCGGGATCCCCGACGGGGTGGGCACCGCTGAGAACCCGCGGGTGGTCACCGTGCGTGCGTGGGCCAAGCGGCTGCGCCGCTTCAAGGACGAAAACTGGCACCCCACCCATCAGGAGCAGTGACGATGGAACCGTTCAAGACGCACACCGGGATCGGCGTCCCGCTGCGCCGGTCCAACGTGGACACCGACCAGATCATCCCGGCGGTCTACCTCAAGCGGGTTTCCCGCACCGGCTTCGAGGACGGCCTGTTCGCCGCCTGGCGCGCGGACGAGAACTTCATCCTCAACCACGAGACCTTCCGCAACGGCAGCGTGCTGGTCGCCGGCCCCGACTTCGGCACCGGGTCGTCGCGCGAGCACGCCGTATGGGCGCTGAAGGACTACGGCTTCAGGGCGGTCATCTCCAGCCGCTTCGCGGACATCTTCCGCGGCAACTCGGGCAAGCAGGGGCTGCTGGCGGCCCAGTGCGAGCAGTCCGATGTGGAGCTGCTGTGGAAGCTCTTGGAGAACGAGCCGGGCACCGCCGTGACGGTCGATCTGGAGCAGCGGACCGTGCACGCCAAGGACCTCACGGTGCCCTTCAGCATCGACGACTACACCCGCTGGCGGTTGCTGGAAGGGCTCGACGACATCGGTCTGACCCTTCGCCACGCCGAGACGATCGACACTTTTGAGCAAGCTCGCCCGAGCTTCAAACCGGCGACCCTGCCCGCTCGGCAGGGCTGATTGAGAAGCCTTCTGGGGGCGAGTTTTTCCCGTTGTGAAAGGAAAAACTCGCCCTCCGGGGGACAACTGAACAGTTGCTCCAGGAGCCCCGCGGACCCCGTTTCCCGGACGCGAATGCCCACGCCCCAACGAAAAAAAGAGGCGTGGCGAATGGCATTTGTTTGTCCGGGGCTTTACCGTTGACATTGAGTCGGCCCAACGGGGCCGTTGTTGTGTCCTGGGAGGGACTGAAGTGAACAAGGCCCAACTTATCGAGGCTCTGGCAGAACGCCTCGGAGACAAGAAGACCGCCAGCCAGGCTGTGGAAAGCGTTGTGGACATCATCGTTCGCAACGTCAACAAAGGCGAGAAGGTCAACATCACCGGCTTCGGGGTTTTCGAGAAGCGGGCCCGCGCCGCCCGCACCGCTCGCAACCCGCGCACCGGTGAGAGCGTGAAGGTCAAGAAGACCAACGTGCCCGCCTTCCGCGCCGGCACCCAGTTCAAGGAAGTCGTGGGCGGACAGCGGAAACTGCCGCGCGTCTCCGCTGCCAAGGCGGCCACCACCCGTGGTGCCACCACCAAGACCGCGGGCGCCACCAGGGCCGCTGCCGGTACTCGCGCCAAGGCCACCACCACCCGGGCGGCCGCGACGAAGACCGCGACCGGCGCCACCGCCGCGAAGGCGACCGCCACCAAGGCGGCCCCGAAGCGGACCGCCACCAAGGCGACCGCTGCGAAGGCGACCCCGGCGAAGTCCACCGCGAAGCGGGCGACGACGGCCAAGGCCACCACGACCGCGGCCAAGACGACCCGTCCGGCTACCAAGAAGGCGACGACGACGCGCAAGACCACGAAGAAGTGATCGCTGGCTTCCGCAGCGAGCACCAGTGGACCGAGCGGGCGGCGAGATAACCCCCACGTGGGTTACGAGCCGCCCGCTCACGGCGTTTCCCCGGTCGCCCGGTCATCGCCCTGACGTCAGGCGATGACCGGAAACGGCCATGAGAAGGCCGTGACCGCCGGATCTCCGGTGGTCGCACGAGTTTCACCCGTGGGCGATGCGCAACGCCCACACGGCGCGATCAGCGCCGGACAGCGCCCGTCCAGCACCTCAGCGCGCGTGGTGCGGTGCGGGCGCGGTCGTCAGCTGGAGCCGGGGCGTCGGCGGAATACTTCGCCGGCACCGAAATTCGCCGACGCGTCCGTCTCTTTCCTGCGCTCTCCCCGCTTCGCCGGTCAGGCGAGCGGGTCCGCGAGGTAGTCGGCCGCAGCCAGCCGCAGCGCCGGGCCGCTCCCGTTGCCGGAATACCGGTCCCCGCTGAACGTCAGCGTCCACACGCTGCCCTTGCGGCTGGCTACCTCGCCGAGCGGCAACCCGACGGAATCGGCCAGCCGCGCCACCAGATCCGGGATGACGCCGCCCTGGCTGCACACCACCGCGGGGCCCGCGCCGGCCGCAACCCGCAGCATCAGGTCGACGGCCGCGTCCGGATCCCCCAGATAGCCCTCTTCGGAAAACAGCGGCTCGATGGCAATCCTGATTCCGAGGTCTTCGGCGATCGGCGCCACCGTTTGTTCGCAGCGCAGTCGCGGTGCGGAATAGATCCGGTCCGGGCCGAACAACGGCAACAGCGAATGCAATGCGTCGCGCTGTTGCCGTCCCGCTTCGGTGAGTGGCCGAAGGGTGTCGTCGCCCGCCCATTCGGAGCGTTTGCCCGCTTTCGCGTGCCGCACCAGCAACACGGTCGCGGACTCGGTCGGCAACTCCTCGAATGCGTCGAGCACGCCGACGTCGTGCGGATAGCTCAGCCGGCCCCGTGCCTGGTCGGTACGCAGCCAGCGCAGTTCGTCCACTTCGTCGTTCGGCGCGAAGGCGCCGTCAGCCGCCCGGGCGGTGAAGTAGTCGACCACCTTCGGTGCGCGGCCGCCGTCGGATTCCGGCACCGAGTAGTTCACCCGCGTCAGGAAACGCGACAGCACGCAGGAAAACCCGGTCTCCTCGGACACCTCGCGGACCGCCGCGTGCGCGGAGAGCTCGCCGGGGTCGAGCTTGCCCTTCGGCAGCGACCAGTCGTCGTAGCGGGGCCGGTGCACCAGCGCCACTTCGGGGCCGTCGCCACCATCGCGCCAAAGCACCGCACCGGCCGCCCGGACCGGGGCAGGCGGTGCGTCGACTGGTTCGTCGTCGATTCCGCCGGCCGCCGGCTGGTTCTCGGTCACGCTCATCTTCCTCAGGACACCTTGGCGCCGTGCAGGCGCAGCATTTCCGTTTGGTGATCGCGAACTTGCTCTCCGCTGCGTGGCGACGCCTCCCAGTCGCCCTTCGAGTTGAGCACCCAGCAGCGGGTGGCCGGATGCAGCGTCGAATCCAGCATCGCGTCGAGCTGCCGGGTGAGCTTGATGTCGGTGACCTGCACCTGGGTTTCGATCCGCCGGTCCAGGTTGCGGTGCATCATGTCGGCGCTGCCGATCCAGTGCTCGTCGATGCCGACGAAGTGGAACACCCGGGAATGCTCCAGGAAGCGGCCAAGGATCGAGCGCACCTCGATGTTCTCGCTGAGTCCCTCCACGCCGGCCTTCAGCGAGCAGATCCCGCGCACCACCACGCGCACCGGCACACCGGCCAGCGAAGCCCGGTACAGGGTGTCGATGATCTGCTCGTCGACCAGCGAGTTCAACTTCATCCTGATGCCGCACGGCAAACCCTGCCGGGCACGCTCGATCTCGGCCTCCACGCGCTCCACGATGCCGTTGCGGATGCCCTGCGGCGACACCAGAATCCGGCGATACTGGCCGTGCCGGGCGTAGCCGGTGAGCACGTTGAACAGGTCGGTGAGGTCGGCGCCGATCTCCGGGGAGGCCGTCAGCAGGCCCAGATCCTCGTAGATCCGCGCGGTCTTCGGGTTGTAGTTGCCGGTGCCCAGGTGGCAGTAGCGGCGGATCGTGGAACCTTCCTGGCGCACCACGAGCGCGGTCTTGCAGTGCGTCTTCAACCCCATGAGGCCGTAGACGACATGCACCCCGGCGCGCTCCAGGGTCCGCGCCCACTGGATGTTGGCCTGCTCGTCGAACCGCGCCTTCAACTCCACCAGCGCCACCACCTGCTTGCCCGCCTCGGCGGCGTCGATGAGGGCGTTGACGATGGGGGAGTCACCGGAAGTCCGGTACAGCGTCTGCTTGATGGCCAGCACGTGCGGGTCGGCCGCGGCCTGCTCGATGAACCGCTGCACCGACGTGGAGAACGAGTCGTAGGGATGGTGCACCAGCACGTCGCCCTCGCGCAGCGTGGAGAAGATGCTCTTCGGCGTCTGCCCCTCGGCGAACGCAGGGTGCGTCGCGGGCACGAACGGCGACTCCTTGAGGTCCGGGCGCTGCAACCGGTCCAGCTGGAACAGGCACGACAGGTCCAGCAGTCCCTTGACCTCAACCACGTCGTGCTGGTCGACCTCCAGCTCGCGCAGCAGGAGTTCGAGCATGTTCGCGCTCATCGTGTCGGTCACTTCCAGCCGCACCGGCGGCCCGAAGCGGCGGCGCGCGAGTTCCCGCTCCATCGCCTGCAGCAGGTCTTCGTCGCGGTCCTCCTCGACCTCCAGGTCGGCGTTGCGGGTGACCCGGAAGATGTGGTGCTCGGCGACCCGCATCCCGGGGAACAGCTTCCCGAGGTGCGCGGCGATGAGTTCCTCCAGCGGCAGGAACGTGGCGGTCTCGTTCTCCCGGTCGGATTCGATGCGGATCAGCCGCGGCACGTTGTCGGGCACCTTGACGCGCGCGAAGCGCCGCAGCCCGGCGTCCGGGTCGGCGACGGTGACCGCGAGGTTCAGCGATAGCCCCGAGATGTAGGGGAACGGGTGCGCCGGGTCGACCGCCAGCGGCGTGAGGACCGGGAAGATGTGGTCCTCGAAGTAGCGGGTCAGCTTGGCCTGGTCGTCGTTCTCCAGCTCGGACCAGCGCAGGATCCGAACGTCGTGCGCCTCCAGTTCCGGCAGCAGGTCGTCGAGGAAGACCCGGCCCTGCTTCTCCATCAGGTCCTGGTTGCGGGCGGAGATCCGGACCAGCTGCTCGTGCGGGGTGAGCCCGTCGGAGCTGCGCACCGAAAGCCCGGTTTCCTCGCGGCGCTTCAGCCCGGCGACCCGGACCATGTAGAACTCGTCCAGGTTGGACGCGAAGATCGCGAGGAACTTGGCGCGCTCCAGCACCGGCTGCGACCGGTCCTCGGCGATCGCGAGCACCCGCGCGTTGAAATCCAGCCAGGACAGTTCGCGGTTGAGGTAGCGTTCCTCGGGCAGGTCGGTGGTGGCAGCCGCGCGGGTCACCGCGGGCGGGGCCGCCGGAACCCGGGCGCCCTCGGAGGTCGTGGTCTGGGCCGCCTCCGGGGTGGCCGTGGTGCTGGCTGCCGGTGCGTCGGCAGCGACGGGATTGCCGGCGCGGCGAGCAGGGCGTGGCGTCCGCTGCGCGGACTTGCCGTTGGAGGTTCGCTTGGCGGGCTGCTTCGGGACCCTGTCGCTGCTGTCGGTGCTCACCAGCCCATTGTCACTCATCAGGGCGTTCTGAATCGACCGCTGACGTGGTCATGTGACGTTCGCGGTCTTGGGGTGAACATTCCCCGTACGGGTCCTTGAACACCAGGCGGGAGAGCGCTGCTCAGGAGATCCGGCGGGCGGTGTTCGGGCCGAGACCGAGCGTCATCGCGACGGCCAGATCGGCGTCGGTGTCCACGTCGCAGCGCAGCGAGTCCCACCCGCCCAGGAGTGTCTTCGCCCCGGACCCGGCGTGCGCGTCGGCGGAGCCGGGCCCGAAGCGGGGGGCAAGCGGTTGGCCGGGCACGGCCAGCAGCAGCGTGGTGCCGGTGCCTTGCCGGTCGGGGCAGAACGCGCGATCGTCCCCGGCGGCGCTGATGGCGGCGGCGAGGTCGGTGGGCCGCAGGGCGGGCAGATCCGCCTGCAACGCCCCGACTCGCGATGTGGTGGTCCGCTGCCGCAGCTGGGCGTCGCCGTGCCGCAGCGCGGCGTTCAGCCCGGCGGCGGGGGTGTCCGCGAGCACCTCGACTCCGTCGGCGGCGAACGCCTTGGTGAGCGTCGGGTCGGAGGTCACCACCACGACTCCGGCGACGCCCGGCGCCTGGCGCGCAGCGGTCACTGTGTCCAATGCCACGGCTGTGACCAGGTCGGCGTGCGCGGCCGGCCGGCGCGCCCCCCGGTCGGCGGCGCCGAGCAGCCGCGACTTCGCCAGGTGCAACGGCTTGATCGGCACGATGAGGAACAACCCTGCGGTCACCGAAGAAACGTAGCGCGGATGCCCGGTCCTTAGGCGGGGAGTAAGCGCGTCGACTCCGTGCTTGAGCCGACCACTCAAATAGCGGGACGGGTTTGCCGTTCGATGTACTGGCGCACCACGGAAATGGGTGCGCCACCGGGCGACCCGGCAAAATAGGAGCCCGACCACAGCCGGACACCTCTCCAGTAAGCGAACTGCAGGTCTTCGAACTCTTTGCGCAACAGCCGGGAGGATACTCCCTTGAGGGAGTTGACCAGTTTCGACACCGCGACCTTGGGTGGGAAGCTGACCAGCAGATGCACGTGGTTGGCTTCGCCGTTGAACTCTTCCAGCTCGGTTTCGAAGTCGCCGCATACCTCCCGCATGATTTCTTCTATGCGGGTCAGGTGTGTGTCGGTGAACACGGGGTGCCGGTACTTCGTGATGAAAACCAAGTGGGCATGCATGAGGGAAACTACGTGTCTGCCGGTACGGAACTCGCTGTCGATGGCCATAAACCCAATGCTACGGTGATCCACATGGCAGCAGCAGCGAAGACCGGGGAGACCGGGCACGCCCGGTACACCTATCGGCTTCGCTTGTCGTCGGCCTCCCGGCGTGCGCTGCTGGCCGAGCGGGATCGGTGCCGGTGGGTATGGAACCAGTGCGTGGTCACTTCCCGTCAGGCGCACCGCGCGGGGGCCCGGCGTCGGCCGGCGAAGGGCAAGCCCGCGTCACAGGGATACCGCACCCCGGGCGCGGCACCCATTCGGTTCGGCCGTGCGGGATGTCCGGTCACCCGGCCCGGCAGGTAACTTGTCGGGGCGCTTGCGACCAGTTGAAGGAGATCCCGTGGCGGAACCGAAGAGCCTCCGGCGCCAGCGGAGGCAGACCAGCGAAAAGGCGCAGGGCATGGGCAAGTTCTGGCTCGGCCTCACCCGCGGGGTCTTCTACCCGCTGACCGCGGCGCTGGCCCGCATCGAGGTGACGGGGCTGGAGCGCATCCCCGCCGAGGGGCCCGCGCTGCTGGTGTTCAACCACGTCTCTCACCTGGACCCGATCTTCGATGCCGTGACCGTGCACCGCGCCGGCCGGGTGCCGCGGTTCCTCGCGAAGAACACGCTCTGGAACGTGCCGGTACTCAAGAGCGTCCTGGTCGGCGTCGAGCAGATCCCGGTCTACCGCGGCACTACCGACGCGCAGAAGAGCCTGCGGGACGCGCACGACGCCCTGCAACACGGCAAGACGATCGTGATCTACCCGGACGGCACCATCACCAAGGACCCGGACGGCTGGCCGATGACGCCGAAGGCCGGGGTGGCGCGGCTGGCGCTGGCGCACGACATCCCGGTGATCCCGGCGGCCCGCTGGGGCACCCGGGACATCTACGACCACTACGAGAAGAAGTTCCGGCCGTTCCCGCGCAAGATCGTGCGAATCGCCTTCGGCGAGCCGCTGGACCTGTCGGCCTACCGCGGCATGGAGCACGACACGCACGCGCTGCGGGATGTCACGCACCTGGCGATGACGGGCGTGCGGGATCTGCTCGGCGAGATCCGCGGCGAGCAGCCGCCGACCGAGTTCTACAGCTCTGCCCGCAAGAGCCGGGGTGACGATGGCGAGGCCTGAGCGGATCACGGTCCTCGGTGCCGGTTCCTGGGGCACCACATTCGCGAAGGTGCTCGCCGACGCGGGCAACGACGTCGTCCTGTGGGCGCGGCGCGCGGAGATCGCCGCGGCTATCAACGAAAGCCGCAGCAATCCCGCGTACCTACCGGACATCCAGCTCCCTCCGACGCTGCGCGCCACCGACGACGCCGCCGTTGCCGTCTACGGCGCGAGCGCGGTGGTGCTCGCGGTGCCCAGCCAGACGCTGCGCGAGAACCTAGCCGGGTGGCAGCCCCTGCTGCCGCCCGAAGCGACGCTGGTGAGCCTGGCCAAGGGCGTAGAGCTGAGCACGCTGAAGCGGATGAGCGAGGTTGTCGGCGAGGTCGCCGACGTGCCGATGGCGCACGTCGCGGTCGTCTCCGGGCCCAACCTGGCCAAGGAGATCGCTGCCGAGCAACCGACCGCGACCGTGGTGGCGTGCCCGGACCATGACCGCGCCGTCGCGCTGCAGCACGCCTGCTCGACGCCGTACTTCCGGCCCTACACCAACACGGACCTCGTCGGCATCGAGATCGCCGGGGCGTGCAAGAACGTGATCGCGCTCGCGTGCGGGATGGCCGCAGGGTTGGGGTTCGGGCACAACACGATGTCCTCGCTGATCACCCGCGGCCTGGCCGAGACGACTCGGCTCGGCGTCGCACTGGGCGCCGACCGGATGACGTTCGCGGGCCTCGCGGGGCTGGGCGACCTGGTCGCCACCGCCATGTCACCGCTGTCGCGCAACCGGACCTTCGGCGAGCGGCTGGGGCGCGGCGAAACCATGGCACAGGCGCAGAAGGCGGCGCACGGGCAGGTTTCCGAGGGCGTGAAATCGTGCTCGTCGATCCGGCAGCTGGCGGCGCGGCATGGCGTCGAGATGCCGATCACGGACGTGGTGCACCGGGTCTGCCACGAGGGACTCGCACCCGCCCCGGCGGCCGCCGAACTGCTCGGCCGCGAGCGCAAACCCGAGTGAACTTGCGCGCGGCCGTTTTCGAAACCGCCCGCGCACGCGAACGGGCATCGTCGCGGATCCTCGGCGAGGCTTGAACGCGCGTGTCCGGGGCCGAGGTTCCCGGACCACCTGCGCAGAACGTGCCCGAGGCCGGGCTCGGAAACGCACGGCAGCAAGAGGCAGGAGAGTTGTGACCACATCGGATCTTGGCGACGGCACGCGGTGCGTGCGCGGTGGGCACCCGGAACCGGCCGGCGGGATGCCGCTGCTGCCGGGGCCGGTCTTCGCCGCGCCGTTCCACCTGGGTGAGGACGTCCAGGGCAGCGATTTCTACGGCCGGGCGGGCAATCCCACCTGGCGGGCGCTGGAGTCGGCCATCGGCGACCTCGACGGCGGGCACTGCGTCCTGCTGCCGTCCGGTATGGCGGCGATCAGCACCCTGCTGCGTGCGCTGCTGCGCCCCGGCGACGCGGTGGTCCTGCCCAGCGACGGGTACTACGCGACGCGCCAGTTCGTGCGCGACGAGCTGGGCGACCTGGGGCTGGACGTCCGGGAGATCGACACGCCGGGCCCCTGGCACGACGACGTGTTCGCCGGGGTTCGCCTGGTGCTGCTGGAAACCCCGTCGAACCCCGGGCTGGACGTGTGCGACATCGCGGAACTCGCCGACCGCGCGCACGCCGCGGGTGCGCTGCTGGCGGTGGACAACACCACGGCGACGCCGCTCGGGCAGCGACCGCTGGAGCTGGGCGCGGACATCGTGGTGGCCAGCGACACCAAGGCGCTGTCCGGGCACAGCGACATTCTGATGGGGCACGTGTCGGTCCGCGACGAGGAGCTGGCGCAGCGGCTCGTGCGGGCGCGGACGCTGTCCGGCTCGATCCCCGGCCCGTTCGAGGCCTGGCTGGCGCACCGCAGCATGGGCACGCTGGACCTGCGGTTGGCGCGGCAGGCCGAGAACGCCGCCGCGCTCGTCGAGGCGCTGCGCGGGCACCCGGCGGTTTCCGGGCTGCGCTGGCCCGGCCTGCCTGGTGATCCGTCGCACGATCTCGCACGGCGGCAGATGCGCCGCTGGGGCGGGATGTTCCGGTTCGAGCTGGCGGATGCGGCGGCGGTCGACGAGTTCGTCCGGCGCAGCGAGCTGGTCGTGGCGGCGACGAGTTTCGGCGGCCTGCACAGCACGGTCGACCGCCGGGCCCAGTGGGGCGACCCGGTGCCGGCGGGCTTCGTCCGGTTCTCCGCGGGCTGCGAAGACCCCGCGGACCTGGTCGCGGACGTCCTGCAGGCCCTCTCCTGACGCCCGCGGGTTCCGGCGAATGTCCACAGTGTCCAGCGGTGGCGGGGAGGCGGCGATCTCGCTGGTGCCCCGGGAAACCGCCCCGCCCGGCTGCCCGGACTTCAGCGGAACCCTGCGTCCGAAGGCGGCGCATATGCTGATCGGGTGAGTTCCAACCCGCTCCTCGGCAGCCTGCGCAACGCTGTCACCGCAGCCCCGGAAGACATCGCCCTGCGCCTGCACCTGGCGGAACTGCTGCTGTCCAGCGGTGTCCGCGACGAGGCGGTGTCGCACTGCCGCGTTGCAGCAAGAACCCGGCAACGCTTCGGCATCCCAGCTGATGGCTCGGGCACTCGCCCCGGCCGACCAGCCGAAGCCCGCCCCCGAGGAGCCGGAATCCGCGGGTGCGGACGAGCCGGGACCGGCTCAGGGGAAGGGTTACGACTGGTCGGCCGGCGAAGCGGAGCTGGCCGACGTGGTGCCGCCGCGCTTCGTCGAGCCGGAATCAGAGCAGGACTGAAGAAGCGGCTGAACGCGCTTTCCTCGCCCCGATGCGCAACGCGAAGCTGCGCAAGCTGTTCGGCAAGTACCTGGACCAGGCCCTCTGGCACGCCCAACGCGCCCGCGACCTCGAACCGGACTCCGCACTGACGCACTGCGTGATCGGCATCGTCCTGCTGTCGATTGGCGGCCGGGCGGCGGCCCGCCAAGCCCGTGAACCGCTGGAGGTCGCCCTGCGCCTGGACCCGCAGCTGCCCGGTGTGTGGAACTGCCTGGGGCTGTCAGCACTCCGAACCGGCCGGTTCGTCGCGGCCCTGCGCGCCTTCATCACGACGTTGCAGCTGGACCCGCGGTCGGACAACGGCTCGCACAACTCCCGCTGGCGGTGTGGACGCTGGTCTCCCGCGGGCGCTGGTGGATCTTCGGCCTGCTGATCCCGGTGGCGGTCCTGACCAACGTGGCCTACCTCGCCGGAGGGGCCGCGGCCGTCGCGGTCCACGTCGCGGTCCACGTCGTGGGAGCGGTGTTGATCGCGGCGGGCGCGTGGTGGGCGCTGATCCTGCGCATCCTCCGCGTGTTCCCGCAGAACATGCGGCTGGCCGCCAGCCACGTCCTGCGCCGGGCCGCCTGGTCCGCCCGACCGGCGAACGTCAGGCCCCCCGGAAGCCGCCCGGCTTGCGCCAGGGGTGGGGTGTTTCCGCGATTTCAATGGAAATTGGACCTTCGATTTCCATTGAAATCGCGGCGCCGTGGTGTGAGATCTTGCGGGATCGAGTTGACGTGAGGGCGGCGGACTGGTTCAGTTCAGGGCGTGTTGTTGCGTGCTATGACTGATCGACGGGGTCACATCGACCTGCGCCGCGTCGCCAGCGCGCTCTGTCTGTGTTCTTCGTGTTGATCGTTCTCCCGTAATTCCCGGGTGTTTCCGGCGTGCCGGTGCGCGCGCTGACGGCCCGGGGCTCATCACGATCCCGAAGGACAACCGCCGTGTTCGCCGTTCCTCCGAATACCGTTGCCGCGCCTGCCGATCTCACCATCGCGCACCCGGTCCGCATCGCCCGTGAACTCGCCGCCGACCGCGGCTCGTGGACGCGCCTGCTGCGCTACGACCCGGACCAGCGGTGGTCCGGCCTGATCACGCGTACCGAGAGCTACGAGGCGTGGCTGCTGAGCTGGCTGCCGGGCCAGCGCACCGATCTGCACGACCACGGCGGCGCCACCGGCGCCTTCACCGTGGTCACCGGCACCCTGACCGAGCGCGTCGTCCAACGCGGTGGCAACGAGGTGCTGCACCCGCTGGTCGCGGGCCAGTCCCGCGTCTTCGGCCCGAACTACGTGCACCAGGTGCACAACAACGGCCCGGACCCGGCGGTGAGCATCCACGTCTACCGGCCCACCCGCGCCCGGATGACCCTCTACACCAACGACCCCGTCACCGGCCTCAGCCAGGAGTGACCGACATCGCGGGTCCGCAGTTTCAGTCGAAACTGCGGATTTCCGGCACCGTCAGGATTTCGGCGCGCCGTCGCATGCGGCGGAGTTGTCGGGCGGCCGTGGCCCGGTCCCGGGACCGGGCCTTTCGACCAGCCGGCGGGCGACCGAGCCCTGCAGCGACACCGATTTAGATTTAGCGACACCGATTTGTTGTCGCCGTACTTGAACTTCGCCGTCACCGACTCGACGTGCAGGACCACGCCGCGGATTCCCTTGAGCATCCGGTGGAACGGACCGTCGTGCGCGGCGATCTCGGCAGTCTCGCCCGCCGGCTGGAAGCGCTCCACCTGGCGTTGCAGCAGGGCGGCCTTGGCAGCCGGGTCGTCCACCGGCTCCGCTTCGCCCGAGAGCTGCACGCTGGCGTAGTGGCTCGTCGGCACGCCCGAGCTGGTCGGGGTGTCGCCCTCGGCCCGCCACGGGCCGGGGATGTAGGCGTAGTCGTCCACAATCGACAGCACGCAGCGCGGATCGGTGCTCCAGCGTGCGCCAGATCGGGTTGGGGGCGCGTGAGGTGCAGCAGGATTCGGTCGCCGTCGAGCACGAAGTGCGCCGGCCGCACGACCGGTCGCCGGTCCGGGGCCACGGCCACCAGCTGGCCGAAGTCGTGCCCCTCGGCCAGCCATCGCTGCCACTCCTGCTCGTCGTGGTCGGCATCCCAGGGGTGGACGAGCGTTTCAGGCCTCCTGCGTGGGCTTCGCGAAGTGCAGGGACCGGATCGCGAACCCGGTCCCGAGGTAGCGGCGGTGCGCATCGTGGCGCTGGGTGCCCGAATCCAGGTGGATCTGCCCGACTCCGAGCCTGCGGGCCTCCTCGTCGATCCAGGCGAGCAGCGCGCCCGCGTGCCCCTGCTTCCTAGCCGTCGGCAACGTGACGACGTCGTCCACGTAGAGATAGTGACCCCACACGAACGACTGCCCGGTGCGGAATCCGGTGACGGCGGCGATCTCACCGCTGGCGTCGAGCGACGCGATCAACCGGTAGCCCGCAGCCTGCTGCTGCTTCGCCTGCGCGAGGAAGTCCTCCAGCGAAGCCAGATCCGGCCGCAACTCCCGGAGCACCGGGTACGCGGGTGCGGCATCTTCCAGCTCCACGATGCTCATGCCGGTTGCTCCCGTTCGCCGACGTGCGACGGAACCTCGAATCCCGACGGGAGGTCCGCCGACGGTTCCGGCGCGCCCCAGTGCGTTCGCAGCGGGAGCACCCCGGCCCAGGCCGTGGCCTCCTCGACGTCCTCGGCGTCGTCGTTGGGCCCGCCGTTGCGGATCTTCACAGCCGCCTCGGCGAGGTCGACGGCGATGACCGCCGTCGCAGCCAGCTCCCTCTTGTTCGGCTGCCGCGCGTGCTCCCACGAACCGGGCGCGAGCTGCTCGCTGATCACCCGCAGCGCCTGCAGCTTCTCGTCGGCGTCGGTGACGTCCCGGGCGCGTCCGTGGATCATCGCGGAGCGGAAGTTCACGGAGTGGTGGAACAGCGAGCGTGCGTAGACGATCCCGTCGAGGTGGGTGACGGTGACGCAGACCTCGACGCCTTCGGCGGCCTCTCGCAGGCTGCGCGCACCGGTCGAACCGTGGACGTAGAGAGTGTCGCCGCTGCGGCCGTAGCCGGTGGGCAGCACCCGGGGAGAACCGTCGATCAGCAGCCCGAGGTGGCAGATCAGGCCCGCGTCCAGCGTGGCGTGCAGGTCGCTGCGCTCGGTGCGGGCCCGCTCGCTGCCGCGACGGATGGTGGTCCGGTCTGTGGTGGAGAGCTGTCGGGTCACGTGGAACAGGATCTTTAAGAAAGTGGCATTATCGAAGTGCCAATCAGGGAGAATTTCAAAATGCCACATTCCGTGCCCGCGGCCAGCTCGCCGCTGCTGGAGCTGGCCATCGAGCTGCACCGCGACGACCGCCGACCGCTCGCCGTGCAGCTCGCCGACGCGCTGCGGCATGCGGCGACGAAGGGGCAGCTCCGCGGTGGCGACCGCCTGCCGTCCACGCGCGCGCTCGCGCGCCACCTCGCGGTGAGCCGCACCGTGACAGCCGCCGCCTACGAGCAGCTGCACGCCGAGGGCTGGATCGCCGGTCGGCGCGGCTCGGGCACCTACGTCACCACCAGCCCGCCCGGCTCTCAGACCGAGGCCGCCGCAGGAGCCAAGCACGGCGAAAGCCGACCGGACGAACCGGCGGTCGTGCTGACACCCGGCGTGCCGTGGGTGGAGGGCATCGACCGGGCGGCGTGGCGCCGGGCCTGGCGCGCGGCGGCCGACACCGGGCCCGATTCCAGGCCGCATCGTGCCGGGGCGGTCGAGTACCGCGAAGCCATCGTCGAACACCTGCTGCGGCACCGCGGTCTGGTCGTCGGCGGCCTGACGGTGGAGAACGTGCTGGCCACCGCCGGCACCACGTCGGCCGTCTTCGAACTGGCATCCGCGGTGCTGCGCCGAGGCGCGACGGTCGCCGTGGAGGAGCCCGGCTACCAGCGAGCGGTGGGTGCGCTGCGGGCGGCGGGCGTGCGGGTGGTGCCGGCTCCCGTCGACCACGCGGGAATCGTGGTCGATGCCATTCCGCGCGGCGTGCGGGCGGTCTACTGCTCGCCCGCGCACCAGTACCCGATCGGCGGCCGGCTGCCCGCGGAGCGCCGGATCGCCCTGGTGGAGCGGGCGCGTGCCGAGGGCTGGCTGATCATCGAGGACGACTACGACGGCGAGCTCCGCTACGACGTGGCGCCGCTGCCGGTGCTCGCGTCGATGGCCCCGGACGTCGTCGTGCACCTGGGCACGACCAGCAAGATCCTCACCCCGACACTGGGAGCTGGCTGGATGCTGGCACCAGACAAGGTCGCCGCTTCGGTGCTGCAGCACCGGGATCTCACCGGCACCAGCCCGGCCCCGGCGGGGCAGCGCGTGCTGGTGGAACTCGCGCGCCACGGGGACCTGGGGCGTCACCTGCGGCGGCTGCGGCGAGAACTCTCGCAGCGCCGGGCACTCGTGGTGGACAAGCTCGCCGCCGAGGGCGTCGAGGTGTTCGGGGACCGGGCCGGGGCGCACGTGGTGCTGCCGCTGCCGGACGCGGAGACCGAGCAGCGGGTGGTCGCGGCGGCCGCCGAACGTGGCCTGGTGCTCGACGGGCTGCGACGCCACCACTGCGGTCCGCAGCAGTGGTTCGGGTTGGCGCTCGGCTACGCCGCGTGCTCGCGCAGCGAACTGGAACGCGCGCTGCCGATCCTGGCCCAGCTGTGCGGAAAGAGGTGACGCACTTCGCCAGGTCAGGCGCTTGCCGGGCGGAACTCGCTTGCGTCGTCGCGGGTTGGGCGCTGTTTCCTAGGTTATCGGTCGTTGTTGGTCGTTCCGGTATGTTTCGGGCATGACTGATCGTTTGGTGTCGGCCACGATAGCGGCCCGGATGTTGGGGGTTTCGACGCGAACGTTGCGTCGCTATACCCAGCAGGGAGTGCTGCCGGATCGTCGTTCTGCTGGTGGTCGCCGGGTGTTCTCGGTGGCGGAGTTGGAGGATGTCCGCCGCAGGCGTGGATCGGTACCGCCTGTTGAGGGCGTGGTGTTGTATGCGCGGGTGTCCTCGCAGCGCCAGCGCCGCGAGGGTGATCTTGACCGGCAGATCACGCGATTGCGGCACGCTACCGAGGGCCGTGTCGTGGTGGGGGAATTCTGGGACGTGGCGTCTGGACTCTCGGATGGTCGTCGTGGTTTTCGGCGTGCTCTTGATGCCTGCCGGCGTCCCGAGGTGGCGACGTTGGTGGTGGAACACGAGGAGCGTTTAGCCCGGTTCGGTATCGGGGTGATCCGGGATGTGTTGTTGCCCGCGTTCGGCGTTGATCTGGAGGTAACCGGTACGGATGAGGAGTGGGATTCGTCGGCGGAGTTGGAGTCGGAGTTGGTGCGGGACATGGTGGCGGTGGTGACGTCGTTTTCGGGCCGGTTGTATGGGCCGCGGTCAGCGAAGCAACGCCGAGTGATCCACTGCGTGAAACAGGCGGTAGAGTAGGCCATTGCTGGACACGCGGTGGGAGGTGCGGTGAGGGGTGAGGTGGTGGCACGACGAAAGCTTCGGCTGATCGCTGCGCCGTTCACCGTGGCCGCGCCATCCGGAGCGCGTATCCGCGATCGTCTCCGGGTGTCGGCTGTTGATGAGAAGGTGCTGATCCTGGTGGGACAGCATCTTGGTTCTCTCGCCCGATCCGACCTGGCTGAACGGGTCTGTATCGGCGATGCGGCGGCGAAGCACACCCAACGAGCACGACGCAAGAGGAATCTCACCGCCCGGTGTTCGTCACGGTGGGCTGGTGCGATCACCCGGGCATCCGAGGACCAGTACCGGTTATCCCTGCGGTGCCTGGGCGCTCCAGAAAACCGGTCTCACCAGGGCAATCCGCGCTGTCGAACAACGTCTGGCCGCGCCATGGCGGGAAGCGGCGGGGGCGTGTTCGCGGCTATGCGGATCGCGACGAGCGTGTCGGTAAGCAGCGTCGCGTTCAGGTCCTCTAGGCCCGGCTTGCCCGCGTCGGGCAGCGCATCAGCGAACGCAGGTGACCGCCGTGAGTGCTTTTGGGTGCTATGGCACCCTAAAACACTCACGGGTGTTCTTCCGCCACGCGAAGGTGGCCATCGGCAGACGTGCCCACCAGCATCGGTTGCGGCGTCGGCCAGGTGTGACCCGGACACGACCAGAGGATCGTGGCGGGAGAGCTACCGGCCAGACCGCACCCGCGCTGACGGGCACCCGGGCAACACCAGCACCAAGGACAGCGGGCACACCACACCGTGGTGACAAGACCATGCTGGGCCGAGGTGACCAACTCGTGTTGTTCCCAGATCTCCACGACTGTTCGGGAGATCACCGGATCAGTCCGGCTCCGGATGACGTGACCAATAATGGCCACTCACCCTAGGAACGGTTCCGAGTCGAAGATCACGCGCGTCCCGCCTCGAGGTCTCCAACCAAGCCTTTGTGAAACGACCTCCGAATGCGGCAGGTATGGTCCGGCGCATGACACAGCGCAAGACCCGGGTGGCCGTCGTCTTCGGCGGACGCAGCACCGAGCACGGCATCTCCTGCGTGTCCGCCGGTAGCGTGCTCGCGCACCTGGACCAGGACCGCTTCGCGATCCTGCCGGTCGGCATCACCCGCGAGGGCGCTTGGGTGCTGGGCACCGACGACCCGAAGCAGCTGGAGATCCGGGACCGCCAGGCGCCCGAGGTCGCGGCGAACACGGCCATCGCGCTGCCCGGCGACCCCACCCGCCGTGAGCTGGTGCTGCTGGAGCCGGGCCGGGGCGGCGAGGTGCTGTCGTCGGTCGACGTGGTGTTCCCGGTGCTGCACGGCGCGTTCGGCGAGGACGGCACCATCCAGGGGTTGCTGGAGATGGCCGACGTGCCTTACGTCGGGCCGGGCGTGCTCTCAAGCGCCGTGTCGATGGATAAGGAGTACACCAAGAAGCTGCTCGCCGCGGAGGGCTTGGAGGTGGGGCGCTACGAGGTGCTGCGCCGCGACCAGGCCACGCTGGACGACGCGCAGCGCGAGCGGCTCGGGCTGCCGGTGTTCGTCAAGCCGGCGCGGGCCGGGTCGTCGCTGGGCATCACCAAGGTCGACGACTGGGCCGAGCTGGACGCGGCGATCGCCGAGGCGCGGCGCACCGACCCGAAGGTGATCATCGAGGCGGCTGTGGTGGGCCGCGAGATCGAGTGCGGCGTGCTGGAGTTCCCGGACGGCCGGATCGAGGCCTCACAGCCCGCCGAACTCCGGGTGACCGGCGATTCCGACTGGTACGACTACGAATCCAAGTACCTCGACGACGTCACCGAGTTCGACATCCCGGCCAAGATCGGCGACGACGCGATCGAGGAGCTGCGCGATGCCGCGGTGCGCGCCTTCCGCGCCCTGGAGTGCCAGGGCCTGGCGCGGGTCGACTTCTTCCTCGCCGAGGACGGCCGGCTGATCGTCAACGAGGTCAACACGATGCCGGGCTTCACGGCTATCTCGCTCTACCCGCGGATGTGGGCGCACACGGGCATCGACTACCCGACCCTGCTGACCACGCTGATCGAAACGGCGATCGCCCGAGGCACCGGCCTCCGCTGACGAAAAGTCGAAGCGAACGGCCTGTTCGCCGCGCTAGAAGGCGCACACGGTCCGTTCGCTCCACAACCGAGTTGACGCGAACGGCCCGTTCGTTCCGTTAGGCGGTGCGAATGGGCCGTTCACGTCCGAGCAGTCCCCGTTCGAAGGCGCCGGTCAGGGGAAGACCGGTTGCTTGGGGAGGGCGTTGCGGAGGATCTTGGAAAGGTCCTGGAGGGGCCCGGTTCCGGTGCGCTCCGGAGCGGTGAGCGCGACGTACACCGGGCGGTCGACCGCCAGCCACGAGGTGTCGCCACCTTGGTTGATCTCCAGCCAGCTGACGCCGAAGACGTCCACCAGCTGCGCCGTCGGCGTCAGCTCCGCGGGCGCGTCGATGCCGCAGCGCACCGTCAGCGGGTCGTGCTTCGCATCTCCCCAGGCGACGGCTCCCGCCGCCGCCGGCTCCGCCAGCGCGCGGCGCGGTACGAGCTCGTCGCCTACGGCGAACTCGCTCGGCAGCGCCGCGAGCACCGTCGCGCACTCCTGCGACGACGCCTTCGGCGCCGGGACCGGAGCGAGCGGAAGCGGCCCGCTTCGCCGGGCCGCTTCCGCTTCTGCTGCAGCTTTTTGCGCCTGGTGCTCGCCATACCAGCCGTACGCGCCGATACCGGCGACCGCTAGGGCGAGGAGTGCGCCGAGCGTGATCGCCACGATCAACACCGGCCGGGGCAATCCGGGCGCTGATTGGTGAACCACGTCGTCCACTACAGCACGGCCGTTGCCGGGTGTGGCCACCGGCCCGGCCGTGCTCCTACCGGGTGCGGGCTGCCCACCCGCGGGTCGTCAGAGGTGCACTACAGGACAGGTGAGGGTCCGGGTGATGCCTTCGACGTTCTGGATCTTGGCGACGACCATCTTGCCGAGCTGGTCGACGTTCTCGGCTTCGGCGCGCACGATCACGTCGTACGGACCGGTAACGTCCTCGGCGCTGATGACGCCCGGCGAGCCGGCGATCTCGTTGGCGACCGCGGCGGCCTTGCCGACTTCGGTCTGGATGAGTATGTATGCCTGAACCACGGCGTGCCCCTTCGTCTTGCCGATGTGCTCGGGGTATGAAACTGGCAGAAAGCTACCCCATTGGACCGAGCGGATGCTCAAGGAAGGAAGGTCCCAGTTGGGTCCTGATTCGTCGCAGGACGCACAGACCGTTTCCCAGTTGGGTGAGTTCGGTCTCATCGATCGGGTGACTGCCGGGCGACCGCAGTCACCGGGCACGTTACTCGGGCCGGGGGACGACGCGGCCGTCCTGGCCGCCCCAGACGGCCGCGTGGTGGCTACCACCGACGTGCTGGTGGAACAGGTGCACTTCCGTTTCGACTGGTCGACACCGCACCAGGTCGGCCGCAAGGCGGTCGCGGTGAACCTGTCGGACATCGCCGCGATGGGCGCGGTGCCCACCGGCCTGCTGGTGGGCCTGGCCTGCTCGCCGGACCTGCCGACGAGCGTGGCCGACGAGCTCCTCGGGGGCATGTGGGAAGAAGCACAGCAGGTCGGCATCGGCATCATCGGCGGCGACATGGTGTCGGCGACCTCACTGACAATCTCGATCACAGCGCTGGGCGACCTGCAGGGCCGGGAGCCGGTGACGCGGTCGGGCGCACGGCCCGGCGACGTGGTCGCGGTGGCCGGGCGGCTCGGCTGGTCGGCGGCCGGTCTGGCCGTGCTGGGGCGGGGTTTCCGCTCGCCGGTCGCGGTCGTCGGCGCGCACCGCGTCCCGGAGCCGCCCTACGCGGCAGGACCGCAGGCGGCCGTCGCCGGCGTGACGTCCATGGTGGACACCTCGGATGGGCTGCTGGCCGATCTCGGGCACATCGCCGCGGCGTCGCAGGTGGCCATCGACATCCGCACCGACCAGATCGAGGTGCCGCAGCGGCTGAACGAGGTCGCCTCCGCGCTGGGCGCGGACGCCCGCCACTGGGTGCTCACCGGCGGCGAGGACCAGGCGCTGGTGGCGACGTTCCCGCCGGGGCGCCCGCTGCCGGAGGGCTGGCGCGCGCTCGGGGTCGTCGCCGAGGGCTCCGGGGTCACGGTGGACGGCGGCGAGTACGAGGGTTCGGCGGGCTGGGAGCACTGGCGCTAGGCCGAGACGCGAAGAACCCCGATGCGCCGCGGCACATCGGGGTTCTTCGCGTCTCGGACGTCAGTTCGCCGGCGATGCCGACGTGGCAGGTGCGTCCTGCATCAGCGGCTTCTTCGCCGTCTCCTTCATCAGCAGGATCGGCACCAGCGCCACCAGGGCCGCGGCCATCAGGTAGAAGGCCGGGAACATGGTGTTGCCGGTCGAGGTGACCACGGCGTCGTTGACCAGCGGTGCGGTTCCGCCGAAGGCCGCCGTGGAGATGTTGTAGCCGATGCAGAAGGCCGCGTAGCGGACCTTCGTCGGAAACATCGCCGGGAGCGTCGCCGCCAGCGGTCCGATCAGCTGCACGTGCCCGATCGCGAGCAGGCCCAACCCCAGGATCGTGGTCAGCACGGTGCCCTGGGAGATCAGCAAGAACGCCGGGATCGGCAGCACGATGAAGCAGATCGCCGCGGACAGGAACAGCGGCTTGCGGCCGATCCGGTCCGACAGCGCGCCCACCGGAGTGATGATCACCAGCATGAACACGACCGTGAGCAGCAGCGGGAGCAGCACCTGGTACTCCTGGCCGTCCGGCACGTGGAGCGCGTCCCCGAGGTACGTCTCCATGTAGGTCAGGATCGTGTAGTTGGCGACGTTGATCAGCACCACGATGCCCATCAGGATCAGCAGCTGCCGCCACCATTCCTTGATCAGGTCCTTAAGCGGCGACTTGGCGACCTGGTGGGTCGCTTCCAGGTTCTTGAACGCTGGGGTGTCCTCCAGCTTGCTCCGCAGGTAGAGGCCGACGGCGCCGAGCGGCCCGGCGATCAGGAACGGAATGCGCCAACCCCAGCTTTCCATCGAGGCGCTGTCCAAATTCAAGATCAGGATCGTCGGAACCAGTGCACCGAATCCGAATCCGACGAGGGTGCCGAATTCCAGCCAGCTTCCCCAGAAGCCGCGGCGGCGGTCCGGCGCGAACTCGGCGATGTAGGTCGCGGCGCCGCCGTATTCACCGCCGGTGGAGAAGCCCTGCAACAGCCGGCACAGCAGCAACAGCATCGGAGCGAAGATGCCGATGGTCCCGTAGGTGGGCAGCAGACCGATGACGAACGTCGAGCCGGACATCAGCAGGATCGTCACCGCCAGCACCTTCTGCCTGCCGATCCGGTCGCCCAGCGGCCCGAAGAACAGGCTGCCCAGCGGCCGGAACAGGAAGGAGATGGCGAAGACACCGAAGGCCGAGACGGTCTCCAGCGGGCCGGGGAAGAACTGGTGGCCGACGTATGCGGCCACATACGCATATACGCCGAAGTCGTACCACTCCGTGCAGTTGCCGATTGCCGCTGCGCTGACCGCGCGGCGGAGCAGGGATCGCTGCTCCGCTGATGTTTCGGCTGTTTCCTGCGAAGTCATGAGTTTTCGGCCCACCTCCGGGTCATGCCATCCGCCCCCCACGGGTCATTCGAACTCCGGTGAACCTAGCCGAGCGACCTGGGGGGATGCCACCAAAAGACCGGGATTGCGTTATTCCGATGTTATTTCCTTTATGCAAAACGTCACCGATCGGACGGCCTGCGCGTTGTGCCGCGGAGTCGCTGATTTGACAGCCCAATTTGCTGGATGACGGGCGAAAATGATGCTTTCGTGTGACAGCCAGATACGGATGTGTGCGATATCGCGCGACGTGTTACTTCGATCGAGTGTGACTTGCAACACGTAGACTGATTTGCGGTCGATCTTGGGGCTGTCGCGAGGTCGATCTCCGTCGCTCGCTAGGGTGCTCGCATGACCGCACGTCCGCTGCACGAGCTCGTGGAGGCCGGGTGGGCGAAAGCCCTGGAACCGGTCGCCGATCAGATCAAGAAGATGGGCGAGTTCCTGCGCACCGAGGTCGCCGAGGGCAGGACGTACCTGCCCGCCCCGGAGAACGTGCTCCGCGCCTTCCAGCAGCCGTTCCATGACGTGCGGGTGCTGATCGTCGGCCAAGACCCGTACCCGACGCCCGGGCACCCGGTCGGCCTGAGCTTCTCCGTCGCGCCCGGCGTCGCGCCGCCACGCAGCCTGGTCAACATCTACCGCGAGTACACCGAGGACCTCGGCCACCCCGAGCCCTCCAGTGGTGACCTCACGCCTTGGACCGAGCGCGGCGTGCTGCTGCTCAACAGGTCGTTGACGGTCCGGCCCGGCAAGCCCGGCTCGCACCGCAGCAAGGGCTGGGAAGAGGTCACCGCGCAGGCGATCCGCGCGCTGGCCGCCCGGGAAGAGCCGCTGGTGGCGGTCCTGTGGGGGCGCGACGCCCGCGACCTGCGCCCGCTGATGCCCGGAGTGGAGTGCGTCGAATCGCCGCACCCCAGCCCGATGTCGGCCGACCGCGGCTTCTTCGGCTCCCGCCCGTTCAGCCGGGTCAACGAGATCCTCGCCGGCCGCGGCGCCGAGCCCGTGGACTGGAAGCTGCCCTAGCCGGCCCGCGACCCGTTCTGCCTGGTCGCGGCGTATGGATTTCGGTTCCGCCCGGTCGTACATTGGCCCTTGCCGGGAGATTCGTTCGGGGCGGAAGAAGGCTCGTTATGGGAGCCGGCCGGAGCGAAAGCGACCTGCGGCGTCGGGTCCGCGGGATATTTCCGGGCGCGAATCCGCTGCGGCGGCGCACCGACTATTTCGAACCCGTCGCGCTGCTGGTGGTCGTGCTGATCGCGATCGTCACGGTGGTGGCGTCCATCGTCATCGCGCAGTCCGAGCTGCGCGACCGGCTCGGCGAGGCGGATCGGGAGCAGGCCGCCAAGCACCAGGTGGTGGCGACGGTCGTCGCGGAGGTCGGTAATTCCAGCGGGAACGCGCAGCGGCCGGTAGCGGTGCGCTGGGGGCAGCCGCCGGACGAGCACTTCGCGGTCATCGAGCTGCCGGCGCGAACCCCGGCGGCAGGCACCGTCCCGGTGTGGCTGGACCAGCAGGGTCAGCTGACCGCGCCACCGCTCACCCGCGCCGAGGCGACCCAAGCCGCCGGGCTGGCCGGGGCAGGCGTGCTGATCGGTTCGGCGATGTTCACCGGGGTGGCGCTGGCCGGGCTGAGGTTGTTCGTGACCCGCATGCGGATCGCCGCGTGGGCCGCGGAGTGGGAGAAGGTCGGGCCCCAGTGGCGGAACCACGCTTCGTGAGCCAGGGCACGCGGTCGCTTTGCGCCGCGGTGCAGGTCGCGCGCGATGAAAAGGGGCAGCGGCTCAGGCCGCCTGCCTGACGTCGAGGCGCAGTTCAGTGCGTGGGACTCGGACGGAGTGCGCACGCAGAAAACCCCGAGGCGCTCGGCCTCGGGGTTTCGCGCGCAATCACATCAACCGCGGACGACCTTGCCGGCCTTCAGGCAAGAGGTGCACACGTTCATGCGCTTGCGCTGCGAAAGACCGATCTTGGCGTGCACGGTCTGAATGTTCGGGTTCCACCGGCGCTTGGTCTTCCGGTGGGAGTGCGAGACCGAGTTGCCGAAGCCTGGTCCCTTCCCGCAGACGTCGCAGACGGCAGCCACGTCAGACACCCCTTACTTTGCTTGACGGTTACAGCGATGAGAGCCGCAAGCGCATCACCCTCGCCTGAGGGCACTTGCGTGAGCGCTTGCTCTTCACCGCCGTAGCCGGCGGCCTCCCGGAGAGCCCGGTCGCCCGGGGTCATCGCCACCCTGGGACCGGATCAGTCTAGCCCACCGGTTAGGGCGCATTCAGCAGAGGGGGGGACGAGTGCCGACGCGGGCCGAACCCGGCGCGGACAGCGACTAGTCTCGGATAATCCGATCCTAGGTGGTTGCGTGGGAGGTCGCGGGTGTTGCGGACGCTGACTGCGGCGGCTGCCCGCCGGTGGGCGGACCTGGCGCTGGCCGCGCTGGTCGCCGAGCGCGATGCGATCGACCGGATCAACGTCTACCCGGTCGCCGACGGAGACACCGGCACCAACCTGCTGCAGACGATGCGCGTGGCGGTGGAAACGCTGGACGCGGTCGAGCCGGACACGCTCGGCGGTGTCCTCGACGCGCTGTCCAAGGGCGCGCTCGGTGGTGCGTGCGGGAACTCGGGCATGCTGCTGTCGCAGGCCCTGCGCGGGATCGCCGAGTCGCTGCGCGACGTCGCGGAGGCGGACGGCCGAGCGCTCGGCGCGGCGCTGGTCCGCGCCGATGGGCTGGCCAGGCAGGCCGTTGCCGAACCCGTCGAGGGCACGGTGCTGTCGGTGTTGCGCGCTGCGGCGCGTGCGGCGGTTGGTTCGGACGAGCTGGAAGTGGTCGTGCACGAGGCGACCCGAGCGGCCATCGGCGCACTGGCTGCGACGCCCGGGCAGCTCGCGGTGCTCTCCGACGCCGGTGTCGTCGATGCCGGCGGGCGGGGCTTGGTGATCATGCTCGACGCGCTCCATGCGGTGGTTCGCGACGGCGAGTGGCTCGCGCCGAAGGCTCCGGTCCCGGGGGATTCGGGAGTGCTGGAGCACGAGTCGCAGTACGAGTACGAGATCATGTACCTGCTCGCCGACACCGATCAGGATCGGGTCTCGGCGCTGCGGGAAGCGTTGTGCGGGCTCGGTGACTGCGTGTCCGCGGTCGGTGACGGCGGGGCTTCCTGGGCCGTGCACGTGCACTGCGACGACATCGGCGCGGCGATCGAGGCGGGCATCGAGGCCGGGCGCGTGCACAGGATCAAGGTCACCAGGTTCGCCGACCAGCAGGCCGCTTTCGCACGGGACGTCGCGGTGCTCGCCTGCGTTCCCGGCGGCGCGCTGGGGGAGCTGTTCGCCGCGGAGGGCGCCGACGTGCTGGTCGTCGGTACGGAGTTAACCGCGGACGGGCTGCGCGAGGCCTTCGATTCGACCGGTGCCGCGCACGTTGTGGTGTTGCCCAACGACGCGGCGACGGCCGCCGTGGTGGAGCGGTCCGGGGTGATCGGCGAGGGGCAGGACGTGGTGGTGGTGCCGATGGCGTCGCCGGTGCAGGGGCTGGCCGCGCTCGCGGTGCACGACCCGAGCCGCCGCCGGGCCGATGACCAGGTGGCGATGGCCGAGGCGGCGGCCGCGACCCGGCGCGGCGAGCTGCGCATCGCCGATGCCGAGGCGTTGACCTGGGTCGGCCGTTGCCTGCCCGGCGACGTGCTCGGGTTGATCGACGGCGAGGTCGTGCTCATCGGCGACGACGTGTCGGCCGCGGCCCGCGATCTCGTCACCAGGATGCTCGCCATCGGTGGCGAGCTGCTCACCGCGCTGGTCCAGGCGGATGCCCCGGAGGGGCTGCCGGATGCGCTGGCCGAGCACCTCCGGCACGCCCATCCCGAGGTGGAATTCGCCTGCTACCCGGGCGGCGACCTCGGCGCCCTGCTCCTCGTCGGCGTCGAGTAGCGCCCGTTCCGATCGGTTGTGTGCGTGGGCTGAGCCCGTTGGGGACCTCGTTCTGTCTGGAGGTTCCAGTGGCAGCTCCAGCGGAAGCGGCCTGGTTCCGCCGCGCCGGTGTGAAGCGGACGGCCTGTTCACTCCGGCTAGGAGCCTGTTGCGTTTTCGGCGAAAACGGCTGAACCGAAGTACCAAATCAGTCTCGATCGCCGCCGTTTGTCCGCCAGTGGCCATCTCAGCCGTGATCGATCGATCACGGTCCGTGGTGGGCGTAATTTTGCAACAGGCTCCTAGTGTCCTGCGCCGGAGATGCGTTGACAATATGATCGGAGTGACTCCAAGATCTCGTCAGCGTTCTTGGTCCAGATGAACGGCCGGGGATCGTTGTTCCACTCGTCGATCCAGTTGCGGATATCGGCCTCGAGTGCCTGGACGCTGGTGTGCACGCCGCGTTGCAGGAGTTTGGTGGTCAATTCGCCGAACCAGCGTTCGACCTGGTTGATCCAGGACGATCCGGTCGGGATGAAGTGGATTTGGAATCGAGGATGCTTCGCTAGCCATTTCTGGATGATCTCAGTTTTGTGGGTGGCGTAGTTGTCACAAATGACATGGACGCCTAACTCCGCCGGTACGGTCTTGTCGATCTTGGTGAGAAATTTGCGGAACTCGACCGAGCGGTGCCGGCGGTGCAGCGAGGAGATGACCTTGCCGGTGGCGATGTCGAAGGCGGCGAACAGGCTGGTGACGCCGTGACGGACGTAGTCGTGGGTGCGCCGCTCGGGCATGCCAGGCATCATCGGCAACACCGGCTGGGACCTCTCCAGCGCTTGCACCTGGGATTTCTCATCGGTGCACAGAACCACTGCGTTCTCGGGCGGGTTCATATACAGGCCGACGACGTTACGGACCTTCTCGATGAACTGCGGATCGGTAGAGAGCTTGAATGTGTCGGCCAAGTGGGGTTTAAGGTTGAACGCTTTCCAGATCCGTCCCACGGTCGATTTACTCAGCCCGGAACGCTTCGCCATCGATGTACGCGACCAATGCGTCGCGTTGTTCGGTTTCTCTTCCAACGTCGAGACGACCACCTTCTCCACCTGTTCGTCGGTGATCTTCCGCGGCGCGCCTGGGCGATCCTCGTCGACCAACCCCTTCAGTCGTCGCTGGACAAACCGCGACCGCCACTTGCCCACCGTCGGCCGCGACACCCGCAACTTCTCGGCGACATCCACATTGGACAAACCATCGGCGCATGCCAGCACAATCCGACACCGCAACGCCAAAGCCTGCGAACTCTTCGCCCGCCGAGCCCAACGCTGCAACGTCGAACGCTCATCGTCGGTCAGCACCAACTCAGCCTTCGGCCGCCCAGTCCTCGCCATTCCCGCAGTATAGCCATTTCGACCATGAATTTCCGGTGCAGGACACTAGATGGCGCGATCGGTCCGTTCGCTTCAGCCAGCCCTTCCAGGACAGCCTCCATAGCGCCTGGAAACGTTCACGGACCCTGAGTTGCGCAGGCGGTGAATCCGCCGGCCGTTGAGACGTGAATGGTGCTATAGTCATTAGCATCATGTTGCTTTCATTGGATCTGCACGACCAGCGGCCGCTGCACGAGCAGGCCGCCGACGCCATCCGGCGCGCCATCGCCGACGGCGAGGTCGAGCCGGGCGATCGGCTGCCGCCCGCGCGAGACCTGGCCGTCGCGCTGCAGATCAACTCCAACACCGTGCTCCGCGCGCTGCGCCAACTGCGCGAAGAGGGGCTGCTGGAGTTCCGCCGCGGGCGCGGCGTCACGGTGCTGCGCCGCCCGGACGCGCGGGCCGCGCTGCAGCGGCGGCTCGGCGAGCTGCTGGCCGATGCGGAGCTCCACGGCTACCGGCCGGACGACGTCATCGAATGGATCAGGCAGGGGGAGGCATGAGGGATCCATCCGCGATTTCCGCACAGCCGGACAACGGTGTCCCACCAGACGCAGGAGGCGAAATGATCTACCGCACCCGGTTCCTGGCCGTTTCGGTCCTGTGGGTGGCGGCCGTGACGGCGGTGCTCGTCGTCGGCGCGCTGACCCTGCGGGACCGGCTGCCGGATCCGATCGCCTCGCACTGGAGCTTCTCCGGCGCGCCCAACGACTCGATGTCGGTCACCGGTTTCCTGGTCTTCCTGCTGGTCGGCTGGCTGGCGGTCGGGGTGGGCGCGCTCTGGAACGGCGCGCGCGGCTGGCGGCTGCGGCGCACCCGCGCCGCCACGAGCGCGATCCTCGCCGCTGCCGGGGTATTCGTCGTCGGCCTGGGTGCGCTGACCGCGTGGGTGAACCTGGACGCCGTCGAATGGCGGCAGGCCGGGTCGCTGAGCTGGCAGGTGGTTCCGATGCTGGCGGCCGCCGGGATCGCCGGCCGCGTCGGCTGGTTCGCGTGCAACCGTGGACCGGACGAGGAGCAAGACCTGGCTTCGGGTTCGGAGCTGGCTTTGAAGGCGGGCGAACGCGCGGTGTGGCTGTCGTCGATGTCGAGCCAGGTGCTCCGCGTGGGCGGCGTCGTCGTGCTGCTGGTCTCGGTGGTGACCTTCATCTTCCAGACCTGGCAGGTCGCGCTGGCGCCGCTGCTGGCCGGTGCGGCGTGCCTGGCCATTTCTTCGGCGCGGGTGCAGGTCGACGAGCGCGGGGTGCGAGTCGCGTTCGGGCCGCAGCGCTGGCCCGCTCGGCGGATCCGGCTGGCGCAGATCGAGGGCGCGCGGGTCGAGACCCGGCGGGCGCTCGAGGTCGGCGGCTGGGGCTACCGGGTTCTCCCCAGCAGCACCGCGATCATGATGCGCAGCGGCGAGTGCCTGGTCCTGCGGCTGACCTCCGGTCGTGACTTCTACATCAGCGTCGACCACGCCGAACGCGGCGCCGAGCTGGTCAACGCGCTGATCACCGAAAGCTCGGCGCTGTGAGGGAGGAACTCGTGGGACGTCGCGACTTACGGGTGTACCTGCTCGGCGCGCTGGGCGGCGCGTGCCTGGTGGCGCTGCGGCTGTGGCTCGCGACCGCCTGACCAGCGGTCGGTCCGGTCGGCGATGCCCGGCCGGGCCGACGGGCAGCGGCGGTGTGGCGCTAATGTCGTTACTGGTCGTCGACTGACCCGGGAGCGTCCAGTGAGAGTCCGAAGCCGATATCTGTGGTTCGTCGGTGGCTGGACCGTGCTCGTCGCGCTGCTGATGATCGCGATCCCGCTGCTGCTGCGCACCCGGCTGCCCGAGCCCATCGCGGTCAAGTGGACGTCGTCGGGCGCGCCGGAGAGCTCCAGCTCGCTGCGCGACTTCCTGTTCGACATGCTCGTCTGGTGGCTGGCGGTCGCTGCGGTGTGGAGCGTCTTCGGGGTCCGCGGGGTGCTGCGGCGGCGCGGCCTGGCCTGGGCCGGCGCGGCGCTGGGCGTCTTCGGCGCGCTGATGCTGGGCACCGTCGTGCTGACCACGCTCACCAACCTGAACGCCTCGGACTTCCGGGACACCGTCGACCTCCACGCGCAGGGCTGGCTGCTGCTGGGCGGTGCGCTCGCGGGCTGGCTGGGATGGCGATTGGGCAGCCAGAGCGCGCGGGTCGCCGCCACCGACTGATCGACTCGTCGGTGCCGTCCAGTAACTTGCGGGTGCCTGCCCGGCGGGACGACCGGTGACGATGCGCACGGCGGAGGACAAGCAGTGACCACATTGGACGCGAAGCTCGATCGGGTGCTCGGCGCCAAGTCCGGCAAGGCGCTCGATTCGGCGCTGGGCCTGGCCACCGTGGGCGATTTGCTGCGCCACTACCCGCGCCGCTACGCCGAGCGCGGCGAGCTGACCGCGATCGCCGGGCTGGAGATCGGCGAGCACGCCACCGTGCTGGCGCAGGTGGAGCGGGTCAGCAAGCGCACCATGAAGTCCCGCCGCGGCACCATCGTCGAGGCCCGCATCACCGATGGCCACCGCTCGCTGAGCTGCACGTTCTTCAACCAGGCTTGGCGGGAGCGGGAGCTGCTGCCGGGGCGGCGCGGCATGTTCGCGGGCAAGGTCACCGCCTACCGCAAGCAGCTGCAGCTGGCACACCCGGAGTACCAGCTCTTCGACACGGAGAAGACCGATCTCGGTTCGGCGGCCGAGGAATTCGCCGCCGCGCTGATCCCGGTCTACCCGGCCGCGCATGGCCTGCCGTCGTGGTCCATCGCGCGGTGCGTGGGCCAGGTGCTGGACGTCTGGGACGGCACCGACGACCCGCTGCCGGTGGAGCTGCGCGACCGGATGGGGCTGGCGGACCTGGAATCGGCGCTGCGCAAGATCCACCGCCCGCAGAACTTCGGGGAGGTGACGGTCGCGCAGAACCGGTTGAAGTGGGACGAGGCGCTGGCGGTGCAGCTGGCGCTGGCGCAGCTGCGCGGCGCGGCGAAGTCGCATCCGGCGCCGGTGTGCCGGCGGCGCGACGACGGCGTGCTGGCGGCGTTCGACCAGCGGATGCCGTTCGAGCTGACCAAGGGGCAGCGGGAGATCGGCGAGCAGATCGCCGCCGACCTGACCACCGAGCACCCGATGAACCGCCTGGTGCAGGGCGAGGTCGGCAGCGGCAAGACGGTGGTGGCGCTGCGCGGGATGCTGCAGGTGGTGGACTCCGGGCGGCAGGCGGCGATGCTCGCGCCGACCGAGGTGCTCGCCGCGCAGCACGCCCGCTCGCTGCGCGAACTGCTCGGCGACCTGGCGATGGCCGGTGAGCTCGGCGGCGCGGACGACGCCACCCGCATCACGCTGCTGACCGGTTCGCTGAACGCGGCGCAGCGCAAGAAGGCCTTGCTGGAGGCGGCTTCCGGTGAGGCCGGGATTGTCGTCGGCACGCACGCGCTGATCCAGGACCGGGTGTCGTTCGCCGATCTCGGCCTGGTCGTGGTGGACGAGCAGCACCGCTTCGGTGTCGAGCAGCGCGACGCGTTGCGGGCGCGCGGCGGGGACGAGGTGTCGCCGCACGTGCTCGTGATGACCGCGACGCCGATCCCGCGCACGGTGGCGATGACGGTCTACGGCGACCTGGAAACCTCGGCGCTGCGGGAACTTCCGCGCGGTCGCTCGCCGATCAGCACGAGCGTCGTTCCGGTGGCGGAGAAACCGGCTTGGCTGGACCGGGCCTGGGCGCGCATCCACGAGGAGGTCGCGGCCGGGCACCAGGTCTACGTGGTGTGCCCGCGGATCGGCGACGACGAGGAGAACCCGGGCAAAGGCAAGAAGAAGGCCGCGAAGTCCGCTGTGGACGACAGCGACGGGGGCGGCGAGGAGCCGCCGCCGGAGGAGGACGAGGAGCGGCGGCCGCCGGTGGCGGTGCTCGACGTCGCGGAGCAGCTCGCCGCCGGGCCGCTGGCGGGCCTGCGGCTGGGCATCCTGCACGGCCGGCTGGCCGCGGACGACAAGGACGCGGTGATGCGCGCGTTCGCCGCCGGGGAGCTGGACGTGCTGGTCGCCACCACCGTCGTCGAGGTCGGCGTCAACGTGCCGAACGCGACCGTCATGGTGATCATGGACGCCGACCGGTTCGGCGTCAGCCAGCTGCACCAGCTGCGCGGCCGCGTCGGCCGGGGCAGCGCGCCGGGCCTTTGCCTGCTGGTCACCGAGGCGATGGCCGGCACCACCACGCGGGACCGGCTGGACGCGGTGGCCTCCACCACGGACGGCTTCGAGCTCGCCCGCCTGGACCTGGAGCTGCGCCGCGAGGGCGACATCCTCGGCGCGGCGCAGTCCGGCCGGAAGTCGGGCCTGAAGATGCTGTCGCTGCTGCGCGACGAGGACGTGATCGCCCAGGCCAGGGAGGAAGCCGACCGGGTGGTCGGCGAAGACCCCCAACTGCGGAAGCAGCCGGGCCTGGCCCGGATGGTCGCCGAGGTGGTCGACGCCGACCGCGCCGAGTACCTGGAGAAGACCTGATTCGGAGTTGCGCGCATGGCCGCTATCCGAATCAAGAACGTGCCGGATAACCTTCGCGAGACGTTGGTCCAAGCCGCCGAGGCAAAGGTCAGTCCTTGGAGACCTATCGGCTGGATGCGCTGACAGAACGGGCACACCTAGGGTCTGTTGCGAACAGTAGATCTTGATCTTGAATGATCATGGCCTGCCGACCTGTTCCGACGCTGGCAGCGCGACGGCACCTGGGCCAGGATCGTCACCCGGCTTCAGGCCCACGCGGACGGAAGGACCTGATCATCTGGGAGGTGAACGTCGACTCCACTGTCTGCCGGACCCACCAGCACACCGCCGGGGCGTCCCGCCGTCGAGTCGGCCGACCATGGTCTCGGACGCTCCCGGGGCGGGCTGACCACCAAGATTCACCTCGCTGTCGAGCAGGGGCAGAAGCCACTGTCCATCGTGATCACAGCCGGGCAGCGGGGTGACTCGCCGCAGTTCGAACCGGTCCTGGAAGCGATCCGGGTGCCCCGGTTCGGGCGAGGGCGGTCCCGCAGGCGCCCGGACCGGGTGCGTGCCGACAAGGCGTACGACTCCCGTATCAACTGGACTACCTGCGTAAACGCGGTATCAAGGCGACCATTCCGAATCCCTGCGGACCCGAGTCCGCAACCGGTAGAAGCTCAGGTCCCGGGGCGGTCGGCCACCGAAGTTCGACAAGACCGACTAACGCGAGCGTCACGCCGTCGAGTGTGGGATCAACCGTCTCAAGCGCTACCGTGCCGTGGCCACGAGGTACGACAAGCTCGCCGTTCGCCACGAGGCGACCGTGCTGGTCGCAGTCCTCAACGAGTGGCTGTGACCAGCACCAACACACCTAGACCGTCGCGGCCAGCCGGCGCAGGGTTCGGGCCGAGGGGGATCCGGGGTCGGCCGTGATCAGGACTACTTCCTGGTCGTCCTCGGGGACGAGGAGCACGTCGCAGTTCAGCCGGAGTCTGCCCGCCGTCGGGTGGTCGAGGGTCTTGGTGCGGTGGCCGGGGGCGTGGACCGGGCGGGTCTCCCAGAGCTGGTGGAACTCATCGCTGCCGGTGTGTAGTTCGGCCAGCAGGGCGGCGAGCTGCGGGTCGTGCGGGTAGCGGTCGGCGGCCCGGCGCAGGCGTGCCACCACGATGTGCCCGAACTCCTCGGTGCTGGAGCTTTCGTACAGCCGTCCCTCGCCGAGGAACCGGCGACGGGCCAGGTTCGCCGTCCCCTGTCCGAGGTCGCCGCCCAGCAGAGCCCGGGCCAGCGGGTTCCAGGCGACGACGCCGTAGGCCGCGTCGGTGACGATCGCGCCGGTCTCCGGCAGGCGCTGCAGCATCCGGGCCACGTGCGGGCGAACGCGCCGAACGGCGCCGGTGGCGGGCGGCGGCGCGCCCGTTCCGGCCAGGCGGAACAGATGGCTGCGTTCGGCCGGCGTCAGGCGGAGGGCTTGGGCCAGCGCGTCCAGGATGCGGGGCGACGGACGAGGGCCGCGGGCCTGCTCAAGCCGTACGTAGTAGTCGACAGACAGGTGGGCCAGCTCCGCTATCTCCTCTCGGCGCAGGCCTGGGGTGCGGCGCGGGGCGCTGGTGGGCAGGCCGAGCTCGTGCGGGCGCAGGGCTGTGCGGCGCTCCCGCAGGAAACGGGCGAGTTCCTGCCGCACCATGGTCTCTCCTCCCGGTGCCTGGTACAGGTTGTCCCTGGCAGGGGTGGGCGCAGCCAGGGGACCGTGGCTTCCATGAACGATCGCACAGCACTGGTCACCGGTGCCAACAAAGGCATCGGCAAGCAAATCGCCCGCCTGCTCGCCGCGGAGGGTTTCGGGGTGTACGTGGGCTCCCGCGACGCCGGGCGCGGGCGGCGGGCCGTCGAGGAGATCGGCGACGCCCCGCGTCTACTGGTCCTCGATGTGACGGACCCGGACAGCATCGCCGCGGCCGCAGGGCAACTGGACCACCTGGACGTGCTGGTCAACAACGCAGGCCTATCGCTCTCGCTCGCGCCGCCGACCGAAACCGGCGCAGACGAGTTCCGGCGCACGTACGAGACCAACGTGGTTGGGGTCGTCGCGGTCACCAACGCCTTCCTGCCCGCCCTGCGCCGCTCCCCGCACCCCCGAATCGTCAACGTGTCCAGCGGGACCGGATCACTGACCTAGAGCACGAATCCGAACCCCCAGTTCGCCACCGGCAGCGGCGGTGCGGCCGCGTACCGGTCGTCGAAGGCCGCCCTCAATGCCCTCACCGTCCTGTACGCCCAGACACTGGCCAAGGAGGGTTTCAAGGTCAACGCGCTCGCCCCCGGCCTGCGGGCCACCGACCTCAACTCCCGGGCAGCCGCGGCGGGTGGAGACCCGGCGGAGGCCGCCCAGGGGGCTGTACGGCTGGCGCTCCTGCCGGACGACGGGCCAACCGGCGCGTTCTTCTCCTGGGACGGAACCACCGTGCCGTGGTGATCATGGCAAGCCCGGACGGACGCCGGTTCTGTGGGACCGCGAAGCGGCTGCTCCCCGGCACCTTCCGCTTCACCGACCTCCAGCCCCGCCCGACCGGCATGGACTGGCTCAACGACCGGGAGCTCACCGCCTACGGGACGACGATGTGTGCGCGCTGCGATTTGATCGTGTCCCAGGGGGTGCCGGTAGGTCGTCCGCGGCCACCGGCGAATTTCGTGGCGTGCAGCTCGTAGTCGGTGGGGATCCCGATCGATCGGTAAAGCTGGCGGCGCCGGTCCAGCCATTCGCGCGGCGCCGCGTTCCAGGACTAGACGAGGACTAGACGCGGACTAGACGTGGACTAGACGAGGACTAGACGGCGAGCTCGACCCAGCCGAAGACGTTGTAACCGGTCGTCTCCGCGCCGGAGTCGTCGATGTAGATCACCCGCGTGGTCACGATCGAGAGGTTGGGCCCGTCACTGTCGGCTATGTCACGCGCCTCCGCGAGTTCGTCCATAGCCGCCTCGGTCAAGGGACAGGTTCTTGGAGACCTATCCGCCGCTGGATGTGCTGATCGGGCGACGGTCCGGACCGCGCGCTACGTCCAGGCCTCCAGTAAGAGATCGAAAGTTCCATCAAGGCGAAATTTGACCTTTTTTCTTTTGGTCCAGACCTTGTTTCGAATCTACGTTTGAGCAGGTAGTCGAGGCATCGAAGTGTCCATCACCTGAGAGGTTCTCCCGGAAGAGGGAATTTTCGCGGTACTGTGCTCACACCGACCGACACCTGTCCAGGAGGAGCCGGCATGTTCCGCAAGGTCCTTGTCGCGAACCGCGGCGAGATTGCGATCCGCGCGTTCCGCGCCGCGTACGAGCTGGGTGCGGGCACGGTCGCGGTGTTCCCGCACGAAGACCGCAACTCGTTGCACCGCCTGAAAGCCGACGAGTCGTACGAGATCGGCGAACCTGGTCATCCGGTCCGCGCCTACCTGTCCGTCGAAGAGATCATCAAGGCCGCGCGCCAGGCCGGCGCGGACGCGGTCTACCCCGGTTACGGGTTCCTCTCCGAGAACCCCGAGCTGGCGCGGGCCTGCCAGGAAGCCGGGATCACCTTCGTCGGCCCCGGCCACGAGATCCTGCAGATGACCGGGAACAAGGCGACCGCGGTCGCCGCCGCCCGCGAGGCCGGGGTTCCGGTGCTGAACTCCTCGTCACCGTCCCGCGACATCGACGAGCTGCTGGCCGCCGCCGAGAACATGACGTTCCCGGTGTTCGTGAAGGCCGTCGCCGGCGGTGGCGGGCGCGGCATGCGCCACGTCGATGCGGTGTCCGGGCTGCGCGAGGCGCTGGAAGCGGCGATGCGCGAGGCCGAATCGGCCTTCGGTGACCCGACGGTCTTCCTGGAGCAGGCGGTCATCAACCCGCGGCACATCGAGGTGCAGATCCTCGCCGACGCCGCGGGCAACGTGATCCACCTCTACGAGCGGGACTGCTCGGTGCAGCGCCGCCACCAGAAGGTCATCGAGATCGCCCCGGCGCCCAACCTTGACCCGCAGCTGCGGCAGCGGATCTGCGCCGACGCGGTCGCCTTCGCCCGCAAGATCGGCTACGTCAACGCGGGCACCGTGGAGTTCCTGGTCGACGAGCAGGGCCGCCACGTGTTCATCGAGATGAACCCGCGCATCCAGGTCGAGCACACGGTCACCGAGGAGGTCACCGACGCCGACCTGGTCCAGTCGCAGCTGCGCATCGCCGTCGGCGAGACGCTCGAAGACCTCGGCATGACGCAGGACGCGATCCGGGTGCGCGGCGCCGCCCTGCAGTGCCGCATCACCACCGAGGATCCGGCCAACGGGTTCCGCCCGGACACCGGCATGATCAGCGCCTACCGCTCGCCGGGCGGCGCGGGCATCCGGCTCGACGGCGGCACCGCGTTCGCCGGCACCAGCGTCAGCGCGCACTTCGACTCGATGCTGGTGAAGCTCTCCTGCCGGGGCCGCGACTTCGCCACCGCCGTCGCGCGGGCCCGCCGCGCGGTAGCCGAGTTCCGGATCCGCGGCGTATCCACGAACATCCCGTTCTTGCAGGCCGTGCTGGACGACCCGGACTTCGCCGCGGGCAAGGTCACCACCTCGTTCATCGGCGAGCGGCCGCACCTGCTCACCGCCCGCCACTCCGCCGACCGCGGTACCCGGCTGCTGAACTACCTCGCCGACGTGACGGTCAACCGGCCCAACGGCAAGCGCCCGACCACCCCGGACCCGGTGTACAAGCTGCCGGAGATCGACCTGTCGGCCGCCCCGGCCGCCGGTTCGAAGCAGCGCCTCACCGAGCTCGGTCCGGAAGGTTTCGCCCGCTGGCTGCGGGAAACCAAGGCCGTCGGCGTCACCGACACCACCTTCCGGGACGCCCACCAGTCGCTGCTGGCGACCCGGGTGCGCACCAAGGACTTGCTCGCGGTCGCGCCGCACGTGGCGCGGATGACGCCGGAGCTGCTGTCCCTGGAGTGCTGGGGCGGCGCGACCTACGACGTGGCGCTGCGGTTCCTCGCCGAGGACCCGTGGGAGCGGTTGGCGAAGCTGCGCGAGGCGGTGCCCAACATCTGCCTGCAGATGCTGCTGCGCGGGCGCAACACGGTCGGCTACACGCCTTACCCGACCGAGGTGACCGAGCACTTCGTGCAGGAGGCCACCGACACCGGCATCGACATCTTCCGCATCTTCGACGCGCTCAACGACGTCGAGCAGATGCGCCCGGCGATCGAGGCGGTGCGGGCCACCGGCAAGTCGATCGCCGAGGTGGCGCTGTGTTACACGGCCGACCTGTCCAACCCGGACGAGAAGCTCTACACACTGGATTACTACCTGCGACTGGCGGAGCAGATCGTCGACGCCGGTGCGCACGTGCTGGCCATCAAGGACATGGCCGGGCTGCTGCGGCCGCCGGCGGCGGCGAAGCTGGTTTCCGCGCTGCGCAAGGAATTCGACCTGCCGGTGCACCTGCACACCCACGACACGCCGGGCGGCCAGCTGGCCACCTACCTTGCGGCCGTCCAGTCCGGCGTGGACGCGGTGGACGCCGCGACGGCGTCGCTGGCCGGAACCACGTCGCAGCCCGCGCTGTCGTCGGTCGTCGCCGCCACCGACTACACCGAGCAGGCCACCGGGCTGGACCTGCAGGCGGTGTGCGACCTGGAGCCTTACTGGGAGTCGGTGCGCAAGGTCTACCAGCCTTTCGAGGCGGGCCTGGCCTCGCCCACCGGGCGCGTGTACAAGCACGAGATCCCCGGCGGCCAGCTGTCGAACCTGCGCACCCAGGCGGTCGCGCTCGGGCTGGGCGACAAGTTCGAGGAGATTGAGGCGATGTACGCCGCGGCCGACCGGATCCTCGGCCGGCTGGTCAAGGTGACCCCGTCGTCGAAGGTGGTCGGCGACCTGGCGCTGCACTTGGTGGGCGCCGGGGTGGACCCGTCCGACTTCGAGGCCGACCCGCGCAAGTTCGACATCCCGGACTCGGTGATCGGGTTCCTACAGGGCGAGCTCGGCGACCCGCCGGCGGGCTGGCCGGAGCCGTTCCGCACACGGGCCCTGGAGGGCCGCACCGCGGTGCGCAAGGTCGCAGAACTGTCCGAAGAGGACCGTGCCGGGCTGGAGTCGGACCGCCGGGGCACCCTGAACCGGCTGATGTTCGCGAAGCCGGCCAAGGAGTTCACCGAGCACCGCGAGGCGTTCGGCGACACTTCCCTGCTGCGCAGCAAGGACTTCTTCTACGGCCTGCGGCCGGGGGAGGAGTACTCGGTGGACCTGGAGCCGGGCGTGCGGCTGCTCATCGGGCTGGAGGCGATCAGCGAGCCCGACGAGCGCGGCATCCGCACCGTGATGGCGGTCCTGAACGGCCAGCTGCGGCCGATCCAGGTCCGCGACCGCTCGGTAGCCACGGACCTGCCGATCGCGGAGAAGGCCGACCGGTCCAACCCCGGCCACGTGCCCGCCCCGTTCGCGGGCGTGGTGACGCTGTCGGTCGCGGAGGGCGACGCGGTAGAGGCGGGCCAGACCATCGCCACCATCGAGGCGATGAAGATGGAGGCCGCGATCACGGCCCCGCAGGGCGGCCGCGTCAAGCGCCTCGCGATCGGACCGGTCCAGCAGGTCGAAGGCGGAGACCTGATCATCGAACTCGGCTGACCACCGTTGACCCCAACGCGGGCCGTCCCCTCTCGGGGGAACGGCCCGCGTTCGGCGTTTCAGGGGCGGAACGGGTTCTCGATCAGGAGGTTCCCGAACCGTCGGCCGTGCTGCATGTCCTCGGTGAGCAGCTTCGTCGCACCCGATCGCAACGCAGCTTCGAGGATGAGCGCGTCGTAGAACGCGAGCGTGTGGTTCTCTTCCAGCTTACTAGCCGAGACGATCAGCAGTGGGTCGGTGCGAATCGGATCCCACTCGGCGTACTTCGCCACCACCTTGCGAGCGGTTTCGCGGGGTAGCTTCGTCTTCTTGGTGGCGACGGAGTAGAACTCCTGGAGCACCTGGGTGCTCAACACGCCGGTTTCCGTGGCCCAGAGCTCTTTCAGCAGTTGGCGGGCTTGGGTGGCGCGCAGGTCGCCGTCGTTCACGATGTGCGCGTAGACCGGGATGTTCGTGTCGATGAGCCCTTGGCTCTCCACGCCTTCGCGGCACCGGGCACCGGGCACCGGCCTTCGACCGACTGTGCCGGTCGAAGGCGCCCCTCGTTTTTGGTCCCCGGTTGGCTGGGATTACGGGGTCTTGAGGACCGTGAGGAGCTGGGTGGCTCGGCTGAGGGCGACGTAGAGGGCGCGGCGGCCGGTGCTGGATTCCGCGGCCAGGCCGTCCGGGTCGACGACCACCACCGCGTCGTACTCCATGCCCTTGGCCTCCAGGCTGCCGACCACGCGGAGCCGGTCGGAGCCGGCTTCCAATCCGTCCACAGTGGATAGCCATTCGCGGACTTCGTCGCGGCGGGCCATCGTGGTGATCACGCCAACCGTGCCCTCGGCCGCCACGACCAGCTCCGCCGCGGCGGTTCGCGTCTCCCGCGGCAGCTCGTCCGCGGACACCTCACGCACCGCCGGGTCGATTCCGGTGGTACGCACCGCGATCGGCAGGTCGTCGGCCGGTACCAGGTCGCGGACCGCATCGGCGGCGACGGCGAAGATCTCCGCCGAGTTCCGGTAGTTGGTGCGCAGCGTGAACCGGCGGTGCGTGCGCTGCTCGCTCAGGGCCTCCGCCCGCGCAGCCGCGGCCTCCGCCGGATCGGGCCACGACGACTGGACCGGGTCGCCCACGATCGTCCAGCTCGCGTGCCGCCCGCGGCGACCCACCATGCGCCACTGCATCGGCGAGAGGTCCTGCGCCTCGTCGATCACCACGTGCGCGTACTCGTCGTAGTTGACCGCGCGGCGCGACTGCTCCGCATCCGGGGCTGTGCGGCGCCGCTTCGGCGGCGGCCCGGCCAGCACCCGCAGCTCGTCGATCAGCGCGATGTCGGCGACCGTCCACTCGGTCACCTCGGTCCACGACTTGGCCAGCAGGTCGACCTCCTCGGCCGACAGCAACCGGCGGGCGGCCTGGGACAGCCGCGCCGGGTCGGACAGCCAGCGCAACACCTGCATCGGGTACAGCGGCGGCCACCAGGCGACCAGGAACCGGTGGAACTCGATGCGGTCGCCGATCTCGGTGATCAACCGCTCGCGCTCCGGCTTGAAGTCCTCGTCGGCGGCCTGTCTCGCCTTCTGCCACAGGGCTTCCAGCAGCGCGTCGGCCGCCCGCATCCGGGACCGGTTGGGCTGCCCGCCCTTGCCGTGCAGCGAGCGGCGGATCCGCTTCAGGTCGTCGGCCTGCAGCTTCAGCACCGTGCCCCGGTAGAACATCTTCAGCTGCTCCGGCGCGTCCGGCGGCGGCAACCGCAGCGCCCGCCGGAGCACCTTCACCATCCGCGACGAGCCCTTGACCTCCGCCGTGCGCGGATCCTCGATCTTGGCCGTGCCGATCCCGTCCAGCACCTCGCCGAGCGCCCGCAGCTCGACGTTGTGCTCGCCCATCGACGGCAGCACGCGGGAGATGTAGGACATGAACACCGGCGACGGCCCTACCACCAGCACGCCGGGCCCGCCGAGCCGGCGCTGGTCGCGATAGAGCAGGTAGGCGGCTCGGTGCAGCGCCACCGCGGTCTTGCCGGTGCCCGGCCCGCCGGTGATCTCGGCGACCCCGCCCTCGGGCGCCCGGATCGCGTCGTCCTGCTCCTTCTGGATCGTGGCGACGATGTTGCGCATCGAGTCGCCGCGCGACCGGGTCAGCGCCGCCATCAGCGCGCCGTCGCCGATCACCCGCATGTCCGCCGGCGCCCGGTCCGGGTCCAGCAGGTCGTCGGAGAGGTCGACGACCTGCTCGCGGGAGGAGCGGATCACCCGGCGGCGCACCACGTCCAGCGGCTGCTCGGGGGTGGCCTGGTAGAACGCCGCCGCCAGCGGGGCCCGCCAGTCCACCAGCAGGTTGTCGAACTGCGGGTCGCGGATGCCCAACCGGCCGATGTGCGCGGCATCACCGCCGGCGAAGTCCAGGCGGCCGAATACGAGCCCCTCGGACTCCGCGTTCAACGCCTGCAGCGTCCGGTTCGCGTGGTAGAGCATCACGTCGCGCTCGTTGAGCGCCTCGGGCGTGGCCTCCTGCCCGTACTCGTAGCTCTTGTCGCGCATCGCCTCGGCTTCGGCACGCAATTCGTCGAGCCGGGCGTAAACCCGATCGACGTGCTGCTGCTCGACCGCGATCTCGGCCTGCTTGATGGACGCTTCGGACACCTGTGTCGTTCTCCCCGTCTGGCGCAGTGGGCAGACCAGTCAGCTTACGACCCGCTGCGGTGCCGGTTTGCTGCTCCCAGGAGCTAAGAACCGACATACCCAGGCGTAAACTCCAGCAAAACGCGTGATCCGTTGCACGGTTCGTCTTGCGTGGCGGTGCGGGTGCCGGAACCTCGGAAGCCTTCTCGGTCCGGGATCCCCGACTCATGTATGACCAACACGCCACGTGGGGCTGTCCTCCCGAGAAGGCTTCTGATAACCCGCGGCGGTGCGAGTTGCGAGGGTGGGAAAAGAGAAAGCGGCTCGCGCCGCTTGCGTGTGGCTGCTTGTGTGACTCTGCGCTCCTGGTGCGGGCTGCCTGGGGCAGCTTGCTTGGTGTCATGGGTTTGCTGCGTGGGCGGACTTCGAGGCCCGCGGCGCATCGGTCGGGAGGGCGTGCGCGACGATGGTCGGGTGACGCGGATCGTGGCCGGAAGCGTGGGCGGGCGGCGCATCGAGGTGCCCCCGCGCGGCACCAGACCCACCTCGGAGCGGGTGCGGGAAGCCCTGTTCAGCGCGCTGGAATCGGTCATCGAGCTGACCGGCGCGCGGGTGCTCGACCTCTACGGCGGCTCCGGGGCGCTTGGCTTCGAAGCCCTGTCGCGTGGCGCGGGCCACGCCACCTTCGTCGAGTCGGACCGGCGCGCCGCCCAGCTGCTGCGCCGCAACGCCGCATCGCTCGGGTTCCGCGAGGTCCGGGTGGAACAGGCGAAGGCCGAGACACTGATCGGCACCCCGACCGCGCAGCCCTTCGACGTGGTGCTGGCCGATCCGCCCTACGACCTCGCGCCCGAGCAGCTGCAGCGCGTGCTGGTCGGGCTGGTCCAGAACGGCTGGACCGCGCCGGGCAGCCTCGTGATCGTCGAGCGCGCGGTGCGCAGCGGCGAACCGGACTGGCCGCCGCCCCTCCACGCGACGCGCACCAAGCGCTACGGGGACACCGCCGTGCACTGGGCCGTGCACGAGGAACAGTGATCCCGCGCCGGTGACCCGCGCCACGTGATCGTGGGTGCATCCGGGAACGGCTGCTAACGTGCCAGGTCATGAGGCGTGCCGTGTGTCCAGGCTCCTACGACCCGGTGACGAACGGTCATCTGGACATCATCGAGCGAGCGTCGAAGCTGTTCGACGAGGTCGTCGTCGCGGTGCTCATCAACAAGAACAAGAAGAGCCTCTTCACCGTCGAGGAGCGGCTGGAGATGCTGCGCGAGGTCACCGCCCAGTGGCCCAACGTGCGCATCGACGCCTGGCACGGCCTGCTCGTGGACTACTGCAAGGCGCACGAAATCGGCGCGATCGTCAAGGGCCTGCGCGCGGTCAGCGACTTCGACTACGAGCTGCAGATGGCGCAGATGAACCAGCAGCTGTCCGGGGTCGAGACGATGTTCATGTCCACCAACCCGCTGTACAGCTTCCTGGCTAGCTCGCTGGTCAAGGAGGTCGCCACCTACGGCGGCGACGTGTCGAACCTGCTGCCGCCGAAGATCGAGCAGCGGCTCCGCGAACGGCTGGCCGAGCGCGGCTGAACCGCCGCGCCAACGCCCCGAGCCGCGCGGCATCCGGGCCTTCCGCCGTGCTACGCCGTTCGGATTAATGCGTGTCCTTCGACCGTGCCCTATGACATTTCGGGTTCACGTCAGCTTCAGTGCGTGAACACGCCATCGACGTAGCGTGGCCGACCATGAAGCGGATCACGTCGAAGACAGTGCAGATCCTGTTGGCCGGTCTGATCGCGGTCGTGGGCCTGGTCGGGTACCAGGCGAGCGCCCTGTCCGCCGCGCCGACCGCGCCCGTCGCGCAGGCGCCGTGCGGGGACACCGCCGGTTTCCAGAAGGCCGACCTCTCCGCCTTGCCCAAGGAGGCGACCGACACGGTCAACCTGATCAAGCAGGGCGGCCCCTACCCGTACCCGCAGGACGGCCAGGTCTTCTCGAACCGGGAAGGCATCCTGCCGAAGTGCGACAGCGGGTACTACCACGAGTACACCGTCAAGACGCCCGGCAGCGACGACCGCGGCGCGCGCCGCTTCGTGGTCGGCAACGGCGGCGAGTACTTCTACACCGAAGACCACTACGACAGCTTCCGGCTGACCAACATCAACGCGTAGTTCCGCGAGCCGTGCGCGTCCCGGGGTGCCCGGGGCGCGCACGAGTGCGTTCGGGGCTTGACACGCGGATACCGGATTTCCCCCGCCGCGCCGCCAAGCGCGGGCAGACTGGTAGCAGAACAACCCATGATCGGCGGTTGCGGGTGTTCTGACATGCTTGCCGCTGCGGCGGCTACGACGGCAGGGAGATCAAGGTGTACCGGGTGTTCGAGGCGCTCGACGAGCTGGTCACGATCGTCGAGGAAGCGCGTGGCGTGCCCATGACGTCGGGGTGCGTGGTGCCCCGCGGCGACGTGCTGGAGCTGCTCGACGACGTGCGGGACGCGATCCCGCAGGAACTCGACGACGCCCAGGACGTGCTCGACCACCGCGACGAGGTGGTGTCCACCGCCGAGGCGCAGGCCGACAAGTCGGTCACCGACGCCCGCAACGAGGCCGACCGCACGATCGCCGCGGCGCGAGCCGAGGCGGAGCAGCTGCTCGCCGACGCCCGCGAGCAGGCCGACGAGATGGTGGCCGAGGCGCGGGCGCAGGCCGAGCAGGCGGTGACCGCCGGCCGCCGCGAGTACGAGGACTACGTCGGCCGCGCCCAGTCCGAGGCCGACCGCATGGTGCAGGCCGGTCGGGCCGCCTACGAGCAGTCGGTGCACGAGGGCAAGTCGGAGCAGGCCCGGCTGGTCGCCGACACCGAGGTCGTGCAGGCGGCGAACACCGAGGCCAAGCGGATCGTCGACGAGGCCAACGAGGACGCCGAGCGGCTGCGCAGCGAGTGCGACGCCTACGTCGACTCCCGCCTGGCCGACTTCGAAGACCTGCTCGGCCGCACGCTGCGCACCGTCGGCAAGGGGCGCCAGCAGCTGCGCAGCCCGATGGGTGCCCCGTTCGACTACGAGGAGTGGAACCCGGCCCGACCTGGGGTTCCGCAAAATGGGGGCGATGGGGGCCGCTAGGGGATTCTGGGGTGTTTCCGCAGCTCAGCCCGCTTTTTGGTCGTCCTCGCTCGGGGGCTCGGGGGTGGCCTGGTGGCCGCGCTTGGTCCCATGCGTTGTCCCACGAGTCCCACGCTCGTCGACCACCGCCAGGCCCTGCTTCTCGCCGAGTGCTGCGATGGCCCGTTCGCGGGCATGAGGGCTCCGCTGAACGTATCCACGGGGTTTCGAGGTGAGGGGTACCCTTGAGCGGCTGTGCCACCCACGGGTGCCCCTCACCTCTTCCTGGCGGCCCGCTGCAGGTGTGATTTCTGGTTCACCGGAGTCATCGGCCGGCCGCTAGGAGTTCGCAGAACGAGCTCGCTTTCACATCCTCCTAATTAGGGTGGTGGGTTGTTGCGAACGAACTCCGCGAACTGCTGGGCCTTGACCGCACGCCGGTGCTCTGCTGCGTCATGGAAGTAGCGGTTCGAGGCGGGAAGCCAGGAGCACACGATGCCCGTGATGCCCAGGACGCCGACGAGCACGCTGAATGCCTTGAGTCCGATGCCCCATTCTGGGTCGAGCAAACCGAAAGGGACCAGGATGGCGTAGCAGCCGGAGATGATGGTGAAGAACACCCGCCAGCCGTTGGACCCCGAGCGGACTTTCCAGCAGCCGAACACGAGGATCCCCGCGATAACAACACCGAAGATCAGGCTTGCGACAAGCGTCCCTTCGGAGGCGGCCACCGCGAGCAGCCAGTAGAGCACCGCGACGGTTGCCCATGCTCCGGCTGCGAGCTCCAGCACCGCGGGGCGTCGGGCAGCCTCGCCTGGCGGTGGGGAGCCTGGAAATCCTCCTGGCTGGCCCGGGTGTGGGTATCCCTGGTTAGTCATCGACGTCCTCCAGCCACGTTTCGTTGGAGAGATCGTCGTCTGCCCACGAGGGGGTGCGGTCGTGGCTTGTTTGCGTCGTTTCTCGTGGCTGTTCTGGCTGGTTTTGGCGTTCGGCGGCGCGTGTCAGGCTCTGCTCCAGCTCTTCTGAATCACGAACTGTCGCGTCGCGATAAGCCTGTTCTTCGTCCCGTAGTTCGGCGGCGAGTCTGGTGGCTCGTTCATGCGCGGTGTTCACGATGAGTGCCGCGCGGGACTCGTAGGAGCCCATGATGTTTCACCTCTGTTCCGCGTTAGCTTCAGGAAATACTTGCGATGTAGTCAGGCTGAAAACAGTGGTGGAACGCCCGCGAACGGGTTGTTGGGAACGCATTCTGCTGCGGCGATGAACTCGTCCCACAGGCTCCGTATGTCATCCTCGGTCTTGGCGCACACGATCTCGTTGAACTTGTTCAGCTTCGACTCGAAGGCGGGAATGAACTCGTTGTTCAGCAGCTTTTTCGCCTGGTCGGCTGCTTCCTTGAGCACATCTACTGCAGCACCCACGCGATCCCCGGCCTGCGGGATGATGGAAGCTCCTGCCTTGATCAGGTCGCCAAATTCATCCACGACGGTGCCGACGGCGTCGTTCAGGGCGACGCCGGATTGGTGTCGTGCCATCTTGATGTACTGCTGGATCGAGGGCGGGACTTGGCCGGCGCAGTCCACGCTGAACAGCTCAAGAGCGGACTGGGCACAGAGCCGGACGATGGTTTCCATCGCGGTCGCGTGGTGTTCGACATTGCGGCCGAACGTGTTGACGCCTTCCTGAAAGGTGTGGCCGGCTTCCAGGAACTTCGAGATGTGGTTCGTCGTGGCCACAGCGGCCTCGCCGCTCCAGTTCGCTACCAAGGCGCGGAACTCCGTATCCACCTCGGCGTAGGTGTTCTGCATCGCGCCGTAGGCGCAGTGGATGGTGCCGATATCGTGGCGGAAGGCGGCGAAGTCGATGCCGTAGAGCCTGCGGTACTTGCCGTAGATGTCGCGTTCGAGATCGAGTCCGGCGCCCTTCCAGTCGTTGTAGAGCGGAAGGTAGTCATCAAAGAAACGCAGCCCGGCAAGCCCGACGTCCAGCAGCTCGTCGGACCGGCTCGCCCCGGCGCTGGCCATCTGCGCCAGCTCGCCTTTGGCGCCCTCGACGGCTTGCTTTGCCGCCTTGCCCTGCAGCATGTAGTCCTTGATCGAAGGCGCGGTTCTCGCTGCCAATTCCCCGGCTTCCCGCTGCGCGGTCACCGGATTAAGGCGCCCCAGAAACTCGATTCCCTTTTTGACTTCGTCCCACTCGCTCATGCTCAATCCCCAGTCTTAATGGAGCCGACGTTACGAGCGTTGTCCGCATCGACCGAGCCGTACGTGTCCGCGGAGGCCCCCAGGGCGTTCGCAATCCCCGCGACGCGCAACGCGTAATCGTGAACGCTTTTACTCATGTCGCTCACGAACTTGCGGTACTGCTCACCCGCATAATGGAATGGTTCCCCCACGTTTCCCCCAGATACGGGACTATTGGCCACGTCGTTGGCCTTGTCCTCAAGCGGCCCTACCACTGCCTGGAATGATTTCCCTACCGCAGCGAGATCTTCGCGGCTGACACCAAATCCTGTCACTGGCTATCGTGCCCCCTCCGAGGTTGTTGTCTGTGCGGCAGGCTGGCTCGCCGAAGGCTCCTCGCCGAAACCAGCGAACCACCGGACGGCCACCAGTGCGGCGACCTGTCCGCACCCTCCGTATGAACTGCCACACAAATCTGCCGCCTTCTCGTGTTCTGGTGACCGTAGCAGCCGGAATGCGTTGACTCGACCATTCGAGTGAGAGCGCCATCGCTGGTCCAGCTTCCGACATGCTCCGCGCCCGGTATCGATATGCTGCCGTGCGGCCAATCGGCCCGAAAAGTCCAATGTGGAACGCGCAGGGGTTTGGGTGGAGTGCAGTTTCTGGGAGTTCGGCGCCATTGTGCGCCACGAGAAGGCCCGTCACGAAGCTGGCCTGGTCTCGGCAACGGAGGCGCAGCGCAAGTTCGGCTTGCCGACGTTCGTGATCGCCCGCAACAGCGGACTCGACCAGCCCGACGACCCGCGTGCCGCGCTGGAGGCCGCCGCAGACAGCGCGCGGGCCAAGGGCTGGATCGAGCGATCCGGAAGGTTGAACGATCAGTGGTACGAGATCGTCTCTGCGCTGGTCTACGGCCAGTCCTTCGCCTACCTCTACCTCACCGAACCTGAAAAGCCCGAGACCCGGGCGATGGTTGCGGTCAACCATCTGGCGTTTCGCCTGATCCTGCGCGGCGACCGGGTGTGGATCGACGAAGTCGGCCCGAATGCTGCCGAGCAGGTGTTGGTGGCCTGTCTGCGCGACGTCAGCCCAGCGTCAGGGCGGCGGGTGCAGCTGCCGACCGCGGTGCTGCGAGCGGCTGGGATGGAAGCGGAAGACCACCAAGCCGACCAGGGCGACTGGATTGCCTACGAACTCGGCCAAGCGGGCATCCCGACCGAGGACGCCAAGATGGTCGGTGCGTTGTCGAAGCTCGGTGATCGGGTGACCGGGCAGTTCAACGTCGGAGTCCGCGAACCCGGCGGCACCGCTCGTCTCGCGCCGTGGGCGATCACGGTGCACCACAACCCCACGGGGCGGGTAGCGCAGATTCCGCAGCCGCCGCGTGGTGAGCAGACCCTGCTCACCCCGGCCAGCAACAAGACGCTGGCCACCGCGTTGCGTACCTATCGCGACGAGCTCCGCTTGCAGGTCCTCGACGCGTGGCGATTTGGGTAGTTCTACTCGACTTTGGCCCCGGTCTCGGTGGTTTGTGCCAGGATCTCGACCGGGGCCGCAAGATCGGTAAAGGGGAGGGCAAGTAGTGAGTGAGCCGGTAAGCGTCAACGGCCGCCAGACGTTCTACGTCGACCTCGACCGCGCACCCGAGCTCCTCGCCGAACTCGACGGTGTGCGCGCCAAGTACGAGGAAGCACGGAAGACGGCAGCAGAACTTGGGAACATCATGCCGCCGTTCGCAGACGATGTGACCGTCGAGGTCTTCAAGAAGCTCGGCGAACGCGCTCAAGGCGGTGAGGGCTGCCTCTATGACACTGCGCAAGGCATGATCCAGTGGATCGACGACTTCAAAGCCGCGATCCAGAAGACGATCGACGAGCACAAGCGCATCGACGAAGAGAACCGGATGGCATGACCGTGCACACCACGCGCACCACCCTCGCAGTGACAGCGAGTGTGCTGCTCCTTGGCTTGGCCGGCTGCTCCCCAACCACCGGCGGCGAACCAGAACCGAGTACGGGAGGTGAGACAACTGCAGCGGCCAGCGACCCGTTGCACATCGACAAGCCCAAGAACCTCAAGGCAGTAGCTGACCCGTGCCAGCTGCTGACGTCGACCCAGGTCCAGCAACTCAAGGCTGGAACACCTGCGCCTGGACAGTCTGAGTGGGGCCAGACGTCTTGTACGTGGCGGAACCAGGAGCTGCGGATCGACATTTCGCCCGACACCGTTCAAGGCCAAGGACTGCGCTGGATGGCGAAGACGGCTGGCGACAACGGCAAACCGAACGCCAACGTCAATGGCTACCCAGGTGTGCGCTACGGCGTGAGCAGGGGTTCGTGCGGTACCTATGTCGGAACTTCGGACAAGGACTTGTTCCTGGTTTATTTCCAGACCGGCAGCGAGGGTAGCCGCAACCCGGAGTATGCGGATCCGTGTGCGATGTCAGACAAGATCGCGGGCATGGTGCTGGAGAACATTCCTCCAGCCTGAGATGGGGGGCTGAGGGGATCATGGAACTGTTCGGCTGTTTGTTCGGCACCCGAGAGGTGCCGGGGCGGGCGCAGGCGGAGTTTGACCACCCCAAGATCTACGGCGAGGTCGAGTCCGGGCCGGGGGTGAGTGCGGCATCGCGGGCGGCGGCGAACTGGCGGGACCGAGTGAGCACCGCGTTCGGCGACGCCGACGGGGACCTGGATCGGGTGTTGAAGAAGTTCGACGTGGTCCTGCAGGGCGCCGCCGCTGAGCAGGCCAAGGACGCGGTGACGCCGTTGTCACAGGCGACCCGCCAGTCGATCGAGGTGGCCGCCCAGGTCGGGTCCGCGGTCGAGCAGCAGGCCCAGAGCTCGGCGGACTTCAAGAACGCCTTCCCGCCGCCGTATCAGGTGCCGCAGATCGACATCGGCTGGGGCGACTACGTCAACCCGATCGCCTACGGTGCGAGAACCGGGGTACGGGCGGCATACGAGGAAAAGCACGACCAGGTCGATGCCCAGGCGCGCGAGCAGTACGAGTCCTACACCCAGGCCAGCAACGACCGGGCCAACACGGTCCAGCGGTTCGATCCACCGCCGACGTTCACCGCCGACGTCGCGCCAGCGTCGACCGCGCCTGTGAACAAGGTCGACCCGAGCACCGGCTACACCAGCACTACCGGAACCGGCACCGGTTCGGCGCGGACGTCGCCGGGATCCGTGGGCACCACGGGTTCGGCGGCGCCGGGTGGGCAGCCGTCGGTGAGCCCTGATTCGCAGGCGCCGGCCGAGTCGGGCTCGGCGTGGGCGACCCCGCCTGCGGCTGGCGTGACACCTGGACCGACTGTCGGGGCGCCGACGTCAGGTCCTGGTGTCGGGGGTGGGTTCGTTGGCGGTGCGTTGATTCCGCCTGGCAGCACGAGCGGACCGGGTACCGGTGCGGGCGGCCGGGTCGGCGGCGGTACAGGCGGTCTTGGCTCCGGACGGGGCACAGGTGGCGGCGGAGGCAGCCGCGGGTTTGGGTCGGGCGGTTCCTCTGGTGGCTCGACATCCAGCAGCAGCTCCAGCGGGGCGGGTGGCCGCGGCGGCGCAAGCGGTGTCGCTGCTGGTGGAGGCTCCGTAGTGCGCGGTAAGCGTGAGGACGAGGACAAAGAGCACACCAACAAGTACCTGGAGCCCACCGACGAGGCGTGGAAAGAGCTCGGGCTGCCGAAGTTCGCTCCGCCGGTGTTCGGTGACTGGGCAGCCGAGGAGCAGGAGGGCAAACCCCCGCGCCCTTTGGAGAAGGACAACCCGTAACGGGTCACCTTCTCCCACTGCTGGCCGAGTGCTCCCGTTTCCTTCGGGAAGCACGCGGCCAGCTCCCTTCTTTCACGCCGTGTCCGGTCTGGGAACAATCTGAATCCGTCCGGTGCGGACCTGTTCGGAGCACCACGAGCACACCGGCCGATCGTCCCTTTCGGACACTTCGGCGGGTGGGGTGAGCGCGCCGCATACGGTGGTGTGCTTGCCGTCCTTGCGTGGCGGCATGTCGGTGGGCAGGACGTGGTTGTGGTAGCCGAATGCTGCCCAATACCCGGTCGGGACGTCCTCAACGGACTGATCATCTGACATGACGTCGTGCCTTTCCTTTCGGGGTTTTGGTGGCGGCGGCCGGGTCGGTGCGTCGGGGGATGCACCGACCCGGCCATCCAGAAACTCCCGGCGCACGCGGGATCGGTTGCGGCGGTGTGCCGTGCGTCGATCCCCACCAGCCACGAAGCGAGTCGGCCGGGTGGCTGTCGCGCGCCGGGAGCTGAACCGGCGAGGGCGGTGCACCGAGGGGCGGCGCATCGCCCTCGCCGGGCGACTCGGTGCCGGTCGGGGAAGTCACGACACCGAGCCGGGTCTACAGGTTCTGCAGCCCGACGAGGACTCGCCGCAGCGCGCCCGGATGACGGGCAAGCGCTACTTGGTCGCCGATCGGCAGGCCGGTGGAGGCCAGCGGCAGGAGGCGGGTTTCTTCGACGGCCAAGGCGTCGGCCAGGTCCCCGAGGATTGTGATCGGTTCGCGGAGCTGGTGCCGGCCGCCGCTAGTCTCGGCGTCGATCCGCTTGACCAAGTACTCGACCGTGAGCGCGCCCTCGCCGCTCCCGCCGTGCTGTGGCCGAGCCAGGAAGTAGCGGCAGCCCCACCAGGACAGGAGCACGACCGCAACAACCCCCACTGCGATACCCACGGTGATCATCCGCAAGCCCTTCCTTGATGGTGTGGCTGGTGGTGGAGAACAGGCCGCGCGACGTGCGCGGGTGGCCCGGCGAGCGACGTCGGGCGGATGGTGATCGGTCGGCCGATGTCGGCAGGTAGGCCGCAGAGCGGATGGGCGTGCAGCACCGCGATCGGGGCGTCAGCGTCGCCGGGCGGTGGGAGCGTGAGCACCGCGCGCAAGGTCCACACGGCCGGCGAGTGGTAGTGTCAGGAGACGACCTTGGGCCGGAACACGTCGGTGTCAGCCAACGTCGGGGTGCGGTAGGCGGTGGCGTCGTCCGCTCCGCGGAGGATCACTACGTCGGCGCAGGTCGGCCACTGGAACACATGGGCGACCAGCTGAGGGCCGGTCTTCGGGCCGAACACGTAGAGAACACCGCCTCGGCGGCGTAGCTTGCCCAGCAGCTCATCGACCTCGGTGTGGCTCACTTCTCCCCCCTCCCTTGGGCAGCCGGCATCGGGATGCCCGCCAGCCGGTGGGCCTCGGCGTTGCAGCCCGGGCAGGTTTCCCAGAGCCACGCCTCGACGGAGTTCTTCGCGCGAACCTGTTGCCGACACAGGGCGGTGATCTCCGTGCCGTCCGGCCAGCCGCCAGCAGGTCGCTCGTCGGTGGTCGCGTGCCGGGCGCCGTCGGCCGGAAGCCAACTGAACGGGTGCGGTCGGTACATCAGGCCGCCGCCTTCGAGGGTGCGGGACCGGTGGTCGGCACCGTGCTGGCCACCGGTCCCGCGGAACCGCCGCGCGCCGAAGGATGGATTCGTCGCGACAGGGCGGCATACATGCTGCGGCTACGCAACCGCCGCAGCGGTCTGTGGTGCATTGGATGTCTCGGCACTGCGAACACAGGTCCCAGGAGCATCTCGGCCACCTCCGGGGTTTGAAGATCTACGTCGCTGATCTCCATTGATGATCTACTGAGATCAATCTATATCGTAGAACTACAACGAAGAAGCGTCGAACGAGTTATCCACCCTGAAGGGCTACAGTTCAGGGCATGGCAAGTCCGATCATGCGGCGCAAGGCGCTGGGCCGTGAACTGCGGAAACTCCGAACGCAGGCAGGCGAGAGCCTGGAAGAGATCGCGAAGCTTCTCGGCTGCTCGACGGGCAAGGTCGGTCACTTCGAGACCGGCCGGAACGCGCCCAGCAAGCCCGAGTTGATGGTCCTGCTCAACCACTACAACATCAGCGCGCAGGACCAAGCGGTGTACGAGGAGATCCGGCAGGAAGCCTCGAAGCGCGGCTGGTGGTCGACCTACCGCCTGCCCAACTGGTTCTCCAACTACGTCGGCATGGAGACCGACGCCCTGAGGCTCCGCAACTTCGAGCTGGAGCTGATCCCAGGGCTGCTGCAGACCGAGGAATACGCGAGAGCCGTGACCGTGCTCGCGCGGCACATGACCGAACCTACCGAGGTTGAACGCAAGGTCGAGCTGCGCATGGCCCGGCAGAAGCGGCTATTCGCGGAAGAGCCGCTGGAGCAGATCGCTGTGATCTCCGAGGCGGCGCTGCATCGCTGTGTGAAGACCAAGGATGTCTCGGCAAGGCAGCTGACTCATCTGCTGGAAATGGGCGAACGACCCAACATCGAGATCCACATTTTGCCGTTCGACGACGGCCTGCATGCGTCGCTGTCCGGCAGTTTCGCGCTGCTCGACTTTCCATCTGAGACCTGGCCGCCCGCCGCATACCAGGAGTACGCCGTCGGGGGCCACCTTGTGGACGATCTGGAAATCGTGGCTGCGCTGGATACGCTCTTCGGCGAGCTTCGAGAGCGGGCGCTGAGTGAACGGGACAGCGCCCGCCTGATCTCGAAACTCGTACATAAGTGAAGGGCGAGAACTTATGAATCTCTCTCGCGTCTCTTGGCGCAAGTCTAGCTACAGCGGTGGGGGAAACGCCTGCGTCGAGATTGGCGTGGCGCCCGCGGTCGTTGGTGTGCGTGACACCAAGGACCGGTCCTATGGCACCCTCGCGGTGACGCCCGAGCGGTTCGCCGACTTCCTGACGGCGATCAAGGCTGGCAAGCTCGAACGCTGAGCTGCATCTGCGGCCCCCGTTCCACGGATGGAGGAACGGGGGCCGCAGCGCGTACATAGACCGGTGTGTCCCACATCTGTCCCACGTGGCTCGTTCCGTCCCAGGTAGAAGCCCTGCCAGGCCGTTCGACTACGAGGAGTGGAACGCCGGCTACAACGCCGACGCCAACTGATCTTTTCCCGTCCTCCGCAGCGGATTCGCCGCGGAGGGGCTGGTGTCGCGGGCCGAGAGCTGTCGCGTACGCTGGAAAAGCTGGCTGGGATGATGCGCAGCTGTTCATCCACCGATGCCGCACCACCTGCCCTGTTGAATTGACCACCGAAACTTGTGATGTCTAAGAACCATGCAGCGCGCACCGCGCACGTCGGCCCTTGGGTGATCGACACTCGGGAGATCGGCCACCGGGCCGGCAGTAGCCGCGCCTACACGCGCAGTGCCCCGGCACCGGCCGGGTTCGGGCTGGACATGATCAAGGTGCCCGAGGGCGAGCCGGTCGAGCTCGACCTGCTGGCCGAGTCGGTGGTGGAGGGCGTGCTGGTGTCGGGCACCGCCGCGGCCACCTTGACCGGCGATTGCGTCTGTTGCCTGGACCCGATCTCCGACGAGGTCGAGGTGGAGGTGCGGGAGCTGTTCGCCTACCCGGACAGCGCCACGGACGCCAGCACCGATGACTACGAGGTGGAGCGGGTCGTGGACGACCTGATCGACCTCGAACCGGTGGTGCGGGACGCGATGTTGCTGTCGCTGCCCTCGGCGCCGTTGTGCTCGCCGGACTGCCCGGGGCTGTGCTCCGGGTGCGGCGTGAAGTGGGCCGAACTCGCCCCCACTCACACGCATGAGACCATTGATCCTCGCTGGGCCGCACTGCAAGAGCGGCCCAGCGGGACCGAGGAGGAGAAGTAGTCGTGGCCGTCCCGAAGCGCAAGATGTCCCGGGCCAACACCCGTCACCGCCGGTCGCAGTGGAAGACCTCGGCGCCGACGCTGGTGCAGTGCTCCAACCGTGCCTGCCGTGAGCAGAAGCTGCCGCACGTGGTCTGCCCGGCCTGCGGCCAGTACGACGGCCGCCAGGTCGTCCAGCCCGCTTGATCGGCGGCCGCGTAGTGGGGGGAAAGCAGTCACGGACCCGGAAGGTCGATCGGGCTCCGCTGTTGGCGGCGCTCGGCGTCGAGCTCGACGCCGAGCTGCTCACCCTTGCCCTCACCCACCGCTCGTACGCCTACGAGAACGGCGGTCTGCCGCCGAACGAGCGGCTGGAGTTCCTCGGGGACGCGGTGCTCGGCCTGGTGATCACCGATCACCTGTACACCGAGCACCCGGACCTGCCCGAGGGGCAGCTCGCGAAGCTCCGCGCCAGCGTGGTCAACATGCATGCGCTGGCCGGCGTCGCCCGCGGGCTCGGTGAGGGCGGTCTGGGCGAGTACCTGCTGCTGGGCAGGGGCGAGGAGCTCACGGGGGGCCGGGACAAGGCGAGCATCCTCGCGGACGGTCTGGAAGCCGTGCTCGGCGCGGTTTACCTGGCGAAGGGCATCGGCGTCGCCCGCGATGTGGTGTACCGGCTGTTCCAGCCGCTGCTGGCCGAGGCGCCGCAGCGCGGTGCCGGGCTGGACTGGAAGACGAGCCTGCAGGAGCTGACCGCGTCGACCGGGCTCGGCGTGCCCGAGTACCGGGTCGAGGAGCAGGGGCCGGACCACCGCAAGGAGTTCAGCGCCTACGTGGCGGTCGGCGGTCTGACCTACGGTCGCGGCGACGGTCGCACCAAGAAGGAAGCCGAGCAGAAGGCCGCCGAGGCGGCCTGGCGGCAGCTGTCCGAGCAGCAGACCACCGAAGACGCCGAGACGCCCTCCGAGTAGCGCCGCCTGCCGGGCCGCGCGAGCGGGGAGGCGGGGGCCGCGCGCCGGGGTTCGGCGCGGGTGGTCGAAGATGTTTTCGTGCCTGAGTTGCCTGAGGTCGAGGTCGTCCGGCGGGGTGTCGCCGAGCATGCGGTCGGTCGGACGTTGTCCAGCGTCGAGGTCCTGCATCCGCGCGCGGTGCGTCGGCACGTGCCCGGTCCGGATGATTTCGCAGGTCGGCTCGCCGGGCGTTGCCTGAGCGCGGCGCGGCGGCGCGGCAAGTACCTGTGGCTGGAGCTCGGTGACGAGGCGGGTTCGCCCGATTCCGGCGGTGAAGCGCTGGTGGTGCACCTGGGGATGAGCGGCCAGCTGCTCGTGCAGTCAGGCGACGCCCAGGACGAGCAGCACCTGCGGGTGCGGTTGCGGTTCGCCGACGGCGGGCCGGAGCTGCGGTTCGTCGACCAGCGCACCTTCGGCGGCCTGCACCTGGCCGATCTGGTCGAGGTGGACGGGATCGCGTTGCCGAAGCCGGTGGCGCACATCGCGCCCGACCCGCTGGAGCAGGTCTTCGACGTGGACGCGGTGGCCGCCCGGTTGCGGTCGCGGCGCACCGGGATCAAGCGGGCCTTGCTCGACCAGAGCCTGGTTTCCGGGGTCGGCAACATCTACGCGGACGAGGCGCTCTGGCGGGCCAAGCTGCACTGGGCGCGGCCCACGGCGACCTTGACGCGTCCCAAGATCCGCGAGCTGTTCGGCGCCGTCACCGATGTCATGCAGGAGGCGTTGCAGGTCGGCGGCACCTCGTTCGACGCCTTGTACGTCAACGTGAACGGCGAGTCCGGTTACTTCGACCGCTCGTTGGCGGTGTACGGGCAGGCGGGGTGCCCGTGTCTGCGGTGCGGGGCCTCGGTGCGGCGCGACGCGTTCATGAACCGCTCTTCCTACACCTGCCCGGTGTGCCAGCCGAAGCCCCGCAACGCCCACCTCTGAGCACGTGGAACCGCGCTGTTCCATCCCACCGGCAGATGGCGGAGCTCAACTGGCGCGGGTTGGGGACTGACAGTCGTAGAGGTGGGTTTTCGCGTCGGCGTCGCCGCCGTACTCCGCCGGCGCGACGACGGTGCAGTGGTTCGCTACCCAGGCCATCGAGTCGTCGACGACCTTGGTGTCCACCTCGCCGCCAATGGCTTGGACGCCGGAACTCCCGCTGGTCCACACGTAGCGGAGCGCGCCGCTGCGGACGTATTCCTCCAGCTCGCCCACCGTCGGCGTCGGGTCGTTGCCGTTGTAGCCGCCGACGGCCATCACCGGCTGGCCGGTGTCCAGGATGATCGGTGCCGCGACCATCGAACCCACCACCGCGACCAGCCAGGTCTCGTCCCGGTGGTGCTCGACGAGGTAGCGGGTGAGCTCGGCGCTGACCTTCTCGGCGCGGCCGGGGCCTTCCCGCATCTCCGCCTGACCGGCGAAGCGGGGCTGCCCGGGGTCGCCTCGCATCCTCGTTGGCATACCGGCGAAACCGCCGTTGCCGGGCCCGCCGCCGAACCGGTCTCGCGGCCCGCCGGGCCCGCCGCTGGGACCGGCCGACGGGAACGTCGCGGCGACCGGTGTCGACAGCGGCGTCAGCGCGTACGCGGTGGGACCGGCCAGCACGGTGACCAGGCCGAACAGTGCGGCCACGGCGATCGACCGGCGGTGTCGGTGTCGGTGAACCGGGGGTAGCAGCAGCGGGATCGTCATCGCGATGGTCGCGAGCACGGTCTCCACGACGACGAGCGGGGCCAGCCACGGGACGAAATCGCTGTTCTGGCCCAGCAGATGGGCGCTCCAGAACCCGGTGGTGGCGATGGCCGCAGGCAGCAGCAGTCCCCACCACCCGGAATCCCGGGCCAACCGCATCATGCTCGCCACACCCATGCCGACCACCGCCGCCAGCGGTGCCGAGAGCGCAACGGTGTAGTAGGCGTGCCAGATCCCGGAGGCGAAGGTGAACACCACGGCCGTGACGGCGAGAGTTCCGGCCCACAGCAGGAAATCCGCGCGTTGGACGTCGCGTCGCGGGCGACGCCACAGGTCGACGATCACCGCCACGGCGCCGAACAGCGCTAGCGGGTAAAGCCAGCCGATCTGCTGCGCGACCTCGCTGCTGACCAGTCGCGACCAGTTTTCGTCGCCCGGGCCGCCGATCATGAGCCCAGGTCCTTCCGGCATCCCGCCGCCTGGAGCCGCGGCGAGACCGGGCATTGCGCCGGAGACGTGCATCCCGCCACCGCCTCCCATGCCCGGCGACATAATCCGGTCCTGGCCCTCGATGCGGCCGAAGCCGTTGTAGCCGACCAGCAGGTTCCAGACCGTGTTGTCCGTGCTGCCTCCCACGTACGGCCGGGAGCCCGGCGCGGCCAGGTCCACAATGGTCAGCCAGGACAAGCTCACCACCGCGAGCACGCCCGCTGCTGCGCCGAGGTTGAGCAGCTTGCGCGGCCAACGCGGCGGTGCCGCCAGCAAATACACCGCGGCGATCACCGGCACCACGAATCCGGCCTGCAGCATCTTGGTGTTGCAGGCCGAACCGACGGCCACGGCGCTCCAGACCAGCGGTAGCAGTTTGCCGGATCGGATTGCGTTCGACGTGGCCCAAAGCGCGACGGCGAGCAGCAGCGCGAGCAGCGCGTCCGGGTTGTTGTGCCGGGACATCACCACCGCGATCGGGGTCAGGGCCAGCGCGACCGCTGCGACCGTCGCGGCGACGTGGCCGAAGCTCCGGCGCACCACGTGGTGCACGATCCAGACCGTCAGCACCCCGGCCAGCGCCTGCGGCAGCAGGAGGCTCCAGGTGTTGAAGCCGAACGCGCGGGCGGAAAGTGCCTGGATCCACAGCGCCAGCGGCGGCTTGTCGACGGTGATGAACGAACCTGCGTCCAGTGCACCGAAGAAGAACGCGTGCCAGCTCTGGCTCATGCCGAGCACCGCCGCCGAGTAGTAGGTGTTGGCCCACTCGTTGATCGACAGCGACCAGGTGCCGAGGAACACCGACAAGGCGAGCACCGCCCACAGGGCCGGCCGGGCCCACCCCGGGTCGTCTCGTGGCCCGAGGAACAGGCGCGGTAGGCGCCGGCGTTCGGTTGTCATCGCGATTTCCTCTCACACGGCCGGTTCGCCGAACGGGTCCGACTTTGGCCCGCGCGCCTGGGAAAACCGTGGGAAATCCCCGAGAACATCGTGATCCGCTCCGAGCTCTGCTCGGCTGAACTGCGAAAACGCGCGGAGGCGGACGACTCCCAGGTAATTCCCAGCTGGCGCCCACGGCCCTCGCACCTCGCCCCGGCTTGATGGACACCGCAACAGGCCGGAAGTGAGGTGGTGGGAGATGAGTGCCGTGCCGCAGCTCGGTGTCGCCGCGCAAGCACGCCGCGCGGCAAGCCGAACCGCGACGGTCGACGTGGTGATCCCGGTTCACAACGAGGAACGTTCGCTGCCCGGATGCCTGGAAGTGCTCGGCAAGCACCTCGCCGAAGGCTTCCCCTTCTCGTGGACCATCACGGTGGTCGACAACGCGAGCACGGACGGCACGCCGGGAGTCGCCCACGAGCTGGCCGGCGCGATGGACAACGTTCGGGTGCTGCACCTGGACCGAAAAGGTCGCGGGCTGGCGCTGCGCACCGCGTGGGGTTACAGCGACGCGGATGTCGTGGTGTACATGGACGTCGACCTGTCGACCGGTCTGGACGCGCTGCTCCCGCTGGTCGCCCCGCTGGTCAACGGGCACTCGGATCTGGCCATCGGTTCCCGGCTGGCGACCGGCGCCCGCACGGTGCGCGGCCGCAAGCGGGAGCTGATCTCCCGCTGCTACAACAAGTTGATCCGCTGGACTCACGGTGCCCGGTTCACCGACGCGCAGTGCGGTTTCAAGGCAGCGCGCACGGATGTGGTGAAGCCGCTGCTGAAGCACGTGCAGGACGATTCGTGGTTCTTCGACACCGAACTGCTGCTGCTGGCCGAGCACAACGGCCTGCGGGTGCACGAGGTCCCGGTGGACTGGGTCGAAGACGTCGACACCCGGGTCAACGTGGTCAAGACCGCCACCGACGACATCGCAGGCCTGATCCGGGTGGCGCGCGCCAAGATCACCGGAGCGGCGAAGGTCCCGGGGCTGCCGCAGAGGCCCGCGCCGCGAGCCGTACACCCCCAGGCCGTGCTGGCGAAGCGGGAGAACGGCCTGCTGTGGCAGCTGGTTTCGTTCGGCGTGATCGGGCTGGTATCCACAGTGATCACCTCGGTGCTGTACGCCGTCCTGCGCTCGTGGTGGCCGCTGCTGCTGGCGAACCTGGTGGCGTTGACCGTCACCACGTTGTGGAACACCGAGGCCAACCGCCGGTTCACCTTCCTGAACCAGTCCAGCTCCTCCGGGCGGGTGCACCTGCAGGGGCTGGTCGTGTTCGCCCTCTACTACGTGGTCACCTCCGGTGCGCTGCTCGGATTGCACGCCTGGCAGCCGGATCCGTCGCGGTGGCTGGAAGTTCTCGTGCTCGTGGTGTCTTCGGTGGTCGGGACGGGGCTGCGGTTCGTGCTGCTCAGGTCCTGGGTGTTCCGGCCCGAGGTGCCGTCCAAGGAAGAGGAACAGGGATGACGTCGGTTGATACGACGACCCGGCACGCCCGGGTCGAGGAGGCGGAGCCGCGTCGCGGGACCGCGCCGTGGCAATGGCTTTCGCTCGCGGCGATCTGCGTGCTGGCCGGGGTGCTGTACTGCTGGGGAATCGGCGGGTCCTGGGGGAACTCGTACTACTCGGCGGCCGTGAAGTCGATGTCGCAGAGCTTCGAGAACTTCTTCTTCGGCTCCTTCGACCCGGCCGGCGTGGTCACCGTCGACAAGCCGCCAATGGCCCTGTGGGCGCAGGTTCTGTCGGTGAAGGTGTTCGGGTTCAACCAGTTCGCAGTGCTGTTCCCGCAGGTGCTGGCCGGTGTCGCGGCGGTCTTCCTGCTGCACCGCATGGTTCGGCGCTGGGCGGGCGAGCACGCCGCGCTGCTCGCGGCGCTGGTGATGGCGCTGACACCGATCACGGTGATGATCAACCGGGACAACAACCCGGACACGCTGCTCGTGCTGCTGGTCGTCGCGGCGGGTTATGCGATGACGCGGGCCTTCGAATCGCGCAAGGCCACGGGTTGGGTCGCGTTGGCGGCGTTCCTGGTCGGCTGCGGCTTCCTGACCAAGATGCTGCAGGCCTGGATGGTCCTGCCCGCCTTCATCGCGGCCTACCTGGTCGGCAGTCGCGCCGGGTGGGGGCGGCGGTTGCTGGATCTCGGCGTGGCAGCCGTGGTGGTGCTGGTCAGCTCGTTCTGGTGGGTCGCGGCGACCGCGCTGTGGCCGTCGCCGAAGCCGTACATCGGCGGCAGCACGGACGGTTCCGCCTGGGATCTGGTGTTCGGCTACAACGGTTTCGCCCGGATCTTCGGCGGTGGCGGCAACGCCGGTCGAAATTTGGGCGGCGGTGGCGGCTTCCAGCCGCCGTCCGGTGGTCCGGGCCGTGGGGGCGGCGGTTTCTCCGGCTCGTCGGGCGTCCTGCGGTTGTTCAACGACCAGCTCGCCGGTCAGATCAGTTGGCTGCTGCCGCTGTGCGCGTTGGTGCTGGTCGCGATGCTGGTCGTCGGGGTCCGGCATTGGCGCGGCGGCCGGGGGCTGGACCGCGGGCAGGCCGCGGGCTGGGTGCTCTGGGGCGGTTGGCTGGTGGTCATCGGCCTGATGCTCAGCTACGCGCAGGGCACCATGCACCCGTACTACACGACGCTGCTCGCGCCCGCGGCCGGCGCCGTGGCCGGGGCCGGGGTGGTCCGGTTCTGGCGCTGGTACCGGGAACCGCGGGGCAAGGCGTGGCTGCTGCTTCCGGTCGGTGTCGCGATCACGGTGGCGTGGGCAATGGCCGTCGTCGCGCGTGATCTGAGCTGGCACGCGTGGGCCGGGTATGCGGCCGTGGGGTTGGGCGTCCTCGCGCTGGTCGTGCTGCTGATCGGTCGGCGCGGCAAGGCGGCGCTGGCCAGAACCGGCCTGGTGCTGGGCTTGGCCGCCGCTTTGGTGGTGCCGACGGCGTGGTCGGCGCTCGGCGCGGTCAGCGGCCAGAGCGGCATGGGCGGCGCGAACCCGATGGCCGGCCCGGCGATGAGCATGCGCCGACCGGGCTACGTCATGCGGTTCCCGGGAGCGGTGCCGCCGAACGGTCAGGGCCAGTACGGCGCGCAGCAGCCGCAGAACTCGGTCGAGCGGGGCAGCGCCGAGGAAGGGCCGGTCCTTTTCATGGGCGGCAGGGGCGGTGAATCGCTGACCGAGGAGGAGCGGAAGATGCTCGACTACGTCCGGGCCAACGCAGGTGACCTCGACGTGCCGCTGGCGGTCGAGGGCGGCTCGATGGCCGCGTCGTCCTACATCATCAACTCGGACCTGAGGGTCGTCGGCATGGGCGGTTTCAGCAGCAGCGACGAGGCTCCGTCGGTGGCCCAGCTGGCGGAGTGGAAGCGGTCCGGTCAGCTCGGCTACGTCCAGCTCGGCGGCGTGGGCGGCCCGGGCGGCATGCAGCGCCACGACGGTATGGGCGGCCGGGAGGGTATGGGCGGCGGCGATGCTCAGCCGGGCGGGGACGGTTTCCAGCCGCCTGCGGGTGCACAGCCTCCCGGTGGCATGCCGGGGCGTGGCGGCCAGGTCAGCCAGGAGCGCGACCAGTGGGTGAAGCAGAACTGCACGCTCGTCAACCCGGCCTCCTGGGGCGGTGCGGCGGACACCTCGCTGCAGCTCTACAGCTGCAAGTGAGGCGGCGTGGGTGCGCACCCAGGCTGCGCACCCACCCCGGACAGCCCCGTATTCTGCCTGGTCAGGGCCCGTGGTCGCGGTAGCAGCCCAACGTACTCACGGGCGATCAGCTGCGGAAACATCGACGCGATGGGATGCGCGGCGGTGATCTCCGGGGTACGAATCCGGTTCCCAGGTTCCTTCCAGCTTTCTCCCAGGGAGGTGGGCGATGCTTGACGGCGTGGCGGATACCAACAGTGCGCGCGTGCTGGTCGTCGACGACGAGCCCAACATCCTGGAGCTGCTCACCGCAGCGCTGCGGCTCAGCGGCTTCGAGGTGCACGGCGCGGGAACCGGCGCCGACGCGCTGCGGGCCGCGGCGGAGTTCCGGCCAGACATCGTGGTGCTCGACGTGATGCTGCCGGACCGGGACGGGTTCTCGGTCGCCTCCGCGCTGCGGGCCAACGGCAACACCGTGCCGGTGCTGTTCCTGACCGCGCGCGACGCCGTCGAGGACCGCATCTCCGGTCTGACCGCCGGTGGCGACGACTACGTCACCAAGCCGTTCAGCCTCGACGAGGTGGTGCTGCGGCTGCGCGCGATCCTGCGCCGGGTGCAGCCCGCGCAGGTCAACGACTCGCGGCTGCGCTACCACGACCTCGAACTGGACGAGGAGACCTACGAGGTCCGCCGGGCGGGACGGCTAGTGAGCCTGTCGCCGACCGAGTTCAAGCTGCTGCGCTACCTGCTGATCAACGCCGAGAAGGTGGTCAGCAAGGTCCAGATCCTGGACCGGGTGTGGAACTACGAGTTCGGCGGGGACAGCCGGATCGTCGAGTCCTACATCAGCTACCTGCGGCGCAAGGTCGACCCGGTGTCCCCGTCGCTGATCCACACCATCCGCGGCGTGGGTTACGTGCTGCGCTTGCCTCCGGAGCAGCGATGACGGTCGTGTTCCGGACACTGCGCGGGCGGCTGGTGCTAGTGCTGGTCGGGGCGCTGGTGATCGGTCTGTTCCTGGTGGGCGTGACCAGCACCGCACTGCTGAGCCGGTCGCTGCTGGAGCGCACCGACGACCGGTTGGCGGAGCTGTCCGGGCCGTGGGAGCGCGGGTTCCGGCCGCCGCCGGAACCGCCCAGGGGCGGGCTGGCCGAAAGCCCCGGGCGAGGCGACCTGCCCACCGAATTCCGGGTGCTGATCTTCGACTCGGCCGGCGCGCAGGTCGGCGGGGTACTCGGGCAGACCTCGGGCGATCTGGGCGGGCCGGTGCTGCGGACCCCGGAGCGGGGTCCGCAGATCAAGACGGTGCCCGATCAGGCTGGCGGCGCGGCCTGGCGGGTGCGCGAGGTCACGCTGCCCGACGGGCGGCATGCCGTGCTCGCGCTGTCGCTCGCCAACGTCGATGCGACGGTGCGCCAGCTGATCGTCATCGAACTGGTGGTCGCAGGTGGTGTGCTGCTCGTGCTGGCTGTGGCGGCGGCGCTGACGGTGCGGCTCAGCCTGCGGCCGCTGAACCGGATCGAGCAAACCGCCGATGCCATCGCGGCCGGGCAGCTCGATCGACGTGTGCCGGATCAGGACCCGCGCACCGAGACCGGACGGCTCGGCGCGGCCCTGAACACGATGCTCGGGCGGCTGGTGGACGCGTTGCAGCAGCGCGAGCAATCAGAGCTCCGGCTGCGACGGTTCGTCGCGGACGCCGGGCACGAGCTGCGCACGCCGTTGACGTCGATCCGGGGGTTCGCGGAGCTGTACCGGCGCAGCGACCAGCACCGTCCGGAGGACGTGCGGATGATGATGCGGCGCATCGAGTCCGAGGCGGTGCGGATGGGCGGTCTGGTCGACGACCTGTTGCTACTGGCCAGGTTGGACCGGGAACGCACCATCGACCTGGTCGACCTGGGCCTGGCTCCGCTGGTGCAGGACGTGGTGCACGACGGGCGGGCGCGCGACCCCGAGCGGGAGATCGTGCTGCGGGAACCGGAAAAGCCGCTGCGGGTGCTCGGTGACAGCCCCCGCCTCCGCCAGGTCCTGACGAACCTGGTGAACAACGCCCTGATGCACACCCCGCCGGGCTCGCGGATCACCGTCGAGGTCGCGCGGGGTTCCGCCGGGGGAGGAGCCCTCGCCGCGGCGGGCGCGGAGCTGCCCGCGGGCACACCGGTGACGATCGTCTCGGTCGCCGACACCGGCCCGGGCATCCCACCGGAGCACGCGCCGCGGATCTTCGACCGCTTCTACCGGGTCGACGACGGCCGCCACCGCGAGGCCGGCGGAACGGGCCTCGGCCTGGCGATCACGACGGCGATCGCCGAGGCCCACAACGGCCGGGTGGAACTGCACGCCAACGCCGAAGGAGGCAGCACCTTCCGCCTCCTCCTACCCTTGACCTGATCCACCCACCCGAATCCGACGCAACAACCCGAATCCGACGCACCTCCCGCGATCCGGCGTGACACTCGAGATCTGGCGTGACGCTCGAGATCTGGCGTGACACTCGAGATCTGGCGTGACACTCGAGATCTGGCGCGACACCCGGGATCTGATGCGACATTCCGGATCCGGTTCGGTGCCCAGGATCCGAACGAGTTGTCCCGTATCGCGGAACCCCGGTTCCGTTTCCGCAATTTCAATGGAAATCGGACCTCCGATTTCCATATAGGAATTGCGTCCTTCCGGGGCTCGGTCCCTCCCCTTCTGGGAACGAGCAACGGGGTTTCGGTGTCAGAGTTTGACCGTGGGGTGGTGGATGTCGAACCAGGTCGACAGGTCGAGGGCCCGTTCGAAGGTGAAGCGGGCCGCCTGGTCGATCCCGGTCGGGTCCTGCGCCAGCGCCTCGCGCAGCCACTTCTCGTCGAGCAGCGACAGCGCCGGGTCGCCCGCCGCGACCAGGTCCGCGACCTGCCGCTGCAGCACCGCCGCGTACTTCGGGTCCTGCGTGGACGGGTACGGGCTCTTCACCCGCTCCACCACGGACTTCGGCAGGGTGTCGGCGGTGGCGTGGCGCAGCAGGCTCTTCTCCCGCCCGTCGAAGGTCTTCAGCGACCACGGCGTGTTGAAGACGTACTCGACGAGCCGGTGGTCGCAGAACGGCACCCGCACCTCCAGGCCGACCGCCATGCTCATCCGGTCCTTGCGGTCCAGCAGGACGCGGACGAACCGGGTCAGGTGCAGGTAGCAGATCTGCCGCATCCGGCGGTCGAAGTCGCTCTCCCCGTCGAGCACCGGGACCGAGCTGACGGCCTCGCGGTAGGCATCGGCCACATAGGACTCCAGGTCCAGCGCCGCCGCCACGTCCGGGCTCAGTGTGTTCGTCCGCCTGACGGGTTGCGCTCGTGCGGCGAACCACGGGAAGGTGTCGGCCTGCTGCGCCTGCGGGTCGTGGAACCACTTGTAGCCGCCGAAGACCTCGTCCGCGGACTCGCCGGACAGCGCCACCGTCGAGTGCCCACGGATCGCCTTGAACAGCAGGTACAGCGACTGGTCCAGGTCGCCCAGGCCCAGCGGGAGGTCGCGGGCCTGCACGGTGGCACGCCGCACGGCGGGGTCGGCCAGGGCGTCCGGGTCGAGCACGATGTCCTGGTGCAGCGAGCCGACGTGCTCGGCGACGTCGTGCACGTACGGGGTATCGGGCGTGGCACGCATCTCGTCGGGCACGAAGTTCTCGGTCTGGCCGACGAAATCGACCGCGAAGCTGCGCACCTGCTCGCCACTCCGTGCCAGCTGGAGCCCGGCGAGCGCGGTGATGGTGCTGGAGTCCAGGCCGCCGGAGAGCAGCACGCAGCGCGGCACGTCGGAGATCAGCTGCCGCCTGACGATGTCGTCCAGCAGCTCGCGCACGTGCGCTACCGAGGTCTTCTGATCGTCGGTGTGCGCGACGGCCTGCAGCCGCCAGTAGGTGTGCTCGCGCAGGCCCTTGCGGTCGACGGTGACGATGGTGCCGGGCTCGACCTCGCGCATGCCGGACCACATCGCCTGCCGCGGCGTCTTGACCATCACGAACAGCTCCCGCAACCCGTCGGCGTCGACGGCCTTCTCGGCCAGCGGGTTCGCCAGGATCGCCTTCGGCTCGGAGCCGAACAGCACGCCTTGCTCGGTCGGGTAGTAGTACAGCGGCTTGATGCCCATCCGGTCGCGGATCAGCAGCAGCTGCTCGGTGCGGGTGTCCCAGACGGCGAAGGCGAACATGCCGCCCAGGTGCTCGGCGACCTGCGCGCCCCACTCCAGGTAGCCGTGCAGCACGACCTCGGTGTCGCTGTCGGTGTCGAAGCGGTGGCCTCGGCGCCGCAGTTCGTCGCGCAGCTCGGTGAAGTTGTACGCCTCGCCGCTGTAGACGATCGCGACCTCGCCGTCTGGGGTTGCGGCCTCCATCGGCTGCGCCCCGCCGGGCAGGTCGATGATGGCCAGCCGCCGGTGCCCGAGCGCGGCGTGCGGGCGCACCCAGGTGCCGCCCGCGTCCGGGCCGCGGCAGGTCATGGTCGCGCACATCCTGTCGATGGTGGGCTGCTCGCGGGTCAGGTCGCGCTGGAAGTCGATCCAGCCGGAGATGCCGCACATGCCGGTGTTCTCCTTCGTGTTGGTGGATCTCGCGCGGGGACGCAGCTGCCGGGTTTCGGGTGCTTTGCGCCACACGCGCCTTTGTTAGCAATGTTAACGAGATCGTTGCATTGATGAAACCAACTCACGGAGTGAAGTCACCCACGTACAAACCGTGCGGAACCACGAAACCACCCGAAAACGACGGCGGCCAGTTCACTCGATCGGGCGCATCAAGAACGCATCAATGCGCGCGGAGCAGGCGTCAAGGAGCCGTCATGGGCCTTGGCCGCGCCCGTTACGGGGGATTTCGCTGGATCCAGGCGGCCACCACGAGCCGGTGGCCCGAATTCGAGTGAGGAGTGCGCAGCGGTGGCTGATCTCGCCTTCGCCGTGTTGCTGATCGGCGGGTTCCTCGTACTTGCGTTGACCCTCCGCGGTTTGGAGCGCTTGTGAGCACTGTGCTTGCCAACGTCGCCGGGGGCGTGTTGGCGCTGCTTTTGATCGGTTACCTGTTCGTCGCACTTATCCGGCCGGAGAAGTTCTGATGAGTTCCCTGACGGTCGGCCTGGTCCAGGTCGGCCTACTGATCCTGGCCATCGGCGTGGTCTACCGGCCCCTCGGTGACTACCTGGCCCACGTCTACACCAGCGAGAAGCACTGGCGCGTCGAGAAGGCCGTATACCGGCTGGTGCGCATCGACGGCGACGCCCAGCAGCGCTGGACCACCTACGCCGCCGGCGTCCTCGGCTTCTCGGTCATGTCCATCGCGCTGCTCTACCTGATGCAGCGGTTGCAGCCGCTGCTGCCGCTGAGCTTCGGCCGCGGCGCGGTCGAACCCGCGATGGCGTTCAACACCGCGGTCAGCTTCGTGACCAACACGAACTGGCAGTCCTACGTGCCGGAGCAGGTCCTCGGGCACACCGTGCAGATGGCCGGGCTGACCGTGCAGAACTTCGTCTCGGCGGCCGTAGGCATGGCTGTCGCGATCGCCCTGGTCCGCGGGTTCGCCGCCGCGGGCACCGGCCGCATCGGCAACATCTGGGTGGACATCACCCGCGGTTGCACCCGTGTGCTGCTGCCGATCGCGGTCGTCGCGGCGGTGCTGCTGATCGCGCTCGGCGGGGGGATGAGCCTCGCCTCCGGCATCCACGTCGTCGGCCTGGACGGGCAGGCGCACACGATCGCCACGGCGCCGATCGCCAGCCAGGAGGTCATCAAGGAGCTCGGTACCAACGGCGGCGGGGTGTTCAACGCCAACTCGGCCCACCCGTTCTCCAACCCCGGCGGCATCAGCAACCTGCTCCAGATCTTCCTGATCCTGGTGATCCCGCTGGCCCTGACCCGCACCTTCGGCACGCTGGTCGGCGACCGCCGCCAGGGCCGGGTGCTGCTGTCGGTGATGGTCGCCATCATGGCCGTGATGACCGCGGCCGTCTGGTGGGCCGAGAGCCACCCGAACGGCCCGGCCACGCTGGCCGCCGGCGGTGCGCTGGAAGGCAAGGAGGCCCGCTTCGGCCTGTTCCTGTCCGGGCTGTTCGCGGTTGCCACGACTGGAACATCCACCGGTGCCGTCAACGCGATGCACGACAGCTTCACCGGGCTCGGGGGTCTGGTGCCGCTGCTGAACATGCTGCTCGGCGAGGTCGCGCCCGGCGGTGTCGGCGCGGGCCTGTACGGGATCCTCGTGCTGGCCGTGATCGCGGTGTTCCTGGCCGGTCTGATGGTCGGGCGGACGCCGGAGTACCTGGGCAAGAAGCTCGGGCGGCGGGAGGTCACCGCGGCGGCGATCTCGATCCTCGTGATGCCCACGATGGTTCTGCTCGGTGCCGGTACCGCGCTCGCGCTGCCGTCCACTGAGGACGCCCTGAACAACATCGGCGCGCACGGGCTGTCGGAGGTCCTCTACGCCTTCGCCTCGGCGGGCAACAACAACGGTAGCGCCTTCGCCGGGCTCACCGTGACCAGCGACTTCTTCCAGATCGCGCTCGGTCTCGCGATGCTCTTCGGCCGGTTCGTGCCGATCCTCGCGGTGCTGATGCTCGCCGGCGCGGTGGCCCAGCAGCAGCGGGTGCCCGCCACCGCAGGCACGCTGCCCACCACCGGCCCGCTGTTCGCCGGGTTGCTCGGCGGCACCGTCGTCCTCGTCGCGGCGCTGACCTTCCTTCCGGCGCTCGCCCTCGGCCCGATCGCGGAGGCCCTCACATGACCACCATCCTCGAGAAACCCCAGCAGGCCCAAGCGGAAACCGGCCCGCGGAAGATGTCCGCGGGCGCGTTCAGCCCGCGCCAGCTGTGGACGTCGCTGCCGGAAGCGCTGCGCAAGCTCAACCCCAAGCACCAGCTGGCCAACCCGGTCATGTTCGTGGTGTGGGCGGGCTCGGTGCTGACCACCGTGCTGGCCGTGACCGAACCGAACGTGTTCAGCATCGCGGTGGCCGCCTGGCTGTGGTTCACCGTGCTGTTCGCCAACCTCGCCGAAGCGGTCGCCGAAGGCCGCGGGCGGGCGCAGGCGGAATCGTTGCGCCGCACCAAGACCGAAGCCGTCGCGCGGCGGCTGGTCGACGGCGCAGAGGAGCGGGTGCAGGGCACGGCGCTGCGCATCGGCGACCGCGTCGTGGTCGAGGCCGGCGAGGTCATCCCCGGCGACGGCGACGTGGTGGAAGGCATCGCGACCGTCGACGAGTCGGCGATCACCGGCGAATCCGCCCCGGTGATCCGGGAGTCCGGCGGCGACCGCTCGGCGGTCACGGCGGGCACCACGGTGCTGTCCGACCGGATCGTCGTGCAGATCACCACAAAACCCGGCGAAACCTTCGTGGACCGGATGATCGCGCTGGTCGAGGGCGCGCAGCGGCAGAAGACACCGAACGAGATCGCGCTGACGATCCTGCTGTCCACGCTGACGATCATCTTCCTGCTCGCGGTGGTCGCTCTGCAGCCGATGGCCGGCTACTCCGGCTCGCTGCTGTCGGTGATCACGTTGACCGCACTGCTGGTCTGCCTGATCCCGACCACGATCGGCGCGTTGCTGTCGGCGATCGGCATCGCGGGCATGGACCGGTTGGTGCAGCGCAACGTGCTCGCCAAGTCCGGTCGCGCCGTAGAAGCCGCCGGGGACGTGGACACGCTGCTGCTGGACAAGACCGGCACCATCACCTTCGGGAACCGGCGCTGCACCGAGCTGCTGCCCGTCGGCGACGTGACGCTCGGCGAGCTGGCCGAGGTGGCCCGGCTTTCCAGCCTCGCCGACCAGACCCCCGAAGGCACCAGCATCGTGGCCTACTGCGCCGAGCAGTACGGGCTTCCGACGAAGCCGCAGGGCCCGGAACTGCACGCCGAAGAGGTCGCCTTCACCGCGCAGACCCGGATGAGCGGCATCGACATCGACGGCCGCGAGATCCGCAAGGGCGCCACCAGCGCGGTGCGCGGGTGGGCCGGCGGCATCTCATCCGAAGTGGAGGAACTGTCCGACAACATCGCCTCGCAGGGCGGCACGCCGCTGGTGGTGGCCGAGCGCAGTGGCGGGATCACCCGCGTGGTCGGCGTGATCCGACTGTCCGATGTGATCAAACCGGGTATGAAGGAGCGGTTCGCCGAGCTGCGCGCGATGGGCATCCGCACCGTGATGGTCACCGGTGACAACGAGCTCACCGCCAAGGCCATCGCCGCCGAGGCGGGCGTCGACGACTACCTCGCCGAGGCCAAGCCGGAAGACAAGATGGCGCTCATCAAGGCCGAGCAGGAAGGCGGCCGACTGGTCGCGATGACTGGTGACGGCACCAACGACGCGCCCGCGCTCGCGCAGGCCGACGTCGGCGTCGCGATGAACACCGGCACCGCGGCGGCCAAAGAGGCCGGCAACATGGTCGACCTCGACTCCGACCCGACGAAGCTGATCGAGATCGTCGAGATCGGCAAGCAGCTGCTGATCACCCGCGGTGCGCTGACCACCTTCAGCATCGCCAACGACCTGGCCAAGTACTTCGCGATCCTGCCCGCGATGTTCGTGGCGATCTACCCGCAGCTGGACGCGCTGAACATCATGCGGCTGGCCACCCCGGCCTCGGCGATCCTGTCGGCGGTGATCTTCAACGCGCTGATCATCATCGCGCTGATCCCGCTGGCGCTGCGCGGGGTCCGCTACCGGCCGACCTCGGCGAGCGCGCTGCTGCGCCGGAACCTGCTGGTCTACGGCCTCGGCGGCATCGTCACGCCGTTCCTCGGCATCTGGCTGATCGACCTGGTCATCCGCTTCATCCCGGGCATCGGCTGAGGAGGTCCCAGACGTGCCGAGATCCCGTTCGTCCGCAATTTCAATGGAAGTTGCGGATCTCCGGCGTGTCGGGCCACGACACGCCGGGAGCTGTGGACAACTCCCGCAATTTCAATGGAAATCGGACCTTCGATTTCCATTGAAATTGCGGGCCCCCCGACCGACTGAACCGGAGAGGCACTGATGAAGAACACACTGCTGCGCCAGGCCCTGGCGGGGATGCGGCTGCTGCTGGTGGCGACGGTCGTGCTCGGCGTGGCTTATCCGCTGGCGATCTGGGGCATCAGCCGGATTCCGGGGCTGCAGGCCAACGCCGAGGGCTCGCAGATCGTGGTGGACGGCAGGGTCGTCGGCTCATCGCTGATCGGCATCGACCCGGTCCCGGCCGACCCGGCCAACGACCCGTACTTCCACACCCGCCCGGCGGCTTCCGCCGAAGGCAACCTCGGCCCCGGCGACCCGGCCAGCACCGGCGGCTCCAACTACGGCGGAGCCAGCGAGGACCTGCTGGCGGCCGTGCAGGAGCGGCGCGGCGCGATCGCCGCCCGCGAGGGCGTCCGGCCCGAGCAGGTGCCGACCGACGCGGTCACGGCGTCGGCCAGCGGCGTCGACCCGGATATCAGCCCGGCCTACGCGGAGCTGCAGGTGCCTCGGGTGGCGCGCGTCACCGGCCTCCCGCTGGACGAGGTGCGGCGTCTGGTCGCCGAGAACACCAGCGGTGGGGTGATCGCCGAGCGCGTGGTGAACGTGACGACCCTCAACGTCGCCATCAACCGGGCCCGCTGACCCGGTGGGTGCACAATTTCGCGAGAATTGTGCGGTCACCCGGGTGAACGTCAATTTCTCGCGAAATTGCGCCCCACCCGGGTGGCGACGGAGCATTCGTGCAGCTCGTTGCGGAGTTGGCGGTTCGAACATGGTGGAGGTCTATTGATCACGGTGCGTGCCTTGCGGCAGCAGCGGATGGGACTGTCCGCTAATAACAGCGGGTCGTAGGAGGCTGAGAGCGTGGTGGAGAAGGGACCACGGCGCGGCGGGCTGCGGATCTACCTCGGTGCGGCACCAGGGGTCGGCAAGACCTACGCGATGCTCAACGAGGCGCACCGACGCCTGGGGCGCGGCACGGACGTGGTGGTCGGCTTCGTGGAGGACCACGGCCGTGCCAAGACCGCGGCGCTGCTCGACGGCTTGGAGGTCGTGCCGCGGCGGCGCGTCAGCCACCGCGGGGTCGAACTGACCGAGATGGACCTCGACGCGCTACTGGCACGGAAACCGGAGATAGCCGTCGTCGACGAGCTCGCGCACACCAACGTCCCCGGTTCCCGCAACGAGAAGCGCTGGCAGGACATCGACGAGCTGCTCGACGCCGGGATCAACGTGCTGTCCACCGTGAACGTGCAGCACCTGGAGAGCCTCAACGACGTGGTGGAGACGATCACCGGTGTGCGGCAGCAGGAAACCGTGCCGGACGAGGTGGTGCGCCGCGCCGGGCAGATCGAACTCACCGACATCACCCCGGAAGCACTGCGCCGCCGCCTGGCGCACGGCAACGTCTACGCGGCGGACAAGGTCGACGCGGCGCTGGGCAACTATTTCCGCACCGGCAACCTGACGGCGCTGCGCGAGCTCGCGCTCCTGTGGTTGGCAGACCAGGTCGATGTGGCGCTGCGCCGCTACCGCGCGGAGAAGAAGATCACAGCCACCTGGGAAGCCCGCGAACGGGTCGTGGTCGCCGTCACCGGAGGCAGCGAGAGCGAGACGCTGATCCGCAGGGCCCGCCGGATCGCGGCCCGCGCGGGCGCGGAACTGCAGGTCGTGCACGTGTTGCGCGGCGATGGGCTCGCGGGGGCGTCGCCGAGCGGCATCGCCCGCGCCCGGAAGCTGGCCGACGCCGTCGGCGCCAGCTTCCACACCGTCGTCGGCGACGACGTGCCCGAGGCGCTGCTGGAGTTCGCCCGCGCGGCGGACGCCACGCAGTTGGTGATCGGCACTTCGCGGCGCTCCCGCTGGGCCCGGCTGTTCGACGAGGGCATCGGGGCCGTCACGGTGCAGAAATCCGGCGCGATCGACGTGCACATGGTCACCCACCCCGAGGCCGGTGGGCGGCGTTTTCTCAAGAAGATCACCCGGAATCCGCTGTCGTCGGCCCGCCAGCTGTGGGGCTGGGTGCTGTCGGTGCTGCTGCCGAGCGCGGTCACGGCGGTGGCCTACTACTTCGGCGACGTCGCGCTGTCCACGGATGTCGTCGGCTACTTCCTGGTCACCGTCATCGTCGCGCTGGTCGGCGGGATGGCGCCGGCGATCGTCGCGGCGCTGCTCTCCGGCGGGCTGCTGAACTTCTTCCTTACCCCGCCGCTTTACACGTTGACCGTGGCCGAGCCGCAGAACCTCGTGACGGTGATCACGATGATGATCGTCGGCATGCTGGTCGCGTTCATGGTCGACCGGGCGGCGAGGTTGGCAGAGCAGGCCACCAGCGCGCGCACCGAAGCAGCGCTGCTGACCTCCTATGCCCGCACCGTGCTAACCCACCCCGACCCGCTGGCGCGGCTGCTGGAGAAGGTGGTGGAGAACTTCGGCCTGACCTCGGCGGCGCTGCTGGAGCGCACCAAGGACGGCTGGCAGGTGGCGGCCTCCACGGGCAAGCAACCCTGCACGAAGCCCGAGCAGTCCGATGTGGACATCGAGGTCAACCCGGACGTGCACCTGGTGTTCAAACGACCCGGCCGCAGGCCGCTGCCGGCGGCCGACCGCACGGTCCTGGAAGGCGCGGCCGGGCAGGCTCTGGTCGCGCTGCGCCAGCAACGGATGGCCGCGGACACGCAGGAAGCCCAGCGTCGCGCGGACGCGACCCAGCTGCGCACGGCGCTGCTTTCGGCGGTCGGCCACGACCTGCGCACCCCGCTGGCGTCCATCAAGGCCTCGGTGAGCAGCCTGCGGGCACCCGACCTGCAGCTGTCCGAAGAGGACACCGCCGAGCTGCTCGGCGGGGTAGAGGAGTCCGCGGACCGGCTGACCGAACTGGTGGACAACCTGCTGGACTCCTCCCGGCTGGCGACCGGCGCGATTGCGCCGAGGCTGCGCCCGGTGAGCTACTACGAAGTGGTGGCGCGCGCGCTGGCCGGGCTGGACGGGCGGCAGCACATCGACGTCGAAATCGACGAGAGCCTGCCGGCGGTGCTCGCCGACACCGGGCTGCTGGAGCGCGTGGTGGCCAACGTGGTGCAGAACGCCCTGAAGTACGGGCGGCCCGACGGGGCCCGGATCAGCGTGCGGGCCAGCGAGCATGCGGCGCGGGTCGAGCTGCGGGTCGTCGACCACGGGCCGGGGCTGCCGGAGGACGCTGCCGAATCCGTGTTCGCGCCGTTCGAGCGGCTCGGCGAGCACGGCGAGCGCGGCGACACCGGGGTCGCCGGCGTCGGCCTCGGGTTGAGCGTGGCACAAGGTTTCATGACGGCGATGCACGGCACTATCCGCGCCGAGGACACCCCGGCGGCGGGTTGACGATCGTGCTCTCACTATCGGCGGTCACCGCGGACGGGCAGGGGAAACGATGACGAGGGTGCTGGTTGTCGACGACGAGCCGCAGTTGCTGCGCGCATTGCGGATCAACCTGACGGCGCGCGGTTACGGGGTGCTGACGGCCGTGGACGGCTCGTCCGCCCTGCGCGCGGCCATCGACGGCAAACCCGACGTGGTGGTGCTCGACCTCGGGCTGCCGGACATGGACGGCAGCGAGGTGATCGCGGGCCTGCGCGGCTGGACGACGGTGCCGATCATCGTGCTGTCGGCGCGCACTGACTCCGCCGACAAGGTGCAGGCCCTCGACGCGGGTGCGGACGACTACGTCACGAAGCCGTTCGGCATGGACGAGCTGCTGGCCCGCCTGCGCGCGGCGGTCCGGCGCGCGAACACCAGCGAAGCCGTCGACCAACCGGTGGTGGAGACGGAGACGTTCACGGTGGACCTGTCGGCGAAGAAGGTCCTGCGCGAGGGGATGGAGGTCCACCTGACGCCAACGGAGTGGGGAATGCTGGAGGTCCTGGCCCGCAACCAGGGCCGCCTGGTGGCGCAGAAGCAGCTCCTCAAGGAGGTCTGGGGCCCGCAGTACGCGAACGAAACCCACTACCTGCGCGTCTACCTGGCCCAACTCCGCCGCAAGCTGGAACTGGATCCCAGCCACCCCCGCCACCTGATCACGGAAGCAGGCATGGGCTACCGGTTCGAACCGTGAGCGTCGCGCTTCCCCTGACCGGCGTGCGGACTTCCATTGTGCACTCACGAGCCCCGGCAGAGGGGGTGAGGGAGGCCGGTGCGTTCGATGCACGGGGTGTAGCCCGCGTCGCGGAGCTCCGCTCGGGCCGTGTCGCTGCGCAGGTAGTCGATGAAGTGCTTGAGCACCGAGTCGTTCGCCGGGAAGCCCTTCGTGTAGAGGTATTCGACCGTCCAGAACCGGTAGCCCTGGTGGGCGCTGCTGACGTCCGGGTAGCGCCCGTCCAGCTGCGCGATCTTGACCGGTTTGCCCTGCGCCACGGCGATGTTCGCGGCCGGCGTGTCGGTGTAGCCGATCGCGCCCGGCGTGGTGGCGATCTCTTCGACGACCTGCGCCGTCGAGCCGCGTTCGCACCGCGTGGTCTGCGCCTGCGGTATTCGTTCGGGCGCTTCGCAGCTGTCCGAGGTGAGCAGTCCCTCGGAACCGTGCAGCACCCGCGTCTCGAAGACCTGCCTCGTGCCGGATTCCTGCCCGCGCCCCACGATGCGGATGGGCAGCGAGGCGCCGTCGCGAAGCTGGCTCCAGTCCCGGTACCGGCCCGCGAAGATGCCCTGGAGCTGTTCGGTGGTGAGCCGGTCGATGCCCGTCGAATCGTTGACGACCACGCCGTAGACGACCAGTGCCAGTGGCTGCGCGACGAGGTCCGGCGAGGGTTCCAGGGCCGGGCCGTCGGACAGCACCGCGAGGTCGTTCTGCGGTCCTGGCGCGGAAAGCGCCCGCACGCCGTCGAGGCTGCCGGTGGGTTGTGCGATGACGTCCGCGCCGCCGCAGGCCTGCGAGTATGCGGTGGCGACGTTGCTCATGATCGGGGCGAAGGCGCTGGAGCCCTCGATGCGCAGCGAGCCGGTGGCGCACGCGACGTCGCTGTCCTGCCGGAAGATCCCGGTGATCAACGTGGTGACCAGCGCTACGGTCAGCAGCGCCCCGATCCCGGTGACGGCCAGCGGCCAGGTGATCCGCCGCTGCTGCTTCTCGTCCTTGATGCGCCCGTTGGCGATCCGGCCCGCGAAGCCGATTTCCTTGCTGGTGGAGTCGTCGACGGTCGCCGGTTCGTCGTCCGGTTCCCGCAGCACCACGACGAGCTTGAACTTCTGGCCGCGCTGCAGGCTGAGCTCCGAGAGCCGGACCCCGTGCCATTGCGGCCCGATCTCGACGGCCGCCGCGGGCTGCGCGGCGACCCAGTTGGCCAGCCGCTGGCCGAGCCGTTCCCGGAGGGTGCCGAGGCTCGGCGGATTCGGGGCGGAACCGGCCTCCTGCTTGTCGGTGAAAAAGACCAGGTTGTTGCGGATCCGCTGCCGGATGGTCTTGGTCGGTGCCTCGGAGATCCGCGCGTCCCAGACGATCCGCTTACCGAAGGTGAACGAGATGTCCTCGGCGAAGTCGTCGGCTTCGATGTCGAAGCTGCCGGTGTTGCGGACACGGATGATCACGATGCTCATCCGGTCCACCAGCCGTGCGATCCTGATCAGCTGCGGATCGGCGGGCGGAATCTCGCCGTCGTGCAGCTCGATGGGGCTCAACCCGATCTTGGAGTTGTAGAGCACGCGGTAATGGATCCGTTTGCGCCGGATGACGAACCGGTCGACCACAGGAGCGGCGATGGTCGCGGCGGCCAGCACGCCGAGCACCCAACTGCTGACGTGCTCGCCGAACAAGGCGGCTAACGCCTGAACGGTCTCTCCCCAGCTGACCACCTGCAACGCCTCCCCGCGCCCACCGATGATCAAGGAGCGTAAGGGCGGAATCGAGCCCCGAAGGGCTCGATCACCCGCTGTTCACCACAGGTTCAACCTCGTCGTGAGTGCTGAAGCCGGTAAGGGTGATGTTCGTGCGATCTAAGAATTGCGTGAACGAAGTTTCCTGCGAAGCGACCGCGTTGTTGCAGTACGAACCGCTGATGATTCCGGGGCTGTTGCAGACCCCGGAATATGCGCGAGCGGTTATCGAAGCCACGGGTAGCGGCCTGTCGGAGGACGAGGTCGATGCGCTTGTGGCAAGCAGGATCTCGCGCCAGAGCGTGTTGACCAAACGCCAGTCGTTGCAGTTGCACGTCCTCGTTGAAGAGGATGCGCTGAACCGACCTTTTGGGGATGCTGGAGTGCTCGCCAGACAGCTTCGCCACCTCGCGGATATTGCGACACGTCCGAACATCATTTTGCAGCTGCTGCCGACGGAAACTGGCTTGCGCGCCGGACTGCACGGCGCCTTCGTCGTGCTGGAGTACGACGACGAGCCGAGCCTGGTGTGGCTGGAAAACCAGCTTGCAAGTGTTTTCTTGGAGGAAGACGAGCAGATCGAAGGCTATCTTGCGTCGTGGAACGACATGGTTGCCAGGGCGCGCACCGCTGACGAGTCGGCCGAGCTCATCTGCAAGATGGTGGTTTGATTGCCTCCTGTTGGATGACATGATCGAGGTATGGACGCGTTCCTTGATCTAGCTGGTGCCACTTGGCGGAAGTCCAGTCGCAGCAACACGACCGCCAACTGTGTTGAAGTCGCCTTTGTCGGGGACGCGTGGCGGAAGTCCAGTCGCAGCACCGCGAGTTCCAACTGTGTTGAAGTCGCCTTTGTCGGGGACGCGTGGCGAAAGTCCAGTCGCAGCTCTACGACCGCTAACTGTGTCGAGGTCGCCCGGAAGGACGCTGTTGTCGGGGTTCGGGACTCGAAGGATCCCGGCGGGGGTGTGCTGGTGTTTCCCGCTGCTCGGTGGGCCGGCTTCGTCGGCGGGCTCATGCGGATCCGCGCATAGGCGCGTTGGGTTGGTGTGAAGTTTCCGCGAGTTGGTGCGTGGCGGGAAGGCGCGCTGCTAGGGTCGGCTTTCGACCGGGTGATCAGACGCCGCGACCTGGGGGTTTCCCGCGATGACGACGCCAGCACCACCTCCGCCTCCGGTTCCGGGCGGCGCCGGTCAAACCATCACTGTCAACAAGGACAACGTCCTTGAGGTGCGCAAAATCGTCCTCTCGGCGGCTGAGGACGCGCAGTTCAAGCTGTTCAGCCTCGCGCACAACTTGGCTGTAGGCGCTCCCGCCGACGATGAGATCAGCGCGACCGCTGCGGCGGTTTGGACGGCGAACCTGCTGGGCAACCCCGACTCTCATTACGCGCGTCTCATACAGTACGTGGACAACGTCTTTGAACTGGGAAGACAACTCGAAGAAGCCGCCAAGCAGTACGGCTTCGCAGACGATGAGATCGCTGCGTCGTTCCAGCTGCAGCAGAACCAGGTGTGAGGGGAGTCCCGTGCGGTTGCGCTTCGGGCATGGCTTGATCGGATTGGCTGCGGTCTTCACCCTTGCTGGTTGCACGGTGAACGGGCCGGACCCGGAGCCGACGAGTTCAGCTCCCGCTTCGGAGGCAGCGCCGTCTTCTTCGCTGGACCTTCCGCAGCGCCCGAAAGACCTAGCGATTGCGGGTAAGCAGGACGCGGAGATCTGCACTTGGTTGTCTCCTGAGCAGAAGGCGCCGCTCCAGGTGGGTGGCGGCCGCCCGGTGGTCAAAAACGGGAACAACTACAACGGGTGTTCTTTCGCTGGTGCCGCAGGAAAGGCCCAGTTCGGGATCTCGCTTCGGGTGGTGCCCGAGGGCCTGGACAGTTTCGCGCAGAAAATTGCGGCCGTGAAGGCGAAGACCGCGACGACGTATGAGGTCAACGGCTTCGGAGCCGTGCAAGGGCAGGTTCCGGGGGCCGAGAGCCTCGGTTGTGCGGTGTTCGTCGACGCCGCCGAAGGGCAGACGCTCTACGTGGACCTGAGCCTTACCACCCCCGGCGGCATGAACAACGAGCAGCTGTGCGAGCGGGCGAAGCAGGCCGCCGAGGCGGCCGTGACGACCTTGCAGGGGAGCTAGGGGGAAGTCGTGACCAGCATCGATCCGATCCGCGATATCCGGTTCGAGGGGATGGACATCCCCCAGCTACAGGAATGGATCACGCAGATCAAGCAGGGGCGCGGCGCGGAGTCGATGCAGGGCGCGGTGCGGGCGCTGGACGAGTGCGTGCAGGTGGTCGTCGACCTCGACGAGACGCTGCGCCGCGAGCTCGGGAAGCTGCAGATCGCCTGGGAGGGCAACGCCGGGAGCCTCGCGGCGGCCGCGGTGCAGCAGCAATCCGTCTTCATGGCCGACGCCCCGGATCCCCTGAAGACTTCGGCGGACAGCGTCGACGCGCAGGGGCGGGGCTACGAGTCGGCCCGCAACGGGCTGCCGAACAACGACGAGCTCAAGCACAAGCAGTCGGAGAACGTGCTCGAATGGGCCGGCGGCGCCTTCGGCTACGAGAGCGACTACGACAAAGAAGCCAGGCAGATCGAGGCGCAGAAGCAGGCCGCGCAGGCGGCTCTCGTCTCGTACCGCAACACTTCCGTCAACCAGGCGGATTCCTACCAGCCGTTGCCCGAGATGCCACCGGCCACGGTGTCGGCGCAGTCGGCGTCCGGGACGGGCATGCCGGGAATCGGCGCGGGCGTGGGTTCGGTCGGCGGCTACTACGGCGGCGGCGCGAGCGATGCCGGTGTGCTGGGCGGGGTCGTCGGCGGGGGCAACGCCGGCGGCGGGACCCCGCGCGGTGACCGCACGGCTCCGCCGGTGCCTGGCGACCGGAGCGGCAGCGACCGGCACCCGGACGAGCGCGACACCGGCGGCGAGGCGGACCAGACGCCGGAGGCCGCCGGGACGAGCGGCGGCATCAACACCGGCACGGTGCTCGGCATCGCGGCCGGTGGCGCGGCGGTTGCCGGTGTCGGCGCCTACGCGGCGAGCCGGATGCTCGCCGGCCGCACCCCGGCCGGCGCGGGCGCCGGTGGCGGAACCACCGGACTGGGCCGGGGCGGTTCGTCCGGCATCGGCGGCGGACCTGGCGACACGGTGGCCGGGCGGGCCGCAGGCAGCACCCCGGGCAGCCGTCCGGGCGCCGGTTCGCTGATGGGTCCGGCGGCGACTCGCGGCGAGAAGCGCAGTGAGGATGCGGAGCACGAGAACAAGTACGTAGCCGAGGAAACCCTGTTCGACGACGAGCGGCTGGTCGCCCCGCCGGTGCTGGGGCACTTCGAGCCCGGCACCGAATCCGACGAGGAATCCGACGACGACGAGCCGAAGAAGCGGGGCTGACGTTGCGCCCTGGAGCGGAAGCCGACCCGATCGTGCTGTCCGCGTTGGAATTCGACGTGGTGTGCGAGGCGGAGAAACTCACGGAGCGCCGGCACATCATCCTCAACGTGCCGAGCCCGGGAACGACCTTCACCGAGCGCGCCCAACTCGTCGCGGACGTGTGGGCCGGGCTTCGCCGGCGCCGCCTCGCCGAGACCAACCGCGACCGCGTCGACGTCGACGTCGCCGACCTGCTCGGCCTGCTGGACCGGCCGCAGCGCAGCATCGACGTGCGGATCTGGGCCGACCGGCCGATCCGCGCCCTGGCCTCGGCGAACGGCGCCGCCGGGCTGTTGACCATTGTGGACGGTGACATCGTCGAGCTCACCCCGGTCCGGGGGAGTTCGCTGGCGGAGGCAGCGGTGTCGGTGGCGGGTGGGATGCCGCCCGGCCCGGGCCGCGCGGTAAGCCTGCCCAACGACATCCTCCGGGAAGCCAGCGACCACGCGGGCCCGAACAGCACACTGCTGTTCACCGACGAACTCCGAGCCCTGGGCATCGCCCCGGACGACGCCGCCGACGTCGCGAACATGGCCGACGGCATGGGAATCCGCGGCCAGTTCGGCGTGGAAGCCTGCCCGAACCGAGGCGGCAAACCGGAACGGGCCAACAGGGTCGTGGCGTTCCACGACACGGACCGGGGCCGCTACAGCCACGTGGTCCGACCTAGCGGAGATGGCCGCCGTTGGAGCACGATAGCCCCGGCGGACAACGCGAGAATAGCGGAATACACCAGAGAGCTACTCGCGGAACTCTGGCAAGACTGAACCCGCCGTCAGTTGCCGTGAGTACTTTTGGGTGCCAGAGCGCCCAGAAGTACTCACGGGCGGTTCGCCAGGCCCGTTGCGCGGAGGTGTGGGTTGGTCGGGTATGTGGAGCTGGTCAAGCGGGCTCGGGAGTTGGCCGCGAGTGGGCAGCGGCAGATCTTGGGGATCGCGGGGGCTCCCGGGGCAGGGAAGGGGACCGTGGCCGAGCGGGTTTTGCGGGAGCTCGGCGGCTCCGCCGTTCTCGTGCCGATGGACGGGTTCCACCTGGCCAATGCCCAGTTGCGGCGGCTTGGGCGGGCGGACCGGAAGGGTGCTCCCGACACCTTCGACGCCGCCGGGTACGTCGCGCTGCTGCGGCGGATTCGGGAATGCGGCCCGGACAGCGTTTACGCCCCCGAATTCCGCCGGGAGATCGAGGAATCGTATGCGGGGGCGATTCCTATCGAGCCCGGTGTTCCGCTGGTGATCACCGAAGGCAACTACCTGCTGCTGGACATGCCGCCCTGGTCGGCGGTTCGGGATTTGCTCGACGAAGCCTGGTTCCTCGCGCCTGATGACGATGTCCGGGTGCAGCGGCTTATCGCGCGGCACATCAGTTACGGGCGGACGCCGGACGAGGCCGAGGAGTGGGTTTACCGGAGCGACGAGCGGAATGCCGCAGTCGTCGCGGCGAGTCGGGAGCGGGCCGATCTCGTTGTTGTCGGCGATCCGCAGTGATTTCCCGGCGAGGGGTCTGCGTCAGCGTTCGGCGAGTTCCGCCCGCACGTCGTCGGGGATGCGGCCGGTGTGGTCGATGGGCGTCCACGGCTCGCTGCGGATCCACTGCGAACCGCAGCCGCGGCAGGCCAGCAACGGAAACCCGTTGAGCTGCTTGGGAGTCCGGTGCCACGAGCACAGCGACCGGCAGGAGTGCACGGCCAGCGTCATCAGTCGTCACCATCGAACGTCTGCGAGTCGGTGGGATCCGTCGTAGTGGGCGGCTCGGTCGTCGGCGTGGGCGGTTTGGTCGGGGTCGTGGGCTCGGTGATCGTCGGCGTAGGAGACGGCGTCGGGTGCGGCTCCGGCGGCATCGGCGCCGGGGCATCCGTGGGGGTTTCGCTGCTGGGCAAGGGCAACGTGGACGACGACGCGGACTTGCTCCTGCTCGTGGACGTCTCCGAAGCTTCGATGCTGCTCATCTCCGGCGGGGGCAACAGCGGTGGCGTGGCGAACGTCTCCGCCGGCCGGGACGTGGCGGTCGGCTTCAGCGTGAAGTCCGGCGTCGCCGCGTCGCGCTGCTGCGCGCCGACGACCGCCGCGGCGGTCGTCGCGAAGACGGTGGCCACCGCAATGCCCGACACGGCCAGCATCACCAGGCGCTTCGGCCGGGCGTCCGGGTCTTCCAGCAACATCGGGTCCATGGGTCCCCACTCGTCTCGCCGGGCGGCCTGCCCCGAAACACCCGGCCGCCGCCAGAATCGGGCGGATCATACCGGCGTCCCGGGCGGCCGTGGCGATTGGCGCAAGCCGCCGGAGGTGCCGGACGCGCGGTCGGTGGCCGTGCGGCATCATGCCAGGCGTGACGGATTCGCAGTGGGCACGGCTGACCGCATGGGTGCACGGGCGGGTGCAGGGCGTAGGTTTCCGCTGGTGGACGCGTGCCCGGGCGCTGGAGCTGGGCCTGGTCGGCAGCGCCACAAACCGGCCCGGCAGCCGGGTCGAGGTGGTTGCCGAAGGTCCCCGGGAAGCCTGCGAGAAGCTGCTGGCCGCGCTGCGCTCTGGCGAGACCCCGGGCCACGTCGACCACGTCGCGGAGCAGTGGTCCGACCCCAAGGGCGGCCTGACCGGTTTCATGGAGCGCTGAACGCTTTCGTTTCCGCTCACCAGCGGTTCTGCGCGGTTGCGGACGGCCGCAGCGGTAGGCTCTGCCGGATGTGACCGCCGGTCAACCAGACGAACCACGGGAAGGTCGATCGTAGCCGTGCACCTGAAGAGCCTGACGCTGAAGGGGTTCAAGTCCTTCGCCTCGGCCACCACGCTGCGCTTCGAACCCGGCATCACCTGCGTCGTCGGCCCGAACGGCTCGGGCAAGTCCAACGTGCTCGACGCGCTGACCTGGGTGATGGGCGAGCAGGGTGCGAAGGCGCTGCGCGGCGGCAAGATGGAAGACGTGATCTTCGCGGGCACCGCGGGCCGCGCCCCGCTGGGCCGCGCCGAGGTCACACTGACCATCGACAACTCCGACGGCGCGCTGCCGATCGAGTACACCGAGGTGTCCATCACCCGCCGGATGTTCCGCGACGGCGCCAGCGAGTACGAGATCAACGGCAACTCGTGCCGGCTGATGGACGTGCAGGAACTGCTGTCGGACTCCGGCATCGGCCGCGAGATGCACGTCATCGTCGGGCAGGGCCAGCTTTCCACGATCCTGCAGGCCAAGCCCGACGAGCACCGCAGGCTCATCGAAGAGGCCGCGGGCGTGCTGAAACACCGCAAGCGCAAAGAGAAAGCGCTGCGCAAGCTCGACGCGATGCAGGCCAACCTGACCCGGTTGACCGACCTGACCAGCGAGCTGCGCCGCCAGCTCAAGCCGCTCGGCAAGCAGGCCGAGATCGCGCGCAAGGCGCAGACCGTGCAGGCCGACCTGCGGGACGCCCGGCTGCGCCTCATCGCCGATGACCTGGTCACCGCCCGCGCCGACCTGGCCCGCGACGAGGCAGACCAGGAAGCCGCGCGGGCCAAGCGCACCGAGGTCGAGCGCGCGCTGCAGTTCGCGCAGTCCGAGGAGAAGAACCTCGAAGAGAAGGTCGCCGCCGACGCGCCGCGGCTGTCCCGCGCGCAGGAGACCTGGTACCGGCTGTCCGCGCTGGAAGAACGCTTGCACGGCACGCTGCGGCTGGCCGCCGAACGCCACCGGCACCTCACCGCCCAGACCGAGGAGCACCGCCCGGGCCGCGACCCGGACCAGCTCGACGCCGAGGCCGAAGAGGCCGCCGAGCAGGAGATCGAGCTCCGCGAGCAGGTCGAAGAGGCCCGCGAGGCGCTCAACGAGGTGGTGCAGCGCCGGTCGGAGCTGGAATCCGCGCTGAAGCAGGCCGAGCACGCGCACCTGGCCGCGGTGCGGGCGATCGCCGACCGCCGCGAAGGTGCCGCCCGGTTGTCGGGACAGGTCGAGTCGTTGCGCGGCAAGGTCAGTGACACCGCGGAGGAGATCGAGCGGCTGTCGGACTCGCTGGACGAAGCCACCGCGCGGGCCGAAGAAGCCGAGCGCGCGCTGGCCGACGCCGAAGAGGAGAGTGGCGGCTACGACTCCGACGACGCTGGGCTGCAGGAACGCCGCGAAGGCGCGACCGAAGCGCGCGACGCCGCGCGGGCCCGCGTCGAGGAGTTGGTGAAGGCCGAGCGGACCGCGGAGCGCGAGATCGCGTCCTGGAAGGCGCGCGTCGAGGCGCTGTCGATGGGCTTGCAGCGCAAGGACGGCGCGGGCGCGCTCATGTCGGCGGGGGACCGGGTGCCGGGCCTGCTCGGCTCGGTGGCTGCGCTGCTCACCGTCGAACCTGGCGCGGAGGCCGCGCTCGCCGCGGCGCTGGGCGCCGTCGCCGACGCCGTCGCGGTTCGCGGCGTCACCGACGCTGTGACGGCCCTTGAACTGCTGAGGGCGGACGAAGCGGGCCGCGCGGGGCTGCTCATCGAATCCGCTGTGGACATGGATCGGTCGGGTTGGCCGCAGCTCGCCGGCTCGGCGCGCTGGGCTGCCGACCTGGTCAGCGCCCCGGACGGGTTGCGCGGCGCCGTGGCGAAGGCGCTCGACAAGGTCGCGGTCGTGGACACGCTGGCCGACGCCCAGGAACTCGTGCAGCGGCACCCCGAAATCCGCGCCGTCACCACCAGCGGCGATGTCCTCGGCGCGCATTGGGCCGCCGGCGGCTCCGACGACCGGCAGAGCACCATCGAGGTGCAAGCCGCCGTCGACGAAGCCGAACGCGAGCTCGTCGCCGCCGGGCGACGCCTGGAACAGCACTCCGCGGCGTTGGAAGGCGCGCGAGCCGAAGAAGAAGCGCGGCGCGCCGAAGTCCGCGCCGTGCAGGAGCAGATCAACGACGCCAAGGTGCGGCGGGCCCGCAGCACCGAACGGCTGTCCGGCCTGCAACGCGCGGCCCGCGCCGCCACCGCCGAGGTCGACCGGATCCGGCAGCAGCGGGTGAAGATCGAGCAGTCCCGCGAACAATCCCTCGTCAAGCTCGCGGAACTCGAAGAACGCCTGAGCATCGTCAAAACCGAACAAGACGAAGCGGCGGAACCCGACACCGGCGAACGCGACCGGCTCAGCACCGAGCTGAACGCGGCGCGGCAACAGGAAATGGAAGCCCGCCTCACCCAGCGCACCGCCGAAGAGCGGGCGCGCGCCGTGCAGGGACGCGCCGATCAACTGCGCCGCGCGGCCCGCCACGAGCGCGAAGCGCGTTCCCGCGCGGAAGCGGCGCGCAAAGCGCGGGAACGCGCAGCGCGCGTGACGCAGGCCGTTGTCACCGGCTGCGAGACAGCGCTGGAGCGCATTGCGCTGTCGCTGAGGGCCGCGACGGAGGAGCGGGACGTCGCGCAGGCGAAGCAGAGCGAGCACGAGCAGGCGCTCGGCGCCGTGCGAGCGCGAGTGCGCGAGCTCAGCGGGGAGCTGGAGAAGCTGACCGATGCGGTGCACCGCGACGAAGTCGTGCGTGCGGAGCAGCGGTTGCGGATCGAGCAGCTGGAAACCAAGATCATCGAGGACTTCGGGATCGGGCTGGACGACCTGGTCGACGAATACGGCCCCACCGTGCCGATTCCGCCGGGACCCGCCGAGATCGCCGAGTACGAGGCGGCCAAGGAACGCGGCGAGGAGGTCAGCGCGCCGCCGCCGGTGCCGTTCGACCGGGCCACCCAGGAGCGCCGCGCCAAGCGCGCCGAGAAGGACCTCTCCCTGCTGGGCAAGGTGAACCCGCTGGCACTGGAGGAGTTCGCCGCGCTGGAGGAGCGCTACAAGTTCCTATCCACCCAGCTCGAAGACCTCAAGGACAGCCGCCGCGACCTGCTCAGCGTCGTCAAGGAGGTCGACGACAAGATCCTCGAGGTCTTCACCTCGGCCTTCCACGACGTGGCGAGGGAATTCGAGACGGTCTTCAAGGTCCTGTTCCCCGGCGGCGACGGGCGGCTGATGCTCACCGACGAGAACGACCTGCTGACCACCGGTGTCGAGGTCGAGGCCCGGCCGCCGGGCAAGAAGGTCAAGCGCCTGTCGCTGCTGTCCGGTGGCGAGAAGTCGCTGACCGCGGTGGCCATGCTGGTGTCGATCTTCCGCGCCCGCCCGTCGCCGTTCTACGTGATGGACGAGGTCGAGGCGGCGCTCGACGACACCAACCTGCGGCGCCTGATCACACTCCTCGACCAGCTGCGCACGACCTCCCAACTGATCATCATCACGCACCAGAAGCCGACGATGGAGATCGCCGACGCCCTGTACGGCGTGACAATGCGCGGCGACGGCATTACGCAGGTGATTTCCCAACGCCTGCGAGGCAATTCCGGCAAGAAGCGCAAGGACGACGCCCCAGACGAGCCCGCCGAAGGCGACGTCGCAGCGGTGCTGGGCGCGCCGGGTGCGACATCAGGTGGCACCGACGGCGGCGCTGTTGCGGCGTCGGAAAGTGCTGCGGGAGAACCGGGTCCCGGCACGGAGTAGTCGTGCCGCCGCCAGGAACCGGTCAGCCGGTGGTGCCGAGGGCGTAGCCGACACCGAAGGCGACGAGCGCCGCGACCAGTGCGAGGCCGAACGCCACCGACCAGCCCGGCTGCGCCTGCGGCCGACGGTCCCGCGACGGCTTTGACGGTGAAATCCGCTGCGGCGCAGCGCGATTCCACAACTCCGGCCGCCCCAGCTCGGCCTGGCAGGGCGCGCACTCCCACAGATGGGTGCGCACCATGAGCCACTCGACGTCGCCTAACGCGTCCGCCGAATACGCGCCGAGCTTTGCCCGGAGATCCGCATGATCGATGTTCTGCACCGCAGCCCCCATCCGCAGCCACGCTGATCGTTTGGGTAGATCATCGACCTGGCGGGACCCCCGCTGAAGGCCGGGCCGGGTATTAGTGTGGTCGGCCACCTCGGTTTCAACGCCCGGATCCGGATGCGGGACGATGTCTCCGCGGTCCGGCATCGATCCTCGGGGGCAGATGTCGACCGGACACCGGGCGCGGATGTTCCCGCATCACCCCGAGTGCGGGGTCCCACCAGGTACAGGAGGCTTCCATGACCAACCCGTACGGCCCCCCGCCGGGGCAGCAGCCATATCCGCCGCAGGGCCAGCCGATGCCACAGCCCGGTGGCTACGGCCCGCCGTCCGGCCCGATTCCGCAGCCCGGTGGTTATGGCCCGCCGTCCGGTCCGATGCCGCAGCTGGGCGGCTACCCGCAGCCCCAGATGCAGCCGGGAATGCAGCAGCCCATGCCGCAGCAGGGCGGGTACCCGCCGCAGCCGCCGGCTCCGGCCGCGCCGCAGGGCCAACCGATGGCGCCGCCCCCGCCCGGCATGGGGCGCATCGTGATCGACTGCTCGTACTTCTGGCTCGCGTTCATGCTGATGTTCTTCAAGCCGCAGGTCACCATCAACGGGCAGCCGGGGCCGATCTTGACCTGGGGCAAGACGCCGGTCGACCTGCCGCCCGGCCAGTACCAGATCGGGATCCACGTCAACTACCTGTGGCGGGTCGGCGAGGCGACCGCGGTAATCCCGGTCAACGCCGGCCAGCAGGTCGACGTCCACTATGCGGCGCCGGTGATCGTCTTCATGAACGGTGCCATCGGCCCGACCCCGCAGAAGGCGCCGGGCGTAGGCCTGGCCCTGGGAATCATGGGCGGCAGCCTGGCGCTGTGCTTCCTGATCACCCTACTGTCGATCATCTCGATCGCGGCCGGCTGAGCGGAGCGGCTGACTGGGGCCAATGTCGTCTGTGATTCTTTTGGGCTGCTGTGGCTGCCCCCAAAAGACCCCAAAAGACTCACGGGTTGGGCGCTGTTCCTATCTCTCGCCCGATCCGACCTGGCGACTCGTCGACGTCGATCTGCCAGCCGAAGAGCGCCCCGTAGAAGTCGCGGGCCTTGCCGGCATCCGCGGCAGGTGACCGCCGTGAGCGCTTTTGGGTGCTATGGCACCCAAAAACACTCACGGGTGTTTTTGCGAAGGTGACCATCGGCACCCGGGCAACACCAGCACCAAGGACAGCGGGCACACCACACGGTGGTGACAAGACCATGCTGGACCGAGGCGAGCAACTCGTGTTGTTCCCAGATCTCCACGACCGTTTGGGAGATCACCGGATCAGCCCGGCTCCGGATGACGCGACCAACAATGGTCACTCACCCTAGGAACGGTACTCACGCGTTGTCGACCCGCTGCATGGCGGCTTCGGGCGCCGGCCGGGGGTGGCGCAGCGACAGCAGCCCGCCCACCACGAGCGTCACGATGACGCCGAGCGGCGTGTACCAGGGGAAGGCCAGCGCCTTCTCGCCGCCCTCGCCGTCGGGGAAGGTCACCCCGAGCACGAAGAACAGCACCACCACGATCGTCGCCACGAACGCGATCACCGCATCCGACTGCCGGGCCCGCTTCACCAGCAGCCCCAGCAGGAAAGCGCCCAGCAGCGCGCCGTAGGTGTAGCTGGCGATGCTCAGGCCGACCTCGACCACCGGGTTCTCGGTGCTGCTGAACATCGACGCGAACACCACGAACACCACGGCCCAGACGAGCGTCCAGCCCTTGCCCATCCGCAGGATCGTCGAGTCGTCGAGCTTGCGCTTCGAAATCCGCTGGTAGAGGTCGCTGACCGTGGACGTGGACAGCGAGTTCAACGAGGATGCCAGGGTGCTCATCGCGGCGGCCAGGATGCCCGCGATCATCAGCCCGGAAAGCCCGGGCGGGAGATCGTTGACGATGAACTGCGGGAACAGCTCGTCCTTGCTGGCCATTCCGAGCGCGGCGGGCTTGGCACCGTTGAAGAACGACCACAGCATCGTGCCGATGAACAGGAACAGGGCGAACTGCAGGAACACCACGACGCCACTGGCGATCAGCGCTCGCTGGCTGTCCCGGAGGTTCCGGCAGGCGAGCAGCCGCTGCACCATCAGCTGGTCGGCGCCGTGCGAGGCCATCGCGAACACGGCCCCGCCGATCACGGCGGTGAAGAACGCGTACTGGTTCGTGATGATCGACGAGCCGAAGTCCAGGAGCTCGAACTTGCCCGAGGCGAACGCGGTCGACATCCAGTCTCCGGGCAACCGGCTGGCGAGCACCACTGCGGCGAGGACCGAGCCGCCGATGTAGACGGCCATCTGGATGGCGTCGACCCACACCACGGCCTTGATGCCGCCGAGGTAGGTGTAGATCACCGTCATCACCGACAGGATCAGCACGATCTGCCAGTACGCCATGTTCACGCCGAACGCGGCCAGCATCACCTTCACCGGGATCGCGGTGGCGAACAGCCGCAGCCCGTCGGCCAGCAGCCGCGTCACCAGGAACGTCACCGAGGCGGTGCCCTGCAAACCGGAACCGAACCGCCGGCCGAGGAACTCGTAGGCGCTGACCAGGTTCCCGGCGTAGTACTTGGGCAGCAGCACGAACGCCACCACGATCCGGCCGATCAGGTACCCGATCGCGAGCTGCAGGTAGGTGAAGCTGCCGAGGTACGCCACCGTCGGCACGCTGATCACCGTCAGCGTCGAGGTTTCGGTGGCGACCACCGAGAAGCACACCGCCCACCAGGGCAGTTGGCGGCTGCCAATGAAGTAGTCCCGCGAGCTGCGCTGCCGCCCGCTGAGCAGCAACCCGAGTACCGGCATCGCGACCAGGTACAACCCGATCACGATGAGGTCGACAGATCGCATTGGAGCCTCCTAGGCGGTGTGGCCGGGCTGCAGTCGCAGCCGCCTCGGCTGCTGGATGGCGGGTTCGGGCAACCGCAGGGGACCGGAGCCCGGGGTGATGCTCCCCAGTCGCCGCGGTCCGACGGCGCCGGTGGTGCCCGGCGTGTTGCCGGTGATGCCGTGCCAGGTCAGGAATCCGAGCAGCGCCGTCAGGTGCGCTTCCTTGCCGTCGGCGGGCAGCCCGAGGTCGTCGCTGACGACGAGCGGAGCGTCCAGCCGACGGCGTAAGGCGGCCAGCAGGACGGGATTGCGCACCCCGCCGCCGGACGCGACGACCTTCGCCGCCTGCTCGGTGCGACAGGCGTCGGTGATGGTGCGCGCGGTGAGCTCGGTCAGCGTCGCCACCAGGTCACCATCGCCGACCTCGTCGGGCAGCTCGTCCAGCGTCCGGGCCAGGTAATCGGCGTTGAAGTGCTCCTTGCCGGTGGACTTCGGTGCTGGCCGCCGGTAATAGCCGTCGGAGAGCAGCAGTTCGAGCAGCTCGGGGTGCACGGTGCCGGTCGCGGCGATGCGCCCGTCGGTGTCCTGCGGGGTACCGGTGATCTGCCCGGCCGCGAGGTCGATCAGCGCGTTGCCCGGGCCGGTGTCGTAGGCCAGCGGGCGCCGGCCGCCGACGACGGTGATGTTGGCGATGCCGCCGATGTTCAGGGCTATGGTCGTGCCGGGCTCGTCGGCCAGCCACAGCGCGTCGAACGCGCCCGCCAGCGGGGCGCCCTGGCCGCCGGCGGCGACGTCCCGGGCGCGCAGGTCGGACACCACGGGCAGCCCGGTGGCCTCGGCGATCCACGCTGGCTGCCCGATCTGCAAGGTGCCGCGGACCCGTCCGTTGCCTTGGACCCAGTGGTAGATCGTCTGGCCCAGCGACCCGACGAGGTCGGCGCGGCCTCCCGCGAGCTCCACCCCGAGGCGGGCCGCCGCCGCCAGCTGCTGGCCCACGTAGGTGTCGAGCCGGCACAGGTCTTCGGCGCTGCAAGCGGCCGGCGGAAGCACGGCGAGCAACTTCTCGCGCAGGACTTCCGGGTAGGGGACAACGGTGGCTCCCAGCGGGCGGAGCTCCACGGTGTCGCCGTCCAGCCGCAGTTCGGCAGCTGCCACGTCGACGCCGTCCATCGACGTGCCGGAGAGCAGTCCGAGTACCCGCCACCAAGCCACGTATGTGGTGTATTCCACACCGGCCGGTAAATGCAAGCGTATCGCGGGCATTGTTGGTGAATTGCTCACTTAGTGTGCCGGAATTTTCCCGTGCCCGATTCCGCGCCCGGCGCGGTGGGCGGTGGCTGCGACGCGCCTCGTGCGCCGGGCGCGTTCCGGGGCCGGTATGACCAGGTGGGAGGATGGGCCCGTGACCACCTCAACCCTGATTCTGATCATCGTCGCCGTCGTGGTGGTGCTGGCGATCGCCGTGGTCGCCGGTGTCGCGCTCAACCGCCGGCGGCGGATCAGCCTGAGCGAACGGGACGAAAACGCCGGCCCGACCGAGGCCGTCAAGGGCGGCGGATATCGCGCCGACGGCGGAATCAGCCTGTCCAGCGGCGGCACCACCACGGCGGCCCCGCCGGAGCATCCTGCGGGCGAGCGCACCGAGATGGAGGGCCAGCCCGGGGTAGGCGACGACGCGGCGGTGCCCCGCGACAGCGAGCGCCGCGGCATCGTGGATGTGCAGCTGCCGGACGGCTCGACGGCGACCGAAGAGGCACCGGTTGAGGAGCCTCCGGCGAAGGAGCCGCCGGTCGAGGCCCCGCCGGCCGAGGTCCCGGAGCAGGAACGCGTCGAGCCGGTGCCGGAGCCGGCGCCCGCGGTGCCCGAGGAGATCGAGGAGATCGAGCCGACCTCGGGGCGGCTGGAGCGGCTGCGCGGCCGGCTCTCCCGCTCCCGGTCGACCTTCGGCCAGGGCCTGCTGGGCCTGCTCGGCGCGGGCGACCTCGACGAGGACTCCTGGGAGGAGATCGAGGACACCCTCCTGCTGGCCGACCTGGGCGCGGCGACCACCACGGAGATCACCGAGCGGCTGCGCACCGAGATCGCCACGCGCGGCATCCGGACCCCGGACGAGGCGCGCGCACTGCTGCGCGAGGTCCTGGTGGACGCCCTCGGCCCGGACATGGAGCGCGCGGTCCAGGCGCTGCCGCACGGCAACCCGGCCGACGGCGGGAAACCGGCCGTGGTGCTGGTCGTCGGGGTCAACGGCACCGGCAAGACCACCACCACCGGCAAGCTGGCGCGGGTGCTGGTCGCGGACGGGCGGACGGTGCTGCTCGGCGCGGCCGACACGTTCCGCGCCGCGGCCGTCGAGCAGCTCGCCACCTGGGGGCACCGGGTGGGTGCCGAGGTGGTGCGAGGAAAGGAAGGCGCCGACCCGGCGAGCGTGGCGTTCGAGGCGGTCAGCCGCGGCAGCGACACCGCGGTGGACGCGGTCCTGGTCGACACCGCGGGCCGGCTGCACACGAAGACGGGCCTGATGGACGAGCTGGGCAAGGTCAAGCGCGTCGTGGAGAAGAAGGCCCAGGTCGACGAGGTGCTTCTGGTGCTGGACGCGACGACGGGCCAGAACGGCCTGACGCAGGCGCGGGTGTTCTCCGACGTCGTCGCCGTGACGGGCATCGTGCTGACCAAGCTGGACGGCACGGCCAAGGGCGGCATCGTCTTCCAGGTCCAGCGGGAGCTTGGTGTCCCGGTGAAGCTGGTGGGCCTCGGAGAAGGCCCGGACGACCTGGCGCCCTTCGAACCAGGAGCCTTCGTGGACGCCCTCCTGGGCTGACCCACCGACACCGCGGCCCCCGCACCACCTCTTCGGTGCGGGGGCCGTCCTTCCCGTCCTGCCGGCCCTGGTGATCAGCCTCTTCGCGCTGCGGCGCAGCTCTGGCGCACCGCCGCTGCCGTCGAGCGGCGGCCGGTTGTGGCGCAACCCGCTGGCCTGGCAGGTCACCGTCTTCATGGGGGTGCAGTCGGCGATGGCCTACGTCACGTTCGGCTGGCTGCCGACGATGCTGCAGAGCCGGGGCATGGGCCCCGAGATCTCCGGTCTGGCGCTGGGCATCCAGGCGGCGGTGCAGGCCGTCGGCTCGATGAGCGTGCCCGTGCTGTGCCACCGGCTCCGCGACCAGCGCTTGATCGCCGTGGTGCTGGCGGCGCTGCTCATGCTCGGCTTCACCGGCATCCTCGTCGGCCCGACCGCCGCGCTGTGGCCGGCGGTGGTCGTGCTCGGCCTGGCGCAGGGCGCGGCGTTCGGCTTGGCGCTGACGCTGTTCGGGCTGCGCTCGCCTGACAGCGACACCACGACGGCGCTGTCCGGGATGGCGTAGGGCGGCGGGTATCTCATCGCCGCCGCCGGCCCGCTCCTGATCGGGCTGCTGCACGACGTGACCGGTGGCTGGATCGCGCCGCTGGTGCTGCTGCTGGCCTGTTCGGCGGTCTGGCTCTGCATGGGCCTGCTGGCCGGGCGGCCGGTCCAGGTGCCTTCGGTGATCGGCGACGAAACACCGCGGTGATCTCACAACACGGCTGTAACGAGCGGTGAGCCGGAATTCACGGCCGCGTTACAGCGAAACGGGTCCCCTGAAACAGGCATTCCACAGGATGCGGGCCAACTCGGTCTGCATCGGGAGGCAATGTGAATTCAGGCGACACCGCATGGGTGCTCGTGAGCGCGGCGCTTGTCCTGCTCATGACCCCTGGTCTGGCGTTCTTCTACGGCGGCATGGTGCGTTCGCGCGGCGTGCTCAACATGCTGATGATGAGCCTCGGCAGCATCGGCGTGGTGGGCGTGCTGTGGGTGCTCATCGGCTACTCCACCGCGTTCGGCTCCGACATCGGCTCCGCCGGGCTGCTCGGCAACCCGGCGGAGTTCTTCGGGTTGAGCTCGCTGCTCGGGGAGGACCAGGTCTCCGGCACCATCCCGACGCTGGCGTTCGTCGGCTTCCAGGCGATGTTCGCGATCATCACCGTCGCGCTGATCTCCGGCGCGATCGCCGACCGGGCCCGCTTCGGCCCCTGGCTGCTGTTCGCCGGGCTGTGGGCCGTGGTCGTGTACTTCCCGGTCGCGCACTGGGTCTTCGCCTTCGACACGAAGGACGATGCGGGCAACGTGACCGCCGTCGGCGGCTGGATCGCCAACCGGTTGGCCGCGATCGACTTCGCCGGTGGCACCGCGGTGCACATCAACGCGGGTGCCGCCGCGCTGGCGCTGGCCCTGGTGCTCGGCAAGCGCCAGAGCTGGCCGAAGGACCCGGGCAAGCCGCACAACCTGCCGTTCGTGGTGCTCGGCGCGGGCCTGCTGTGGTTCGGCTGGTTCGGGTTCAATGCCGGATCGGCGCTGGCGGCCAACACCACCGCTGCGGTCACGCTGGTGAACACCCTGGTGGCGACCAGCGCCGCGACGCTCGGCTGGCTGCTCGCGGAGCGCATCCGCGACGGTCACGCCACCACGTTCGGCGCCGCCTCCGGCATCGTCGCGGGCCTCGTGGCGATCACCCCGGCCTGCTCCTCGGTGACCCCGCTGGGCGCGATCGCCGTCGGCGCGATCACCGGCGTGGTGTGCGCGCTGGCCGTGAGCCTCAAGTACAAGTTCGGCTACGACGACTCGCTGGACGTCGTCGGCGTGCACCTGGTCGGAGGCCTGATGGGCACCCTGCTGGTCGGTCTGTTCGCCTCGTCGGCCGCCCCGGCCGGGGTCGACGGGCTGTTCTACGGCGGCGGGTTCGACCAGCTCTGGCGGCAGGCCGTCGGTGCGGTCGCGGTGCTCGCCTACTCCTTCGTGCTCAGCCTGGTGCTGGCGCTGCTGGTCAAGGCGGTCGTCGGGTTCCGGGTGAGCGCCGAGGACGAGGCCGTGGGCATCGACGAGACTGAGCACGCCGAGACCGCGTACCACTTCGGCGCCGAGCGTTCCGCGCGGCGCTCCGCGGTGCCGGCCGACGAGGTCGAACGCAAGCTGGAGGGCAGCCGCGCATGAAACTGGTGACCGCGATCGTTCAACCGTCCAAACTGGACGACGTGAAGGACGCGCTGGAGCGGCTCGGGGTGCTGGGCATGACCGTCAGCCAGACGCAGGGCTACGGCCGCCAGAAGGGCCACACGGAGGTGTACCGGGGCGCCGAGTACGCGGTGGACTTCATCGAGAAGCTGCGGGTCGAGGTCCTCGTCGACGAGTCCAACGTGGACAAGGTGGTCGACGGGATCGTTACCGCCGCGCGCACCGGCCGGGTCGGCGACGGCAAGGTCTGGGTGACCTCGGTGGACACCGTGGTCCGGGTGCGCACCGGAGAAACCGGGGTCGAGGCGATCTGACCCGTTCCGGGCCGAGTCGAGGGGCACCTCCGATCCAACGGGTCGGCGGTGCCCTTCGCATTTCGCCTGCTCAAGGCCGGTGAGTAGAGACTGTTCCGCTCGTCATGCGTGGCGGTGCGGGTAGCGGAACCTGTTGGTGAATGGTCTGGGTGGGTGGTCGCTTAGCGGAACCTGAGAGGTTCCCTGGACTGCGGGTGCCCCTCCTGATGTATGTCCAATACGCGGCGGAGGGGCCGTCCTCGCCAGGAAACCTCTCAGAACCCGCCGATGGTCGTCTTGGCAAGGTGAATGCAAGCGGCTACGCCGCTTCCAAAGGCGCAGACGGCTTCGCCGACAGGCTCTCAGACGCAGCCTGGCCTCCGGTGTCCCCGATTTGTGCATGTCCAACGTGGCTTCGGGGACCGGCCTCGCCAAGAGCCCCGACCGACGGGGTGGGCGCGGCCTGAGAACCCGCAGCGGTGCCAGTTGTGGGGGTGGGCCAAGCGCCCCCGGCGCTTCAAAGGCAAAAGCCGACCCATGAGTGGTTTCCGGTGCGGTGGTTTCCGGTGCTATGGCGCCCAGCAGTGCTCATGGGTCCTGAACAGGCCAAACGTCCGGTCGTCGGCGTCGGGGTGAGTGGATTTCGCGGATCGGGCGGTGGCGAGTGCGTAACACTACGCAGCCGCACTCAGGGGGCTTCACGGTCTCGCGGAGCCCCGCCAGGCGGCAGACTTCCAAGTGCGACGCGGTAGAGGAGAAAACCGGAGGGGGCCCCGCCCGTACTGGGGGTCGGGCGGAAAAACCGGGCTTCGCGGTCGCGTTGGGGTCGCGTGGGTGGCCGGGGGGACACGGTCGCCCACGCGGGCCGGGTGCGATATCCCGTAGCGCACCAGGGGGATGGTGATGGTGCGGGAGGCGGCTCGTCCGGGGGGAGCGGGCCGCCTCCCGCTTCGCCGCGTTCGGTGGCGTTGCGCACTCGGGCGGCCGCCCAAGATTGATCAACGCGTAACCTCGATGTCGTCGTGGACATACCGGACGTACTTCCTTCGCCCGCCAGCCCGCCGCCGACGGTGCGCGTCGGCCGCCGCTCGCTCGTCGTCCTGGCCGGTCTGCCGGGCGCGGGCAAGAGCACGGTGCTCCGAAAGCTGCACGGCGGCAAGGACATCTCGACGCTGGACTCCGACCAGGTCCGCGCTCGGCTGCGCAAGGTCCTCCCGGCCCGCCTGCCCTACCGCTACTACCGCCCGCTGGTGCATTTGGTGCACCGCAGTCGCATCGCCTGGAAGTGCCTGCGCGCGTCCGGTCCGGTCGTCGCGCACGAACCGGCAACCCGCGCCACGACCCGCGTGCTGCTGCTGATGTTCGGTTGGCTCACCGGTCGGCAGCGGGTGCTGGTGTGGCTGCATGCGGATGCGCGCGAGGCGTTGGCCGGGCAGCAGGCACGCGGACGGCTGATCCGCTCCAGGTCGTTCCAACGGCACGTGCTGCGGGCCGACCGGATGCACCATCGGCTGCGCGGCGGCGCTGCGCCGTACGGCTGGTACCGGGTGCACCTGTTCACCCGGAATCAGGTCGAGGACGGCCTCCGGTTGGACGTCGTGGCGTGACCTACGTCCCGTTGGGCCGGGCCACCGCCGCGTGCCCAAATCCCGATCGCTAGGCTGGACGTCTGGCGCTGCGGCAGGAGGTCGTCGCGCCAGGCTGAGAACGATCGAGCTGCGGGTGACTGGCAACAGGGTGTGCGTCCAGCTGAGCGCGCGGTTCGAAATGCGCAAGCGGCGCCCCGCGGCGATATGAGCTTCCGAGCCGACGCCTAGCCGATCCCCCGGACCTCCCGGGCGGGCAGTGCAGGGCCGTTTCCGCAATCCATCAGCCCTTGTCGAGTCCACCGAGGAGACCCGCGTTCAGCATGCTGACCTTCGACGAACTTGATCTCGACCCGCGCGTCCGCCAGACGCTGACCGAGATCGGCTACGAGAACCCGTCGCCGATCCAGGAGAAGACCATCCCGCTGCTGCTGGAGGGCCGCGACGTGCTCGGCCTGGCCCAGACCGGCACCGGCAAGACCGCCGCGTTCGCGCTGCCCATCCTGTCCCGCCTGGACCTGGACGCCACCGGCCCGCAGGCCCTGGTGCTCGCGCCCACCCGCGAGCTGGCCATCCAGGTCGCCGAGGCGTTCCAGCGCTACGCCGCGCACATCCCCGGCTTCCACGTGCTGCCGATCTACGGCGGCACCAGCTACGGCCCGCAGCTCGCCGGCCTGCGCCGCGGCGTGCACGTCGTCGTCGGCACCCCCGGTCGGCTGATCGACCACCTGGAGAAGGGCTCGCTCGACCTGACCGGGCTCAAGAACCTGGTGCTCGACGAGGCCGACGAGATGCTGCGGATGGGCTTCATCGAGGACGTGGAGAAGATCCTGCAGTCCGTGCCGGCCAGTCGGCAGGTGGCGCTGTTCTCCGCGACCATGCCCGGCGCGATCCGCAAGATCAGCCAGAACTACCTCAACGAGCCGGTCGAGATCTCGGTCAAGACCAAGACCAGCACCGCGACCAACATCAACCAGCAGCACGTGCCGGTGCGCGCGGCGAACAAGCTGGAAGCGCTGACCCGGATCCTCGAAGTCGAGACCTTCGACGCGATGATCGTGTTCGTCCGCACCAAGCAGCTCACCGAGGAGCTCGCCGAGAAGCTGCAGGCCCGCGGCTTCAGCGCGGCCGCGATCAACGGCGACATCGCGCAGGCGCAGCGGGAGCGCACGATCGGCCACCTCCGGGAGGGCAAGATCGACATCCTGGTGGCCACCGACGTCGCCGCCCGCGGCCTCGACGTTGAGCGCATCTCCCACGTGCTCAACTACGACATCCCGCACGACACCGAGTCGTACGTGCACCGCGTCGGCCGCACCGGCCGGGCCGGGCGCAGCGGGGAGGCGATCCTGTTCGTCTCGCCGCGTGAGCGGCACCTGCTGCGGTCCATCGAACGGGCCACCCGCCAAAACATCCAGCAGATGGAGCTGCCCAGCATCGACGCGGTCAACGACCGGCGGCTGGCGAAGTTCGCCCAGAGCATCACCGACACCCTGGCCAGCGGCGGACTGGAGGTGTTCCAGGACCTGGTGTCGGAGTATGAGCGGACCCACGACGTGCCGGCAGCGGAAATCGCCGCGGCGCTGGCCGCCATGGCGCAGGGCGACCGGCCGCTGTTGCTGGACCCGGAGCCCGTCGAGCCGCCGGCCCGCCGCGGCGGCTCGTCCTTCGAGCCGACCACCTCGGAGACCGAGACCTACCGGGTCGAGGTCGGCCGCCGCAACCGCGTCACCCCGCGGGCCCTGGTCGGGGCGCTGGCCAACGAGGGCGGCGTGCCCAGCAAGTTCATCGGGCACATCGACATCCGCAACGAGCACACCCTGATCGAACTGCCCGCCGACCTGCCGGAAGAGCTGCTCAGCAAGCTGCGCACCACCCAGGTTGCCGGGCGTGGCCTGCGGATCAGCCGCGCCGACGGCGAGTTCATCAACCGCCGCCCGCGCCGCCCCGGCCGGGACCGGGACCGGGATCGGGATCGGGACAAGCCGCGGCCGCACCGCAAGGGCCAGCGCTCGCCGCAGTCCCGCTCGACGGGCAAGCGCGATTTGAGGCACAGCGGCGCGTAAGCGCCACATGGGGCGGCGGCCGGGCAAGGGGCCGGCGTACCCGCACAGCTGAGGTGTTCCGGGGGTTGGTCGGTTTCACGTGAAATCGGCCAACCCCCGGGTTGCACCCGTTTGCTCTGAGCCGCGCGCCGAGGGGACGGTCCCGCGATTCCTCGCGAAGTTGCGCTCCCCGGCCCACACCGGGCCACTGGCCCGGCCGGTTACCCTCGCATAGGTACCCAGGCACATCCATCGACTCTGGAGCCCGTGAACCCGTGTTCGACACTCTCTCCGACCGGCTCACCTCGGTCCTGACGAACCTGCGCGGCAAGGGGCGGCTGTCCGACGCGGACATCGACGCCACCGCGCGGGAGATCCGCATCGCCCTCCTCGAAGCCGACGTGGCGCTTCCCGTGGTGCGCAGCTTCATCAAGGGTGTCAAGGATCGCGCCAAGGGTGCCGACGTCTCGCAGGCGCTGAACCCGGCCCAGCAGGTCATCAAGATCGTCAACGAGGAACTGGTCATCATCCTCGGCGGCGAGACCCGTCGGCTGGAGTTCGCCAAGACGCCGCCGACCGTGATCATGCTGGCCGGTCTGCAGGGTTCCGGTAAGACCACGCTGGCCGGCAAGCTCGCCAAGTGGCTCGCTGGGCAGGGCCACACCCCGCTGCTCGTGGCCTGCGACCTGCAGCGCCCGAACGCGGTGAACCAGCTGCAGGTGGTCGGGGAGCGCGCCGGGGTACCGGTGTTCGCGCCGGAACCCGGCAACGGCGTCGGCGACCCCGTCGAGGTGTCCCGCCGCAGCATCGACGAGGCACGCCGGGCGCAGCACGACATCGTCATCGTCGACACCGCCGGCCGGCTGGGCATCGACGAAGAGATGATGAAGCAGGCCGCCGACATCCGGGACGCGATCACCCCGGACGAGATCCTGTTCGTGCTGGACGCGATGATCGGCCAGGACGCGGTGAACACCGCCGAGGCCTTCCGCGACGGCGTCGGGTTCTCCGGCGTGGTGCTGACCAAACTCGACGGCGACGCCCGCGGTGGTGCCGCGCTGTCGGTCCGCGAGGTCACCGGGCAGCCGATCATGTTCGCCTCCAGCGGCGAGCAGTTGGCGGACTTCGACGTCTTCCACCCGGACCGGATGGCCAACCGGATCCTGGGCATGGGCGACCTGCTCACCCTCATCGAGCAGGCCGAGCAGGTCTTCGACCAGGAGCAGGCCGAGCAGGCCGCGCAGAAGCTGGGCACCGGTCAGCTCACCCTGGAGGACTTCCTGGAGCAGATGCAGGCGGTCCGCCGGATGGGCCCGCTGCAGAACCTGCTGGGCATGCTGCCGGGCGCGGGCCAGATGAAGGAGCAGCTGGCCAACTTCGACGAGAAGAGCCTGGACCGCATCCAGGCGATCATCCGCGGCATGACGCCCGCCGAGCGGGCCGACCCGAAGATCATCAACGCCTCCCGTCGGCAGCGCATCGCGCGTGGTTCCGGGGTGGCCATCAGCGAGATCAACGACCTGGTCAACCGCTTCTTCGAGGCCCGCAAGATGATGCAGCAAATGGCGGGCGGCTTCGGCTTCGGCGGCGGTGGCGGGAGCAAGAACCGCAAGGGCAAGAAGGGGAAGAAGGGCAAGAAGGGGCGCGGTCCGACGCAGCCCAAGGGCATGCGCGGCCTGCCCGGTGGCTTCCCCGGCCTGCCCCCGGGCGGCATGGGCATGCCCGGCGCGGGCTCGGACCTGTCCAAGCTGGAAGGCGGCATGAACGACCTGCCGCCGGGCTTCGACCCGTCGAAACTGAACTTCGGCAAGAAGAATTGACCGTCCTGCACCTGCGCGCCGTCGTGCTGCCCGACGGCGCGCACCGGGAGCTTTGGGTGCAGGACGGGCTGATCAGGCTGGATCCGGTGCCCGGCGCCGAGACGGTGTTCGACGCCGGTTTCGTGCTGCCCGGCCTGGTCGACGCGCACTGCCACGTCGGCATCGGCACCCACGGCCCGGTGGAGCTCGACGAGGCCGCGGCGCAGGCGGAAGCGGACCGGGACGCCGGGACGCTGCTGATCCGCGACTGCGGCGCGCCGATCGATACCCGGCCGCTGCAGGAACGCGAGGACCTGCCCAGGATCATCCGCGCCGGCAAGCACCTGGCACGGCCCAAGCGCTACATCCCGTACCTGGCCGACCAGCTGGAGCACGAGGAGCAGCTGCCCGCCGCGGTCGCCGAGCAGGTCGCCTACGGCGACGGGTGGATCAAGCTCGTCGGCGACTGGATCGACCGGTCGGTGGGCGACCTCGCGCCGCTGTGGAGCGACGAGGTGCTGGCCGAAGCGATCTCGACGGCGCACCGGCTGGGTGCCCGGGTCACCGCGCACGTCTTCGGCGAGGCGGCGCTGCCCGGCCTGATCGAGGCCGGCATCGACTGCGTCGAGCACGGCACCGGGCTCACCGACGAGTCGGTCGAGCTGATGGCCCGGCACGGCACGGCGCTGGTGCCGACGCTGGTCAACGTCGAGAACTTCCCGTCCTTCGCGGCGGCCGCGACCAAGTACCCGACCTACGCGGCGCACATGACCGACCTCTACGAGCGGGCCGATCGAACGGTCGCGAAGGCGATCGAGGCGGGCATCCCGGTGTACGCGGGCACCGATGCCGGCGGCGGCATCGCGCACGGCCTGCTGGCCGACGAGGTGCTCGCGCTGCACCGGGTCGGGATGTCCACCGAGCAGGCGCTGGGTGCGGCGTCGTGGGCCGCCCGCGAGTGGCTGGGCTGGTCCGGGCTGGAGCACGGCGCCCCGGCCGACCTGGTCTGCTACGACGAGGACCCGCGCAAGGACCTGGCGGTCCTGCGCCACCCGAAGCGGATCGTCCTGCGCGGCAACATCGTCGGCGCATGACCTTCGCCCAACGGGCGATTCTGGCTTGGTGAAGGGCACCTTTGGCCGACGTGGACTGAAGAGCCGGCGTGGCCGGGCGAGGGTGCCCGTCATCCTTCACGCCAGCGGTTGCTTCCGGGTTCGATCTTCGATTCACCAGGTCATCGTGGGCGCGCGGCGCAGCGAGTTCGTCGAGCGCCTAGGGTGAAATCGTCGAGGGAGCCAATGTGGATGAGCTGCCCGAGCGGGAAGAGCGGGAGTTCCCGAAGCCACCTGAGGAACCGGCCCAGCCGCCGTCGACGCCGGCCGCGCGGCCGATGCCCCCGGCTGAGGACACCACCGACGCGGACCTGCACCCGCGGTTCTGGGAGGCGCAGCTGGAGGCTGCCCGCCGCGGCTCCCTGGCCTGGGGTTTCGCGGCGTTCTTCATCGGCTACGGCGGCTACTACCTGGTCGTGCTGATCCTCCACGCGATCCGGCCGTCGCGCGCCAACGGGTTCGACCCGACAGCGCCGCCCAACACCGGGCCGCTGCTGCTACTAGCCTTCGCCCCGAACATCCTGCTCGGCCTGGTGCCCGCGGCGTTCTCCTGGTGGCGCGGCAACGGGCTGCGCTCGGACTTCGGCATCCTGCCGAAACGGCGCGATTTCAAGGTGGGGCTGGCCTGCGGGGCCATCGCGCTGCTCGGTTCCTGGGTGCTGACAGTGGTGATAATCGCCATCTCCGGGCCGCCCCCGGAGACCGATCTGACCCGGCTGATGCAGGGCGAGCGGACCGTTTGGCTGTTCCTGTTCGCGCTGTTCGCCTTCCTCGGCGCCCCGCTGACCGAGGAGCTGCTCATGCGCGGTGCGCTCTGGGGCGCCCTGGAGCACTACCGCATCCCGAGGTACGCGATCCTGGTGCTGACCTCGTTGATCTTCGCGCTTATTCACCAGGAAGTGTGGCGCACGCCGGTGCTGTTCGTCGGCGGCCTGGCAATCGGGGCCGCGCGGATGATCACCGGCCGGGTGGCGGCGAGCATGATCGCGCACGCCACGAACAACTTCCTGCCCGCCTTGCTGCTGTTCGCCGTCGCCAGCTGAATATCGCTGCCGTCGGCGGTACCGGCGGGTATAGCCTGGCGACTCCGCCGGCGTCCGTACGCCGACATGATCAGGCAAGCGGCCGCCGATCGGCACCACGGAGGCTCCCGTGAACACACCGAAGCAGCCAGAGCCCGCTGCGAACGCATCGCTGCCGCCCACCCCGCCGGAGCCCGCGTCGGCTCGGACCCACCGGTGGGGGCTCGGCGCGTTCTTCTTCGCGCAGGCGATCTTCGTGCTGGTCTCGGTGACGCTCGCCGCCGCGCTGGGCAGCCCCGACAGCGTGACGCTGGTCGTAATGCTGGTGCTGCCGACGGTGCTGGCCGGGGCGGTGGCCGTGGTGATCACCGTGGTGCGCGGCAACGGCCCGCGACTCGACTTCGGCCTCGAATGGCACTGGTCGGACGTCACCACCGGCCTGGCCATCGGGAGCGTCGGCCTGGTCACGACGACCATCGCCTCGATGCTGTGGATGAAGTGGATGGGCCCGGGCGAAGGGCAGTCCACGGTGAGCAGCCTGGTCGACGGGGTGCAGCTGCCACCGGCGCTGGCGGTGGTGATCTTCCTGCACATCTGGCTGGTGGCGCCGCTGTGCGAGGAGCTGCTCTACCGCGGGCTGCTCTGGGGCGCGATGGAACGGCTGCGTTGGAGCCAGCTGAACGTGTTCGTGCTCAGCACCGCGGTCTTCGCGATCGGCCACCTGGAGCCGGAGCGCACCGTGCTGCTGCTGGTTATCGCCATCCCGATCGGCGTGGCCCGGCTGGTCACCGGGCGGCTGACGGCGAGCGTGGTCGCGCACCAGGTGAACAACTTCCTGCCCGCGCTCGGCTTGCTGCTGATCTCCCTCGGCCTGCTCCCGGCCTAGCGGTGCCTGCCGGCCCGGGTCCGCGGCAACGGCGGCCGCGGTATCTGGCACAATGAGATGCTGTTCGCCGCGAGGGGTCCCTCTCACCGCTTGTGGCCCATTGACGTACGAGCATTCCACTCCGCTGCCCCACGCGGCTTGGGCATGCTCACCGGAGCACGAACGAGAGTCTGAGGAGCACCAGCACCCGTGGCTGTGAAGATCAAGCTCGCGCGGATCGGCAAGATCCGCGAGCCGCACTACCGCATCGTCGTCGCCGACGCCCGGACCCGCCGCAACGGCCGGGCCATCGAGACGATCGGGCAGTACCACCCGAAGCAGAACCCGAGCGGCATCATCGTCAACTCGGAGCGGGCGCAGTACTGGCTGGGTGTCGGCGCGCAGCCGACCGAACCGGTGCAGAACATCCTGGAGATCACCGGCGACTGGCAGAAGTTCAAGGGCCTGCCGGGTGCCGAGGGTCGGCTGAAGGTCGCCGAGCCGAAGCCGAGCAAGCAGGCGCTGTTCGAGGCCGCACTGGCCGCCGCCGGCGAGGAGCCCACCACCGAGGCCACCACCCCGAAGAAGAAGGGTGCGAAGAAGGCCGAGGACAAGGCCGAAGAGCAGAAGTCCGAGGAAGGTCAGGCGTGACGGTCCTCGCGGACGCGCTTGAACACCTGGTGCGCGGCATCGTCGACAACCCCGACGATGTCCACGTCCAGCTGCTAACGACCCGACGCGGTCGCACCCTCGAGGTGCACGTGAACCCGGACGACCTGGGCAAGGTCATCGGTCGCGGTGGGCGCACCGCGACGGCGCTGCGGACCGTGATGTCCGGCATCGGCGGGCGCGGCATCCGGGTCGACGTTGTCGACACCGACCGCTGAGCACGACCATGAACGAGCCCGAGCTGGAAACCCTGGCCGTCGGCCGCGTCGTGCGACCGCACGGCATCCGGGGAGAACTCGTCGTCGACGTGCTCACCGACAGTCCGGAGCTGCGGTTCGCTCCCGGCTCGGTGCTCGGGGTCCAGCGGCGCGGGGTGGTCCGCGCGCAGAACCTCACGGTGACAGCCGCCCGGCAGCACGCCGGGCGGCTGCTCGTGCGCGCGGAGGGCGTCGAGGGCCGGGATGCCGCCGAGGACCTGCGCGGTGTGCTGCTCACGGTCCGCTCCGACGTCCTCGAACCGACCGGTGATCCGGACGAGTTCCACGACGGCGAGCTGACCGGCCTGCGGGTCGAACTGGTCTCCGGCGACGAGGTGGGCGTGGTGAGCGACGTGCTGCACACGCCCGGTGGCGAGCTGTTGGCCGTGCGCACCACCGACGGCCGGGAGGTCCTGGTGCCGTTCGTGGCCGAGATCGTGCCCGAGGTCGATCTCGCCGCCGGTCGCCTCGTCGTAGACCCGCCGGAAGGCCTGCTCGACGCGGAGTGACGTCGCACCGGCAACAGCAAGGCAAAACCGCCCTCGCCGTCCGGTGGTGTTTCAGGGCACGTCTTTGAACGCGATCTGGTCTCGTCTCTTGAAGCGGCGCAGCCACTTGGCCCGCCTACGCAACTCGCACCGCCGCAGGTTCTCAACAGTATCCTGCGGGGACACCCCGCACCCCGAGCTATCTCGCGAGGAAAGCCCCAGCGCCGCGTATTTGGACATACGTAAGCCGGGGATCCCGGAGTCGAGAAGGCGACGGTAACTCCCGCAGGGGGCCGCTACCGGCACCGCTAAGCAAGACGAGTTCGGAGACAAGTACTGCCCCATGCGCATCGACGTCATCACGATCTTCCCCGACTACCTGGCCCCGCTGCGGGAAGCGCTGCTGGGCAAGGCCATCGAACGCGAGCGGATCGCGGTCGGCGTGCACGACCTGCGGGACTGGACGCACGACGTGCACCGGGCCGTGGACGACAGCCCCTACGGCGGCGGCCCCGGCATGGTGATGAAGCCGGACGTCTGGGGCGAAGCGCTGGACGGTGTTTGTGGCGCTGCTGCGGCATCCGCTGACTCCCCCGCGCCGCGGCTGGTGGTGCCGACCCCGGCCGGGCGGCCGTTCGACCAGCGCACCGCCATCCGCTGGTCCGCCGAGCCCTGGCTGGTTTTCGCCTGCGGTCGCTACGAGGGCATCGACCAGCGGGTGATCGACGACGCCGCCACCCGGATGCCGGTGGAGGAGGTCTCCATCGGCGACTACGTGCTGGTCGGTGGCGAGGTCGCCGCGCTGGTCATGATCGAGGCGGTGGCCCGGCTGCTGCCAGGCGTGCTGGGCAACCCCCTGTCGGCCGAGCAGGACTCGTTCTCCGACGGCCTGCTGGAAGGCCCCTGCTACACCCGCCCCGAGGTGTGGCGCGGGCACGCCGTGCCGGACGTGCTGCGTTCCGGCAACCACGCCGCGATCGCCCGCTGGCGGCGCGATCAGGCGCTGGCCCGGACCTACCGGCGGCGCCCGGATCTGCTGGCCGCGCTGCCGGAGGGGACCCTGGACGCGGCCGACCGCGAGCAACTCGATAAGCTGCGGGAGTCGGAGCATTCCGACGAGTCCCGGAATGCCGGAGACGCGCCGCGCTGACCCCGCGTCGGTGGGGCCGGTTCAGACGCCGAAATGCGGATCTGGCACACTGGAACGGTTGATGCAGCCGAACGTCAGGTTCGGCGGGCTCACAAGCAAGTTCACCCCGTGTCAGGCGGTGCCCACCAGTAGGTCGGGTCATCGACATGCGAGAACACGGGTGCCTTCGACACGGATGAGGACGGACCACCGATGAACACCCTGGACGCGCTGGACGCCCAGTCGTTGCGTTCTGACATTCCGGCCTTCCGGCCTGGCGACACGCTGAAGGTCCACGTCCGCGTCATCGAGGGTTCGCGCGAGCGGATCCAGGTCTTCCAGGGCGTGGTCATCCGCCGGCACGGCGGTGGCATCCGGGAGACCTTTACCGTGCGCAAGATTTCCTTCGGTGTCGGTGTGGAGCGGACGTTCCCGGTGCACACCCCGAACATCGCGCAGATCGAGGTCGTGGCGCGCGGTGACGTTCGGCGGGCGAAGCTGTACTACCTGCGCGAGCTGCGCGGCAAGAAGGCCAAGATCAAGGAGAAGCGCGAGACCGCGCCGGCTTCCTGATCGGCGTTCCACTCGGAACCACCGAACGGCCCAGGTGCACGCACCTGGGCCGTTTCGCGTGCCGTGGATAGGCGTTTTGCCCGGTGGCGGTCGTGCACCGGTGGCGGTCGGGTGTTCCACCTTCGAGTGGTCACCGGCTGGTCCGCGTGGTGTCGTCCCGCTCCCTCGAATCGGATGTACCGGAAAAGAGCACGTCAAAGCGGTGTCGCGGGGCGTTCGAATCAGGTGCACGAGGCGGGGGAGCGCGACGGCGACCGCCGCGGTTCCAGTAACCTGGCCAGGTGGCCGACGTCATGCGCAGCGGATCAGCGGAAGACCCCAACGGTGCGGAGCACCCCGGCGGTGCCCCGGACGAGCCGGGGGATGGTTCCCGCCGCCGCAAGCCCAAGGGCAAGAAGAAGGGCTCGTTCTGGCGCGAGCTGCCGATCCTGATCGTCACGGCACTCGTCCTGACCGTGCTCATCCAGGCGTTCCTGGCCAGGGTGTACGTGATCCCGTCGCAGTCGATGGAGCAGACCCTGCACGGGTGCACCGGTTGCAACAACGACCGGGTGCTGGTGGACAAGGTCACCTACCGGTTCAGCGATCCGGAACCGGGCGACGTGGTGGTGTTCCGCGGCCCGCAGCCCTGGGTGCAGAACGAGTTTGAGGCGGATGAGCCGTCCAACCCCGTCGCCGGCTTCTTCCAGGGCGCGGCGTCGCTGCTGGGCTTCGGCGCTCCGGACGAGAAGGACTTCGTCAAGCGGGTGATCGCCGTCGGCGGCCAGACCGTGGAGTGCTGCGACGCGCAGAACCGGATGCTGGTCGACGGCAAGCCGCTCAACGAGCCGTACCTGTACTGGGAGCCCGGACGCGGCGTCGGTCAGGACGAGTTCAAGCCGGTGACGGTGCCGCCGGGGCACCTGTGGGTGATGGGCGACAACCGAAACGACTCGGCGGACTCGCGGGTCCAGGGCGGTGGCGGTATCAACGGTGCCGTGCCGGTCGAGAACGTGATCGGCAAGGCCCAGCTGATCGTGCTGCCGCCGACCCGCTGGCAGAGCATCCCGGAACCGAACCCGCAGACCACCGCGCTGGGCGCACCGTCCTGGCAGACCGGGGTGCCGATGGGCGTCGGGTTCGCCGCGGCGTTCCCGACGCTGTGGCTGGGTCGTAGGCTCGTCGGTGTGGTGAACAAGAGACGGTCGTCGGAGTGACGTCGACGTGACGGTGGCGGCGTTCCGGCCGCCGAGGTCGGTGATCCGGCGCAGCAGTGGTAACTGGGCTCTCCAGAGCGCGTTGGACCGCAGGGGCCTCGGGCCGGTGGCAGGAGTGGACGAGGCCGGGCGTGGCGCGTGCGCGGGTCCGCTCGTGGTGGCCGGGTGCGCGCTCCGCCCTGGGGACGCGCGGCGGTTCGACGGGCTGACGGACTCGAAGGTGCTCTCGGAGGCTGACCGGGAGCGCCTGTACGACCGCGTGACCGAGCGGGCGCTGAGCTGGTCCACCATCGTGATCCCGGCCGAGGACATCGATGCGCTCGGCATCCACGTGGCGAACCTGGAGGGCATGCGGCGTGCGGTCGCGCAGCTGACCCCACATCCGGGTTACGTGCTGACCGATGGCTTCCGCGTGTCGGGATTGGCGACGCCCAGCGTGGCCGTGGTGAAGGGCGATCTGGTCGCGGCCTGCGTGGCCGCGGCGTCGGTGCTGGCGAAGGTGACCCGGGATCGGTTGATGACTGCGCAGCTCCACGTCGAGTTCCCCGACTACGGGTTCGACGAGCACAAGGGGTACAGCACGCCCGTGCATTCGGCCCGGCTGACGCGGTTCGGCCCCTGCGCCGAGCACCGGTGGTCCTACGCGAACGTGGTGGCCGCGGCGCAGCGGCACGGGATGCGCTCGCCGCGCACCGTGACCAGCAAGCCCGGGTTGTTCGATGCTTCGGAGGGGGATGTGGTGGACAATGAGGCGTTGTAGTCCGAACGGCAATGCAGAAGGGCTCGCACAGCGATGAGCGCCGAGGATCTCGAGAAGTACGAGACCGAGATGGAGCTGCAGCTCTACAAGGAGTACCGCGACATCGTCGGGCAATTCACCTACGTCGTGGAGACGGAACGGCGCTTCTACCTGGCCAACGTCGTGGACGTCCAGGTGCGCAACTCTGACTCGGAGGTCTACTTCGAGGTGGCGATGTCGGACGCGTGGGTGTGGGACATGTACCGGCCGGCGCGGTTCGTGAAGAACGTGCGGGTGATCACGTTCAAGGACGTCAATGTCGAAGAGCTGGACAAACCGGACCTCCGGCTGCCGGAGAGCGGCCCGTTCGGTTCCTGATCCCGATCTCGCAGCCCGGGTGGTCGAATCCGACCGCCCGGGCTTCTTCTTTCTGCAAGCCGTTGTGCAAATGCTGCGTGACCCCAATTCCTGTATCGGCGGATTCTGCAAATTTCGCAGTATGCGAAGCGATTTTTGCTTGAACGACAACTGTTCCCACTCCTTAGGGTGAGGAGAGTTGTCCACAGCAGACGGATTGATCCACAGATTTCGAAAATAACTGGAGATCGGTTCCGAATGCGGGCATCTTGGATGCATCGACGTGCCCGAATCCCTTGGCGTACTTGGTGAAACTCGCTCATGTGCGCTTCCGGATACCGGCACGGAAACCCCGAACACGAATCGAGGAGGAAGCCGTGGACCGGAAGAAGGTCGTGGGTCAGCTGTCCGATGACGACACCAGGGGCCGCAGACATGCGTTGGGCGTCGAGGGCGAGCGGCTGGCGGCCGCGCTCCTGGAACGCCGCGGCCTGACCGTGCTGGACCGGAATTGGCAATGCCGGCAAGGAGAACTCGACATCGTCGCCACCGACGGCGACACCGTGGTGTGCTGCGAGGTCAAGGCGCGCTCCGGCACGGACTACGGCGGACCGAGCTACGCGATCGCGCCGGAGAAGATCAACCGGATCCGAAGCGTGGCGCAGTCCTGGCTGGCCGCGCGTGGCCTGGTGGGTTGCCGGGTGCGGTTCGACGTCGTCGCGGTGCTGTGGCCGCCGGGCAAGCGGCCGCGCATCAAGCACTTGGAGGGGGTGTTCTAGATGGCACTGCGACGGACCTGGGCGGTCGCGCTGTTCGGAGTGGACGGCGTGCTCGTCGAGGTAGAAGCCGATGTGCGCAAGGGTGGGTTGCCATCTCTGCAGCTCCTCGGGCTGCCCGACACGGCCCTGCAGGAGTCGAAGAACCGGGTGCGCGCGGCGATCCAGAACTGCAAGGAGGACTGGCCGGCGAGCTGCGTGACGTTGGCGCTGTCACCGGCCGCGCTGCCCAAGACCGGTACGTCGTACGACCTGGCGCTGGCCTGCGCGGTGCTGGCCGGGGCGGAACTGGTCCCGCCGCACCGGTTGGCGGGCACGGTGCTGTTCGGCGAGTTGGCCCTGGACGGGCGCATCCGGCCGGTCCGCGGCCTGCTGCCCGCGCTCCTGGCCGCTCGCCGGGCGGGCATGCGCCGCGCGGTGGTACCCGCCGAGGAACTGGCCGAGGCGCACCTGGTGGAAGACATCGAGGTGCTCGGCGCCGGGCATCTGCGGGACGTCGTCGCCTGGCTGCGCGAACTCGGCGAGCTCGATCGCCGGCCGCCGGCGGTCGACCAGCCGCCGACCGAGGACGTGCCGGACCTCTCCGACGTGCTGGGGCAACCCGAGGCGAGGTGGGCCCTGGAGGTCGCCGCGGCGGGCGGCCACCACCTGTTGATGGTCGGGCCGCCGGGCACCGGCAAGACGATGCTGGCCAAGCGGCTGTGCGGGCTGTTGCCGAGCCTGACCGCGTCCGAGGCGCTGGAGGTCACCGCGATCCGCTCGGTGGCCGGCGACCTGCCGGGGGCGGCTGCGCTGATCCGGACTCCGCCGTTCGTGGCGCCGCACCCCACGCTGTCGATCCCGGCCCTGATCGGCGGCGGCACCGGGCTGGCGAGACCGGGCGCGGTCAGCAGCGCGCATCGGGGGGTGCTCCTTCTGGATGACCCGAACGAGTGATAATAACTCCACTGAGCGACCCTCGAAGGAGCGACGTGGAGTCACTAAAAGCGCTGGTAGTCACCCGTCTGAGTAACCTAACCGATGCTACGACCAGCCCGGAGCGTCAACTAGATGTCTGCAAGCGTTTGTGCGCTGATCGTGGCTGGGAAGTGGTGGACGTCGCCCAAGACCTGGATGTCTCTGCGTCCGCTACGTCGCCGTTCGAGAGACCCGAACTCAAGAAGCGTCTAGCTCAACCTGAGCGGTTCGACGTGATCGTGTTCTGGCGTGTTGACCGGCTCGTCCGCAGGGTCACCCACCTTGCTCAGATGATCGACTGGGCAGAGGAACACGGCATCACGCTTGTGTCCGCGACGGAGCAGGCTTTCGACCTGAGCACGCCGATCGGCAAAGCCATTGCCTACATGGTCTCTATATTCGCTGAGATGGAAGCCGCAGCGATCAGCGAGCGGACGGAGCAGGCGTATGCGCACAACCGCAGGCTTGGGAAGTACACCGGGGGTCCCCCGCCATACGGCTACCTGCCAGAGAAGAACGGTGATGGTGAATGGCGGTACGTTCCCGACCTTGACAACAAGCCCTTCATCCTCGGACTGATCGATCAGCTGTTAGCGGGCGGGCGACCGCACACCATCGTCCGTGACCTGAACCGGCGGGGAGTCCCCTCGCCCGAAGACTACTTCCGAGAGAAACAGGGCAAACCGCTCAAGGGCTCGAAGTGGACTTCGGCAAACCTGACTCGGGCTCTCACTTCACCAGCGTTGCTTGGCCAGATGACCTTCCGGCCGGTCATCGGCAAGAAGAACGGCCGGAAGGTCTACGGGAACCCTGAGCTAGTCCGTGGTGACGACGGAAAGCCGGTGGTGCGTGCTGAGCCTCTGATCGACCGTGAGCTACACGATCGGCTCCGCAAGTACCTGGACGGCATCAAGGGCAAGCGAAGCCCTTACACAACGTCTGAGAGCCTTCTAACTGGTGTGCTCTGGTGCGGGGTCTGCGAGCTGGAGATGTACCGCAACAAAGGGCGGAATCACTACCTGTACCGCTGCCGTTCAGCGAACATCGAAACCTCATGCGGTAATCCAGGATGGCGGCAGGATGCAGCAGAGGAGCTTGTCTCCAAAAACCTGTTAGACGAGTTCGGTGATACGCCGAGGATGAAGCGAATCTTTGTTCCGGCGGAGGACACAGCCGCTGAGCTAGCAGAGGTGAACGCAGAACTGATCGACGTAGCCGGATTGATTGGTACGGGACCATTTAAGTCCGGCCCGGCTAGGGAGCGACTAGAAGAACGCGCAGCGGCTCTAGACGCTCGCAGGAGCGAGCTAGAGGCCACCCCATCTCGTGAGGCCGGTTATCGGTATGAGCCGACAGGAGAAACGTTCAAGGAATACTGGGAAGGGCTCGACAAGAAACAGCGGAACCTGTTCCTTCGTGACAATGGTGTTCGGCTGGAGTGGGACGGTCGGGTGCCGGAATTCCATCTGTATTGGAACGAATTAGAGAAATTGAAGGAAGCCGTTCGGAGCTGAAAACACGAAAAGCCCCCTCTCAGGCCTAGTCAGGGTCCGGGAGGGGGCTTATTTTGCGTTAGAGGGATTCTCAGCTCTTTGCGATTACGGCTTGTCAACGGGCGTGACGTTCTTCCGAACGAGCACGGTCAGCACGATCGAGGCGACAGCCGCAACCGCAGACACGACCGAGTTGATAGCCACGTCATCGATTGTCAGCCAGCCGATACCAACCAGCGCCACGAGTACCAGTCGTACAGCCTCCGCGACCGCCGCCGGCTCGACCTTAGCTAGTTTCACTTAACTCCTCCGAGTCGCTTGGTGATCTCGTTAACGATGGCGTCCGCCTGGGCGACGTTGTCCGCTCCCAAGGCCGCACGAACCGACTCAGCCACCACTGGGCCAATGACCGGCTTCAGTGCCTCAGCGACCCGCTGAGGGTCAACTTCGGCACCTTGAGCGGCCAGGCCGAGAGTCCGGTTAACCCACAGAGCCATGTCGCTAAGGACGTCAGCACCCTTGGTCGGGTTCTTAGGGTCAATCTTGTTCTGAATGAATCCCATCTCAAACCAGAGCTTGTGCATGTCGAGCACTAGCTTGAACAGGTCTCGCTGTTCCTGGTCGCTAAGCGCCATTAGAAATCCTTCGTTGATCAGAGCTGGGGAAACGCTGTACCTGAAACTGCGGAGATTCCACGGTTGCGTGTCGTCGCACAGTTCCGGAATTACGCTCAGGTGGAAGTGTTTGTTGTGAGGGTTAGATCCGCTGTACTTAACCCACTTCCATGGGTTGTTTCCCGGACGGCTATCGAGGATGCAGCCGTTTGCGATGATGTACTTGATCCGAGGATCGCGGCTTGCAGCAAGCTCATCGGTAAGCCTGTCGATGTCCATCCCGTTAGCAGGATCGTGGGTGAAGTCCCTCGCGGTGACAACCCCGACACCGTTCTCCACGTACCACGGGTTGTGGTCCGAAGAACGGCTAGCGTGAGCCTCGTCGCCGATACCTCCATCCGACGCCGTGCTTCGGTTCGGGAACTGCTCGTTGAACTGCCTACGGAGGACTTCGAGGCTTTCAGCAACGCGCCAAGTCACGATCAGCCTCCAAAGAGTTTCTGGATTTCCCCGAGGTTCGGGGCGAGGATTCCGAGCACGAGCAGCGCGCCAGATGCATACCAGTGCTTACGGTCGATCGCATCAAGGCGATCTTCATGCTTAGCAACGTCAGCCGCAGATGCGACGTTCTTTTCTAGGTCACGGATTCGCGCTTCGTGATCCTGAGAGGTATTAGCGAGAACAACCAGCTCCGCCACCGAGCGGCGAAGTTCCTTGATGTCCCGGTACATCTCTTCCAAAGTCACCACAGCGCCGTTCTGTTCGGGCGGCATGCGAGATATTCGTTTCGTTAGGTGTGCGGGAAGAAGAAAGAACCGGACGCGCGAAGGCGTCCGGCCCTAAGATCAATTGACTGCATAATCTACGGAATTGCTCGAAACTTCCTGCTCGCCCTTTTCCACGTCTGCCAAGTCATGCCAGCTGATCTTAAACGTGCCCAGCGTGAACATGGTCCCGAAGGGGTAGAAAAACCAATCCTCTGGATACCCCGGAGGGGCTATGCGTGGGCGCACTTCAACCCCGCCCTCAGTCGGTCTGAACCCCATATTGGGCTCTACAGTGTGGATTAGGTCGATAGCATCTTGGAGATTCTCCTCCTCCAGTTCGTAATACTGGGTGACTTGGGGTCGAGGAGTGAAATAACGGGAAGTGACAGGCATCTTTGTCCTTTTACATAGTTGGAACAACGATGATGCTTGGGTTCCGGCAATTTCCGTCCTGAGTCCCGTTACGGGAGCGCATTTGGAGTTGCGCGCGGTACTGGGTACCTGCCGTTAGTCCGGTAACGAGGCGCACCCGAGTGCCCTGAATTGAGTCTGTGCCGTACTTAGACAGTGCATCAACATTGTTCGCTGTGATGATGTCAGCGTTTGTCGAAGGGTTCTTGATGGCCACGGACAGCAATACGAGTTCTAGGCCGCCACACCAGATCTCACCTCCGATGTAGAGCATTACCGTCCCGCTTGCAGGCGCAGTAAAGACCACATTCGGTAACGTGGTGCTGGTGTTAACTGTCGATGTGAAAGTGTTGCTGCGAGTGGTTAGCTGCACGTCATCGGTACGTGCCGCCGAGGATGGTCTTGCAGTAGTGTCGGTTACTCGTGCTTCCAGGGTGGTAATCCGGCCGCCCTGGCTAGAGATAGCAGTGGTGTTGTCGTTGATCTGGGTAGCGTGAGTGTTCCACTCAGCCGCTCCGATGAGCTTGCCTGTCTGAAAAGTAGGCATAGTAGCCATAGAGAAATCCCTTACGAGAGGACCGTGGACTGGCCGAGGATCGAGTAGTCCTGATCGCCAAGAATCCAGACACGGGCTTGTTGAACAACCTCAACTTGGTAGGTGTCCACAAGACCAACTCCGTCTTCGAGCTCACGGAGGATGCCGAAAATCTGGAGCTTAATCGAACCTCCGAAACCGTCCGGGTCGGCGATCTCGATCACGTCACCGATCTGAATCCGGGGGTCGCCGGGAACAGTGATGGCGTCGGTTACGGGGATCGGACGACCGAGCTTAGAGACTAGCCTGGAGAGCATCGACTCGGTCTGGAATCTGTCTTGCAGCCAGAAGTTGTTCGACATTTCCAGAACACGCTGACCGTAGTCGGCGACACTGGCGTCGTTTCGGACCTCGAAACTTCGAGGTTCATTTTCCTGAACCATAGTTCCACGAAGGCGGAAGAAGGCCCGGTCGTCAGGTCCAACGAAACCGTCAACGCCTGTGGTTGTGTTTGGAACGTCGAAGGTGCCGAAGCAAACTAGCTTGGTCCAATACGGCCCAGACTTTCGTGGGTAGAACGCCACTTGGTCACCAACGTAGGTCGTTCCTCGGTAGGTTTTATACCCCTCCCAAGGAGCATATTCGTCGAACAACATGTCTACCGGTCTCAGAGTAAGATACGGATGGGTCGAGATTACATGATCATTGTCAGGGATCATGAACCCAATCCAGTTGTTCTCGGGGATCTGAAAAACTGCCGGGAGAGTGTTGTCACTGTCCTTTCGGGGAGCACCGTCCTTAGCCAGGTCGTACGTAATTCCTGGTGCTGCTTCCGCAGTCCTGGTGGTGACTCGCCAGACGTTCCGAACCGAGTCCATCGTCAGACGGAGCGAAAGGTTTTCGACTTCATCCAGGGTGAACTTTCGAACGGGTTCACCCTGCTGCAAACGAGCAACCGTGTCATAGTTCCAGAAGTTGAAATCTCCTTCTTCGTCGAAGAAAACAACACCGAATTCTGCCGCGGCAACACCCTTAACGATGTCCCAAGATTCCTGCGTATCGTCCCGCAGCGTGTACATGAACCGATTACGTCCCCATCGAGTGTCGCCGTCCGGGGTGCCAGTTAGATGACCGATCGACTTGACATTTGAACGACTCGTAAGGTCGTACTTGTCGTTGTTTGTGATGAACTCCCGGAATTGATTCCGGAACACGAACAGATCGCTGAGTGCGTACTTGTTCTCTACCGTGACCAGGCCGCCAAGTGCATACTCGGCAGATGCGGGTAGACGGTATGGAGCCGTATTTGGAGCAGACGACGTACCATCGATCATGGTCCGCATCATCGCGTCCTGATCAGGCGAGATGTTTACAGCAACCTCAATGTAGTGCCAACCCGGATCCGTCGGCAGAAACATCAGAGGACCCGTGTAAGTGGCTGTATGCGAGCCTCCAGGGTCTTTCTTCCCGGTTCGGAGAATCGGGTAGACCCCTCGGTCGGAAGACCTGACGTTCAGGTCAATCATCACGTCGTAGTATTCGACCGTGATAACCCTGGAATCTTCATCGACGCCTGAACCAGTCCAGTAGATCCAGGTACCAAGAACCGTGGTTCCCCATGCAGCAGACGGGGTAACGTAGTCGTACGTATCCATCCAATATTTCTTGGTGATCCAGACATTCTTGCCCCGAGGTACTGCGTTGCACGCCAGGTAGGGCAAGCCATTTCCGGCGAAGTCCGGGCCCGACCGGTACTGCTCAGCCCGAGCCTTCTCCGCGGCTGTGCCGTTAACCCATTCCTCAGTCAGGTGGAATTCAAACTCGTTGTCGAGAGCACCGATTTCAGGAAGCATCGACCCGTGGAATGGCACACTCAGGGCGATCTTCTTCCCGTACAGGCCGTCCGAGCCCTGGTATGTCTTGTGCTGGCTCCAATAGCCCCTTGGGGAGTTGTCGAAGCCCGCTACACGAGCAGCAAGGTCAATTACTGAGGACGAGTCAACCAGCCCAGACCGCTTGTACCCATTCACCAGGTAGTCCTGGTAAGCCGCGTACGGCGGAATCAGGACAGGAGTTCGCATACGTTCCGCGTTGTCGAGGCACGTTAGCACCACTTCGCCTGCGCGGCGGTCCGTGTTGACTTCTCGGACCATTCCAGTGAACTGTGGGTACCACTCCCAGCCAGCATCAGTGGCAATCGCGATCTCGTACGTCATCTGAACGCCAAGCTGAATACCCTCGACGTAAAACACGGACCGCGAGTTATAGGGGGCGAAGTGGCCGGCGATCGGAAGGCCATTAAAGTCGCCGCTAAGCTCGATGTCTAGCGAGGCAGCTGTGTAGCCCTCAATGAGCATGACCTCTTCGGGGGCCGTCGAGCTGAGAGCTTGCTCCCGGCTGCTCCGAGTAACGAACTTGGTCATGTCGGACAACGGGTGGTTGTACTTTCCGTTGTTGTTCCAGTCAACCCGGAGTCTGTGTGCAAACTCCCGGTAGTTCGATTCGATGGCCTGAGCAGCTTCAGGCGTGTACTCGTGCACTGCTCAGACCTCCAAGATCTTTAGGATTACCGACTGATACGGGTAGTACGGGGAAACTGTTTCCATCGTTTCGATACCGGCTCGGATAGAGCCACCGCCTATTACCGGTTCGGTAGGCTCCGAGCTGAATTCAGCCTGTGCACTGGCGACCTGGATAGTCACTCCGACTGAGCCGCCGCCTTCATACTGAATGCCGAAGTGAAGTTCATCGCTGACCGAGACATCCCCCGGGACAGTGATCTGAATACGGGTCCAGGTGTTCGGGACCAGCGTCGCCGCAGCCGTGTAGCTCCGAGTCCCCAGCCATGTACCGTTCAGGTACGGCTGTGAGAACCCAGTCACCGTTACAGCTTCAGCGGAGCGGACGTACACAGAGAAGGTCATGTCCCGGGCCTGGACGACGGGGATTCGACCTTGGTAGTCAAGATGCAAGCGGGTGCCAGCCAGCATCCCAGACCACTGAGCAGCTCTCTGCGACCACGAAACAGGGCCATCAAGGACTCGAATCCAGGTAGCGGAGCCACTGGTGGTAAAGACCCCGGCAGTGCTAGTACCGGAGGGTTTGGAGGAGGAAGCCTCTCGGGAAAGTAGGTTCTTCCGGAGAGGGTCAATCAGGTAAGTGTTGCCAGGGATCTGGCGAGTAAATACAGCCTCAAGATGAGCGTACTCATCTGGCTCAATGTGGTTCAGTTCAAACCCATAGCGGGCCTTGTAGCCGAGGACATCAACCGTCCGACCGCCGCTAATGGCAGTGTGAATGCCGCCGAATCGATCGATGGCATTCACCACATCCATTTCCATCGGGGGAAGGGGACGGAGATCCCCGGCAGGGCCGAACAGCCATTCGGGGATCACTCTTTACCTCCTGCTGTTACGGGTATTAGTCTGGTTGACGATTTGGGCCAGGTTCGGACCGTCGAATCGCAATCGAGCCCCGTTGAGCCCAGCTGCCACACCGTCAGCAACGGAGCCGGTGAGACCGAATCCATCCGAGGTGATGTGTCCGTTCCATTCCGCGTTAGCGGTCTGGTTAGCGACACCCATCATGTTCTCAACAGCTCGCTCTGCCAGATGTGCTCGGGATTCGATCCCCTTAGCGAAGTCTGTAGCCAGAGCACGACCCGAATAGGTCGTGTATCCCTTACCGCTAAAGGGGCCTTCCTTAGCCGGCGAGTTGGGGAAGAATCCGCGGGCAGCGGAAACAATTGACCGGGCAGCGGACTTAACGCTGCTAATCATCCCCTGCATACCGCTAATGAATCCGTCAACGAGGCTCCGGCCCGAACCCTTCAGAGCTCCGCCAACGTCACCCATCGCTTTTTTGGCTTCAGCAGGCATACGCCCAGCCTCGTTGGCGGTGCGCCTCGCTCCGTCTCGTGCGGCCGATTCCATCTGGTTAAACGCGGCCTGGACGGGTGCAGGAAGCGCGAACCACAATGGGCCAAGCTGGTCCTTGAGACTCTGTATCTCACCAGTGACGCCGTTCTTTGCATCCTGCGCCTTGCCCTTCATGACATCGGCTGTCTCGCCCATCTTTGCGCCAGAGATTTCCTTGATAGTCTCTAGCGCACCGGTCCAATCGCCGACCATGATCTGACCGATTAGATTGACCGAAGCACCGACGTTTTCAAACGCCGCCTTAATGCCGTTAATTACTGTTACAAGGGTGTCGAACGCGAACTTAACGAGGTCAACGATAGGCGGAAGGCTATTGAGGGCGGCGGTGAAAACAACCATAGCCACTAAGGCCACGTAGAACAGGTCGGCAAGCGTTTCCATGCCGCCGTTCTCCAGGAACTTAGCGATTTCGTTAGCCAGTGCCTCAATTCCGAGGACGATCTTGTCAAGCGTATCCTGGGGAATTCGCTCCATAGCCGCGCCAGCTCGATCAAACAGGTCGCTGATCGCGGTACCGATAGCGCTCCAGTTAACACGATCAATCAGTGCGCCCCAGTCTTCGAAGAAGTTCTTGATGCCTGGAGCGGAATTGGTAAGGAACTCCATCCCCGCGATGAGCACTTGTTCGAGGAACGAAAGGATGCCACGGAGAATCTGATCCACACCGGTTAGCGAAGACTCGATCAGCCCCATCTCATGGGCACGCTTGATGAAGTTCGTTATGCCTTCTACGACACCGTTGATCGTGGAGGCCAGAGCATCCATGATGCCCTTGGTGGCCGCGACACGGGTTAGCTCGATTACCAGACCGCTGACGCTGCCGAGAATCGAACCGGTCGCTTCATCGATGTTCTTGAAAATCTGCTCCAGCATCGCAGTACCACGGACGCTGGTGAAGAACTGGGACATTCCATCGGCGAAAGCAACAAACCGCTTAGCGATGTTGTTAAGCCCGGTCTCGATGCTGGGGAACAGGCTCTTTAGCCGCTCGAAGACAGGGGTTAGTCCCTCGCGCCAGGTGGTGTTAAGAGTCTTCTTCAGCCCGTCGATCTGGGGCTTAAGGACCTTAGCTGCATCCTTAATGCCGTCCATGCCCAAGGCGATGGCTGCAAAAGCCCCAACGCCCAATGCAGCCAGAGACGCGATACCCCCGATCAAGGCACCAACAGCGCCGATCAGCACGCCTATCGCTGTGGTGACAACCGTTAGGACCAAACCCATGCTTGCAAAAATTAGTGAGAGTCGAGCTGCCCCCAGAATCGCCTGGATAATCGGACCACCGATCTCACCTAGCGATTCTCCGAACTCGGAAACTTTTTTTCCGACGTCTTTAAACGGATCGAACAGAGAAGAAACACCCGAGCCGAGCTTAGAGAATGCGGAACGAACCGTGGAAACCAGCGATCCGAACCAAGAGAGTTCCTTATTTGAATCTCTTTGGACGGAGAAGTACCGCCACATCGCGTGGTAGTTATCTTCCTGCGCCTTGGCCAAACGACGAGATGCCTTGGCAACGTCGTCCCGTAGTACCGCGATCTGTGCTTCAGCGCGTGCGGTCCGTGACGCAGTAGCCAGACCTTTAAGTCGTAGTTCCCACAGCTTCAGCTCTGCATCTCGCAGCCGGGCAATCGAGCTGATCTCGGCCTTGTGGGCTTTCTCTAGAGCTACAGACGACTGCTCAAACGCTGCCTTAGCCCGATCCAGCTCGCTAACGATCTCAGAGGTAGCTCGCCGGACAGAGCCGAGCTGGTTTCCGATGTCCAAACCTGTGGTCTTCAGGTTTACGCGGACATTAAGGTCATCGCTCTCGATGCGCTGCTTAAGCGCCTGGAACTCCGCCCGTGCCTTTGCAGTGTCAAGCCCGATCTTGACCTGGAAATCATCCTTAATCGCCTTGAGCTTCGCACGGAGTTCCTTAGAGAACTCGGTGGTATCCGGGCGAACCTTGATGGAAACCTCGCCGACAATGTTACCCGGCATTGGTTACCCTCCCTGTGCCTTCTTAACCGCAGCGAGCCGCTGTCGGAACGGGTTTGATTCGTTGTCTCTCCCTCGCTGGGCGTCTTTCGAAGGCCGCTTAACAGGCTCAGGGGATTTAGGCTTTCGCTTACTGTTAGCCGAAACGAACGCATAAGTGTTCTGATTGACCGCGTCGATCACGGACGCCAGCAAGTAGCGGTCTACGCCCCATCCCTGGAATTGGTCACCGCCTCGAAGGGCTGCGACCGTTCTAGATTCGGGCGGAAGCTGGCGGATCAGCGCGAGGACCTGGCGGGGAGACATGCCGCCAGGCCGTAGCAAGTCGACCAGATTCAGCCCGTACTCTGATTGGAAATCAGCTAGGATTTCCTCGCCGAACTTGTCGATCAGTTGGGCGAGGCCGTGGCTTCCCCCGGCTGAGTCGCCTCACTCCACATGCTCAGCAGCCGCATGAAGCGGAGCAGGTCGTCACCGAGCGCCTTCAGGAGCTTGGTACCGCGGTCATCGGCGGTAACTGACTTAAGGATGAACTGCACCGTGGACAGGGCAAGATCCTCGTCGATGTCGTCGCCCGCGTCGTCAAGTTCCTTCAGCTTGGCGATAACGGCGTCACGCCGCTTCTTTTCGACTCGCAGCAACGAACGAAGAACGAACTCCTCGCCGGCTGCCTGGAAAGTCAGCGGCGCATACTCGCGCTCGATAGCAGCATCCAGGTCATCGAGGGTAAAGACGTTGTCGGTCATGGCGGACCCCTTAAAGTCAAATGGTGGTTGCTTGCATTTGCGGACCAAGAGTTAAAAGAGAAGGCACGGCAGGTCCGCCAAGAACCGTGCCTTCCCAGAGCTACCTAACTAGTCAAGTTAGGATTAAGGCGTAGTCGTGTCTACGATGCCGATCCACGAGAACAGATACGAGGCACCATCGTTAAGCACCAGCGTTGCTCGCAGCGGCATGGCCGCGAACTCGTCGATAGCCAGATCGATACTGTCCTCACGCCGGATAGACGCCTTCTCAGCGTGGAAGCCAATCTTGTGGCTGCCGTCCACAATGATGATCAGAACAGCCTTCTCGGTCGTCCCCGTAGTAGCAGTTCCGCTAACGGAGAAGACGCCAGCGGTGGAGTTAGCGTTAGCCGAACCGTAGTACAGACCAAGCGCGGTCTCATCGAACTGAAGAACGTTGAAGGTCACGTAGTCGGACGCAGGATCAGTAACTACCTCCTTGAGAACGGCAGCTTGCCAAGATCCACGAACCTCGGTATCTCCGCCTTCATAGCCGAAAACAGGCAACTCGTCACGGCTGGTGTGGCCGATGTTGTCCCAGCCAGTAATACCCACAGCCGGATCGAAGTTCTGAACCTCGGTAAGCGTCGGTGCCTCCGTGCCAACCGGCGCGGTGTAAATGTAGCCGACTGCGGCTGTAACAACCGCGTTGGCGTTCAAAGCCATTATTGCTCCTATGTCTGCCTCGGAGGTCTAACTCCGAGCTGGATAAGCCCTTGAATTCGCCAGGTGTCGTCGTAGGGCGAATCAAACTGGGTTTGACCCATCGTTTCCCGGAACGAGTGCAGGTATCCGGCAGGCGTGACGGTCTGATCTCTAACCATGTTCCAAATGACCTGGCGAGCGTCTAGGAACAGATCCTCGGTTTCGACAAGACCAACCGTGGTGTACGCGGTCAGCTCGATAGTTGCCCTACCGAGGAAATCCAGGTCTTTGTCAAGACCTCCGAGTCGGCGGACATTGATAAGCGGAAACTGGCGGAGGTCAACTGCCTCCACCCACGAACCGCATTTAACTCCAGGCAGTTGCTCACGTAGCACAGGGAGAATGATTTCCTGAACACGTGGCAGTCTTTTGATAACCACGTGTCCCTCCTACGCGGCGAGTCCTGCTGCACCTGTTAGTACGTACAAGCCAGGGATGTAAACTGGCGTCGGATTGCCGTAGTGGACAAGCCAGTGACCGAATTCGATTTTCATCGCAGCCGGGTCAACCAAAGTGACATACGAGTCCACCCGGCCTTGCTCAAGCTTGATCTGCGATGCCCCGGTCCGATGCTTAGCCATGTTCAGCCGGAGTTCCGCCTTGGCTGCAATCATCGTGGCTTTGTCGTAGACAGCGGCTTTAGTGCCGTCTTCGTGGCTAACCACGGTGTTAATGTATTTCTTACCCTTAAGCCGGACCTTTGCCATTAGGTTCTCCGAATAGTGAATTCGAGACGGCGTGTCTGCGCAGATCCGTTGAACCGCTGGGGGTATCCGTAGAACGACCACCGCCGGCCCGCCCAGTCAAGCTGGGCCTGTGCACCAGGCTCGAACTCCTGACCACGGGCAAAACGGAGCTTGTAAGTCTCCTCGGATTCATAGCCCTCGTTGTCCTGCTCAGCCCTTCGGGCAGAGGTTCCAGACTGGGCGGCAGGTTGGATACGGACCCATGCCGTAACCGGGTTGTCGAAGTCTGCCTTGGTGATGGTGTTGCCATCCCGATCAGTCGTAGCTATCTCGGGATAGATCGTCACCATCTCATTGCCGCGATCCAGAAGGCTCACGTGATCCACCACCAGTTTGGATCTGCCTCGCCACTCCGGTTCGTGGGGACATCGACATACGGCTTGATCGTGTAGATACCCCCGCGTACGCCAAGCAAGCCCCATTCGCTCGGGAGCACCGAGAGATGTCCCGACGCTACGTCGGAGCTGAGCTGGTAGCTGTAGTTCCCGTCCGTTTCGGCCGTGTAGCCCTCAGGATTGCGCACCAGGCGCAAAACCATCTCGACCTCTACCAGGACAACAACGTCCCGGTCGATTCGCCCGTCAGCAACTCGCTCGTCCAGGTCGGGGATTCGGTTGCGGATAATCAGCTCGGAATCGTGGAGACGGGCGGAGACCACCTGAGTTTCCGATGCATCCAACGGCCTACCAAGCCGAGCCTCTACGTCTGCGGGAGTTGCGTAGGCCATTGGTTAACTCCCTTAGTCTTCGGTTTTCTTAGGGCGACCACGCCGCTTAGGAGCGGGGGAGGCGGGAGCCTCAGCCGTTTCAGACTGAGGCTCCTTCCAGCCCTGCTTCTTCAGCGCTTGACCCTTTTCATCCGAGACGGAGATGTTCACGCCCCGGGGAGAAATGAGCTTCATCAAATCGCCTAACTAGTCAAATCACGGGGTGACAGGCTCGGAGAACTTGGTGAACGCGCCCAGGTTGCCAACAACCCAACCAAAGGTGACCTCGATCAGGATGGCGATCTGGTTGGTCTGCCACATCGAAACCGGCGTGGTGCCGTCCAGCAGGGTGGCGGTGTCGCTGACCTTGACCCTAACTTGGTCCGCGTATCCATAACGAAGCTGCGAGAAGTCGCCACCGATCAGGCGGATGTTCGAGTCCGTCGCCAGACCCAGGTCACCGCCGACAGCACGGCCGAACTGGACCGGGAAGCCCAGCAGCGAACCGTTCTGGCTGGCCAGGTTCAGGCTCGCCGGGTCCGCGACGTTTCCATTGACGTCCCGCTGCACCATCGCGCGAGCGAGCTTGCCGCGGAATCGGGTGTCAGCTGCCCAGCCGTCGAACTCGTGGGTGTCGGCCACCAGGTCGTAACCCGCAAGCAGGTCCTCGACGATGTCAGTACCGAAGGTCACCGAGTTCGTGCTGTTGGCCAGGACGTTCGCGGTGTCGATGCCGGACAGAGCGGTACCAGTAAGCGGCTGCTTGCCGTGGAACACGGCCAGGTCGATACCGCGACCGATGGCGTACGCCAGGTCGCTCTGAATCTGGGTGTAGAGACCGTTCACGTTGGACCGCGCAAACTCCTCCGACACGGTGACGATGGTCGCCAGCTTGATCGGGGAGAACGACCGCGAGCCCCAAGCCACACCGCTAGTCGGCTTCTTCGCACCCTCTCGCTCGGCGTTGCTGGTGCCGGTACCAACCTGCCCAACCTCGGGGCGCTTGGTGTTGACCGGAATCACGGTCTCTCCATAGCCAACCGGGATCTGCTGCGCCATGCGTAGAACAAGCGAAGACTCCTGCGCCTTCTCGAAGATCGGACCAACCAGCTCCTTGGGGAGCAGGTCATCCGGCAGATACGCCAAACGCCCCTGGTGGTCAGTCGTAACGCTCGGGGAAACCTCATTGATCATAGCCATTGTTCTTTGGATTCCTTACTTAGAAAGACGACTGTTGATGAAAAGGCCGAAACCGTCAGCCGGCGAGGCGGTTCCACAGCCAAGCCCTTGGGAGCGATCCACAACCTTGGGCTTCTGGGATCCCATGAGGCCCTTGACCTTTTCGGCATGAGCCGTAAGGTCTTCCTGGGTTTCGCCCTTAAGCAGTTCGGCAAATTCGACGACGGACTCTCCAGGAATCCCCGCCGACAGAGCCGCACGCAGACGCATACCGTCCAGGTGAGCGGCGTTGAGTTCGGCAGTAATGGCCGACTTTTCGTCCGACAAAGTCGAAAGCTTCGTCTCATACTCGGACGTGATCTCTAGACGAGCCTTTTCCTCAGCCTTACCGGCCTTGATCCGAGCCTTAGCGGCTTCGTCGTTGGCCTTAGTTAGGCTGTCCCGAGCCCACTGGGGAAGTTCATCGGCCGTGGTCTCCGTAACGGGAGCCTCGGTAGTAGTGGTCTCAGGGGTCGTTGCTTCGTCGGACACAAAAGCCTCCAGGGCAATAAAAAACCGCCCACCAGGGGCGGTATTGGTTAGATAGTTAGGGTTATGCGGCAGCAGCGAAGTCGCGTGGGTTGACTTCGCCTGATTCCAAAGCGCGACGCAGTGCGGCCATGATCGCCTCACCACGAGTCCATTCGCGGTCCATCGGCTTGTGCTGGTTGCCCGTCATGGGTTTCCGCATGTCGGGGTTGTCGTTAACCAGCTTCGCGTACTTAATCCAGAGTTGCTCTGCTTCGAGGTAAGCGTCCCGTCCTGGCCAGCTTCTACGATCGAAAACCGGTACGACCTTGCAGTCGCACCCTGGGTGCCAGCGCTTCATTGCCTCGGCTAGCGCTTTATCCTCGCCGTCTGCGATCAGCTCACGGGCGGACGTGTCGTCCAGGTCCAAACCCGCGTCTTCAGCGCTGAAATACACAGGGCCACGAGAGACCAGCATCAGACAGAAACTACAGGTCTCACGGCCGGTAGCTACCCGAGCCCAGCCCTTAACCTGCCGATCCCTGATCTCGTCGTCTTCATCAATGACCGGACGAAGAATCGTCTTACGTCCGCCGTTCTCGACTTCTTTGACGGCTCGTAGAACCGCTTGCGAGACCGCACCATCGGTGGTGCCTGGCGACTTAAGCGCCTTCTTAGACGGCTCCATTGCTTCGACGTACCAATCGAAGTCGTACGAAGCCAGATCAACAGGGTGCCGACTCCCAACGTAGTGTTCCCGCTGGGAGTCATAGAACATCCGGCCTAGCTGAGCGGATTCACGTCGGGCTCTCTCGACCTCCGGATACGTATTCCGCAGCAGCGAAGCCCATCCGAACTCGTTCAGTCTCGGTGCTCGGAACGGAGCTAGCATGCGGAGGAAGAGTGCGGCGAACCTGGCGGTGATCGACTGCTGCGTTCTGTCGTACTCTCGCAGGTCCATTACGCGGCCTGGTCTTTCTCAGAGCTATCCACCATCGCCGATGGGATCTTAGGCATCCCAGTACCGAGGATGGCGCTAAGCTGCGAAGTAGGGTTCTCTTGGTCCCACTTGCGCATCTGTTCCCGCTCGACCTCGCTGTAACCCAGATCGATTCGAGCCCGCTCCACCGGAATGATGCCGCCGGCCACCAGCTTAGAAACCGCGTCCGCCTTAGCGGCGTAAGTCGGCGTAGCTGGGTCTTCCCAGATTGCCTCCATACGGCGAGCTTCCGACGAGATAGAGCCGTCCATGAGCAGCATGGCCACTCGCATGACCTGTTCCCAGCCGCCACCCATGAGCTTGCAGAACCGCTCGGTCTTCTTGACGAGCCTGCTTTCCGAGCTCCGGATAGCCTCCGCGCTAGCTGGGTTCTCCGAGGAGAACGAGAGGTACTGCGGGGGGAGTCCGGTGTAGGTGGCCGCCTGCTTTGCGAGCTCCTGGAGTACGTTGACGAAGTTCATCAGCTCCGCCGCCGCGAACTGCATCGCGTGAGCGTCGCTGTCCTCGATGGCGACGATCCGAGCGAAGTACGCTTCGATCACCGAGGCTGGATCATCCGGGTTGGCGGCCAAAGCTTCTTGCGCCACACCGAAAAGCAGCCTTTGCGGAACTGCCATCAGCTCGGCCGCGGCTTGCATGTCCATCATGATCCGGGCAGCAGCATCGGTCACCGAGCGAAGCTCGGGCGTGATCTCCGACCGGCCGTACAGCTCGGTCGTCTTGTAGCGGTTGGTCAGCTGGACGACGAGTGGAACGCCGAGGTCGTGTACGTCCTCACCTTCGACCTTCCATCCACCAGGGCCATCGACCAGGTAGACGTTGCGATCAGGCAGGTACAGCGTGCCACGGTCCTCACCAGGCTTAGCCGGGTCGACGTACGGACGGAAGGCTCGCCGTACACGCTCGGTGCGCTGGTCGATCTCCGCGTACATGTGCAGCGGGGACTCAACCTGAATCACCGGAGACTCCGGGTCCGAGAACGGATCATCCTCATCCGGGGAGCTGATCGTTGCATATGCACGGCCGTGCATCAGCGCGTCTGTGTGCGCTGGTCCGGACTTGACATCAAGGAAGTTCGCCTGCCACCAGGACCACAGCCGCTCGTCTGCCTCGGACGAGCCGGCCATCCGGAAACCTCCGAGGCTAGCCCGTTCCTCGATCGAGCTTAGGTACGTGCGCGGCCAGCCCACCTGAGCCAGCAGCGCCCGCATCTCGGGAGGGACGCTAACCCCGATGGCCTTAAGCCGGTGCTCAGCGTCGTAGTAAGACTCGTTTTCCCGGAGGCGGGCGAGTTCACCGTTCAGACCGTTACTGAGATCCTGTACGTGCTGATCAATAGTCGTCACCGGTAAACCACCGCCTTTCTGCCTCGGTTCTTCTTGCTCATCAGCAATTCCTGTCTGGCTCCAAAGGCCAGAACGGCGCAGACCGCCGCGTCAATCTTCCGCGAGCTGTCCTTGCTGGCCTTGCCAATTGCGATACCGTGATTGTTCGGCCGGCGGTGTGCATTCAAGACGTGTTGACGCAGCACTGGGTCACCGCGGTGAACAATCTGCTGTTCGAGCACCGCGTCTTCGAATCGTTCGCAGTCCACGGTGAATGCCTTGTTAGCTTCGCTGTTCGCGCCACGCATATCGAAAGCGACTGGGTGCTTAGCCGTAGCCTTAAGCTTAAGTTTCTTGCCGAACTTCGTACCCCACTGGTCAACGTAGCTCTCGAACTCTCGGACGTCAGCACGGAAAGCGCGAACGTCGTAGTGCGAGAACGTATGCTCAACCGTGGCGTTAACCTGCTCCCGAGGAATCTGGCCGTCGTAACGCTCAGGATTCCAGACTTTGATGCTAAACAGTGCACCATCATCTATCCTGCACGCGACCAGAGCCGTCCAGTCACCACCCCGGGAACCATCGAATCCCAACGTGATTGCGTCGCCGTATTCGAGAGCTCGTGCCTCCGCGTTGAAACAGCGATCCCATTCGGTCGGAGAGATCCAGGAGTCCTCAGTTGCATTGATCTGGTTGAGGAACTTCCTTCGGCTCTCCGTGATGTCGTTACGGGAGTCCAGGATGCTGCTCACCAAGGGCTTGATGGGCATCCATACCGAGTCACCACGTGCGATCTCCAGGCCCTTACGCAGCTTCTCAAGACCGGCTTCGTATGCCTCGGGGTCTTCGATGAGGTTGGCCAGCTCGGATACCGGAGTGTCCGCAGGTGCCTCAACAGCGTCGTAGAGGACGCCGGTATTTACCGCGTGCCCCGCAAGGACGTCTTGGCAGGCGTCCCAGAACCTTTCCCCGATGGAGTCCTCGCCGGGACGGTGTGCGTTGCAGATAGCTAGAGAACGACACGGGGAGAACGCGGCCTTGGTCACGTTACCGTCGATGATGTTTGCCATTTCGTGACCCTGGTTGTTTTCCATCCACCACTGGATCTCGTTCAGAATGACAAACGTTGGACGTTTCCCCTCCATCGCGGTAGGCGAAGAAGTAACCGCTTCGATCATTCCCCCGACTTCGGAATAGATGATCGTGCGGTTGACCTGAAGGCCGTATCGTGCCTTCATTCGGCTGCTGATCATCCCAGGGAAAAGCGTGAACGTGTTCCGGGTCTGATCCTGGCTAACCGCGGCTACCTGAACCCATGCAGCGGAGCGGGTGGTCCCGACAGGTTCTCCATTACTATCCCAACGCGAGAACTCAACCGGGCCACACAACTCGGCCAGGCTCATTGCAGCGGCTAGCGGGTCTTTGCCCCAGCCCTTAAGACGCCTAAGCGTCCCAGCTCGGTAGATAAATTCGCCATTGTCATCGACGGCGTACCACCACAGCAGGAATCGAGCCTGCTCTAGAGTCGGCAGGAACGGCTTACGGGCGTTCGGACCGCTGGGCTGGTTGATGTACTTGGCCATCCAGTTGATGACCTGCCAACCAAGGGTTTTCTCTGGTAAATACCAGCCCCCGGACTTGAGCCGGCGCCAGGTAGGGCCGATGATATGACTCGGAGCCGGGAGCAGCCTGGATTCATCCACTCCCGTGCTCCTGTCAATTATTCATCAGTTTCCAGGTCCGCCTGGAAGTTCGTTAGATGGGGGATTTCTGGTTGGTTGTGGGCAGGTCGGGTGCTTGCGACCCCCACCAAAGTGTCCTGACCTGCCGTACGTTGACACCTCCAAGCGGAGGAAGTGGTTGAGCCCGGAGTAGGTGGAAGCTTAGGAAGCAAGCAGGTCTAAAAGGAACCCTGTTGCCACGGTCGCGTACGCAACCCAGCGGATCGGATGCGTGGGGTGATCGTTCCGGAAAATATAGCCGGTAAGCAGCAGGATTAGTTGACCCGTGTACGCCAGGAACGTCACAGGGCCAACGACACTTTGAAGAAGGAGCCAAACAAACACACTCGACAAGCAAAAATTAAATACAGACCAAGCGAATATATCGAATGGATTACCCGCTTCAAGTACGCGCAGATATTCCCCGCTGCGAAGATTCCAAGTGAGCAAAAAGCTGATAGACACCCAAGGGGCCAGGAAGATCAACGATCGCTTCGTCAAATTCAACGACAAGGGTAGATATTTGTGCCGAAACGTCGCAGCATCCGCATGGATACCAGTTGATAAACTCCCGTGTTTTCCCTCGTTGTGATCTTCATTGCTGCCGTGGAAGAACAGTGCCAAACCCTGGGTGAGCATCCAGATGAGAAACCAGCCAAAAAGCAAGCTGATCAAGGATATGGTTAATATGCAACCCACCACAAGAGTGGTTCGAAAGATTAGAGAAGCGTTACTCTCTACGCTGGACGCGATCCCAGGGTACGCTCTGTAGTAGAACAGCAGGAATAATGGTAGCGATAGAAATAGTATAGGGACCGACCGCCGACTCGTGTCCCATCTTAGAGGAATACTTAGCTTCCACCAAGCCTTAGTAGCTCGCCATAGTTTCTTCACTGCATGTTGCGTTGACTCTGCCCACTCGCGTAGTCGTCCTGGACCAATAAGGTCCAGCACAATAACCCCACCGCCCACGAACTGAAGTAGCTTCCCAAGGCGTGCCCAGTAGAGCATCTTCCAGCCGTACATGGTGAAGGCCTCTAGCTTCTGACCGTCCCCCCACCGGCCCACGGCCTCCCAGAAACCCAGGTCAAGGTCCGGCACTTGGGTTGTCACCTCCGTGATCAGGAAGCGACATAGTACCGATCCTTGGTTCTGTCTGATGCCAGTTCAGTGACGTCGACACCGCGCCTGCACCAGCGCGGGGGCGTCCCGTAATCGCCGGCCTGCTGTGCCGACACCCCACGAGGACCAGGGGGCTGCCGCTACGGCGTGCCTGGAACGTCGGTGCAGACCATCAGGCAGAGGCGAGTCGCGGCTAAGGGAGTTCCCTGGGGACCACGTCACACGCTGGTCCGCCAGGAGTTGAGGCCCGACACGGGTAGGAGCTGCGAGGGAAGGAGAGGGGAAACCTCACGCTCGACCGCCCGCGTCGGGAGTCACTGCGCCAAGAGCAGCTGGTACATCTTGGCTACGTTTATGGAGTACTCACCATCTACCGCGGTCACGTAGTCACGACCGTTGATTTCGAGCTCGAACCGATCGCCGGCTAGGTCTTCAGCCTGCCTCGCGACGGCTTCGGTAGGGCTTACTCCCTGCTTCCGGGCCTTCCGGATAGCCCTAGCCACTCTTGCTCCAGCGGGCGTTAGCTGCCTTCCGGGCAGACTCCTCGCGGGACATCGGAACGACTCGTTCGTCTTCCTGGTCCTCGTCGGCCTGGTCCAGGTCCGGCAGCTTCAGCGACTTCCACAGCGCCATAGCTGCCTGGCGGTGCATCCGCAGCTCGGTGAAGATCGGGTTGGCCTGAAGTCCACCGTGGGAAGCTCGAACCAGGAGCTCAGCTTCTTCTGAGGCTGCCTGGAACTTGTCGATCAACGACAGTTCTTGGCAGTAGTCAGCGAGGATAGCTAGCTCGTCCTCGCGGAGTTCGTAGTTTTCCAAGGTGCGCGTCCAAACGCGCTTAGCTCTAGTAGACAAGCCGCTAGGAGCGGCCGGTTTTCTGGCCACTCGTAGCCTCCGGTTATCCTCGCCGGCCTGGGTGTTTGGCTGGCTTCCTGAATCTGGCAGCGCGGAGAGCTGCCTTAGCCTGGTTACCTTCTAAAGCTGACTTCTTAGCATGACAGCTCTTACAAGCTGACTGAAGATTCTCAGGACGATGATCATCGCCCCTGTTCTTGTGGTCTACCTCAGTAGCTCGACGCTCACACCCAAGCCAACTAAGCTGACATAGGTAGTTGTCTCTTTTTAGAGTCGCCGATCTTAAGATCGGCCAATTACTAGGTAGTCTCTTAGAGCGGTTTGAACCGCGCCACTGGTTACTCATGGAGGGTAGCCCTCCCAAAAGGTCGGTCTACCCTTATATATGGCTGACTTTGCTGAAATGCTCGGGTCTGAACCTGGTTTTGTGACGAAGACCACTCTAATGGAGCAGTAGAACCTCGGGCCGGCGGGCCAAAAAGCCCCTTGTATATTCCTTGCGACGCATATAACCTCGCTGGCGCTATACATCCCGATCTGGAGGCCCCGGGAGGGGGCAACCCCCCAGGGGCAGTCCATCTTAAATTCTCAGTCAACCAACACCAACTCTACCCGAGTCCACCTAGCTAGTAAAGTCATCCTCAAGTGCCCTGCGCCACACTGCGAATCCCTAGTCAACTGTGCGCCACGCCTGCATACTCGCGCGCCCGCATACGCGCACTCCAACTAAGGACCTAAGCCCAACCCTAAGCGTGTGCCCCACGCCGCAAGGCCAACACTTGACTAGTTAGGTGACCTGTGGCTTACTGGTCTCAGCACGGAACAGACCCCAAAGCGGAGGCTCCAAAGTGAAGCTCAACAACTTCCCGACCACGATCACGGTCCTCGTTAAGGACTCCGTTTTTGGCGGGTACTTTTTCGACGCCATGGACGGGCTGAACGTGGGACACGCTCTGTGGCGCGCTAGGGACAACTGGGGCGAAAGGACGATCTTGGCAGTCTGCGAGGGCGACGTCTTGTCAACCTTTGAGAGCAACCCCCTGGCGACGTACACCGCCGAGAAAGCACTTTCGATCGTGCGCAAGATCCGCGCTGCCATCGCTTGACTAGTTAGGTTCAGAGAACGGAGATCCCGATGCAGGCCACGCTGAACGTTCAGCAGTTCGAGCGCATGACCGACGGCTACCGGGGGCAGTTCGACACCAAGGGTACGACCTGGTCTTGGGGGCAGTATGAGGACGGGGAACTCTGGGCCGAGTGCATCGAAACGGATGAACTACTCGACAGGGAACGCCTGCTCTTGGAAAGCGTCTCGGGGGCCGATCTCCGTACTCTGTTCTCTGCCGTCGCTAAGCTTGTAGGCGCTAAGTGGGCTGATGTCCTGATCACTGACGACTACGGCAAGACCAAACGCGTCAAGCTCTGACAACCACATACCTATGCCCCCGGTTTCCGACCGGGGGCTTTCTTGTGTTTGCCGTCAGCCTGCCTAAGGCCGTCATTTCGCCTCTGTCGTTTCCGGGGTCACAGCTACCCGGAATGACTCTGTGTCAGCGAGAGGACCCTTTCGGGCCCGGGAATCGGCATCTCTGCATGTCTTGCCCTAGTGGGAATCACCAGGAATCCAGGTCACTAGTCCATTGGGGTGACTGCGGACCCCATGGCTTGACTTGTTAGGGGGACCGTGGTTGTATTTGACGTGTCAGGCCGAGAGGCCAGGCGGACAAGTCCAGAACAGAGGCAGCGACCAGGGCCAAAACAAGTCGGTCTGATAAACTACTTGAATACGGCTGGCTGATCACCTAATCTACTGGCACGGGCGCAAGCCCACCTGACAACTCCAAATGATCCGGGTAGCGGTCCAAAGCGCTGAGACCATAGCGAGCTAGCAGAGCAAAACGGCCCGGAACAAGCGAAGTTGACAAAGCAAGACCGAATGCGCTAGCTTGAAAACACAACCCCAGAACACCAAGCGGGGACCGAAACCCCATCGCTTGACTAGTTAGGGAAAACCCGCTAGGCTGGAGACCAGCAAACATCGAAGCTTGAAAGAGAACGGGATGAACCCGCTGGGAAGCGGACTGTCCCTGAATAGAGAGATCCCAGATACGGCGCGAGCCTCGTAGCTAACCGACAACGGGTAGCTTGGGGTGGGGCTAGGGCATAGGAGTCCTAGTTAGGAAGCACGGGCGAGAGAGGCTGAGCCTCTCCGAAACTCGCAAAGGTCTAGGGATACCCCGCGAGGGGAAGGTAGTCGCCAGGCTAGGCAGCCTGCGGGCGAGCGGTAAGCAAGGGACTTAGAGCCCTTGCCGAGTCCGAGTGTCCCGCCTCCGGTTCGATTCCGGCTGGTGACACTACCGGTTACCTAAAGGCTTGGCTTAGGTAGCAGGGGAACCTAAAGATTTGGGCCATGACTTTACTAGTTAGGTGAAGCTATGACTGCAAGGGCACTACGGGACTTGCTCAACAGGGTTGACCTGGCCGACCCGCACGAATTCGCTACCGCTTACGTGCACCACGCCGAATCTCGGTGTGGTGCACGGCTGGCTCCGATACCGGTGGTCGCTGCTGTTCAGCGCTGGCTGAGACTTGGTGTTATCTAAGACTTGACTAGTTAGGTAGTAGCAACCGTTAGGAGATTTGACATGTTCCGCAAGCTCGCTACTGCTATCGCCATTGCTGCCGCTGTGGCCACGGGCGCTTTGACTCTCGCTGTGTTCCAAGCTGAAGAGGATTCGGCGCTGTTCAACTGCCACCTGAGCGGAGATCAGGACTGCGGCGAAGAACCGACCGCACTGGGCTTCGTGAACCTCTGAGCAATAAGCCTTGACCCGTTCAAGCGGTCACCGGATGGCAGCGATCCGGCAAGGCACCTCGTTCACCACTTTCATGCTTGAATTAAGGAGAGACATCGTGCTGGTAAAGCACTCGCAGCGCACGCTGCGCAAGCCTTGCAAGAACTGCGGCGCGATTGACCTGTACTGGGCTCACGACACTGACAAGCCCTACGAAAAGACCTGCACTGAGTGCAATGTCAACGGAGGGTTCGTGCTGATCGACCGCGACGGCAACCGCCACGTGTGCGGGCAGCCTTCACCGAAGCCAACCCCAGAGGCTTCGCCCGAACCTGAACCGAAAGAGGTTTCACCCGTGACCGTTGCCGCTGCCGCTCCGACCCCGGATATCCAGGCTGCGCTGAGCACCTTGGCTAGCGCGTTCGCCTCCCCGGTTGACCGGGCCGAGATCGACGCGATGGTCAAGGAAGCCGTCGCGAACGTCGTGTTCCCGACCCGCACGGTGATCGAGCGCGCTAACGGTGAGACCAAAGAGCTTTCGGGCTCCACGCATCACAAGCTCGCTGACGTCACCACGGCGATCCTGGCGGGCGAGCACGTGCTCATGGTCGGCCCGGCCGGTACGGGTAAGAGCACGATCGCGGAGCAGGCAGCGGAAGCTTTGGGGCTTAAGTCCTACTCGATCAGCCTTAGCCCGCAGACCCCGGCTAGCCAGCTGCTCGGGTACATGCAGGCGACCGGCGACTACGTCCGGTCGCTGTTCCGTGAGGCATACGAGCACGGGGGCGTGTTCCACTTCGACGAGTTCGACAACGGGCACCCGAGTGTGCTCGCAGTGATCAACGGAGCTTTGGCCAACGGTCACATGGCGTTCCCGGATCAAATGGTCAAGCGGCACGCGGACTTTCGGGCGGTCGCCTCCGCGAACACCTACGGCCGGGGGGCGACCAGGGCCTACGTTGGTCGGCAGGCAATCGACGCTGCCACCTTGGACCGGTTCAGCGTGGAAACGATCGAGGTTGACGAGGCTCTGGAGAACGAGCTTTGCCACTCCACGGGTCTTGAGGTGGACCAGGTGGAGCGGGTCCTCGCCTACGTCCGGAAGCTTCGCCGGAACGCCGAGGAACGAGGCATGACCGTGGTGGTCTCTCCGCGTGCCTCTGTCGGCATGTGCCGACTGCTGGCCGCTGGCCGGTCGTGGGAGTCGTCGATCGAGTCGCGGATTCGTCGTGGACTTGGCGATACCGACTGGGCAAAGCTCATCGGATGACGTGATCAAAGTCAGACACGGGCTTAGGCCCCTGTCTGGCTTTGGATACGTGGATCTGAAAGAGAGACTTGGGATGCGAAACATCGTAGAGGGTAAACACTCGCGGCTTGAGTTCGACTCGATCGGGGATCTTCGCAAGACTGCCTCCGAATACCGTAACTTTGGGGTTATCCCTCACATGCTGGCCGAAGATAAGAAGTGGTTCGGCGGCGTTAGGGACTTCGATGAGATCCTAAAGCTTGCTCGCATCGGGTGGGACTCTCAGCTAGAGGACACCCTTAGCGTCGTGGGTGACACGCTAGAAAGCGTTGAACGTGAGTATGACATGCCTACATGGCACGGCTTCTACGACGTGTCAGGCGCAGACGTAGACGTCGCTAGGTACCTCTCTGGTGAACCGGAGAACATGATCAGTTACCTGATGGTTGAGACTCCCAAGGCTGGCCGAGTGATCACCCTCGTTATGAACGTCGGGGCTGGTGCTGGTGTGTCCGCTCAAATCCTGATCGCACGCGGTAAAGCTGTAGTGGCTTTGGTGTGCGCGATCGAGAGTATCGGGCTGCGAACCGAGCTTAAGGCCGAACTCCAGGTAATAGGCGCTAATGGGTTCACCACACACACCGTGGTGACCGTTAAGGAAGCCGGGGAGGACCTAGATCCTGCTTTGGTGATGTTCGCCTACGCTCACCCGGCGTTCTTTCGTGGCCTGATGATCGTGTCTCAGGGCGCGCACCCGGAACGGTTTCACAAGCCTATGAAGATGAATAGTTCGAACGGTGAACCTGTTCGAAAGGCGTGGAAGGGTGAGCTTCCGGAGGAAGCTATCCGGGTCCAGCCGGAAATCGGCACCTCCGCAGCGGAAGCTAAAGAGTTCGTGGTTAAACACCTTAAGAGCCTTGGGATCATCTGAGCCGTATTAGGTGGGGCTGGTACTAGCGACCAGCGTACGCCTTGGCTGTTCGGATTAAGGAGACATCGCATGTGGGTCTATCGCGATCCTGACAATGGGAAGATCTGGCAGGAATGGGATGCGGAGGAGATGCGCGAGCTTTTCCGGAGGTCGGAGGAGCGTGGGTTTTGGCTTGGACAGCCAGTAGTCAAAACCGATGATCCGAACGTGCTGCATGTCTTGCGTGACGATGGGACTGTGCAGGATGCAGTTATCAAGTGGGAGGAAAGGGGTTAAAGCCTCTTGGCTTTGGATTGAGCACGGCTACGGCCGTGCTCGTTCCCTGAATCAAGAGACTTCGAGGAGACATAGCAATGGTTGAGATCGATGTTCACGCACTCGCGCAAGAGATTGCCAAAGAGTTGGGCGATACGTGGAAGCCAGAAATAGGCGCATGGGGGCGAAACCGTGACGCGTTCTTGACCGCAGGTAACGACAAGAGGCTTCACATCGGTCCGGCTAGTCACCGCAAGTCCGATGAGGGGAAGCTGTGCGTAGCAGGCAGACTAGACGCGTTCCCGAACGGGAAAGGCTACCAGGAGCAGCACGAAATCAATGTCTCCCTAAGCAAGGGCGCAGCCCGGATAGCGCGGGACATTGAGCGTCGGTTGCTTCCCGAGTACCTGCCAGCCCTAGACGCTGCGAAGGAACGACAGCGGGAGCACGACGAGCAAGAATCGCTTAGAGAAGCTTTGATTCAAGACCTGATCGCGACACTCGGCGGAAATGCTCGCCGAGTGAGCTGGGGGAACGACAGTGTCACGTATGGGAGCTTTGGCGACCCTGTACGTGCTGACGTTCGAATTCTTAGCGAAACTGTGGAATTCAAGGTAGAGATTCCACGGGATCTCGCACGTCTTTTCTCGGCGGAAATCGCCGCACTGAGCAAGCGTAAGAAGGGTTGAGACCGTGGCGACGACGCTAATGGCGGACACGGCAGATGGAGAGACTCACGAAGTCGCCATCTATGACGACGAGTTCGAGTGCTGGGATTGTGGAGCTACCGGACTGGCTGACGGATACCTACTGGACGAGTCAGGTGCGTCCGCCTGGCACCGATCGCTGTAATGAATCGAGGCATGACAGTGGCCGACATTATTAAGCCTGTAGCTATCTACTTCGCTGGCCTGCTCCTGTTCATCGCAGTAGCCATCGGCCTAGCAGCCGGAGCGGAGGCCCTGTTTGGCCCTCCTACTGGGACGGGTCTAGTCACTCATACAGAGGTCTGTAAGCCATGAGCCTGGCTTACTCCGTGGTCCTGGTGGCGGTCATGACCGCTTGCCTGCTGGCCGGCTTAGGTCCCGCGTTAGGGATCGCGATTCTCGCAGTCTTGAACATCGACCCTCTCGCTAGAAAGGCATGAAAGTATGGTTACATTTCTAGCTCCGGTAGCCCTCCAGATTGGCGGTGTCGCCGAAGTAATCGGCGAGATCGAGTTTGACTCACGGGGCGAGATTGGTAGCGCGATAGCCGAGTTCCTTCGCGCGGCTGCGGACGAGTTCGAGAAGATCGGGGAAGAGGCATGACGATGGGCAAGGTTTCAGCAGAGGACCTAAGCACGATCTTTCTCGGGTCCGGTGCACTCACGTACCCGTGGTACACGCGGGTTGACATCGGGGACACCCAAGATGGCGGCTGGGAGCTGACGTTCGCCGAGTACGACATTGCGCAAGCGGTCGAGGGGGTGGTTGGCGAACACACGGTGTCTGACCTGGACATCATGCGCACGGTGCGCATGATCGCCAGCAAGGAAGGCGAGAGCATCCCGTTCCTGGGCAAGCACACCCGAAAGGAGTGTCAAGCCTTGGTCTCCAAGGGTGCAGACGATGTCGACTTTGACTCGGACATGGCCGACCAGGTGATCCAGGTATCCGCGTTCGGCAAGGTGGTGTACGGCTAAGGCTTAGCCTCAGGGCCGGAGCTAGCTAAGAGGTATGAGCCCGTTGGACTAGCGAGCACGGCCAAGTGGAGGAGGCTTGGCCGTGGTCATAGACCCGCGGACTGCGTACAATGTGACGTGGGCCACACTGTGAAACATCTTCGCAACCAAGACAGATAACGCGACTAGTGAACACGAAGAACAACCATGCAGCAGCGGAGGGTGCATGATTTGACTTGATAGGGCTAGGTCATGCATACTCTCGGTTACTCCCCTGACATGAGAGGCTGCACCCTCATGGGAAACACCCGCGAACCTGTTTGCACGTTTGAAGACATTCTATCGTGGAAGCAGAAGATAAACCCCAAGACTGGAAAACACTACAACGGCAACGAGATAGCAGAGATTTACGGGACTACCCGGCAGAACATCTCGTATATCTGGAGAAAGGAAGAAAATCGCCCCAAAACTGCGCGTGAAAGAGTCATGGAGCACTACCCGTGGAAGCAGGGGGCTCGCTTCCACACCAACTGGCTTAACCTCAAAATGAGGGACCACGCCGAGTTTATGGCGACCGACGGTAAAGGCATGAGTGAGGTTAAGCTCCAGGAACTATTGTGGTTCTACCAGCAGCTAGAGCGGGAAAACGCGGTCGTGGAATTCGACCCGAACATCCCGCCGAGTCGGCCAGACGGCGTTGGGGGCTTCGCTTTGAGACCCCGTAAACCCTCGGATGGCGACCTGATTATCCGAGTCAACAAGTATACGAACCTAACCCCTGAAGGCATGGACCTCTGGATATTCCCGGAGGAAAAGCCGAAAATCAGAGTCACTGAGTGACCAATGAGGGGGGTCGGGAAACCGGCCCCCTTTCTTATTCTTCCAAGCTGAATCAGAGGCTTAATGCACGCGACTCGCAGTACCACCAGACGGACGGAGATTGTACGTTCCGAGCAGTTTCTTGAAGCGTATCTGTGGCAATCGTCATCCGTGCTGGACAAAGCGCTAGAGGTCAATGCCTCTCGAAGAGTTAGAGAAACTAACCCTTTGTATCAGCCGATCTTTGATTACCTCGCTGGGCAGTGCTTTCGCGAGATTGATTGGGAGACGGTAGAGGATGAATGGTGGATAGGTGGGAAGTATACCCGGACTGTGTATACGATCTCCGCCGCTTGTCCCGGTAGGATCTTTGGTCACAATTGCCTGTATGAACGAAAGGGAATGGTAAGGACGGGTAACGGATGGTTGAACATAGGTCAGTAAGCCAATACAACCAATACACGAGATGCCCTTATGCGTATTTCCTTCAAAGGATTGAGCGTGTGTGGGAGCGTCCAGCGGCTTGGTTCCCGCAGGGTACTGCGGTTCACAAGTCCGCCGAGGAATGGGAGAGGTCGGGCCGGAACATGAGCCTGGAAGACGCTCAAGACGTCTTCAGGGACTCCTACGCGGAGTCTGTGGGCGAGTACACCGGGGTCACGCCTAACCTCGACTATTGGTTCGCTAGCGGTCGCTACCGCGGTGAGGCCGACCTTGAGCGGAGGTACGGACTCGGCCTGGAGCAAGTCGATCGGTACGTGGGCTACTACAACGAGACGGCCCCGCAGGAGGTCATCTGGATCACACCAGACGGCGAGCCAGCGATTGAGCTGGAATTCAACGTGGATCTCGATGGTGTCCAGGTCCGAGGCTTCATTGACCAGGTGGTCACTGATCTCGAATCGAACGCTGTACAAGTCCGAGACATCAAGTCGGGTAACAAGCCTGGCGATGACTTCCAGCTAGCGACTTACGCCGTCGCGGTCAACGACAAGTACGGCACCGAGATCACGACTGGCGACTACTGGATGGGTCGGAAGGGTAAGCCTACTAAGTCCTACGAGCTTAGCGACTGGACCAAAGAGAGGCTTACAGAAGAGTTCCACAAGGTCGATGCAGGAATCCGGTCCGGCGACTTCCCCGCCTTCCCGGAGGACTCTAAGTGCCGGTTCTGCACTGTGTCGGCATCCTGCACTTTTTCTATGACTTGACTAGTTAGGTAAGTAAGGAGAGATATGAAGTTCACTGACAACATGGTCCAGCAGTCACAGGACGCTCGGGACCAGGTGATCGGGCTGCTGGAGGAGTCCAAGCGCAAGATGTTCCTTCAGGAAGTCTTGGGCGAGATCCAGTTCATCGGGGATGAGATCCAGAAGTCCGAGCTGGAGCGTGTGCTTGAGATCAGCCGCAGTACGGGCGACCGGTTCGTTAAGGCCAACCGTACCGAGCTGGAGGAGCATGGCTACAGGACCGTGACCAGGGCAGAGCTTGAGAGCCTCGCCCGTGACGCTCCCAAAATCGACCCCAAGGCTCGCAAGATTGCCTTGTTCAGGATCGACTCGGCTCTGTCGTTCGCGATGGTGCTCACCGAGTCCGAGCCGGCGAAGAGGCTTAGGTCTGCCCTGGTCGAGCTTACTAAGGTCGCTACGCCTGAGCAGTTGGTAACCGCGGTCGTGCGGTCGTTGGAGCTGGGAGACTTCAGGAAGACTTGGAGCCTGTTCGTTTCGTTGCCTGGCTTCAACAAGACTGCGGCGGCCAGTATCCACGGAAAGATCCTGCTGGCGGCAACGGGGCTAACGAGCGCGGAGCTTAAGGAGACGCGTCCCCAGATCCGCGAGGGACGAAAGACGACGGCGAGGAACTACCTCACCGATGAAGAGTTGATCGAGGCATCTAGCCTGGAGAAAGGCGTTTACTACGCCTCTATGAATGCCTCTTCTTTCCGTGAGGCACTGATGCTCGGTGAACTGATCGTAGACAACGCTGTCCGTTCTAAGTTGGCTTGACTAGTTAGGTAAGTGAGTTGGAAAGAAGGGTCTTGATGGCGACGGACGAACACACTCGGCGAGTTTTTGGAGAACTGCTTGGCCTGGAGGCTCGATGACTTACCTCGTTATCGGCTCCACCGCGATGCGGGCATACATCCCTGAATGTCGTGAGCCGAAGGATCTGGACGTGTTCACGCAGCTTCCGTTGGATGGTGCGGAGACGTTCTGGCACCCGTCGTTCGAGGAGTGGATTACGCCAGGAACCGCCCGATACGCCACGCTTGACGAGCTTTACACGCTCAAAGTTTCCCATTCCTACTGGGAGCTCAAGAACGGGTCGTGGGACAAGCACATCAACGACGGGATGGCGCTTAAGGCAGCTGGCGCGAGGCTGCTGCTGGATCTACACAAATTGCTCTACAAGGTTTGGGAGGAGAAGCACGGTAAGAAGAAGGTTGACCTTAGCCAAGAGGCAGAAGACTTCTTCTCCGACGCTGTGAAACGGATCTACGAGCACGACAGCATCCATGATTCCGTGGCTTACGGTGACCGGCCGCTGTATGAGTCGGTGCTTAAGGACGGGGCCAGCGTCGATATCGACATGGGCAAGATCCGGGGGCTGCCGTTCGAGGACAAGGTTCGCTTGTACCGCGAGGAGATCTACGCGACGGCGCTTGAGCGCCTGGTGATCCCGAGCGGTTACAAGTGCTCACCGCGTCGGGCGTACTCCTGGGCGCTGCGCCGGACGATTACCAGCCTCACAAAGGGTTGGTCGGCCCGGTTCTTGGTCGAGAACTACGACGTTTTCCGCTCGCCGGATTGCGATTACGTCGCCAGGCACAAGGAAAAGAAGCACAAGTTGTTTCCTCTGGAGGTCTGAAATGAACTGCCGAACGTGTGGACAGGCGATTACGCCAGACTCCGCTGCTGCAATCGAGCATGAGACTGTTGAGAAGATTTCCTGGAACTGGTGGGCAGACTACAAGGTCGGATACCAGCACGGCCGGATCAAACTCGAAGCCAAGAAACTTGAGTTCAATGACTGGCAAGGTTCCGAGTCGGATGTGTGGCTGGTGTTTGAGGTACACGGCCGTTACTTCAAGAAGTACGGCATCGCCGATAGCTACGGCAACGTGAATTGGGGCGGACTGTTTGAAGAAGTCCAGCCTAAGACTAAGACCATTACCGTTTTTGAGTGAGGGAGAAACCTAGATGACTAACCAGTCTGTTCGCGAAATCGAAACCCTTATCCACGACCACGTGATCGTCGTTGAGGGCACGTATTCCGACGGCACCGCATACCGCTACGAAGAGGGCGGTTGGCATTACTGGTTCTACGAGATGAGCTACTCCGATCTTTCCGAGGTTATTGAGGGCCTCGGGGTTGTCTCAGTTATCGAGACCGAAGGCGGTGGAGAAGGTGAGGGTGACCACGTCCACATGGTGTTCCGAGTCGTCTTCGATGACGGCTCGGTGCGTTTCTTCCGAATCGATGGCTATTACCAGTCGTACGACGGTACAGAGATTGACGGGGACCTCTTCGAGGTTCAGCCGGTTGAGCGTCTGGTGACGTTCTACGAGGCGATTGGGGAGAACTGACAATGCCTACTTACACGGTTATTTACGAGACTGACGTTTACCCGGCTCGCCTCCCCGAAGGCGCAAGGGTTGAGGAGAAGTCTCTTCTGCCTTTGCGATTCATCACAGACGGAACCGAGATCAACGTTCAGGAAAGCGTACTCGAAGGGTACAAGGCGTATATCGAAATGCACGGAGCTGCGCACCTGAACGAGAAAGAGACTCGTCAGCTGATTGAAGCTCTCCGCACCTCTCTCGGCGAGGTGGGCAAGCCTCGCAGATACAAGGATCGTTCCGGGGACATTTGGCACGAGAATCCAGACGGAACCTTGTCATGCCCGATTGACCACGACGGGGGCACACTAAATTCGCGGTACTTCCGCAACCGGACGTAGAACACGAATACGGCCCGCTGGTCCTCCGGGAGGACTGATTGCACCTGGATTCGGATAGGAGGGATGATTGACTAGTCGAGTCGAGGCTGTTCAGGATTACCTCGCCCGCGGTTGGATTCCGTTTCTTTACGCTTCGGAGTTCAACCCTGGCGAGAACTGGCAGAACTCAACAGTAGAAAACCTGCACCTGGACGCCGTACGAAACTCCGAGACCCCGATTGCCCTACTGCTTGGCAAAGAGTCGAGGGTCGTGGTTGTGGACATCGACGTCCAGAACGGCGGCAGTGCTGACGCATTGTTCAAGAAGTACGGAGAGGAGATCAAGCAGACCCGAGTCGTTAAGACTCCCTCGGACGGATGGCACCTGTACTTCAAGTATCCGGATGTCGAGGACCTTAAAGGGATCATCGACGCAGGCAAGTGGATAGACGGCATCGGTTCAGGGATTGACTTCCTGGGCGACCGCCGACACGTACAGGCCCCGCCGACTGTGCGGGTCGGGCACCCTAAGAAGAAAAACGGCGCCTACAAGGTCCTGCGGGACGTAGACCCCGGCGACATGCCCGCTAAGCTGCTAGAGGATTGGCTTAGCGTGATTGACAGCCGGCCAGCGGGGACGGCTATTGAGAAAGCCTCGCCGCTTCAGTACAAGCGGCTGCTCGATCTCCATAAAAACAACGTCTCGATGGCTAAGGACGCGTTGCCTGGTTCGCTAGACAACGTGTTCTATGCCAGGCTCGCATCCTCGATGCGCATCGCCCGGATTCTCCCGGACGGCGTGTTGTCCTTCGATGATGTCGAAGACGACTTCCGGGAGATGCCTTACAACGTTAAGGATTTCGGGGGTAAGGCTAAGCGGGCACGAGAGTTCGCCCAGAGCAACCCGTGGGAGGAGCTTTCAGCAGACGAGTTCGAGATCGATATTCCTAGCGGTGTCTCTCCGGAGGACCTGTGGGAGTACCTGATGCAGCTGCGGCGGTCGAGGGTTCAGACCGCCGTAAGGGAGCAGATAGCTAAGGAGAAAGTCGAGAGAGACGCCTCCAAAGTCCCCTTGCCCGACTTCGAGCAAGGGGATTTCTTCCTCAGTCAGCAGATCACCGAAGAGGAGTGGTTGATTAAGGGTCTGTTGCATCACCAGGGCAAGGCGCTTCTGTCTGCCCAGATGAAGGCAGGCAAGTCCACGATGATGCTGGAGATCATTCGAGCCTTGACCTCGGGTGATCCGTTCCTCGGTAAGTTCGACGTGCCCAAGCCCCTCACCGTGGCGTTCTATGACATGGAGCTGGGCCGCCCGATGGCGCATCGATGGCTTAAGGATGTCAAGGGTGCCGACCTAGACCGACTGCACTACGTCTCGATGCTGGGCCGCGGTAACGCGGTGGACATGCGCTCCAAGCAGCTCCGGGAGGCAACCGCGAGGAAGCTCCGGGGTCTGGGTGTCGATGTCCTGATCATCGACCCGGTTAGCCCGGTGCTCTCGGCCCTGGGGCTGAGCGAGAACGACACGGAGTCTGTCCGGCCGTTCTTGGACAGCTTCGACACCTTGGCGGTAGAGGCCGGCTTGTCCGGCGTGATCATCACTGCTCACACCGGGCACGAGAACAAGTCGCGTGCTCGTGGCTCCACGGCGTTCGGCGACTGGCCGACCGCGCTCTGGAACATGCAGAAGGACGGCGAGCACCAGGACGCTCCTCGGTCGTTCGCGGCTTACGGCCGCGACGTCAACGTTCCCCGTGGTGCGCTCGCGTTCCACTCGCAGACGCGTGGTTACACGTTCGAAGGGGGGAACGAGTTTGGGAAGTTCGCGGACTACGAATCGCCGTTGTAAAGACTGCGAGGCAGAAGGCATCGGGACCCGGAGAAACGCCAAGTATCCGGGTCCTCGTTGTGCCACCCATCACCGAGCAACAAAGAAGAAGCGTAAGGACTACTCGCATAAGACCCACGTAGAGGAGACCTATGGAATCACCTACGAGCAGTACTGGGGGATTTATGAAGTGCAGCAGGGTAAGTGTTACATCTGTCGGCGAGCTAACGGCACGAAAAGGAAACTTTCAGTCGACCATGATCATGCCTGCTGCGCAGGCCCTAAGTCCTGCGGTAGATGTGTTCGGGGACTGTTGTGCCGATCATGTAATCGCAACGTTCTTGGACACCTTAGAGACGATCCGCAAGCCTTCCGGCGAGCGATCGACTACCTGACCAATCCACCAGCACGCGCAATACTTGACTAGTTAGGGGAGAGATATGGCTAAGACGACGGTTGAATACAGCTCGAACAACTCGGGCGGCTCCTGGTGGCTGACCGATGACGATTGGAAGAACCTGCAAAAGGCAGGTTGGTTGATCAACTGGTACAAGGGCTCGGGCATTCGGTTCGTTGATCCCGACGGCGAGCGCTTCCTTGGCGCCTTGGCATCGTCAGCTATCCGCGAGGGACTGCCCTTGACCGAGGCGGTTAAGGAATGGAAGCAGATCACAGGGCAGAACGCTTCGGACGTCGGGTGCGAATGCTGCGGTTACCCGCACTGGTTCACCGAGTACTTCGATGGAAACTACGTCGCCTCGTACGACCACTACGACTACTGAGCACTTGACTAGTTAGGGGCGAGAAATGGGATACGGAAACCCGGACCTGTACTACAACCCGGAGAACTTCGGGCTTAGGACCATCGGCGAAGTTGAGTGGTCGGAGCCTTGTTACAGCTTCGACTTGACAGTGGTCTGGTACCACGCTGAAAGCGGCAAGTACTACTGGGCTAGCGACTCTGGTTGCTCGTGCCCGAGTCCGTTTGAGTACTACAACTCGCTGGACAAGGCTGAGTCGGGGAGCGTGTGGCAGGCGATTGCCGAGCTGACGCGTCGGCATGGCGAGCGTCCCGAGGACGAGTACTACGCCGATAACTGGGATTACGCGAACTCGAAGGTTGTTGACCTCTGCGGAAAGCTTATCCAGCTACATCGCAGCTTGTCTAGTTAGGTTCAAATGAACGGTTGGGAAGACGACGAACTGTACGACGACGCTGTTGGCCCTAAGAATCCACGGAGGCAGTGATGAAGTTTGACGACTTCTTCTCGATCCTGTTTTTCGTGACGATGGCGATTGTATTCCTGTGGTGGATCAACTGGATTATCGGTCTGGTTGTTACCGGTCTGCTGGTACTGGGATCTATCGGATACGTGATCTGGCGCTACAGGGACGAGTGGTAGTTCGCTAAGGAATATCTTAAGGAGAGGGTTAGCTAATGCTGGTTAACAAAGTAACGGTGATTACTCCGGACTCGTTCAACGAGTTTCAGTCGGAGCTCAATGTCCCTATTGAGATAGATAAGGGTCACCTCTTTGTCACGGTGGTCAAGGGAGAAGAAATCCCCGAGTACAAGATCTATGCACCTGGCCAGTGGAGCACGGTGCACGTGGAGCTCACTGAGATTGGGGAGAATTCCTTTGGGGTCTAGGACGGTCTACCAGGATGACGACGGCGACCTGTGGTACGAGAATCCGAATGGCAATTTCCAGCTGTGGTACACGGCCGACGTTCGATGGTCGACCCTCTACGACAACATACCCATTTGCCAGATCAGGAGTGATCACGGGCCACTGGTTCTGATGACGGAGAACGATCTCGGCATGCTTGAAGAGGCGGCAGTTGACTCAACTCCGCGTTCGGGTCTGCTCCGGGAGGCTGAGCGGCTGATCACGGGAGACCGGAACGTCACCCACGGCGAGCCAACCGCGAACTTCCGAGACATCGCGGAATTGTGGACCACGCTACTTAGCCACAAGCTAGCTCCTGGACAGCGAATCACCTCGGGCGATACCGCGATGCTGATGGTTGCTCTCAAGCTCGCTCGAATGCGAGCTAAGCCGACTCGGGATCACTGGGTTGACATCGCGGGCTATGCCGCGTGCGGATTCGAGACAGACGTTGCCGAAGGACGAATTAAGGAGAGTGCGGAATGACTCGTTGGGAAATGCTTGAGGCTCTGTCCCGCCAGGGCGAAGGATCGTTTGATCCTGATTTTGATGGGTGGGTTAGCTGGCACGTCATGCTGGCTAACGGGGATTTCGTTCTTAGCGTGTCGTTCATCGATGACAACACTGGCGACACCTTCGATTACGAGTGGGTTCTTAACCCGAAGGAGGGCGAGTGAGTAAGTCCTACGTCGTCATTAGCGACACGCAATGCCCCTACGAGGACAAGAAGGCGATGGCTGCGGTCATTCGTTTCATCGGCGAGTACCAGCCGGACGAAGTGGTTCACATCGGTGACGTAGTGGACTTCCCGCAGCCATCCCGCTGGAACAAGGACACTAAGGGCGAGTTCGAAGGGTCCGTGTTCAAAGACGTCGAGTACACCGTGAAGAACCTTATTGCTCCACTCCGAGCTATCTACGGTGGAGACATCGGGTTCTTGGAGGGCAACCACGACCTCCGGCCGCGTGAGTACCTGGCGAAGTATGCTCCGGCCCTGGCGGAGTCGCACGCATTCGATATGGATGTGCTGCTGAATTACGAAGAGTACGAGATCCGGAAGCTCCCGGACTTCTACAACTTCGCTCCAGGCTGGCTGATGACGCATGGACACCTTGGTAAGATCCCGCTGACTCAGAACGCGGGCGCTACGGCGCTTGGAGCGGCTAAGAAGTTCAGTTCGAGCGTAATCATGGGCCACACTCACCGGCTAGGTATCGGCCACTTCAGCACCGGTTATGGAGGTGCCGTGAGTCAGACACTTACGGGAATGGAAGTCGGGAACCTGATGGACATGAAGCAGGCCGGGTACCTCAAGGGCGGTGCGGCTAACTGGCAGCAAGGATTCGGCCTGGTGCACGTGGACGGTAAGCACGTCCAGGCGACCCCGATTCGAATCAGTGGCCGGCGGTTCGTTGTCGATGGCGTTACTTACAACGTCTAACAATTGACTAGTTAGGGAGGTGGAAGTTGGACAACGAGATTCACGAGACGCTTAAGAAGGCGGTTAAGACCGCTGCAATCGTCACTGCTGACGAGTGGAGCGGGGTCATTGAATCCGTCGACGTAGAGCAGGAACTCTGGCTTAAGTTGCTGGAGTCTCCTAACTCCGCAAGCAAGCTCGCCGAGATGAACGAGGCAGCTCGAAAGAAGTCCCTGCTAAGGATGGGTAAGCAGATCGCAGCAGTGGAGAGTTCGAGCTACGAGCTGTTCAGCGACCAGGTGCATTACTCGACGGATGAAGTTCGAGAAATGCTGGAGGCAGGTGCCCTGGTCGGGGAAGGGTTCAATTCCGACGACGAGCGCATAGACTTCGAGATTGCAATCGAAGTGGTTCGAGACGGCAACCCGCAGTACATCGAGTACCTGTGGGGGTATTACGAGCTGGACGAGTTCAGCCTCCATTCATCTACGAACAAGGAACGTCTTGGTCGAGCGGTTCGGAAGCTAACCGACCACATGAACAACACGACCAAGATTAGGAACGAGCGCTACGACGGGCCTGGTTCCCGTGAGGCAATGTCCAACGCAAGGGCTATCGGCCTTTCCGGAACAACCTGGGATGGACCGAAGCGAGCTAAGGAGGCACACAGCAATGGGTAATGAAGACTACGGAATCAGCTCTCTTGCCGCTGATGCAATCGCTATCCACGATATCTACAAGTCATTTGTGATCGCCGGTTTTAACGAGGACCAGGCATTCAAGATGGTGCAGACGATTGTTAGCTCGCAGATCATGGGAGGTTCCGCCCAGTGACGGAGTTTGGGCCTACCGGCCAGCTTGTGTACGAGCGAACCTACTCCCGGACTAAGCCGGACGGGACTAAGGAAACCTGGCCTGAGACGGTTGCCCGAGTCGTTGACGGCAACCTGGCGCTGGTGCCTGAGCGCCACAAGCTCCCGGACGAGCGTGAGCGACTGGTGGAGCTGATGGAGCGGTTCGCCGTCCTGCCAGCCGGCCGTCACCTGTGGGCTAGCGGTGTTCGGGGTCGGCAGTACTTGTTCAACTGCCACGTCTCGGGGTGGGGTGAAAACCCTTGGGACCACTTCGAGTTCACCTTCCTCCGGCTCATGGAGGGCGGTGGAGTCGGAGCTAACTACAGCAACCGCTACCTGGAGCAGTATCCGGCGGTTCATCCGGGCGGATTTCAGGTGCACATCGTGTGCGACCCGAACCACCAGGACTACGAGAAGCTGTTGGATGCTGGCGTGCTCTCCGCGGACTACGACGCGATCTGGGAGGGTTCGCACGACGTAGAAGACAGCCGTGAGGGCTGGGCGGCAGCCCTCACAGATCTACTTGGGACCTACTACCGAGACGCCAAGAACGGCAACCGGGTCTTCGACGTCAGCAGGGTTCGATCCGAGGGGAGTCGGCTTAAGACCTTCGGCGGCTGGGCGAGCGGGCCGCTGCCTCTGGCAGTGATGCTGCACGAGGTTGCCGAGGTCATGAACCGGCACTCTGGTTACAAGCTCTCGGGCATCGGCGCGATGGAGATCGACCACGCGATTGCTAAGTGTGTCGTGTCTGGCGGTAATCGCCGGTCGGCTCGGATGGCAATCATGCACTGGGATGATCCGCAGATATTCGAGTTCCTGAGCTGCAAGTCCGACACGGATAAGCACTGGACGACGAACATCAGCGTGGAGGTCGATGACGAGTTCTGGACGGCCCTTAATCGAGTGAATGAGGTGGTTAAGAACGACCCGAACAACGCGGTTAATGTCAAGACTTACAACATACTAGTAGCTATCGCTGAAGGGATGCTGGCTAACGGAGAACCGGGGTTCTGGGACTCCAGCCTCTCGAACAGCGGTGAGCCTAACGAGGTAATCGCTACCAACCCGTGTGGTGAGATCGCTTTGGAGCCATGGGAGAACTGCAACCTAGGCCATGTCAACCTGGCGGCATTCGTCGATGATCGCGGCTTGATTGAATACGACGAGTTGTCCGACGCTCACGAGCTGATGACTCGGTTCCTCATGAGGGCGACCTACGGTGACGTTAACGACTCTAAGCAGTCTGAAACGTTGGCTCGTAACCGACGTATCGGTGTCGGCCATCTTGGGGTTGCCAGCTTCCTAGCTATGACTGACATCAAGTATTCGGAAGCTCCGAGTGACCGATTTTTCACCGGGCTACTGAGGGATCTTGCCAGCCGGGTGGATTTTGCTGCCGAGGAGTACGCCCACGAGCTAAGGATTCCGGTTCCGGTTAAGAAGCGAACGGTTGCTCCGACCGGAACGATCGCCAAAATGCCTGGAGTCAGTGAAGGCATTCACCCGATTTTCTCCAAGTACTTCATCCGTCGAGTTCGGTTCAGCGATGTTGACCCTGATCAGTTCCAGATGGCTGCGAGTTACGCAGCGCAGGGCTACAAGGTCGAGCCGTGCCAATACGCGCCTGCTACCACGGTTGTTGAGATCCCCACTAAGGACTCTCTGATGGCTGAGGTCGAGGCTCGGTTTGGTTCAGATGCTGAGGACATCGTTGAGTCTGCTGCTGACCTAAGTCTGGAACAGATGCTTGAGTTCCAGGCGATGTATCAGGCGTACTGGGCGGACAACGCCGTGTCTTACACGGCGAACGTTGATCCGGGAAAGTACCAGGTCTACAAGCTGGCGGGCACGTTGTCGAGTTTCGGAGGGCGTCTTAAGGGTGCAACCGTATTCCCGGAGATGTCGCGCCCGCAGGCTCCTTACGAGCGGATCTCGAAGGAGCAATACGAAGAGTTCGAAGCCAAGCAAATCAGCGATGGCATTGATGAAGACTGCGCAACCGGTGCTTGCCCGGTTCGCTGATTAGGAGGAAACAGATATGTCACCTGATCCGTTCCTTGACACCCCGGAGCCTGAGGAAACCATGACCGAGTCAACCAATGGCAGTACTGGACCCGTGTTCGAGCAGAAGGACAATTGGGTTTCCTTTACCTTCAACTCTGCCCCCGGATACGACCGAATCGGCGCTACGGTTCACGGTGAGCCTGGGTTCGTGGCGAAGGTGTTCGCCGTCAAGGACTTCAACGGCAAGGTCAGCTCGCTCATGAAGCAGGCCGTGGAGATCGACAAGTACTTTAAGAAGCAGTACGGGGAGACGGCGACGCCGGGAAAAGACTAGCCCCCGGACAACCGCCGGGCAGCGTAGAGCCCCCGAAGTGGGCCGGGGAACCGCCGGAATGCGAGCACGGTAAGAAGCGTGCTTACCAGTCGGTCATGAGAAAAGACGGATCGGTCGGACATCTCTTTGAGTGCGTAGCCGTCCAATACCCGGATACGGGGCAGTGCCCCGCCGAGTGGATTAACAAACCTAAGGAGCAGAAGTAAATGGCATACGAAGAAATCAGCGGCAACGGCGGTAACAACGAAAACCGGGAGTTCGTCTCCGCAAAGATCGGGGCTACGTTCGAGGGTGTCTTCCAGGGGATGAGTCGTCGACTCCCGTCCCAGTTTGGCGGCGAGTTCCGCGTGGTTAGCCTGGACCTGGTGGACGGTCGGAAGGTTGCTTTGTCGGCAGGCAAGATCCTCCTTGAGCGACTTGAGGATGCGGACCTGGAGCAGGGCGACCGGGTCAAGATCGTAGTGGAGTCGGCTCAGTCGAAACAGGGGCGGAAGTACGCGCTGCCTCGGGTTTACGTGGATCGGTCCGGTAGCCAGGTTGCTACCTCGCGGCCGGCGGCGGACGACGAGCCGCCGTTCTGATAGCTTGACTAGTTAGGCTGCAAGGGGCTCCTTCGGGAGCCCTTTTCTAGTTCTAAGGAGAGATTGTGAAGGTCACGCTGATTGCCAGCACTCACATGGACTGGGTAGTGCTTCCGCTGGAGGAGCCGTATAGCAACGAGTTTCTAGACGCATTCGGTGGTGTCACTAATCGAATGGGTAACACCACTGAGCAGTGGATGAAGCAGGACGAGGACGACTCGGACGCAGATGTTCTAGCAGAGTTCGCCGGCCGTGCCTGCTACCAAAGCTTCCACAAGCCTAACCCTAGTACCGCGGCTAACGATGACTACATCGCTAACATCATCTTCCAGGGGCACGAGAGCGTTCTTGAGCACGCTAGCGCCACGTTCTATGTGATCGGAGTCAGCCGAGCGCTGACCCATGAACTGATCCGGCATCGGCACCTGTCGTACTCGGAGATGAGTCAGCGGTTCGTGGATTTGGAGAACACCACGCCGGTATTTCCCCCGGCAATCGATCAGGCCGACGCCGAAGAGTGGGTCACTGCTGAGAATGCCTACAGCAGTGCACTGGAGGATTACAAGTATCTCGTTGAGCTGCTGGAAGCGAAGGGCTTTACACGTAAGCAGGCACGAGAAGCTGCTAGGGCTGTAATGCCTAACGCTACCGAGACCCGAATCGTCGTCACGGGCAACATGCGCGCTTGGCGCGACGTGATTAAGAAGCGATTCCACGTCGCGGCTGACGCGGAGATCAGGGAGTTCGCCGGCGAGGTGCTTAGCCAGCTTAGGACGATCGCGCCGAACACCTTCCAGGACTTTCCGGAGGAGCCTTTCGCGTGATCGCTCAAATCTTCTGGTCGTCCTTCGGGGCGATTCTTTGTTTCGTTGTCGGGATGGCTTTGGTGTTTGGAGATGACAAGTGACTAAGCAGCTGTTCAAGTACGAGATCGAGCTTTTGTCCTACGAGCCGTCGGGGGCGGGAAGTCTTTTTGGTATGCAGGTGGATCGTTTCGAGAACTTCACGGCTATTAGCGGGGGATTTCGTTTCCGCGCCTGGTCTCTGGTCATCGAGAAGAAGGAAGAGGGCAAGTGATTCCGTTGGGTAACTGGCAGGAACGAATTGACGAGCTTGAGTCTGAGAACTTCGACCTTCAGGAATCGGTTGGCACGCTAGAAGACGAGATGACCGAGAACCTATACGAGATCGATCGGCTTAATGACGAGCTGGGGAAGGTTCGGCAACGGTTCCGGGATTACACGATTGTCCACCCGGATAACGAACACCAGCTAAATGTGTGGAGGGAACGCGCCGAAAGCGCTAGGGCGGTAAAGGGGGAGCTAGAGGCCAAGCTTCGGGAAGCCATGAGCCGGATCGAATACGAGAAGAAGCGCGCCGAGAAGGCCGAGGCCGCTAACCGTGACTGGGAAGGTGTCGCCGAGTGTGCGCGTGAGCGGACGGAGAAGGCCGAGACACAAATCGAAGTTTGGAAGGACTGCGCCCTAGAGGTCGAGAAGGACCTCGAGCAGTGTCAACTCCGCGCCGAGCAAGCGGAATACCTCACCGGCATCTTCGAGGACGAGCGAGACAAGGCGAAGGCCCGCGTACGGGATCTCGAACGACTCCTCGCCACCGAGGTTAACCGCGCTGAGAAGGCCGAGAACGACCGATCGCAGATGTTGGCCGAGCTCCACACGATCAGCGACATCGTAGGAGGCAATTGGTTCTCCATCGGATCAGTCGAATTCGACGTCAGCGCAGTTGTCGAGGATCGCGATACCTACAAGCGGCTGCTTGAGGAGGCTCAGACTGAACTCGCAGAGCTGTACGACCGCATCGATGAACGAGGTTGGGCACAGGGCACGATCGACTACTACCGCGAACGCGCCGAGAAGGCAGAAGCGGATCTCCGGGTCACCGAGAACGAACGTGAACGAGCCGTGGCTTTTGCGAAGGATCTGAAGGCCCGCTCTAACTCCAGGTTCGAGATTGCTAAGCAGATGACCCGTGCACGGAACCTGTGGAAATCAATTGCGGACAAGCATCTGGACCAGGTTATTGAAGCCGAGAAAGAGCTGTCTGAACTAAAGGCTGCGCTTCGTGTCTTGGGGGCTTGACTAGTTAGGGATAAGATCAATGCCTACTGGCACGCTCGTATTTGATATCGAGACGCACAGTGCGGAATACCTCTACACGATGGCTCCTGAGGAGTTCGTCCGCCTGATCGGATACAAGTGGACCGGTCAGGCGGAGGTCACTCTAACTACGGATCTGGAGGAAATTCGAGAGCAGATCCGGCGGGCTCGCTGGGTCATCGGCCACAACATCCACGCGTTCGATCTTCCGGCCGTCTTCGGTCACGAGTCGAACTTCCCGATGGAGCTTGCCGACGCAGGCCGGGTGTACGACACGTGGACTCACGCTGCTCTCAACCATCCCGCCCCGAGCGAATACACGGACCGGAAGGGCTCGCTCCGTAAGGCACCGCCAAAGGGCTGGAAGCCGGAACAGATGAAGCCGTGGTTCTCCCTTGACGAGCAGGCTTACCAACTGGGCGTCAAGGGAAAGACGCACGACCTCAAGGAGTTGGCTAAGGAGTTCGGCGGGTTCGGCGAAATCCCGGTTGACGATCCGCGGTACCGGGAGTACCTGATCGGCGACGTAGAAGCGTCTGAGGCTGTTGCTAAGGCGCTGCTGAAGAAGGGTCCGCTTGACGCGTACGCCTTGCGCAAGCAGCGGGTTGCCAGCCGTGCAGCGGTCATCAGCTCCAACGGTGTTCGACTGCACATCGAGAAGGCAACTCAGCGGCGGGATCAGCTGGCAGCACGCCGAGACGTCGTGCTCGGAGAGCTTGCCGAGAAGTACGGCTTGCCGACCGACAGCGATTCTCCGTGGTCTAAGGACGAAGGCAAGAAGGCCATCGTTGACGCGCTGGCAGAGCACGGGATCACTCCGGAAACCGTTGACTGGCCGAAGACTCCAGGATGGGAGAACCGGGACAAAGAGCTAGCCAAGTCTCGGAAGAAGATCAAGGAGCTGGAGGGCAAGATCCGGCTCTGGGAGTCCGAGATCCGAGCCGGCGACCTGAAGCCGGTTTCGGAGAAAGCCCGGCAGCGTTGGGTTTTCGCGGCTGAGGACAAGATCCGAGAGCTTCGGGAGAACCCTCTCAAGCCCGCGTTCGGGCTGTCCCTCAGCGGAGAGACGCTGATCGAGCTGACCAAGGGCACCCCAGCGGAGGAGCTGGGCCAGGCGCTGGCGGAGATGAAGGGCCAGCGGGCGTTGGCTCAACTGGCTCTCGATTCGGTGCACCCGGACGGCTTCGTCCACCCCGAGATCACGATGCTTCAGCGGTCCGGCCGGTGGTCGACAACCAAGCCGGGATTGACCGTCTGGACGTCTCGGGGAGAAGGCGCGATCGAGAAGTCCTACTTCGTCCCGGACAACGACGACGAGCTACTGCTGGAGATCGACTACTCGAACGCCGACGCTCGGATGGTCGCCGCGCTTAGCGGTGACACGCAGTATGCCGCGCGATTCGAGCCAGGGGCGGACGGCCACACCATCAACGCTATCGCAGCGTGGGGTGAAAAAGCCGTAGCCGCCGAGCCGGAGAAGTATCGGCAGATGGCAAAGCCGCTCGGTCACGGGTGGAGTTACGGGGGCCGAGCGAAGGGGCTTTCTCGTGCCTCGGGATTGCCTCTGGAGACGTCCGAGACGTTCGTAAACGGTATGGATGCCCAGTTCAAGGTTCTTGTCGAATGGCAGCACCGAGTCCGCAGGTTCGCTCAGCAACACGGTTACGTGCAGAACGAGTGGGGCGGCAAGCTGAGAGTCGAGAAAGGCCGGGAGTTCACTCAGGCTCCGGCACTGCTCGGTCAGAATGGAACCACGGAAATCGTCTGCGATGCACTGCTGGCCATGCCATACCACGTAATACGTCGGGTCAAAGCTCAGATCCACGACGCAATTCTGTTCTCGGTGCCTAAGAAGAACTGGGAAGCATGCAGGGATTACCTGTTCGAAATCATGGAGACCAAGTTCAAGCCCGCCATTGGCGGACAGATGATCGAGTTTCCTGTTGACGCTAAAGCCGCCGGTAAGAACTGGCAGGAAGCCAATCACGCAGCATAGGAGAGGAAAATGACTGAACCCGAATTCCGGAAGTGGCCTTCGACGCCCCGGCTCTTCCGGCCGATCGTGATTACCGAGAAGATCGACGGAACGAATGCCTGCGTCATCGTCTCGGAGGATGGCTCCGAGGTCTGGGCGCAGAGCCGGAACAAGTTGATTACGCCGGACGACGACAATGCAGGCTTTGCCCGCTGGGTTGCCGACAATGCTGGTGTTCTGGCCGATGTCCTCGGTCCGGGATACCACTTTGGCGAATGGTGGGGCTCGAAGATCCAGCGAACCTATGGCCTGGTGAACGGTGACAAGCGATTCAGCCTCTTCAACGTCAAGCTCTACGAGGAGGTTTACACGGACTACGTCCCCGGCCTTGGCCTGGTTCCGGTTCTCTACCAAGGTCGGTTCTCTGAGTGGGAGATCGACGTCTCTCTTGAGATTCTCCGTGCATATGGCTCGGTTGCTGCCCCTGGATTCATGAACCCTGAGGGCATCGTCGTCTACCACACCGCCATGCGGGCGGGCTTCAAAGTGCTACTCGAAAACGACCACATCAGCAAGACAGAAGCGGGTGTCAAGTGATGGACGAGAACGAAAAGGTCTGGCTTGCGTTGGAGATTGTGGCTTTGAACATTGATCACACGATGAAGCTGCTGCGGCGAGCGATTGAATCGCAGACGTCCCGTAAGTTGCCGCCTCCAAACAGCTGGACCGCTGACACGATCCGAGAGATTAAGGAGGACTGGTGACCATCCGTTTCCTCCCGGAGAAATGCTCGCACGGGGTTACGGTGCCGACTAAGTACCTCGGAAAGTCTCTTGATGACAGTGCCCACGGTTGGTACTTCCCGGATTGCAGGGACGCGAGCAAAAACCTTCGCCATCACAGCTCAGCTGAGCTAGGAGACCCTGACCCCGCGATGTATTCGGATCTGGAGATCGCCAGGGGTGCAGGCCAGCGAAGGGCCCGATCGGACAAGGGTAAGAAACGAGGGCCTAGGAATGACGCGGCCATCGTGGGATGAGTACTTTATCGGAATCGCTAACGCCGTGGCCGCTCGCTCCGACTGTGAGCGGTCTCGTGTTGGCGCTGTAGTCGTCAAAGATCGGAGAATACGTGGAACTGGGTATAACGGCGCTCCGGCAGGAAAGCCCGGCTGTCTGGGCTGTCCACGACGAAACTCAGCTGTGGAGCCTGGATCTGATTACGACTCCGGAAGTGGTCGCTGTGTCGCGATCCACGCCGAGGCAAATGCACTTCTCTACTGCGACCGACAAGACCTCATCGGGTCAACCCTCTACATAACCAGGGCACCCTGCTACGGGTGCCAAAAGCTAATCGCCGCGGCCGGCGTAGCACGAGTCGTTACACCTGAAGGAGAGATTAGTGTTTAGACCGATTTTGACGATGAATACGCATGTTGGTTTTGACGACATGGGGCTGAGCCTTACCCCAGAGAACGCGCTTTCGTTCCTGAACGCAGCCAACGGATTCCTATGGGAGTACGGAATCGAGAAGTTTCCGGAGGTCGTTACTTACGGATTTGTCACAGAAGACCCGAACGTCAACGGGCGTCGCCCGGTTCGATTCGAGGCCAAGTACCGACTCGTAGAGGAACGTTGACTGTTTCTAAGATCCGCTTTAGCTAACGGCTGGCCGGGTTTCTGTCCGGCTTTTTGTGCCCAAAAGGAGAGTTAATGAAGCTTCACGACCTGCTTAACCCCATCGAGCTGGCCGACATGATCGAGCAGAAGTTCGTTCGGGTGCAGCGGCATCCGGACTACCCGCTGTCGATTTACAACTACACCGACAAGGCGATGGTGTTCAACGTCTGGAACGACGTGACTAAGGCGTGCCGCGGTTTGATCGCGAACGACGAAGGCGACATCGTTGCTCGTCCGTTCCCGAAGTTCTTCAACTACGGGCAGGCCGAGAGCAAGACCTACAGAGAAACTGAGCCTGTTCTTGTGACCGACAAGGTTGACGGTTCGCTCGGGATTCTCTACCCGACTCCGGACGGCGGTTGGGCTATCGCTACCCGAGGTTCGTTCGCCTCGGGCCAGGCCCGCCACGCTACCCAGCTCCTGAACGAGAAGTACACACATTTGTTCAAGGAGTTCAACACGCTGGAAACCTGGCTGTTCGAGATCGTGTATCCGGATAACCGGATCGTAGTCGATTACTGTGGGCTGAACGACTTGGTTTTCCTTGGTGCGATGAACATCGAAGAGGGTGTGATTATCCCGATCGACATTTTCAGCGAATACGACTGGGACGGTCCGAGGACCGAGATGTTCGGCTTCCGGAGCCTCGCTGAGGCGCTTGCAGCAGAGCCCCGTCCAGGCAAAGAAGGGCTTGTCGTCAATTTCCTCAAGTCGAACACGATGGTAAAGATCAAGCAGGAGGATTACCTCAAGCTGCACAAGATTGTGACTGGCCTGAATGAGCACGTTGTCTGGGAGCACATTCAGAAAGAGTGGATAATCCATGACCTACTGGAGACCCTGCCGGACGAATTTCACGAGTGGGCTACTAAGACCGCTAAGCGGATGTTCGTTGAGTTCAATGAGATTGAGGGCGAGGTTGAGCGCCACTGGGACGCCGCTCAGTTTGCAGGGCTTTTGGGTGATCGCAAGGAATTTGCCCTGGCTATCAAGGACAAAGCTCCGTGGCTGAAGGCGTCGCTGTTCGCAATGCTCGATGGCAAGGACTACTGGCGAATCATCTGGAAGCAGATCGAACCGAAGAAAGACGCGTTCGTTCGCTGACTTGACTAGTTAGGTAAGGAGAGGAATGAAGGAGCTGTTCATCTACCGCGGTCTGCCTGGTTCGGGTAAGACCACCCGAGCTAGGGATCTCCAGAAGGCGATCGGGGCTCGGCTCGCCGGCCGTGACCACATCCGAGACATCCTGTTCGGCTTGGAGGGCTACGAGCCGACTGACGCTAAGGAGCTTAAGGTCACCGAGGTCCAGGATCGGCTGGTCCGGGAGGGCCTGCGAGACGGTCAGCCGGTGATCGTGGACGACATGAACCTAAGGGCTAAGTACGTTCGCCGGTTCATGGAGCTGGCCCGCGAGGAAGGCGCGGAGTTCTCGGTGATCGACCTGACGGATACCGACATCAACTATTGCATCGGTCGCGATGCTCTCCGAGAGCGGCAGGTTGGATACAAGGTGATCCGAGACCTCCACGAGCGGTTCATCAAGGGGCAGCCTTACCCTCTTCCGCTGCCGTTCGTCCGGCGTACGGAGCCTCAGGGCCTTCTGTACGTGCCTCCGAAGGACAAGCCCTGGGCAATCATCGTGGACATCGACGGCACCGTTGCGAAGATGGACGGGCGCAGTCCGTACGACTACTCAAAGGTTCTGGACGACCTTCCGAATGAGCCAGTGATCGGGATCGTGAACCTATACCACCAGTTGGGTTACGAGGTTCTGTTCACCTCTGGTCGGCCGGACTCGTGCCGGACGGAGACGGAGTTCTGGCTACAGCTTCACGCAGAGATCCCGGTCTACGACTTCCGTCTGTTCATGCGTAACGCCGGGGACACCCGGCGCGATTCTGTAGTGAAGAAGGAGCTGTTCGACCAGCACATCCGGCACAACTACTGGGTCGAGTTCGTCTTGGACGACCGGAATCAGGTAGTCGAGATGTGGAGGTCTCTGGGCCTGACCTGCTTGCAGGTCGCTGAAGGAGATTTCTGAGATGACCTACCCCGTTCCGTACGATCCGATGCCGGTTGAGCCTGTAGCGGAGCCACTGAAGAAGTGCCACCATCTGCTGCACTTTCTAGTTGGCCTTTGCTCCTGCGGTATCTGGTGGCTGGTATGGCCGTTCATCGCATTCTCTGTGAGTCGAGAGAATGAGAGGTACCTGAAGTGGTATGCGGAAGCTAGGTACCGATACCAGGTCGCCCTGGTTGACTGGAAACGACGGAACGGGCTCGTGTAGGCTGTCGGCGTTCTGGGACAGCACCAAGCATCACCGGTACATTCTAACTGTCAGAGAACACAAGAACCCCCTCCCGGCTTAGGCTGGGAGGGGGTCTTTTTTTGTTTCTACGCCTCGTTATGGCGTGGGTGTGACGTACACGGTGCGCGTTGGCTCCGATACGATGGATGGCTGGTTGGTGCTCGCCGCATCATTGATCCCGACCACGTAGCCGAAGACCCACATCGCGGCGAGCCACGCTAAGTACGTCCTGAACCTGAATGGCGACTTGTGCGTAATCTCCGAAGGCAAAGCCCGACTCTCCTTTTCGTCTGAACATGGAAAGCGGGCAGCCGATACGCCGAGGGGGCGACATACCGACTGCCCGCACGATTCACTGCCGAAGGTCGGGGTAACGACAGTGAACCGGGTCTATAGGTTTTCTAGGGCAGCAAGAACATGGCGTAGCGTCCACGGGTGCCGTGCCATCACGTCACGGTCATGAAACGGCAATCCCGCTTCAGCGAGCGGCAGTAGTTGGGTCTGCATGTCGTCGGCCAGATCACCCTGAAATGCCCTGACGGGTCCACGTAAGCGATGCCGACCAATGCGCACGGTTTCGGACTCAACGTCATCGATCAACTGCCACACGTTGAGCGCACCTGCACCTGCCCCGCCGTGCTTTCCGCGCTCCGGGTAGTAACGAGATGCCAGCCATCCTGTGACTGCAATGGCGATAACTCCGAGGGCGATGCTTGCAGTGGTCACTGGCTTGGCCTCCCTGGATGAGTAAAGATTGGACCGTCCCCGCGCCCGAATGGACGCGAGACGCGGGGACGGCTGCCCGGTCCGGTGGGCGCGGCCCGTGATCGCTCCGTTGAGATCTCGGTACCACCGGACCGGGCGGTCTAGAAGTCCCAAGTGCGGGACACGAGGCCCTGATGCAGAACAGCCTTCGCGCACTTGGGGCACTCATCTATGACGTTCTTGCTTCGCGGTGTCGCCCCATATGGGGTCGACCACGGAATCTTCAGGTCGCATCCCCCCAGCGCCGTGATCGTGCTGCCGTGCTGGAGAGCGCCGGGCCGATGTGTCGTGGCGTGCCGGAAGTCTTCTCGGGGCGGGCAAATCCAGTAGGCAATGTCAGCGTCGGCGTTGCCCTGTGCGAAAGTGCTCATCTCAACCCCGATTCGTTGCGGTGTGATCACACTCTCTCATCGAGATCGATCAACGTGCAACGTTGCAAGTTGCAAAATCTCGAAGTTGACCTGTTCGGAGTAAAGGGAGGTGCAGTATGGTGATCACATGAGCCAACGCAAGCCGGGTGTGCAGCGGCGCAGACTCGCCGCCAGGCTCCGCGACCTGCGAGAACAGACGGGCGTCAGCGTGGAAACCGTGCTGTCCGAACTGGACTGGTCACGGTCGAAGCTGTCACGGATCGAGACTGCTGCCAGCAGCATCTCCGTCCCCGACGTGCGTGCAATCTGCGATCTCGCGGGAGCGAGCCCCGAGCTACGGGAACAGCTCGTTGAGATGAGCAAGGCCGCGAAGAAGCGGGGCTGGTGGCACTCCTACGCAGGTAATGCGCTGGTCGACTACTTCGAGGACTACGTCGCGCTGGAGTCTGACGCGACTTCGGTCATCAACTACGAGATTGACCTCATCCCGGGACTGTTGCAGACCGAGGACTACGCCCGCTCGATCATCGCGGCTTGGACTCCCGACATCGACAAGGAGATCGTCCAAGGACGAACCGAGCTCCGCGTTGCCAGGCAGAAGCGGGTCAACGACGGTCTGAAGCTCTGGGCTGTGGTGGATGAAGCAGCGTTGCGCCGTGGATGCGGTGACGAAGAGGTCATGCGCGCACAGGTGCGCCACATGCGTGAGATGGCGGAACGGCCGAACATCACCCTCCAGGTTCTGCCGTTCGATGCGGGCCCGCACATCGCTATGGGGACGGCGTTCACCTTGCTCGACTTCGCAGGCCTGTACGACTCGGTGGTTTACATAGACAATCTGACCAGCGCTCTTTACCTGGAAGATGAAGCTGAGGTGGAGCGCTATGCGCTGGCGGCTGAGCACCTTCGAGCTATTGCCCTCGATCCTCGGCTGTCAGTCAAGATGCTAGACAAGTTCGACAACGAGCTTGCCCGATGAAGGAGCACCATGAAGACCGATGACCTGGCACCCCAGTGGCGCAAGTCCAGCCGCAGCAATGGCGCTGGTCAGTGTGTCGAGGTCGCCCAGAATCTACCGGGCGTGGCGCTGATCCGAGACTCCAAGCTCGGTGACGGCAGCCCGGTCCTGGCTCTGGCCCCGGCCCAGTTCACCGCGTTCACTCGACTCGTCAAGGACGGCCGTCTCGACGGCTGACGCGACTGACAAGACCCCCGTCTGACAGTTCGTTGGGTGGGGGTCTTTTTATGTGCCTCCGGTCACATGATCACTACAGCGCGCTACGCTGCCGAGCGCGGCCCGTGATCACTGACAACGCGGCGCTGCCGCTGAGAGGACTAGTCATGGATTTTGACAAGCTTGGCATACCAGCCGGCCGCGATCCGGAGTACCCGAGCCAGATCTGGGCACCCCCACACCTGTGTTTGCACCCTTATGAGCACGTCAACCTGCAAGCCGCGCACTTCCCGGCCATGATCGAGCAAGCCGTCTTTCGGCTTGACTGCTTCGCCTGCGGAGCGTTTTGGAACCAAACCAACGCACCTGGGTGGGCTTACGACTACATGGCACGCATGATCGACGATGGGAAGTTTCACGCGGCGCATCGGGACAAGCTGAGCATCGTCGGCGATGTTAAGTGGGAGCAGACGAAGTACGGCAAGATCTTCGATGCGATCACAGGTGATTCGAACCCGATCTCCAGCAGCAAGATCCAGCTGCGACGACCCGATTAGGCTATCGATCTCCGAGACGTGGTCGGCTAGCGTGCTCTCTGCGGCCCGTGATCCAGAGATGGAGCACGGAAATGATGAAGCTCATGGTCAACGGCGCAGAGCTGAAGTTCGTCAAGGCCAGCCGGTCCCACATCGACGGCAAGGAGTGCCTGTACGTCGCTGCCGGTGCCGAGGGCCGAGTTCACCTCGTGGAGAGCGAGGACCGGTCCGTGGTTCTGACGACCAACCGCTCCAAGTTCGCGGCCTTCCTCGACGGCGCGAAGAAGGGCGAGTTCGACCAGTTCGCTGTCTGACCCGCACCAACCAAGACGCCCCTGCCTTCGGGTGGGGGCGTTTTTAGCTTTTCTCAACCTTGTCTACGCGCGCACGCGCGCGAGGCTCGGAGTGCTTTGTGTTGACACGATGAGGCCTGCGAGCTCGGGCCGAAACGATTGGAGGCCTTGCGAACGGCGTTGGAGGAAGGCGAGGTCCGGCTGGCCCGGCGCGACGGCACGCTGCGCTACCCGGCGCGGTTCCAGCTGGTCCTTGCCACGAATCCGTGCCCGTGCGCGCCGGCTCGCGACCTGGACTGCCAGTGCCCGCCGCAGGTCCGGCGGCGCTACCTCGGCAAGTTGTCCGGGCCGCTGCTGGATCGGGTCGACCTGCGGGTTCGGATGCGCCCCATCACCGCGATGACCGTGCGCAGCGGCGCCGAGCCGGAGGGCACCGCGGCGGTGCGCAAGCGGGTGGAGGACGCGCGGGCGGCGGCGCGGGAGCGGTGGTCCGCGCATGGGTGGCAGACCAACACCGAGGTCCCGGGGCCGGTGCTGCGGCGGGAGTTCACGTTGCCGGTCGAGGCGACGGGACTGCTGGACCGGGGGCTGGAGGTCGGCGCGATCACGGCGCGGGGCGCCGACCGGTGCCTGCGGGTGGCCTGGACGCTGGCCGACCTCGACGGGCGTGATCAACCGGATGCGGAGCACGTGGCGGCGGCCTTGGAGTTCCGGGACAGGAGGGCGGCGTGATGACAAGGTGGACCGCGATGACGGAGAGGGCGAAGCGGGAGTTGCTGGCCGCCAGGGCTTTCCTGGCCGCCGTTGCCGAGCCGCCGGCCCCGGCGCTGGCCGGGTTCGTCGCGGAGCGCGGCCCGTGCCGGGCGGTCGGCCTGATCCAGCGGGAGAAGGCACCGCCGGGCGTCGTGGCGGAGGTCGAGGCGCGGCGATGGCACGTCTCGGGCGAACAGCTTCTGGCGGCCGCCGAGTCCGCCGGTGCCCGGCTGGTCGTGCCGGAGGACCCCGAATGGCCGCGCGAGGCGTTCGACGGTCTGTCCGGGGCGAGATCGATCGACCTGCCGGGGATGGCCGAGCCGATCGCGTTGTGGGTCCGCGGCAAGGCGGTGCTGTCCGAAGCGGCGGAGCAGGCGGTGGCCGTGGTCGGTGCCAGAGCCGCATCCGGCTACGGCGAGCACGTGGCGGCGGAGTTCGGTCACGGGCTGGCGACCGCGGGGTTCACTGTGGTTTCCGGGGCTGCGTACGGCATCGACGGAGCCGCGCATCGAGGTGCGCTCGCAGCGGGAGGGTTGACGGTTGCGTTCCTCGCCTGCGGCGTCGACGTCGATTACCCGGCGGGGCACGGCAGGTTACTGCGCGCCATCGCCGATCAAGGTGTCGTCGTGAGCGAGTATCCGCTGGGTACTCCGCCTCGGAAGCACCGTTTTCTGGTCCGGAACAGGCTGATCGCGTCGGTGGGCCAAGCCACCGTCGTGGTCGAGGCCAGCGCCCGCAGCGGCGCGGCCAACACCGCGAACACTGCCGATGCGTTGGGACGGCCCGTGTTGGCCGTGCCCGGGCCCGTGACGTCGAAGAATTCGGTGGGCTGCCACGGGATGGTCCGGTCCGGTCAGGCCGTGCTGGTCACCCGCACCCAGGAGGTCCTGGAGGCGCTGAGCCCGCTCGGCGCGTTGCCGGCGGTCGAAATCCCTGCCCAGCACCGCCGCACCGACGGGCTGCATCCGGATGCGCGACGCCTGCACGATGCTCTGACCGGTACGGACTGCGCCAGCGCGGACGAGCTGGCGCGGGATTCGGGACTGCCGTTGGGCAAAGTCCGGGCGCTGCTGCCGGAGCTGGAACTGGCCGGGTTCGTGGCCAGGTCCGAAGGGGGGTGGTCGGCGACGCAGTGATCACGCGATCACGTGATGACAGCCGCACTTCCGCGGCGCAAGCCGAATCGCGCACCATTCAAGTGATCATGATTCGGCGTGGCGATGCTTGACCGATGCCGGTGCGAAGGCCAGCTTCGAGGTATGGCCCGCCCACGTTCCGCCGAACCGCGAAGACCGGATCTACGGGTGGCTCGGGCGAAACTGCCCGAGTCGCTCGGCGCGGCGGTCAACGCGTTCGAACGACATCTCGCTGCGGAACGCGGGTTGTCCGCGCACACCGTTCGCGGATACATCGGTGACGTCGTCTCGCTGCTGGCGCACCTGGCCGCCTCGGAGGACGGCGGAACCCTTGCTACGCTGGACATTTCCGTCCTGCGGGAATGGCTTTCTGCGCAGCACGCGCACGGCGCGAGCCGGGCGACGCTCGCCCGGCGGACCGCCTCGGCCCGCACCTTCACCGCGTGGGCGTTCCGCGGCGGGCTGCTGCCCGTCGACCCGGGGCCGCGGCTGGCGGTGCCGTCGAAGCAGCGGAAGCTGCCCGCAGTGCTGCGCGTTGACCAAGCCGGTTCGGCGATGCAGGCTTCTGCGGTGGGCGCGGAACAGGGGGATCCGGTGGCATTGCGGGACCACGCGGTGCTCGAACTGCTGTATGCCACCGGGGTTCGCGTCGCCGAGCTCTGCGGACTGGACGTCGACGACGTCGACCGCGAGCGCCGGCTGATCCGCGTGATCGGTAAAGGAGACAAAGAACGCGCCGTGCCCTTCGGCGTACCTGCGGATCAGTCGATCGGGCGCTGGCTTTCCGATGGCCGGCCGAAACTGGCCCGAGAATCGTCCGGTGCCGCATTGTTCCTGGGTGTCCGAGGTGGACGGCTCGACCCGCGTGCGGTGCGACGCACCGTGCACGACGCGGTCGGCGTGGTTTCCGGTGCGCCGGACGTCGGCCCACATGGGCTGCGTCACTCGGCTGCGACCCATTTGTTGGAGGGCGGTGCTGACCTCCGTAGCGTTCAGGAGTTGCTTGGTCACGCTACGCTCGCAACGACCCAGCTTTACACCCACGTGACCGTTGAACGGCTGAAGGCGATCCATGACCGAACTCACCCCCGTTCCTGACCAAGCCGGGGGCGACGCCGACACGGTGGCCGCGAGATCGACCTCGGTATCGGTGACCGCCCGTGACCAAGGCGGCTCGACCAACGGCCATGTCGGCGACCGCGCATCGTGTCGGAGGCTGTCCGTGGCGACCGCTGAGCCCGCCGCATCCGCCGATCCCACCGAATCCACCGAATCCACTGCGTCCGCCGGGCCTGCCACCGGCGGGGATCACCGCAGCGGCGACGAGGTCGAGGCCGGGATAGTCGCGTTGTGGCAGGCGTTCGGCCAGCGTCGTGACCAGGAACTGCGGGACCGGCTGGTGCTGCACTACGCCCCGTTGGTCAAGTACGTGGCCGGCCGGGTGGGCACCGGGCTGCCGTCGCACGTCGACGTCTCCGACCTGATCCAGTCCGGGATATTCGGGCTGGTCGACGCGATAGAGAAGTTCGAACCGGAACGCGGTCTGAAGTTCGAGACCTACGCGATGCAGCGCATCCGCGGCGCCATCCTCGACGACCTGCGCGCCCAGGACTGGGTTCCGAGGTCGGTGCGCAGCCGGGCCCGCGATGTGGAGCGGGCGCTGGAGCGCCTCGAGGCGAAGCTGCAGCGCACCGCGACCGATGCCGAGCTGGCCGGCGAGTTGGAGCTGTCCCTCGATGGGCTGCGGGAGCTGTTCGCGCAGCTGCAGATGACCAGCGTGATCGCGCTCGACGACCTGATCGGCGCGGGTCCGGCGCAGGCTTCGCTGGCCGAGACGCTGCCCGACGACCGGGCCGAGGACCCGGTGGCGGCGCTGGTGGACCGGGACAGCAGGCGCCAGCTGGCCGAGGCGGTGGAGCGGCTCAGCGAGCGGGACCGCGTGGTGGTCACCCTCTACTACTTCGAGAACCTGACCCTGGCCGAGATCGGCAAGGTGCTCGGCGTGACCGAATCGCGGGTCTGCCAGCTGCACACCCGCGCGGTCCTCCGCCTCCGCACCAAGCTCACCGAACAGGCCTGACCTGCTGCAGAAGCCGTTTTGGGGCTCGTTCTGCGCGGCGGTGCGGGTGGCGGGACATAAAGGTCACTTCCCACCGCAGCGGCTCCCCGGGTGATACCAGGGGAAAATCGACGTTTCGTCCTCCCCTGGAATCACCACGCATGCGACGTCACCGCCACGGTTTCAGCCGGACGTGGCCGAAGCCGAGCAGGCGTAGCGGGTCGAGGTAGTCCAGGCGCTGCCGGGCGCCCCAGTGCAGGCAGGCCCGGGGCGGTTCGGCGGTGCACCCCGGGTGGCCTGGCTCCAGATGCCCGATGGGCTGTCCCCGGGTGACCTGGTCGCCGACCGCGACCCCCGGCGCGACCGGCTCGTAGGTGGTGCGCAGGCCCCCGGAGTGCTCGATCGACACCAGGTTGCGATCCACCATCCAGCCCGCGTAGACGACCATGCCGTCCCCAGCCGCCAACACCGGCTGGCCGACCTCTCCTGCGAGGTCGACCCCCCGGTGACCTGGGCCGAAGGTGTGCACCGGGGCCTCGAACGGTCGCGCGACGGCAGGCGGCGGTGCCAGCGGCCAGCCGAACCGCGCGGCTACCGGCGGCGCTGGCTCCGACGCAGCACGCGGTCGCGCTGACACCGTGGGTGGTGGCTCGACGAGCGTTGCGGTGAGGCCCAGGGGCCCGGCGGCACTGCAGCAGATGAGGGCGTAGATCAACAGGCGCATGGTGCAACCGTGGCCGAGGGTGGCCCGGGTGAACAGGAGTAAATCAAGATCTGTGGACAAACCTGGCGGCTGTGGACAACTCGCAGTCCACGATCGGGTCAGCCGGGGCGTCCAGTACACTGTCAGCGCGGTTTCGTGTCCGCACGGACCGACTTCGCGTGCCCGCACGCCCAGCTTGCGCAGGTAGGCCGACTTCGGGTCGGCCACCGGTTGGAACAGCATCGCGTTCGACGCTTCGGACGCTGCTGCTCCCGGCAGGGTACCGGCGCCCTCGCGGTCCCGAGCTCTTCGACGAGCCCGGGTGGGGGAGGCCGGGCGGGTACCAGGGCGACGGGCCACCCGGTCCGTCGCGGCAACCGAATCGCGCGCCAACCGGCGCGCCCGACTCAAGAGGTGCGAATCTGGCCATGGCCGTCGTCACCATGAAGCAGCTGCTCGATAGCGGCGTGCACTTCGGGCACCAGACCCGGCGCTGGAACCCGAAGATGAAGCGCTACATCTTCACCGAGCGCAACGGCATCTACATCATCGACCTGCAGCAGACGCTGACCTACATCGACGGGGCCTTCGACTTCGTCAAGCAGACGGTCGCGCACGGCGGGACGATCCTGTTCGTCGGCACCAAGAAGCAGGCGCAGGAAGCGATCGCCGAGCAGGCCCTGCGGGTCGGCATGCCGTTCGTCAACCAGCGCTGGCTGGGTGGCATGCTCACCAACTTCCAGACCGTCCACAAGCGTCTGCAGCGTCTCAAGGAACTCGAGACCATGGAGCAGACCGGGGGCTTCGAGGGTCGCACCAAGAAGGAAATCTTGATGCTGACCCGCGAGAAGGACAAGCTCGAGAAGACCCTCGGCGGTATCCGCGACATGAGCAAGGTGCCCAGCGCCGTGTGGATCGTGGACACCAAGAAGGAGCACATCGCCGTCGGCGAGGCCCGGAAGCTGGGCATCCCGGTCGTCGCGATCCTGGACACCAACTGCGACCCGGACGAGGTCGACTACCCGATCCCGGGCAACGACGACGCGATCCGCTCCGCCGCCCTGCTGACCCGCGTGGTCGCCGACGGTGTCGCCCAGGGCCTGATGGCCCGCAGTGGCCGCACCAACGGTGCCCCGGAGGGCCAGGAGAAGCCGGCCGGTGGCGAGCCGCTGGCCGAGTGGGAGAAGGAGCTGCTGGCCGGCTCCGGTCAGGCCGCCGAGGCCACCGAGGCTACCGAGGCTACCGAGGCTACCGAGGCTACCGAGGCTACCGAGGCTACCGAGGCTACCGAGGCTACCGAGGCCACCAAGGCTACCGAGGTCACCGAGGTCACCGAGGGCGGCGAGCAGGCCGCGCAGTCCTGAGTCCGCTTGCCGCGCGCCGGTCACGCGGTCGGCGCGCGGCGCGGTCCGGCTACCCGCCAGGCAACCTGGTGGGTGCCATCCGGGCCGGGTTCGCATCCCCACTGAGCTGGTTGAACGCCACGGGACGCGGCCCGGCCGATGTCTGCAAGACCTTCGAAGCTGCGTACTAAGAGGGACGGATAACGCACGATGGCGAACTTCAGTGCGGCCGACGTCAAGCGTCTTCGCGAGCTGACCGGCGCCGGCATGATGGACTGCAAGAAGGCTCTTGAGCAGGCCGACGGCGACTTCGACAAGGCCGTCGAGAGCCTGCGCATCAAGGGCGCCAAGGACGTGGGCAAGCGCGCCGAGCGCGCCACCGCCGAGGGCCTGGTCGCCGCCGACGGCGGCGTGCTGATCGAGCTGAACAGCGAGACCGACTTCGTCGCCAAGAACGACGAGTTCATCGAGCTGGCCAGCAAGGTAGTCGCCGCGGTCCAGGCCGCCGGTGCCGCCGACCTGGAAGCCGCCCTGGCGGCCCCGCTGGACGGCAAGACCGTCTCCGAGGTCATCCAGGAGCTGTCCGCCAAGATCGGCGAGAAGCTGGAGCTGCGCCGCGTCGCCAAGTTCGACGGCGAGGTGGCCACCTACCTGCACCGCCGGTCCGCGGACCTGCCCCCGGCGGTCGGCGTGCTGGTCGAGTACACCGGTGACAACGCCGGCGCTGCGCGGGGTGCCGCGATGCAGATCGCCGCGCTCAAGCCGAAGTACCTCAGCCGCGACGACGTCCCGGAGGACATCGTCGCCAACGAGCGGCGCATCGCCGAGGAGACCGCGAAGGCCGAGGGCAAGCCGGAGAAGGCGCTGCCGAAGATCGTCGAGGGTCGCCTGAACGGGTTCTTCAAGGAGAACGCCCTGCTGGACCAGCCGTCCGTGCAGGAGAGCAAGAAGACCGTCAAGGCCCTGCTCGACGAGGCTGGTGTGACTGTCACCGGATTCGCCCGGTTCGAGGTCGGCCAGGCCTGACCGGTCGCTGTTCGGCGGCACGCCGGGCGGCATCGCAGGTTCACCGGCTGAGCTGAACCGGTCGCGGTCGCCAGCCATGGCACCAGCGCCCCGCCTTCGTTCGCAAGGCGGGGCGCTTTCGCAAGATCGCGGCGCCTAGCGCGGCGCCGTTGTCGGCGGGCGGACCAATCCGCGCAAACTTCAAGCCACATCGAACCTCGCGGGAGGAACCAGTGACCGACGACGGCCCAGCGAAGCGCGGCTACAGCCGGGTGCTGCTCAAATTGGGTGGCGAGATGTTCGGCGGGGGCAGCGTCGGGATCGACCCGGACGTCGTCGGCACGGTCGCCCGGCAGATCGCCGAGATCGTCGCCGGGGGGGTCGAGGTGGCCATCGTGATCGGCGGCGGCAACTTTTTCCGCGGCGCCGAACTGCAGCAGCGCGGCATGGAACGCGCGCGCGGTGACTACATGGCGATGCTGGGCACCGTGATGAACTGCCTGGCGCTGCAGGACTTCCTGGAGCGCGAGCACGGCATCGACACCCGGGTGATGACCGCGATCACCATGGGGCAGGTCGCCGAGCCGTACATCCCGCGGCGCGCGATGCGGCACATGGAGAAGGGCCGCGTGGTCATCTTCGGTGCCGGCACCGGCATGCCGTATTTCTCCACCGACACCACCGCGGCGCAGCGGGCGCTGGAGATCGGCTGCGAGGTGGTGCTGATGGCCAAGGCGGTCGACGGCGTCTACACCGCCGACCCGAAGACCACCCCGGACGCGAAGCTGTTCGACAGCATCACGCACCGCGAGGTGTTGGAACGCGGGCTGAAGGTCGCCGACGCGACCGCCTTCAGCCTGTGCATGGACAACCACATGCCGATCCTGGTGTTCAACCTGCTGGAAGAAGGCAACATCGCCCGCGCTGTCGGCGGTGAGAAGATCGGCACGCTGGTCAGCACCCCGGACGCTCCGTCGGCCTGAGGGTGCTGGATCCTGATCTGCGGCGGGCCCGCACTGGGCGCGCGCTGCGCAGCAGGCGACACTACGAATGTCCACCGGTCGGCAGACTTAAGGAGCAGCCGTGATCGACGAAGCTCTTCTCGAAGGCGAGGAGAAGATGCAAAAGGCGGTGGAGGTGGCCAAGGACGAGCTGGCCACCGTCCGCACCGGCCGCGCGAACCCCGCGATGTTCTCGGGCATCGTCGTCGACTACTACGGTTCGCCGACGCCGTTGAACCAGCTCGCCAGCGTCTCCGTGCCGGAGGCGCGGCTGGTGGTCATCAAGCCCTACGACGCCAGTCAGCTGGCGGCCATGGAGAAGGCCATCCGCGACTCCGACCTCGGCGTGAACCCGTCCAACGACGGCCAGCTCATCCGGGTGGCGATCCCGCAGATGACCGAGGAACGTCGCAAGGAGATGGTCAAGCTCGCCAAACACAAGGGCGAGGAAGGCAAGATCACCCTGCGGGGCATCCGCCGCAAGGTTAAGGAAGAGATCGACCGGATTGTCAAGGACGGCGAGGCCGGCGAGGACGAGGGCACTCGCGGTGAGAAGGAGTTGGAAAACCTCACACACCGCTATGTCGCCCAGATCGACGAGCTGGTCAAGCACAAGGAAGCAGAGCTGCTAGAGGTCTGAGTGGTGACGGCCGGCCAATGCGAAGGTGAGTCCGGAATGTCCGCTGGCAGCCCGGACCCGCCTTCGCGTCCTTCCCGGGCCGGACGCGATCTCCGTGCCGCCATCGGCGTCGGGGTAGTGCTCGGTGCCGCGATCATCCTTTCCCTGCTGATGGTGCGGTTCGTCTTCATCGGCATTGTGGCCGCCGCGGTGGCGGTGTCCACCGTCGAGTTGGCCAGCGCGCTCAAACGCGGGGCCGACATCCGCATCTCGCTAGTCCCGGTGCTGGTGGGTGGGCAGGCCATGCTGTGGCTGTCGTGGCCCTTCGGGCTGCGCGGGACGCTGGTGGCGTTCGTGATAACCGTGCTGGCATGCCTGGCGTGGCGGTTCCGGCACGGCGTGGACGGCTACGTGCGGGACGTGACCGCATCGGTGTTCACCGCGGCCTACGTACCGCTGTTCGCCGCGTTCGCGGCGATGCTGGTGCGGCCGGAAGACGGCGCGTTCCGGGCGTTGTGCTTCATGATCGGTGTCGTCGCTTCGGACACCGGCGGCTACGCGTTCGGCGTGCTGTTCGGCAAGCATCCGATGGCACCGAAGATCAGCCCGAAGAAGTCCTGGGAGGGCTTCGGCGGGTCGATGCTGGTCGGTGTAGCGGCCGGCGTCCTCTCGGTGACGTTGATGCTCGACGGTCAGTGGTGGCAGGGCGCGCTGTTCGGGGCTGCCCTGGTGTGCACTGCGACGCTGGGCGATCTGATGGAGTCGCTGATCAAGCGCGATCTCGGCATCAAGGACATGGGCAATCTCCTGCCCGGGCACGGCGGCCTGATGGACCGGATGGATTCCCTGCTGCCGTCGGCCGCGGCCGCCTGGATGATGCTCTTCTGGCTGATCCCGACCTGAGGAACCCGCTGCACGGCTCAGGGGTGCGCAATTTCAATGGAAATCGGACCTTCGATTTCCATTGAAATTGCGTCCACGCTCGGTGTCGGGTACCTGGGGGCGGTCGGTTGCGCCGCTTCGACGACGACGGACTAACCGGTTCAAGGACAGTGATGCGAACCTGGCGGAAGCCGGCCCGGCCGCAGGTGAGGCCGAGCCCGAACATCTGGCATTGGCCGGAGCTCTTCGAGATCGAGAACCGAGCACAGGACTCCACCGGCGCGTTGTGGCGGGCGCTGCGGGAGCGCTGCGAGTGGGCCGGTCGTGACGTGGTCGACATCGGCTGCGGCGACGGCTTTCACCTGCCGCTGTTCTCGGCCACGGCCCGGACGGTGATCGGCGTCGAACCGCATCCGCCGCTGGCCGAACGGGCCCGCGGCCGGCTGGCCGGAACCCCTGGTGTGGATGTCAGGGTCGCGCCCGCCCAGCAGTTGCCGCTCGCCGATGCCAGCGTCGACCTGGTGCACGCCCGCACCGCGTACTTCTTCGGTCCCGGCTGCGAGCCGGGCCTGGCGGAGGCGGAGCGGGTGCTTCGCCCGGGCGGGATCATCGCGATCGTCGACCTCGACGCGTCCCGCCCGCCGTACGGGGACTGGATGCGGGCGGATGCTCCGCAGATCGATCCGGATGCGATCGAGTCGTTCTTCCAGCGCCACGACTTCGACAGCGCCCCGGTGGACACCCTGTGGCGCTTCGACGACCGGCAAACCCTCGAAGCGGTGCTGGGCATCGAGTTCTCGGCGGAGGTCGCCGCCCGCGCGGCCCGCGAGACGCCCGGCCGAACGATCCCGGTCGGCTACCGCCTCCGCACCCGCCGCAAGCCGACGGGCCTGTTGCGCGCCTGAGCGGTGGGCTCGCGATCCGATCAGCGCCTAGCGGGCCGACGTGCTGCCGGCCGGTGAAATCGGCTGCGTCGCTGATGGTGCTCAGGGAAATCGACGCGAATCCGCTACCTGATCCACTGGTACGAGCGGGTCCTGGACTGCACCGAGCAGGACGACCTGGTCTTCGAGGCAGCGTTCCGGCTCGGTGAGATGGCAGCTGGGGACCGAGATCTGGAAAGCGCGGCGCGGTTCCTGACGATCGCCTCCGACACCGGCGACCCCGACTTCTCCCCGCCCGCTGCCGAGCTGCTCGCGCGGTTGCCTAACCGGTCCACGTGGTGTCCGGCCGGGGCGCTTTCCGGGGAAGTTGAAAAGGATCAGTCGGCGGAGTCCCGCTCGACCACTTCGCCCATCCGCATCACCTGGATGCTAAACGTCCAGGTTCGCGTCGATGTGAGCAGGTGCGCGGGTCACTCCCCGGTGCGTTGGGCGGTGTCCATGATGAAGAACGTCGCTCCCATGACGTCCTGGAGCAGGGCGAGCCGGCCGTACGGGGAATCGGACGGTTCGCGCAGCACCTTGCCGCCCAGCTCCACCGCTTTCGCCGCTGCGGCGTCGGTGTCGTTGTCGGGGTTGACCTGGAAGTACAGCTGCCAGTGCGCGGGCACGTCCGCGGGCAGCGCCGAGCTGGTCTCGAAGCGGCCCACGGTCGGCAGGTCGTCGACGTACCAGACCGTGTAGTCGAAGCCGTCGCCCGGCTCGCCGATCTGCTCCTGCCGGTAGCCCAGCAGTTCGGCGTAGAAGGGATCGGCGGAAGAACCGTCACGGGTGTGCAGCTCCGCCCAGCAGAGCATGCCCGCGTGGTCGCGGCCGAAGGTGCCGTTGGGCGGCGCTTCCCACAGTCCGATGGTCGCGCCGGATGGATCCTCGGCGACCAGGAACGTCTCGTCGGCGGGCGTTTCCGTCGGCGGGACCAGCACCTTTCCGCCGAGCGCGCGGATGCGCTCCACCGCTCGGCGCGCCGAGCCGCACTCCAGGTACAGCGTCCAGGCGGTCGGCTCATCGGTCTCCGGCAGCAGCAACCCGGCGACCGGCTTGTGCTCCTTCAGCGCGATGTTGTAGTCCGGGCGCTGGATCCAGTGCCAGCCGAGCAGGCCGGTGTAGAAGTCCCTGGCGTCGGCGACGTCGTGGGTGGCCAGATCCACCCAGGCAGGCGCACCCACTGCGATGGCCATCGCTGCTCCTTCGAAGCGCACGCCGCAGAGGCGGTCAATGGTTGGTTACCTCAGGGTGACCGTTGTGCCGGTCCGGAAAACCCGCGTGGCGGATCAAGCCGGTTCGGCCGCGCGGGGGCGTTACTGTTCGGTGCCTTTTCCGCAATGGGAACACCCCCGAATGACGCCTTGATACTGGACGGTCCGCGTGATCGACTAGTGGTGGTGACTCAGCGTGCGTAATTGCATGCCGGAGAACCCGATCGAAGCACGCACCAGAGTTACAGGAGCAGCCATGGCCAACCGCGCGGCGAAGCCGGTCACCGCGGGCCTGAGCCGGCTTGCGCAAATCGACCGCCACGAGCGGGCCCGCATCATCCAGCAGCTCTGCCACCAGTACCCGGCGTTCCGGTCGATGCTGAGGCAGGTGACGATCGCCCGCGGGGTGGCCTTCGCGTCCGGACTGATGCTCGCCCTCGCGGTGATGTTCCTGGTCCAGGGCGCTTCCGTGTGGTGGGTGTCCGGTCTCGTGTTCGCCGGTCTCGCCGGGTTCTGCTACGTCGCGGTGGCTCTCACCGACAGCCGGTTCGACCTGCTGCTGGCGGTGCTGGGCGCGCACCACACCGACGAGCTGCACGGCCGCCTGGTGACCGAGCAGATCTACGGCGACGATCCGCCCGCGGATCCGCTGGAGCGGCCGGCGTCGCGAGCGGTCGCATCCCGCACGGTCGCCTCCCGGCTCACCACCGAGGGGTCACCGGTGCACGCTGATCGATAGCGCGGCCGCGATCTCGTTGCCCACGAAGTGGGTTTCGTCCTGCGGCGGCTCGCCGACGCGCACCACCAGCGGCCCGCCGAAGGGCTTGCGCTCCACGATCTCGATCCGCGAGCCCAGTGTCATGCTGTGTTCGGTGAGGTAGCGCAGCAGCTCCGAATCGGTGTCCCAAACCCGCGCGATGGTGCCGATCGTGCCGGGCTCGACCTGGTCCAGCAGCAGCGTCGCGGGTTTCTCCACGGTGCCTTCGGCGGTCGGGATCGGGTCGCCGTGCGGATCACGGGTGGGGTTGCCGAGCTTGGCGGCGATGTGCGCGACCAGTTCGTCGGACACCGCGTGCTCCAGCGCGTCGGCCTCCCGGTGCACCTCGTCCCAGCTGTAGTCGAGCTCCACGACCAAGAACAGCTCGATCAGCCGGTGCCGGCGCAGCACGTCGCAGGCCAGCCGGCGGCCCTCCGGGGTCAGCTCGACGCTGCGGTAGCGGACGTGGGTGACCAGGCCGAGCTGCGCCAGCTTGTTGATCATCCCGGACACCGACGAAGGGCTCAGGCCGAGCCGCTGGGTCAGGGTGGCGTTCGTGACGGGCACGCCCCGTTCGCTGAGCCCGTAGATCGCCCGGAGATAGTCCTCGACGGACGGCGAGGGGCGCTCGGCCATACTCGTCATACTTTCACGATACGGGCGACCGCCAGCCCATGAACGGAGCGCGTGCCTCGCGTGTTCGCATGGCATCGCCCGGCCGCCAAGGTCGTTCCGCGCCGTGGGACACTGGTGGGCGCTATGTCTGCGACTTCCCTTCCGCTCGTCTTCGACGCCCCGCGCCGTGGCATGCCGCCGCGGCACCTCGCCGACCTCTCCGCCGACGAACGACGCGCCGCGGTGACCGAGCTGGGGGAGAAGCCGTTCCGCGCCAAGCAGCTCGCGCACCACTACTTCGGCCGGCTCAACGCCGACGTGGAGTCGATGACCGACATTCCGGCGGCCAGCCGCGCGAAGCTCGCCGAGCACCTGCTGCCGCCGCTGCTGAACCCGGTCCGGCACCTGAACACCGATGACGGCACGACCCGCAAGACGCTCTGGCGCGCGCACGACGGCACGCTGCTGGAAAGCGTGCTGATGCGGTACCCGGACCGCGCGACCGTGTGCATTTCGAGCCAGGCCGGCTGCGGGATGGCGTGCCCGTTCTGCGCCACCGGGCAGGGCGGGCTGCAGCGCAACCTGTCGACCGCGGAGATCGTCGACCAGGTGCGTTCGGCCGCGGCGGCGATGCGCGACGGCGAGGTCCAGGGCGGGCCCGGTCGGCTGTCCAACGTCGTGTTCATGGGCATGGGCGAGCCGCTGGCCAACTACCGGCGGGTGATCAACGCGGTGCACCGGATCTGCGACCCGGCGCCGGAGGGGCTGGGCCTCTCGCAGCGGTCGGTCACCGTGTCCACGGTCGGGCTGGCGCCCGCCATCAAGAAGATGACCGCTGAGAACCTGCACGTCACGCTCGCGGTGTCGCTGCACACCCCGGACGACGAGCTGCGCGACACGCTGGTGCCGGTGAACAACCGCTGGAAGGTCGCGGAGGTGCTGGAGGCCGCCCGCGGCTACGCCGACCACACCGGGCGCCGGGTGTCGATCGAGTACGCGCTGATCCGCGACATCAACGACCAGCCGTGGCGCGCGGATCTCTTAGGCAAGCTGCTGCACCGCCACCTCGGGCCGTTCGCGCACGTCAACCTGATCCCGCTGAACCCGACGCCGGGCAGCAAGTGGGACGCCAGCCCGAAGCCGGTGGAACGGGAGTTCGTCCGCCGGGTTCGTGAAGCGGGTGTTTCGTGCACGGTCCGGGACACCCGAGGCCAGGAGATCGCGGCGGCCTGCGGTCAACTCGCCGCCGAAGGCTGATTCTTCCGGGGTGAAGGGCGCCTCTGCCCGCCCGTTTGAAACGCGCCGCAGCCGGGGCTGCTGGCGGGGGCGGGTTCGCTGCGCGGCGTCGTAGTTCGCGCGGGCTAGCTTGACCTTGCCCAGGATTCCCTCGAAGTCCCCCTCGGCATCCTGGGCGAGCCCGAAAGCCGCTGAGCAGCAGGTGAGTCCGGACGTCGAGCAGGTCTTCGGTCGCCTACCCCGCACCTTCACCGAGTGGGCGGTGCGCAACGCCGCGCCCTTCGAGTGACGCGTGAACGCAATGTACGCAATGCTGACCGGCGGGCTTCGGAGGTCCATGATCCTTGCACCCGAGTTGATCGAGGTGGGAGGCAATGGTGCCTGGCCGCGCGAAGCGGGTGTTCGCCCGCTGCTCTTCCCGTTTGATCCGAAGTGGACGGTTACTGGTCGCGGTCGGCGTGGCCATGACGCTGGGTGGCTTGCCCGCGCAGGCCGAACCGGCTCGCGTGACCGACCACCCCGTGCCGTCCACCGGCTGTGGCAAGGCGTCCGCGGTGGCGCCCGGCTCCTCGCAGACCCGGACGATCGTCTCCGGTGGCACCACCCGCAGCTACCTGGTGCACGTGCCGGAGAACTACCGGCAGGCCAAGCCGATCTCACTGGTGCTGTCCTTCCACGGCCACAAGCGGACCTCGGAGTACCAGGCGGAACTCTCCGAGTTCTCGGCCACCGACGCCATCGCGGTCTACCCGCAGGGGCTCGTCGGCACTGACGGCGAAACCGCTTGGCAGGGCGCGCCGTACTCGGCGGATGCCGACGACGTGCTGTTCACCGGCGATCTGCTCGACGAGTTGCAGCGGGACCTCTGCGTCGATCCCAAGCGGATCTACGCCGCCGGGAAGTCCAACGGCGGTGGCTTCACCGGTGTGCTCGCCTGCCAGATGAGCCGCCGGATCGCCGCGTTCGCGCCGGTGTCCGGCGCCTTCTACCCGCAGGGCGGCGCGTGCGAGCCGGAGCGCGCGGCGCCGATCCTGGACTTCCACGGGAACGCGGACGCGACGATCCCGTACCCCGGGAACCCGGACAAGGGCCTGCCGCCGATCCCGGAATGGTTGGCGGGCTGGGCCGACCGCAACGACTGCCACGACGGGCCGATCGTCCGAGACGAGGGCAACGGCGTGCAGGTCAGCCGGTGGGCCGGGTGCGACCGCGGCGGCGACGTGGTGCATTACAAGATCGAGGGGCTCGGGCACGACTGGCCGAGCACGCATCCTAATCCGGACTCCGACGAGCCGGCGGTCATCGACGCGACGCCGATCATCATGCAGTTCTTCGCCCGGCACCAGCTGCGCTGAAAGACCCGGGCCGGGGCCGGATGAACCAACCCCGACCCGTGCACGGCCCGGTGCGCGCCGCCCACCCCCCGAACGGCGCGCACCGGGCCGAGCCCCCCATGCGGTCGTGAGCAGTTGTTCCGGCTCGTGCCGGCTCCTGCTGGGACATTCGTCTGCTGGCGTTCCCGCTTCCGTCGCGTGGCCTGCGTGGAAGATGGGCCGCGGGCGGCTGTTATACCCGGCAGACCGCCCGCAGCCCGGTCGATCACCGCGTGTGCTCGCGGATGGCTTCTTCCAGGACCGCCAGGCCTTCTTCGAGGAGGGCGTGGTCGATGACCAGCGGCGGCAGCAGGCGGATCACGTTGCCGTAGGTGCCGCAGGTGAGAATCACGACGCCCTGGGCGTGGCAGGCCTTCGCGATCTTCGCGGTCACCTCGGGGTCCGGATCGGTGGTGCCCGGTTTGACGAACTCGATGCCGATCATGGCACCCCGGCCGCGCACGTCGAGAATCGCGTCGGTGGTCTCGGCGAGCTCACGCAGGCGGGGGAACACCAGGTCGCCGATGTCGCGCGCGGCCGTGGCCAGGTCCCGTTCGCGCATCGCGCGGATCGCGCCGAGCGCGGCCGCGCACGCGACCGGGTTGCCGCCGTAGGTGCCGCCCAGGCTGCTCGGCGGCATCGCGTCCATCAGCTCCGCGCGGCCCGTCACCGCGGCCAGCGGCAGGCCGCCGGCCATGCCCTTCGCCGTGGTGATCAGGTCGGGTACCACGTTCTCGTGGTCGCAGGCGAACCACGCGCCGGTGCGGCAGAAGCCGGTCTGGATTTCGTCGGCGATGAACAGCACGCCGTTGTCGGTGCACCACCGCGAGATCGCGGGCAGGAATCCGGCCGCTGGCTCGATGAATCCGCCTTCTCCCTGGATCGGTTCGATCAGCACGGCCGCGACGGAGTCGGCGCCGAGCTGCTTCTCGATCCGGTCGATCGCCTCCCGCGCCACCTGCTCGCCGGTGCGCGAATCCCGCGCCGGGTACGACATCGGCACCCGGTAGATCTCCGGCGCGAACGGGCCGAATCCGTGCTTGTACGGCACGGACTTCGCGGTCAGCGCCATGGTCAGGTTGGTGCGCCCGTGGTAGGCGTGGTCGAACACCACGATCGCCTGCCGCCCGGTGGCCCGCCGCGCGATCTTGACGGCGTTCTCCACCGCTTCCGCGCCCGAGTTGAACAGCGCGCTGCGCTTCTCGTGGTCGCCCGGGGTGAGCGCCGCGAGTTCCTCGCAGACCTGCAGGTAGTTCTCGTACGGCGTCACCATGAAGCAGGTGTGGGTGAACTCGCCGACCTGGCGGCGCACGGGCTCGGCGACCTCCGGCGCGGCGTTGCCGACGTTCGTGACGGCGATGCCCGAACCGAGGTCGATCAGCGAGTTCCCGTCAACGTCGTGCAGCACGCCGCCGGCTGCCTCGGCGATGAAGACCGGCAGCACGCTGGCCACGCCGGTCGACACCGCCGCGGTGCGGCGCCGCTGGAGTTCGCGGGAGTTCGGGCCGGGGATTTCGGTGCGCAGCACGCGCGCCTGCGGCAGTGCTGCCTGGGCCGGGGAAACCGTCACGGTGGGGACCTCCTGAGAACTGTTTCGAAAGTGGCCTGCGTGAGATTGAGCCCCGCATCGCAAGCGGTTATCTCCGCTTGGAGCAGGCTCCGGTCGCATTCGTCCTGCGACCAGAGTCACCCCGGCACCCCGAACCGAACAGGGGACGATCTGGTTAACTCGGATTTCAGGATTCGACACAATGTCAGGAGGTGACCGGTGTCGTTGACGGTGCGCGACCTGGTCGCCGATGCCCAGCTGGGGCTTGCCGCGCGGGCCGGTGCACGGGAGCTCGACCGCCCGATCGCGTGGGTGCACACCAGCGAGCTGACGGATCCGGCACCGTTCCTGGAGGGCGGCGAACTGCTGCTGACGACCGGTCTGGCGCTGCGCCCGGAGGACTGCGCGGGGTTGGTCGAGCGGCTCACCGCGGTCGGCGTCGCGGGGCTGGGTTTCGGTGTCGGGCTCAGCCACCGGGTGATCCCTGCCGAGCTCGTGAAAGCTGCGGAATCCGCCGGGCTGCCGCTGCTCGAAGTGCCCCGTCCGACGCCGTTCATCGCGATCAGCAAGGCCGTTTCGCGCGCCGTCGCGGCCGACGAGTACGCGAGCCTGCGCCGCACCAGCCGCGCCCAGCACGAACTCGCGCAGGCGGCCGGCACCACCAACGGGGTGGCCGCCCTGGTCCGCAAGCTCGCGACGCTCTTGGACGCGTGGGTGTTGCTGCTCGACGCCGGCGGCCGGCTCCTGCACAGCGCCCCGGCGGCGGCCGGTTCCCGGCTGCCGCAGCTGGAGCCGGAAGTGGCGAAGGTGCGCGCGAAGCGCGGCCTGGCCGCCGCCGGGTTCTCGCTCGGCGATCAGGAAGTGAGCATGCAGGCGCTGGGCGGCCGGGCGCGCGGCTTCCTGGCCGTCGGCCGCGGCGGGCCGTTCGCCACCACCGACCACCACGTGATCAACTCGGCCGCCTCGCTGCTGACCTTGGCGCTGGAACAGGTCGAGGCCCTCGCCATTGCCCGCCGTCGGCTGCGCGCCGGGTTCCTGGACCTGATGCTCCGCGGCGAGCCGGTGCAGGACGTGCTCCCCGATCTGCACGCCGAGCTGCCGCCCGAGCCGTTCCGGGTGGTGGCGCTGGCCGGTGCCCGCGACCGCGACGAGCTGCTGACCCGGCTGGCGGCGGACCAGCCGAGCGCCCCCGCCTACCTGGCCGAACACGGCGACACCGTGGTGGGGCTCGTCGATGGCGGCGCGCTCGATTGGCTCACCGGTCAGCCTGGCGTGGCCGTCGGCGTGTCCGAGCCGTGCGAGGTGGCCGGGCTCGCCGAAGGCCTCCGCCAGGCGCAGCAGGCGGCGCGTGCGGCGAAGCGCAGCGGCACAGCGGTGCACTTCGGAGACCTCGCCGGATACGGCCTGCTGAACCTGGTGCCCGGCACCGATGCGCAGGCGTTCGCCGAGGCCCTGCTCGCCCCGCTGCGCGGGCAGGACGCGCTGATCGAGTCGTTGCAGACCTGGTTGGCGCACCACGGGCAATGGGATCCGGCGGCCAACCGGCTGGGCGTGCACAGGCACACCCTGCGCAACCGGGTGCGCAAGGTGGAGGAGCTGCTCGGGCGCGGCCTGGACCAGCCCGGCGTGCGCGCAGAGCTGTGGCTGGCGCTGCAAGTCCTGGACCGGCCCGGCGAGTGACGAGGGTGGCGCGGTGCGCGTCGACGATCTGCTGAACCTGCCGGAACTCGCCCTGCAGGTGCGGGTGCGCGGCCGGGTGGACCGGCCGATCCGCTGGGTGCACACCATCGAGATCAAGGCGCCCGGCCGTTCCTGCGCGGCGGCGAGGTCGTCGCGTTCGCGCGGGTCCGCGACACCGTGGCGGAGCTCGCGCGGCGCATCAACGATGCACTGGACAGCGGAGTCGCCCACATCGGCGTCGGCAAGCCCGGAACCGCGTCGGAGCTGCGCGTGAGCCTGCTGCAGGCGGCGCATGCAGCCGAGGTGGTGTCGTCCCGGGCCGAACGCGGCTGGATGACGCACGAGCAGCTGAGCAGCCCGGCGCTGCTCGGACCGGTGCTGGACCACGACGAATGCCGGGGCAGCGACCTGCTGCCGTCCTTGGCGGTGTTCCTCGACGCGGGCGGCCGCTGGCAGGAGGCGGCGCAACACCTCCACGTGCACATCAACACCCTGCGGCACCGGATGAGCAGGGTCGAAGAGCTCACGGGCCGCAGCCTCTTCAGCACGGCGGACCGGGTGGACCTCTACCTCGCCCTCGAAGCCCTCCGCCAGTCCTGACGCGGCCACTTCGCGCCCAAGGCTCGTGAGTGCTGAGTCCGGTTCTTGCCGGAGCGAGCACTCACGAGTCCGTGCGAACGGCCGAGCTTCGGACGGTCGTCAACGCCGCGCGTCAGCATCGAGGCGCACGGCGCCGACACCATCCCCGGCGCCGATCGCACCGGCCGCCCCCGCGATGCCGCCGGCATCCAGCTCGGCTCCAACATGTGCCTCGGCGTCGTCATCTTCGGCTGGCTGCCCGCCTCGTTCGGGCTGGAGTTCTGGCCCGCTGACGGTGTGGACCGGCGGGGCCGCGATGGCGGGCCTGCTGCACCGGCTGTTCGGGCTGCCCGATGGCGGTGCCAGCCACAGCATCACGTACGCGGTGCTGGGCGTGCTGAGCGCGCTCGCCCGGACGCCGCTGGACACCATCATCGAGCGGATCCGCACCCGGCTCGGGTAGCGGTCGGTGTACCTGTCCATCGACATCGACGTGCTGGACCCGGCGTACGCACCGGGCACCGGAACCCCCGAAGCCGGCGGGCTGTCCAGCCGCGAGCTGCTCGAAGTGGTGCGGGGGCTGGCCGACCTGAACGTGGTCGGCGCCGACGTGGTGGAGGTGGCCCCGGCCTACGACCACGCCGAGATCACCGGGATCGCCGCCGCCCACGTCCTGTACGACCTGCTGTGCATCCTGCCTGGAGGAAGCTGATGCGCCAGATCCGGAACGCCATCGACCCTCTCGATCGGGCGACGTCTCGCAGCTGACGGGCACCTTCGCCCGCCCGGTGCGCTGATCGCGTGCCCCGGGTTCGCGAGTTCGCGCGAGCAAGACGCCCGCGCCGGTGCGCCCGATCTGCGCGGCCAGCAAACCGGTCGAGGTGCCCTTCGCTAGCCGAGCGAGGTGGGGTGACGGTTTGGACATGGTCGTGGGCGGCGGTGGACGGATTGGCAGTGCCGGTGGCTCGGGGCGCGGCCGTAGCGTCGCGGCGAGGACGAAAATCGACAGGAGGCAGCCGATGTCATCGGTCACCGGGTACTGGGTCGCTGGCGAGCGGGTCACCAGCGACGCGACCTTCGAGGTGCGTCATCCCTACGACGGCGTGGCAGTCGCCACCACGTGCTACGCCACCGACGCCGATGTGGAGCGGGCCGTCGCCGCCGCGCACGCGGTCCGCCGCGAGTTCGCCGAACTGCCCGCGCACGCGCGCGCGGCGGCGCTGGACCACGTGAGCCGCCGCCTCACCGAGCGGGCCGAGGAGATCGCGCAGCTGATCACCGCCGAGAACGGCAAGCCGATCACCTGGGCTCGCAGCGAGGTCGCCCGCGCCGCCTCCACCTTCCGCTGGGGCGCGGAAGAAGCCCGCCGCTTCTCCGGCGAGCTGCAGCGGCTCGACACCGATGCGGGCACGACGGGCCGGATGGCGCTGATCCGCCGGATCCCGCGCGGCCCGGTGCTCGGCATCTCGCCGTTCAATTTCCCGCTCAACCTGGTGGCACACAAGGTCGCCCCGGCGCTCGCCGTCGGCACCCCGATCGTGCTCAAGCCCGCACCGAAGACCCCGCTGTCCGCGCTGCTGCTCGGCGAGATCCTGGCCGAGACCGAACTGCCCGCCGGGTCCTGGTCGGTGGTGACGACCACCAACGAGAAGGCCGCCGAGCTTGTCGCGGACCCGCGGCTGCCGGTGGTGTCGTTCACCGGTTCCGGGCCGGTCGGCTGGGGCATCCGCGACTCGGCCCCGCGCAAGCACGTCACCCTCGAACTCGGCGGCAACGCCGCGGTGATCGTCAACTCGGACTGGGCGGACCTCGACTACGCCGCCGAGCGCATCGCCACCTTCGGGGTGTACCAGGGCGGCCAGTCCTGCATTTCGGTGCAGCGTGTCTACGCCCACCGCGACATCGTCGACGACCTGACCGCCCGCGTGGTCAAGGCCGTCGAAGCGCAGGGCACCGGAGACCCGAAGGACCCGGCCACCAAGGTCGGACCGCTGATCGACCTGGCGGCCGCGGAGCGGGTCGAGCAGTGGGTCGGCGAAGCCGTCGCGGCGGGCGCCCGGGTGCTCACCGGCGGCACCCGCGAGGGCACGACCTACGCGCCGACGGTGCTGGCCGACGCGCCGGAGGACGCGAAGGTCTCCTGCGAGGAGGTCTTCGGGCCGGTGCTGGTCATCGCGCCGGTCGACTCGGTGGACGAGGCGTTCGAGAAGGTCAACGCCTCCCGCTACGGCCTGCAGGCCGGGGTGTTCACCCGCGACCTGCAGCTGGCCTTCCGCGCGTCGTCGGAGCTGGAAGTCGGCGGCGTGATCATCGGCGACGTGCCGAGCTTCCGCGCCGACCAGATGCCCTACGGCGGGGTGAAGGAGTCGGGCGTCGGCCGGGAAGGCGTGCGGGCCGCGATGACGGATCTCACCGAGGAGCATGTCACAGTCCTCACCGGCATCAACCCGTGAACCGCTGCTTCCAGGCTCCTTCTGCGCGGCGGTGCGGGTAGCGGAACCCCGGACGCCTGCTCGCTGCGGGTTCCCCGACGCACGTGCGGACCCAACACGTGCGTCGGGGAAACCCCACGGGGTGGGCACCGTCCCGCGGCGGTGCGGTTGCGCGGGTGGGCTGATCGGCTGCGCCGCTTCAGAACACCAGCGGGCTGGGTCAAGAACCAGCGCACTCATGAATGAACGCCGCCCCGGTCACCGGGGCGGCGTTCATTCATGCTTTCGGCGCGTCAGCGGCGCCAGGCGGTCCGCTTCTTGCGCAGGTCGATCAGCAGGCCGATGACCAGGACCGCCGCGATGAAGACCAGGTAGCCGTCCTCGGTCTTGAAGTGCCCGCCACCGCTGAAGATGCCCTGGTGGTTGCCGATCAGCATGGCCAGGCACGCGACGACCGAGAACCAGCCCATGAACTGGGTGCCCTTCGGGAAACCGCCGTGCCAGCCCCACTCGACCGACGGTTCCTCGGCCGGGTCGATGGCCTGGCTGGGCTTCTTCTCCAGCTCGGTGCTCGCCACGTTCCCCTCCTGCGCCACGCCGGCCGCGAGGCCGGAAGACATTGCTAGGTGCACAGACCGCCGTCCGGCGATCCACATTGCCCCCATCCTCGCACACGCCCCCGGCGCCCGAGCGCGCACCTGCCCCCTGCGATCAGGGAAAAGGGTGTTGCGGAAGCGATTTCCGCAACACCCCAGGCGATGATGCCCAGCTGTTCTGCTTCCGGCCGGGCCTACCGCCTGATCGTGAGCCCCGGAAGTGATTTGCGCACCGCGAGCGACGGGTGCTCACCTTCTTCGGGGACAATGACCGTGATGCACGCCGACACCCCGAATCAGAGCGCACCCGGCGACCCCCGCACCGTGCTGGTGCTCGGCTCGACCGGTTCGATCGGTACCCAGGCCCTGGACGTGATCCGGCACAACCGCGACCGGTTCCGGGTCGCCGGGCTGGCCGCGGGCGGCAGCGACCCGCAGGCGCTGGCGGAACAGGCGCTGGAGTTCGACGTCCCGGCCGTTGCGGTCGCCAAGGGCACCGCCGTTGAAGACCTCCAGCTCGCCCTCTACGCCGAGGCCCAGAAGCGCGGCTACGCGGCCGGTGAGTTCCGCCTCCCCAGGCTGCTGGCCGGGCCGGACGCAGTCACCGACCTCATCGAGTCCACCCCCGCCGACGTGGTGCTCAACGGCGTCGACGGCTCGCGCGGTCTCAAGCCGACGCTGACTGCGCTGGCGACCGGCGCGCAGCTGGCGCTGGCCAACAAAGAGTCGCTGATCGCGGGTGGTGCGCTGGTGCTGGGCAGCGCCGCGCCCGGCCAGATCGTGCCGGTCGACTCCGAGCACTCCGCGCTGGCGCAGTGCCTGTTCGGGGGTCGTTCCGACGAGGTGGAACGGCTGGTGCTTACCGCCTCCGGCGGCCCGTTCCGGGGCCGCAAGCGTGACGAGCTCGTGGACGTCACGGTGCAGCAGGCGCTGGCCCACCCCACCTGGTCGATGGGCAGCGTGGTCACCATCAACTCGGCCACGCTGGTGAACAAGGGCCTGGAGCTGATCGAGGCGCACCTGCTGTTCGGCATCGGCTACGACCGCATCGACGTCGTGGTGCACCCGCAGTCGATCGTGCACTCGATGGTCACCTTCGTGGACGGCGCCACGATCGCCCAGGCCAGCCCGCCGAACATGCGGATCCCGATCGCGATGAGCCTGGAATGGCCGCGCCGGGTGCCCAAGGCCGCCCCGGCGCTGACCTTCGAGCAGGCGCAGGAATGGACCTTCGAGCCGGTGGACAACGAGGCGTTCCCGGCCGTCGAGCTGGCCCGAGCTGCGGGCTCCGGCGGCGGCTGCCTGCCCGCGATCTACAACGCCGCGAACGAAGAAGCGCTGGCGGCGTTCGTCGATGGCCGACTCGGCTTCACCGGAATCGTGCAGACTGTGGGTGAGGTGCTCGCCGGCGCCGATCAGTGGCGCAGCGATCCGGTGGGCTTGGACGAGGTCTTCGCGGCCGAGGACTGGGCGCGGACCCGGGCTCGCGAGCTCGCGGGGAAGGCGGAGTAGTAGATGCTGGTCGTCGTTGGCATCATCATCTTCTTCCTCGGTCTGCTGTTCTCCATCGCGTGGCACGAGCTGGGGCACCTGGCGGCGGCGAAGCTGTTCGGGATCAAGGTCACCCAGTACATGGTCGGCTTCGGCCGCACCATCTGGTCGCGCAAGAAGGGCGACACCGAGTACGGCGTGAAGCTCATCCCGTTCGGCGGCTACATCCGGATGATCGGCATGTTCCCGCCGAAGAAGGACGAGAAGTACGGCCGCACCGCGTCGTCCGCGCCGTGGCGGGCGATGATCGAGGACGCCCGCCAGATGTCCGCCGAGGAGATCACCCCCGAGGACGCGCACCGGCAGTTCTACCAGCGCAGCCCGTGGAAGCGGGTCATCGTGATGCTGGCCGGGCCGGTGATGAACCTCATCCTGGCGGTCGGCATCTTCGCGGCGATCCTGATGGGCCACGGCATCAACACGCCGACCACGACGGTGTCGTCGGTCAGCGCGTGCGTGCTCCCCGCCACCGCCCCGAACACCGAGCAGTGCCCGGCGGACGCGCCGCCGTCCCCGGCCGCGGCCGCCGATTTCCGGCCCGGCGACCGGATCCTGGAGTTCAACGGCAAGCCCTACGCCTCGTGGGACGAGCTGCAGCTGGCCATCCGCGGCTCCGCCGGCACCGTGCCGGTGGTCGTCGACCGCGGTGGCCAGCAGCTGACCCTGCAGGCGAACCTGATGCAGACCGACCGGCCGAAGCTGAACTCGACCAGCGAGTACGAGAAGGTCGGCTTCCTCGGCCTGACCCCGACGTCGCAGCTGGTGAAGCAGGACTTCGGCGGCGTGGCGAAGACCATCGGCGGGTTCGTCAGCCTCACCATGCAGAAGGTCGTCGAGCTGCCGCAGCGGGTGCCCGATCTGATCAACGCGATCTTCGGCGGTGAGCGGCACCAGGACTCGCCGGTGGGCATCGTCGGCGCGAGCCGGCTGGGCGGCGAGGTGCTGGCGTCGGACGACTTCGGCGTGGACGCCCGGATCATCATGATGTTCAACCTGCTCGCGGGCGTGAACCTGTCGTTGTTCGTGTTCAACATGCTGCCGATTCTGCCGCTGGACGGCGGCCACGTCGCCGGTGCGATCTGGGAGGGCATCCGCCGCAGGTTCGCCAAGCTGGTGCGGCGGCCGGACCCGGGCCCGTTCGACACGGCGAGGCTGATGCCGCTGGCGTACGCGGTGAGCCTGATCTTCATCGCGTACTCGCTGCTGGTCTTGGTCGCCGACGTCGTGAACCCGGTGAAGCTGTTCTAGCCGCGCGGCGGGGCTGAACGGCAAGAACGGCATCGGGTGTGAATTTCACCTGCGTGGCCGAGCGGCGGCGGGATGCGTGTCGGCGGTGTTGAACGGGCTTCGACGCTCGCCACGGCGGTTAAGCGGATCGGGTGGTGACCGGCGCGCGACGGTGTTCCCAACGCGACGTGAACGGGCACTTATGATCACCGAACGTGATCCGGTCGACCCCACGACGTCCGGCCGGATGAACGTGCGCCGGTATCGTGGTGCGAGGCGGCGCAAGTCGCCCGAAGAACACCAGAAGAGGTGGAGAGGAATCGATGACCGTCGATCTGGGCATGCCCGCGGCCCCGGCTCCGGTGCTCGCGGAACGGCGCAAGACCCGGCAGTTGCAGGTCGGAGCGGTCGGGGTGGGCAGTGAACACCCCATTTCCGTGCAGAGCATGACTACGACCGTCACTGCGGACATCAACAGCACGCTGCAGCAGATCGCGGAGCTGACCGCCGCGGGGTGCGACATCGTCCGGGTGGCGTGCCCCAGCGCGGACGACGCGGAGGCGCTGCCGGCCATCGCGCAGAAGTCGAAGATCCCGGTCATCGCCGACATCCACTTCCAGCCGAAGTACGTGTTCGCGGCGATCGAGGCCGGTTGCGCCGCGGTGCGCGTCAACCCGGGCAACATCAAGAAGTTCGACGACAAGGTCAAGGAGATCGCGCAGGCCGCCAAGGACCACGGCACGCCGATCCGGATCGGCGTCAACGCCGGTTCGCTGGACCCGCGGCTGATGCAGAAATACGGCAAGGCGACCCCGGAGGCCCTGGCCGAGTCGGCGCTGTGGGAGGCGAGCCTGTTCGCCGAGCACGACTTCCACGACCTGAAGATCTCGGTGAAGCACAACGACCCGGTCGTGATGGTGCGCGCCTACGAGATCCTCGCCGAGCAGTGCGACTACCCGCTGCACCTCGGCGTCACCGAGGCCGGCCCGGCGTTCCAGGGCACGATCAAGTCCGCGGTCGCCTTCGGCGCGCTGCTGCGCCAGGGCATCGGGGACACGATCCGGGTGTCGCTGTCGGCGCCGCCGGTCGAGGAGATCAAGGTCGGCACCCAGATCCTGCAGTCGCTGAACCTGCGGCCGCGGAAGCTGGAGATCGTGTCGTGCCCGTCGTGCGGACGGGCGCAGGTGGACGTCTACAAGCTCGCCGAGGAGGTCACCGCCGGCCTGGAGGGCATGGAGGTGCCGTTGCGGGTCGCGGTCATGGGCTGCGTCGTCAACGGGCCGGGCGAGGCGCGGGAAGCCGACCTCGGCGTGGCCTCGGGCAACGGCAAGGGCCAGATCTTCGTTAAGGGCGAGGTGATCAAGACGGTGCCGGAGCACCAGATCGTCGAGACCCTGATCGAGGAGGCCATGCGCATCGCCGAGGACATGGAACCCGCCGACGCCGAGTCCGGCGCGCCGGTCGTCACCGTCAGCTGATCTCGCCGGGACCGGCCGTCCCCGATTCAGGGGGCGGCCGGTCTTCACATTTCCGGGCGTCCGCACGGTTCGGTGCGCTGGATCGGCGGTGTTCCATCGATCAGGTTGCTCCGAACGGGTGAGTGCACGTTCGGGTGGGTGTGGTGCATCTTGGCCGGGGAGGCTCTTCGACCGGGGTTTCTGGCAGTCTTGGCAGGTGCTCAAGCTCGCCGGTGCACGGCTGTTGGAGGAACGCGACGCGCTGCTGGTCCGTTCCGTGTTGGATTCCGCCCCGGTCGCGGCCTGCATGGTGGCCGCGCGCGTCGAGGAAGCCGGCGTCCACCCGTTGCGCCTCGGCGGCGAACTGTGGGGCTACGGCAGCAAGCTCACCGGGATGTGCTTCTCGGGCGCGAACCTGATCCCGCTGCGCGGCGGACCCGCCGCGATGCGCGCCTTCGCCGACCGCGCGCTGCGCCGACGCCGCGTGTGCTCGTCGCTGGTCGGCCCGGCCGAGCAAGTGCTTGCGCTTTGGAACGAGGTGGCGGCGCAGTGGGGCCCGGCGCGGGAGGTGCGCGCCGACCAGCCGCTCATGGCGCTCTCCGAACCGCCCCGGGTGGCCCCGGACCCGCTGGTCCGCCCGGTGCGCCCGGACGAGCTGGACCGCTACCTGCCTGCGGCGATCGCGATGTTCACCGAGGAAGTCGGGGTGGACCCGTCCAGCGACGGCGGCGCGGCGAGCTACCGCGCGCGGGTCGCCGACCTGATCGCCGGTGGCCGGGCGTTCGCCCGCTTCGAGGGCAACGAGGTGGTGTTCAAGGCCGAGATCGGCGCGGTGTCCCGAACCGTGGGCCAGATCCAAGGCGTCTGGGTGCATCCGGACCGGCGCAGCACCGGACTGGGCACGGCGGGAACGGCTGCGGTGGCGGACCGGCTGGTGCGCGGCCTGGGACGCACGGCGAGCCTGTACGTCAACGGCTACAACACCGCCGCCCGCCTGGCCTACCGGAAGGTCGGCTTCCAGCAGGTCGGATCCTTCGGCACCGTCCTCCTCTGATCGTCCACTGTGGAGTTCGACGGCAGTAAATTGAAACTGCCGTCCCTCGTGCCGTGTTCGATGGCAGTTTCAATTGAAACGGTCATCGGTGTGGTTGGTGTGGCCCGAACGCGGGTGCCCCGCCGGAAAAGAGGTGTGGACGTTCCGGGAGGTTCGGCATACTCGCGGACATGGTTTCCTCGCGGATCTTGGCCGGTGCGGCGGCACTGCTGCTGTTGCCGTTGGCCGCTTGCAGCACCGGACCCTCTGAAGAGGACGTGGCCGTGTCCTTCGTGAACGCGGTGGCGGCAGGCGACGCAGCAGGTGCGGCGAACCAGACCGACGCGCCCGACCAGGCCCGGCAGGCGTTGGAGGCGGCTCGGCGGAACCTGTCGCCGACCGCCGCGCACGCGACGGTCCGGGAGGTGACCGAGGACGCCCAGGGGGTGCCCACCGTCCGGTTCGACATGTCCTGGGACTTCGGCGCGGGCAAGGTCTGGAACTACTCGAACGAGTTCAAGCTCGTCGAGCAGGATCAGGGCTGGAAGGTCCGCTGGGCACCAGCGGTGATCCACCCGCAACTCGCCGCCGGGCAGACCATCGCCTTCCGCGAACAACGGCCCGATCCGGCGCCGGTCCTGGACCGCGACGGCAAGCAGCTCATGGGCCCGGAGCAGCTGATCACCGTGAGCCTCAGCCCGCAGGAAGCCGGTGACGTGCGGGCGGTCGCGTCTTCGCTGGCGAGCGCGCTGAGCACCGTCGAGCCCGCGATCACCCAGCAGTCCATCCTGGACGGCGTGGCGAAAACGCCGCAGGGCCAGCCGTACGCGGTGGTCACGCTGCGGCAGAGCGACTACGACAAGGTCAAGGCGCAGATCTACGACCTGCCGGGCGTGCGCTTCCCGGCCCAGACGCGGCTGGTCACCACCGAGCGCGGGTACGGCACGCAGGTGCTCGCGGGCGTCGCGCGCAAGGTCGACGAGCAGGTCGAGGCGAACGCCGGGTGGCGCGTCGTCACGCTCGACGCTGCCGGTCAGGAGGCCGCGGAGCTGCACGACGTCGCCGAGAAGCCGGTCGCGCCGACCAACGTGACCCTCGGCGACCGCACGCAGCAGGCCGCCGAACAGGCGGTGGACCCGGTACCGCAGGCCGCGATGCTGGTCGCCATGCAGCCGTCCACCGGCGAGGTGCTCGCCGTGGCGCAGAACGCCGCCGCCGACGCGCAGGGCCCGGTGGCGCTTTCCGGCCAGTACCCGCCGGGCTCGACGTTCAAGACGGTGACCGCGACCGCCGGGCTGGAGTCCGGCAAGGTCAACATCGACACCCAGGTCGAATGCCCGGGCAAGAAGGTGTTCGACGGCCGGGTGCTGCCGAACGACAAGGAGTTCGACCTCGGCCAAGTGCCGCTGCGGACGGCGTTCGCGCGTTCCTGCAACACGTCGTTCGCGCAGCTCGCGGTCGACCTGCCCGGGCAGGCGCTGACCGACGCGGGGCGGCAGCTGGGCCTCGGCGTGGACTTCGACATGGCAGGCGCGACGACGATCACCGGCAAGGTGACGCCGGCCGACAGCACGGTGCAGCGCGCCGAGAACGGCATCGGTCAGGGCACGGTGCTGGCCAGCCCGTTCGGCATGGCGCTGGTGACGTCCTCGATCGCCCGAGGGCGGATGCCGGTGCCGTCGCTGGTCCGGGGCGTGCCGACGAAGGCCGACGCCGAACCGCAGCCGCCGTCGCCGCAGTCCCTCGACCAGCTCCGCGCGATGATGCGCGAGGTGGTCACCAGCGGGACCGCGACCTCGCTGAACGGTTCCGGTGACGTCCGGGGCAAGACCGGCACGGCGCAGTTCGGCGACGGGACCCACTCGCACGGCTGGTTCGTCGGCTACCGCGGCGACCTGGCCTTCGCGGTGCTGGTGACCGACGCGGGCTCGTCGGGCCCGGCCGGCGAGGCCGCGAAGCGCTTCCTCGCGGGCGCCTGATCGCTTCACGCGTCCGGGGTGATCACCAGTGGTGATCATTGTGCTACCTTGTTGCACATGGAGCGGATCGGCGTTCGTGAGCTGCGGCAGAACGCCAGTCGATACCTGAAGCGGGTCGCCGCCGGCGAATCGATCCTCGTGACCGATCGGGGGCGCACCGTCGCGGTGCTAAGTCCGCCCACGCGTGACCAAACCCTGTACGACGAACTCGTCGCCGCCGGAGAGCTCGTGCCCGGTGAAGGCGGCGAGCTCCCCGAACCGTTGCCAGCAGCGCCGACCCCGAACGTCTCCGACCGGCTGCTGCGCAGGCGTGAACAGGAGCGGTTTTGATCTACTTCGATTCCTCCGCGCTGATCAAGTTGATCGCCCCCGAGCCGGAGAGCAAAGCACTTAGCCAATGGATCCGCGAGCGCTGGGAACACCCCCGCGTGACCAGCGCGTTGTCGAAGGTCGACGTGCTGCGCACCTTCCGTGAGGTAGGGCCGGCCGCCGAAGACCTGGCGTCGATCATCGTGTCGAAGATCGACCAGCTGCCGGTGAAGCAGGACGTGCTCGACGTGGCCACCGAGCTGCGTGGCAACGTCGGCCCGGTGGACGCCATCCACCTGGCCTCCGCGTGCAAGATCAAGAACGGTCTGCACGCCTACGTCTCCTACGACCCGGCGCTACTGGCTGCGGCGGAAGAAGCGGGGCTGACCACGGCCTCACCAGGCGCGAACTGACGGGTACTACCGCAATTTCCATTGAAATTGGATCGGCGGATCCGCCATCTTCAATTTCAATGGGCTTTTTTCATCCTGATCTTGGCTGGTCAGAGGGTGTGGTCGTGGGTGGCGTGGTGTGGGCGGGCTGGCCAGGGCCATGATCATTTATCAAGATCATCTGACGGTGGCCGTGGTCGCGGAGAAGATGTGACGATGATCATGGCCGGTTGGCTGCAACGAGAGTGCCCCCGGCGGGGTTGGGGAGTGTGTGAAAACCCAATCCAGCCCCGCCGAGGGCACCGAACCCATTGTGTACCAAGCCCAACTTCCCGTGTCGAGGGCCACGATCGACTACCTCGCCTCGCTGATCACCACGCACTGCAGGAAAATCCGCTCTCGCTGGCGCAAGGTGACCCCTGGTACGCAGGCGATCATCGTGCTCGCGGTGCTGCGTCACGACCAGCGGCTGCTGGACATGGCCGGCGGCAACAGGGTGTCGGCCTCGACGATCCGCCGCTGGGTGCTGGAGGTCATCGACCTGCTGGCCGCCCGTGCCCCGCGCCTGGACCGCGTCCTGAGCAAAGTGGCCCGCGGCGGGGGTGAGGTCGTGCTGCTGGATGGCACCCTGGTGCGCACCCAGCGCCGCACCGGCAAGAACAACCGGCGCAACTACAGCGGCAAACACAAAGCCCACGGCCTGCTGTTTCTCGCCCTCACCGACCACAAAGGCAACCTGTTGTGGTTCTCTGCGGCCAAACCAGGGCGGGCCTCGGAAGTCACCACCGCCCGCCACAACAACATCACCACCGCACTCCGGGACGCCGAACTCGGCGCGATGTGCGACCTCGGATTCACCGGACTGGAAGACGACCCCGACGAACCCGTGATCATCATCGGCCGCCGCGCCGCCCGCGCCCACCCGCTCACCGACGCCCAGAAACAAGCCAACCAACTCGTTGCCCGCGAACGCGCCACCTGCGAACACGGCTTCGCCGACCTCAAAAACTGGCGCATCCTCACCCGCCTACGCATGCACGCAGCCAACGCCACCCGCCTACTACGGGCCCTGCTGGTGCTGACCAACCTCGAAATCACCCGCTGACAAACGATCATCAAAAATGATCATCGCCCCTGACCAGCCCACACACACCCCACCCCACCCCGTCAACCCCCCACCACCAGAACAAACAGGATGAAAAAACCCCAATGGAAATTGCGGTCCAACGGTGAGGGTGACGGGTGTGGTGCGTTCATGGCCGCCAGCCGGAGTGGGGGAGCGCAACGCGGTTACAGTGGGGGGCATGCCGGTTCGAGCTCCGTTGAAGTCAGGCGTGCAGACGCCGCGTCGCCCAGTCCCAGCGCACATCGAGCGCCCCGAGTACGTCGACAAACCGGCTCCCAAGCGCAATAGCGACCCCGACGTGCAGCCGCCCGAGGTGATCGAGGCGATGCGGGTGGCGGGCAAGCTCGCCGCGCAGGCCCTGGTCGAGGCCGGCAAGGCGGTACAGCCCGGCGCGACCACCGACCAAGTCGACGCTGTGGTGCACGAGTTCTTCTGCGACCACGGGGTCTACCCTTCGACGCTGGGCTACCGGGGCTTCCCGAAGTCGTCCTGCACCTCGCTGAACGAGGTGATCTGCCACGGCATCCCGGACTCGACGGTGATCGAGGACGGCGACATCGTCAACGTCGATGTCACCGGCTTCATCGGCGGCGTGCACGGTGACACCAACGGGACGTTCCTGGCCGGCGAGGTCTCCGAGGACGCGCGGCTGCTGGTGGAGCGCACCCACGAGGCCCTGATGCGGGGTATCAAGGCCGCCAAGCCTGGACGTCAGCTCAACGTGATCGGTCGGGTGATCGAGTCCTACGCCAAGCGGTTCGGCTACGGCGTGGTCCGCGACTTCACCGGGCACGGCATCGGCCGTTCGTTCCACAGCGGACTGGTGATCCTGCACTACGACGAGCCGTCTGTGCAGACCGTCCTGGAACCCGGCATGACCTTCACCATCGAGCCGATGATCACCCTCGGCACCCACGAGTACGACATGTGGGACGACGGCTGGACGGTGACGACGAAGGACAAGAGCTGGACGGCCCAGTTCGAGCACACCATCCTAATCACCGAAGAAGGCAACGAAATCCTGACTCTCCCCTGATTCCAGGCTCGTTTTGCGTAGCGGTGCGGGTCGCGGAACCTCAGAGGCGGTGCCGGTTGCGAGGGTGGCTAAGCGGCTTCGCCGCTTGCGGCGGATTTAAGTCGTGAGATTCGCGTGTCACGGTTGCGGTTGTAGTAGGCGCTTTCGCTTCCCTGCATTGGCTTTCGGCTGTGCTTAGCGGCTGCTTTGCCCGGCGATTTCGTGCGATTTCGCCGACTGCAGTGTCTGCGTGAGGCGTCGGTCCTCGGAGGCTTCCAGGGGCGATGCGTCTTGGTCGGCCGGTGCATTTGTGCAGGTGGGGTGGCTGTGAGCGGTTTTGGGTGTTGTAGCCCCGGAAAACGCTCACGGGGTGCTCACCTGGGGAGATGGTCGGCCTGTGGGTGTTGCCGGTGGTTCGGTGGCGCCTTCGGGGGGCCCGGTTTGATGGGGTAGGAACTACGTGTGAATGCGGTGTTGGTTGCCGGGACCACCTCGGATGCCGGGAAGAGCGTGGTCACCGCCGGGATCTGTCGTTGGTTGGCGCGCGGCGGCGCTCGGGTTGCGCCCTTCAAGGCGCAGAACATGTCCAACAACTCCGTGGTCACGCCCGACGGCGGCGAGATCGGGCGCGCGCAGGCCGTGCAGGCCGCTGCGTGCGGCGTCGAGCCTTCGGTGCGGTTCAACCCCGTGCTGCTCAAGCCAGGCAGCGACCGCAGTTCGCAGGTCGTCGTGCTCGGGCAGGTGTCCGGCGAGGTGACCGCGATGTCCTACCGGGCCCGCAAGGCCACCCTGCTGGACACCGTCGTGTCCACATTGGAGGGATTGCGCGCGGAATACGACTACGTCGTGTGCGAGGGCGCCGGATCACCGGCCGAGATCAACCTGCGGGCCAACGACATCGCCAACATGGGCCTCGCGCAGGCCGCCGGACTGCCTGTGCTGGTGGTCGGCGACATCGACCGCGGCGGCGTGTTCGCCCAGCTCTTCGGCACCCTCGCGCTGCTTGACTCGGCGGACCAGGCGCTGGTCGCCGGATTCCTGATCAACAAGTTCCGCGGCGATCCGGCGCTGCTGGAGCCGGGGCTGGACCAATTGCGCGCGCTGACCGGCCGCCCGGTGCACGGCGTGCTGCCGTGGGCCGAGGAGCTGTGGCTGGACGCCGAGGATTCGTTGTCCTACGTGGCCGATGGGGTGATCGGGCGTCCCGCCCCGCCAAAGGGCGGCCAGTGGCTGCGGGTCGCGGTGCCGAGGCTGCCGCGGATCTCCAACGCCACCGACGTGGAGGCGCTGGCCGTGGAACCGGGCGTCGCGGTCCGGTTCGTCACCGAACCTTCGCGACTGGCCGATGCGGACCTGGTCGTGCTGCCCGGATCCAAGTCGACGGTCGCCGACCTGGCCTGGTTGCGGAGCAGTGGGCTGGCCGAGGCGATCCGTGTGCACGCCCGCGCCGGACTGCCGGTGGTCGGGATCTGCGGCGGCTTTCAGATGCTGGCCCGCCGAATCGTCGACGAGGTCGAGTCCGGGGCCGGCGCGGTCGACGGACTCGGGCTGCTCGACCTGGAGATCGAGTTCGCGCCGCACAAGACGCTGGCCAGGCCACGCGGAGAGGCCTTCGGCGAGCCTGTCGAGGGCTACGAGATCCACCATGGTGTCGCCGTGCGCCGCGGCGACCTGACGCCGCTGGTCATCCTGCCCGACGGACGGGCCGAAGGCGGTATCGCGGAATCCGTGCTCGGCACCCACTGGCACGGGTTGTTCGAGAACAACGCGTTCCGGCGGGCCTTCCTGCGGTGGGCGGCGCGGCGCGCCGGGCGGGACGGTTTCGTACCGGCCGACGACACGGATTTCGCCGAGGTCCGCGCGGGGCAGCTGGATCTGCTGGGCGACCTGGTGGAAAAGCACCTGGACACCGATGCCCTGCGCCGCCTGCTCGACCACGGCGCGCCGGCCGGACTCCCGGCGGTGCACCACAGTTTCAAATGAAGCCGTGCCGGCGTCGGCCCGTGCTCCGGTCGCGCGAGAGCCGCGAGCATCGGTGGAAGGTCGTCTCAAGGAGTTGTGACGCGGGTAACGTCGAGGGCATGGCTGCCGAGTTCACCCTTGATGAAGCCCGCGAGCGGTTGGTGGAGCTGCTCGACCGCGCCGAATCGGGGGAGGAGATCGTGATCACCCGCTTCGGCGCGCCGTCGGTGTGGCTGCAACCCGCGCGCACCCGTTCCACCACGGGTGGTTTCGCCGCCGGGGTGATCGCGGCGTCCTGGGTGGTGCCGACCGCTGGCGACGCATTCGACGTCGGGACCGACTACTGGCCGGACTCGTCGGCCGGATAGCCGACGCGTTCGGCGTGGCGGCGATCAATCCAGCTTCTCCGCCGCGCTCTCCGAGCCGATCTGGCTGAGCAGTTCGTCGAGGAAGCCGCCCGCCTCCTCCGCAGCTCGGCGTGGGTCGCCGTCGCGCACCGCGGCCAGCAGTTCGGCGTGCGAGACCGGTTCCGCCTGGGCGTCCCGGTTGAAGGTGGTCGCGACGCTGGATGCCACCGTCTCGCGGATCCCTTCGTAGAGCGAGATCAGCACCGGGTTGTGCGAGGCCGCGACCAGCAGCCGGTGGAACTCGGCGTCGGTGGCGACGACCTCCGCGCTGTCCTGGCGCCGCACCGCCTCGTCCCGGCTGGTCAGACAGGCCTCCAGCCCGGTCAGGTCCCCGTCGGTCCGCGCCCCGGCGGCCAGCCGCGCGCCCTCGACCTCAAGCGCGCGGCGGACCTCCAGGACCTGGCGCAGCTCGGGGCCGCACAGCTTGCGAACCGCCCCGGAGATCTCGTTGGTGGCGCGCACGAACGTCCCGTCGCCCTGCCGCACTTCCAGCAGCCCGGCGTGCGAGAGCGCGCGCACCGCCTCGCGGACGGTGTTGCGGCCGACGCCGAGTGCGCTCACGAGCTCGGTCTCGGGTGGGATCTTCTCGCCGATCGGCCATTCCCCGGACGACACGAGCTCGCGGATCTGGGCGATGACCTGATCGACCAGCCCGGTCCGCTTGGTGGTGACCAAAGGCACTGACAGGTCCTTTCGTCCAAACATCCTACGTTTGACATACTAGGTTGCGATGTCTACGAAGTCACGACCCCATGTCCCCGAACACGTGGCTGACCAGGATGCCACCCGACTCGCCGCCCAGCACCACCCGGATGCCCTCGCCGTCGAGAACGAGGGTGCCGCCGAGGCAGTCTTCCCCAATCGGCACGCTGCCGTGGCCGGGGGAGGGCTGCTGCTGGCCGGTGTTGCGCTCGCGGCGGCGAACATGCGCCCGGCGGTCACCAGCCTGGCGTCGGTGCTCGGTGAGGTGCGTGACTCGCTCGGTGTTTCCAGCACGTGGGCGAGCGTCGTGACTTCGGTGCCCACGCTCTGCTTCGGGGTCGCAGGCATCGGCGCTCCGCTGCTGGCCAGGCGGATGGGCATCAACAAGGTCATCGGCGCGTCGCTGGCGGTGCTGACCGCCGCGATGCTGCTGCGGGTCGTCGACGGACCGTGGACGGTGCTGGGCGGCACCGTGCTGGTCTGCGCCGCGATCGCGATGTGCAACGTGCTGATCCCGGTGGTGGTCAAGGAGTCCTTCCCTACCCGCGTCGGGATGGCGACTGCGCTCTACACCACCGCGATGGCGGCGGGCGGCTCGACCGGTTCGGCGCTGACGCCGTACCTGAACTCCTCGACCGGCAGCTGGCGGTTGGCGCTGGCGACCTGGGCGGCCGTGGCGCTGGCCGCGCTGTGCGTGTGGGTGCCCGCGATGGCTCGGCGCTCCCCGACGCGTCAGGCTCCGGGCACCGCTTCGACGAGGCAGCGGCGTTCGCTGCTGCGCAGCCCGCTGGCATGGGTGATCACCGTCTACTTCGCGCTGCAGTCGCTGGTCGCCTACGTCGTGATGGGCTGGATGCCCGAGGTGTTCAAGGACGCCGGGATGGACAGCACGGCCGCAGGCATGCTGCTCGCGTTGTTGCTGCTGATAGGTGTGCCGATCAACATGATCCTGCCGCCGCTGGTGACCAAGACCCGCAGCCAGTCCTGGTGGGCCATCGGGCTCGCGGTGCTGACCCTCACCGGCCTGCTCGGACTGCTGCTGGCTCCGCTGGCCATGCCGGTGGTGTGGGCGCTCCTGGTCGGCGTCGGCATGAGCGCGTTCCCGCTTGCGCTGGTCCTCATCTCGCTGCGCACCGCCAACGCCGCCGACACCGGGTCGTTGTCGGCGATGTCGCAGAGCATCGGCTATCTGATCTCGTCGTTCGGGCCGTTCCTGTTCGGCGTGCTGCACGACGTGACCGGCGGCTGGTCGGCTTCGTTGACGGCCATCGTGGTGATCGTCGCGGTGCAGGCGGTGTTCGGCGTAATCGCGGGACGTCCCCGCACCATCTGACGCTTCCGGCAGGGGGAGCGAACGGCCTGTTTACCTCGCCTTTGAGCCTGTTGCGTTTTCGGCGAAAACGACTGAACCGAAGTACCAAATCAGTCTCGATCGCCGCCGTTTGTCCGCCAGTGGCCATCTCAGCCGTGATCGATCGATCACGGTCCGTGGTGGGCGTAATTTTGCAACAGGCTCCTTTATTGACGCGAACGGTTCGTTCGCTCCGCCTACTGGGGCGAACGGACCGTTCACCTCGCTTGATGGGGCGAGTTGGGTGGGCGTGATGGGCGTTGATCGCCCGGTCAGACGAGGCCGAGGCGGAGCATCGCGTCGGCGACGTTCGTGAAGCCCGCGATGTTCGCGCCCGCGACGTAGTTGCCGGACATGCCGTACTCCGCGGCGGTGGCGTAGCAGCGGGCATGTACGTCCTTCATGATCTCCTCGAGCCGCTTCTCGGTGAACTCGAAGCTCCAGCTGTCGCGGGATGCGTTCTGCTGCATCTCCAGCGCGGAGGTGGCCACGCCGCCGGCGTTGGCCGCCTTGCCCGGGCCGAACGCCACGCCGGCCTCCTGGAAACTGCGCACCGCATCCGGCGTCGTGGGCATGTTCGCGCCTTCGCCAACGGCGATGCAGCCGTTGGCGATCAGGGTGGCCGCATCGTCCGCGGTGAGCTCGTTCTGGGTCGCCGACGGCATCGCCACGTCGCACGGCACTTCCCAGACGCTGCGCTGCGCAACGAACTTCGCGCCCGGCCGGCGCCCGGCGTACGCGCTGATGCGGCCCCGCTCGATCTCCTTGATCTGCTTGATCAGCTCGACGTCGATGCCCTTCTCGTCGACGACGTAGCCGGAGGAGTCCGAACAGGCCACCACGGTTCCGCCGAGCTGGTGCACCTTCTCCATCGTGTAGATGGCCACGTTGCCCGATCCGGAGACCACGACCTGCTTGCCGTCGAACGACTCGCCGCGGGCGGACAGCATCTCCTGCACGAAGAACGCGCAGCCGAAGCCGGTGGCCTCGGTGCGCACGCGGGCGCCGCCGAAGGACAGGTGCTTGCCGGTCAGCACCCCGGATTCGTAGCGGTTGGTGATCCGCTTGTACTGGCCGAACAGGTAGCCGATCTCTCGGCCGCCGACGCCGATGTCACCGGCGGGCACGTCGGTGTACTCGCCGATGTGCCGGTGCAGTTCGGTCATGAAGCTCTGGCAGAACCGCATGACCTCCCGGTCGGAGCGGCCCTTCGGATCGAAGTCCGCGCCGCCCTTGCCGCCGCCGATGGGCAACCCGGTGAGGGCGTTCTTGAAGATCTGCTCGAAGCCGAGGAACTTGACGATGCCCTGGTAGACCGACGGGTGGAACCGCAGGCCGCCCTTGTACGGACCGAGCGCGCTGTTGAACTCCACCCGGAAGCCGCGGTTGATCTGCACCTCGCCGCAGTCGTCCTCCCACGGCACCCGGAAGACGATCTGCCGCTCCGGCTCGCAGATCCGCTCGATGATCTTCTGCTCGGCGTACTCGGGGTGCTTGTCGATGACCGGACCGATGCTCTCCAGCACTTCTCGGACTGCCTGGTGGAACTCGTCTTCGCCGCGGTTGCGCTGGACCACGTTCGCGTAGACCGGTTCGAGGCGTTCGTGAAGCACAGTCAAACTCCTTTGTCCGTTGAGCGTTCCGGGCTGTCGCACGCCGTTTCACCGGGCAGCGGCGGGTTTTTCGGGCAGCCCCAATCCTCCCAAGTTGCCCAACTAACTGGAATTACTCAAGATGACGCAGAACACATCTGCCGCCTGGTCCTGGGCGGCAGATGCCCGCGGGGTCACTTCAGCGGCAGGTTGAGCAGGGCGTTCTCGATCAGCTCCGGCATGCCCGGGTGGATCCAGTACTGGCCGCGGGCCATCATCCGGGCGTCCAGGCCGAACTGCATCGCCTGGATCAGCGGCTGCAGCAGCGTCGGAGCCTGCGGGCCGATGATGTGGGCGCCGAGGAGCTGACCGGTCTCCGGATCGGCGAGGAGCTTGGCGAAGCCGGCGGTGTCCTCCATCGCCCAGCCGTAGGCGATGCCCGCGTAGTCCTGGATCGAAGTCACGTAGTCGACTCCGCGCCGCTGTGCCTCCTGCTCGGTTAGGCCGACCGAGGCGATCTGCGGGGCGGAGAACACCGCGTGCGGCACGAACCGGTGGTCGGACTCGATCGGCTCGTCGGGGCGCAGCAGGTTGTGCTGGACGACGCGCATCTCGTGGTTGGCGACGTGCTTGAGCTCGTGGTCGGAGCTTATGTCGCCCAGCGCCCAAACGCCGTCCACCGAGGTCAGCTGGGTCGCGTCGGCCTTGACCTTGCCGTCGGCGGTGAGTTCGAGGCCGCCCGCGGCCGCCTCCAGCAGGTCGGCGTTGGGTACCCGGCCCACCGCGATGAGCAGCGCCTCGGCCTCCACGACCTCGGTGCCCTCCGGGCCCTCCAGGTGCAGACGCACGAGGTTGCCATCGCGCTCGACCGCGATCTCCTTGCGGTTCAGCCGCAGGTCCCAGCGCTGGGCTGCGAGCTCGGTGAACCTCGCGGAGATGTCGGTGTCTTCCGAGCGCAGCACCCGGCCGGACCGGCCGATCATGGTCACCTCTACGCCCAGCGCGGAGAACACGTGCGCGAACTCCGCGCCGATGAACCCGGTGCCCATGATGATCATCCGGGCGGGCAGCTCATCGAGCCTCATCACGGTGTCGCTGGTGTAGTAGTCGACCTGGTCCAGGCCCGGGATGTCCGGGATCGCCGGACGGCCACCGGCGGCCACCACGAAGCGGTCCGCGGTGATCGTCTCCGGGCCCGCGGCGGTGTCCACGGTCAGCTGCTTGACGCCGGTGAACTGGGCGATGCCCTCGTAGAGGGTGACGTTCGGGTTGTCCTCGGCGCGGTAGCGGCGGCCACCGGCGGAGATCTCGTCGATGCGGCCGAAGATCCGGTCCCGGATGTCGCGCCACCGCACGTCGCGCAGTTCGAGGTCGACGCCGAGCTTCGCGCAGCCGGCCGGGGCGCTGGCCACGTCGGCGGTGTGCACGAACATCTTCGTCGGGATGCAGCCGACGTTGAGGCAGGTGCCGCCGTAGGCGTCGTTGGGGCCGACGCCCTTCTCGACCATCGCGACGTCCCAGTCGGCGAACCGGTCGTCGAGGATCGAGTTTCCGGAGCCGGAGCCGATGATGACTAGATCGAAGTGCCGCACTGGTCCATCCTGCCTCAAATCGAGCGCGCCGAGTACGGCGCACCTTGGCTTCGTCGGGCGTCGATCATCTGCAACCCGGCAGCGAGCCCGGTGATTCCGCGGTGATCCCGGGTGCTGGTCACACCCCAGGCGTGCGCGATGCACCACAACACGCCGAGCACAGCACTCGGTTCCCCGAACGAGCCCTCGACCACGCCTTGCGTCACGGCCAGTCCGCCGATGCCGACCGCCCAACGGCACAGCACGGCCGCCGGTGCGGGGCGCCCGTCGGGAGCTCTGGCGCGCAGCATCACCACGTGCTGGCCGAGCGAGCTGCCGTGTCCGATCAGCATCGCGACCAGCAACAACGCGGCCGGTGCGAGCCACAGCGTGGCGGCCTCCCACCACCGCGTCGGGGCGGTTCGGGTCAGCCGAAGCGCGATGTCCACTGCCCGGGCGCAGGCCACGCCGAGGAGCCACAGCACCAGTGCGTCGCAACACATGCCCAGCAGTCGCCGGGCGGCGGTGACCGGGCGAGGTTCCCCCGCTGGCCGTCCGCTGGTGCCGGTCGGCAGGCGCCGCCGGAGTGGCGCGAGCAAACCGCCGAGCAGCGCGCCGGTGGTGTTCGCGAGGATGTCGTCCACGTCGAAAACCCGGTACGGGCAGGGGAAGGCGAACCAGAACCCGGTCAGTTGGGTCAACTCGACGAGCACCGAGGTCACCAATCCGGCCAGCGCCGCAGTCGGCCAACCGCCCCGCACTAGCGCACCCAGCGGGACGAAGAGCGCGATGTTGCACGCGAACTGCCCCAGCATCGAGGGGTTGGTCAGCCCGGCGAGCGGCCGCCACTGCGGCGCGAAGCAGGCCGCATCGGTCGGCAACGGCAGGAACACGTAGGAAACCAGCCCGAACGCGTAAAGCAGCACGGCGAAGCGCTGCACGGCGACGCCCATGCGCAGCTCGCCGTGCCTCCGGTGCTCACTGGCGACGAAGGGCGCGAACAGCAGCGCGGCCACCCCGGCGGCGACCAGCGCGGCGAACGAACCTGGCAGCACGCTCATCCCGATCTCCTGACGTCCGAGAACCTCCCTGTTCTTAAAGAGGAGCGAGGGGCCGTTTCAGATACATCTCGATCGGGCGATCTTGGTGCGCGAAAGAGCCGTGCCGCTCCGGGAAGGCCCGGAGCGGCACGGCTCGCGAAGGGTGTTGCAGTTGTCGGCTTGCGCCGTCAGCGCTGGTAGGTGGGGGTGATGACGGCGCGCGCGACGGTGTGGAAGGCCAGGTTGAAGCTGACCACCGCCGGGCTGGCGTTCTCATCCACGCCGAGCTTCTCGGTGTCCACCGCGTGGACCACGAAGTAGTAGCGGTGCGGCCGGTCGCCGGGCGGCGGGGCGGCGCCGCCGAAGGCGCGCTCGCCGAGGTCGTTGGCGACGTGGAAGGACCCGGCCGGGATGCCCTGCCCGTCGCGATTGCCCGCGTCGGTGGCCAGCTCGGTCACGTCGGCCGGCACGTCCACCAGCACCCAGTGCCAGAAGCCGCCCGGGATCGGCGCGTCGGGGTCGAAGCAGGTCACCACGAAGCTCTTGGTGGTCTCCGGGAAACCGGTCCAGCGCAGGTGTGGCGAGTGGTTCTGGCCGTCGGCACCCATGCCGTCGTAGGCGTGGGCCTGCGTCATCGGCTGACCGTCGGTCACGTCGTCGGAGGTGACGGTGAACGCCGGAACCGAGGGCAGCAGCGAGTACGGGTCCGGATCGATCGGGCGCTCCAAGCTCATTCGAGCAGCCTCCCTTTCATCGGGGTGTGCGTGATCACCGGATTCTCAGCCTAGAGACCTGCCGTTCGCCACCACGGCAGCGCACGCGCCAGCCAACCTTGTTGCGAGGAGTGCAACGGGGATGTGCATTTCGCAGCGATGAATGGTTAAGCTGTCCGGCGACGAGTGCCGTGGGATCGAGGAGGCGAACGTGGCGGAGCCGAGCAGCACCCCCGAGGTGCTGTGCCTGGGGGAGACGATGTCGCTGGTCGCCCCGGCTGCCCCGGTGCCCCTGGAGCAGGCCGCGACGTTCACCCTCTCCGCAGGTGGCGCGGAGTCCAATGTGGCCATCCACCTCGCCGCGCTGGGGCACCGCGTCGGCTGGGCCAGCAGGGTCGGGGACGATCCGCTCGGGCGCCGCATGGTCGCGGCCATCGCCGCCACCGGGGTCGACACCGGCCTGGTCGAGGTGTGCCCGGACGCGCTGACCGGCGTCTACTTCAAGGACCCCGGTCCGACCGGCACCAAGGTGCACTACTACCGGGCGGGCTCTGCGGCGTCCACAATGGACGAAAATTTCCTCGGCGACGAGCAGCTCGACGCGCCCCGGCTGCTGCACATCAGCGGCATCACCCCCGCGCTCTCCGCCAGCTGCGACCGGCTCGTCCGGCGACTGCTGACCCGCGAACGCCGCGCCCGGATCACCTTCGACGTCAACTACCGCCCCGCGCTGTGGCCGGTCGAGCAGGCCGGACCGCGGCTGCGCGAACTCGCCCAGCTCGCCGACGTGGTGTTCGTCGGCCTGGACGAGGCGACCACCCTCTGGGGCGTCGAAACCGCCGAGGACGTGCGGAAACTCCTGGACCAGCCGAGCGTCGTCGTGGTCAAGGACGGCGCCGACGCCGCCTACGCCCTGGGCGCCGAGACGGTGATCGTGCCCGCCCCGAAGGTCCAGGTGGTCGAGCCGGTGGGCGCCGGGGACGCGTTCGCCGCCGGATACCTCTCCGGCGTGCTGCGCGGCGAAAACGGCGTCCGCTGCCTGCGGCTCGGGCACATCCTGGCCGCGCACAGCCTGCTCAGCACCGAGGACCACATGGCGCCGCCGGATCGTGGCGCGGTCGCCGAATGGTCGGGCTACGACGAGCAGCAGTGGTGCAGCCTCAGCTTCGGCGACGGTGTTGCATCCGGGAAAGGGGAGTGATCGTGGGCTTCTTCGACGAGCTCTTCACCGGTCCGGTCATGGCGATCCTGCGCGGAATGGACCCGCAGCGGACCGTCGAACTGGCCGAACGGGCGTGGGATTTGGGCATCGAGGCGGTCGAGGTGCCGATCGAGACGCAGCGCGCCGAGCCGTCGCTGCGCGCGGCCGTGCAGGCGGGCGTGCTGCGGGGCCGGCTGGTGGGGGCCGGGACCGTGGTGAGCACGGAGCAGGTGCACACGGCCAAGGAACTGGGCGCGGCGTTCACCGTGGCGCCGGGGCTGGACCCCGAGGTGGTGCGGCTGAGCGCGGAACTCGGCGTGCCGCACCTGCCCGGCGTGGCCACGCCCAGCGAGATCCAGCAAGCCCACCGGCTCGGGCTGTCGTGGGTCAAGGCGTTCCCGGCCGCCGAACTGGGCGCCGGTTGGTTCAAGGCAATGCACGGGCCGTTCCCCGGCCTGCGGATGGTGGCCACCGGCGGGATGAACGCGCGCAACGCGCCGGAGTTCCTCGCGGCGGGGGCAGCCGTGGTGGCGGTCGGTTCGGCGTTGGAGGATGCCAAGCAGCTGCCCGAGTTGGCGAAGTTGGTCGAGACCTCGTGAGTGATCGTTCCGGTTCTTACCGGAACGATCACTCACGACCAGATCCGAGCCGAGATGGAGAAGTCGTGAAGGTCCACATTGGTCCGGTCGCCCCGCCGGAGTTGACGGCGGCCGTCGTGGCGGCAGGCGCCGAGATCAGCCCGGCCGCGGAGGCCACCGCGCTGGCCTGGTACGGCGCAGGCCCCGAGCGGTTCGCCGAGTTCGACCACCCCGGCCTGGAATGGGTGCAGCTCCCATCGGCCGGTATCGAAGCGTGGGCCGCCGCCGACGCGCTGCGCGACGGGATCACCTTCACCTCCGCGGCGGGCACCTACGCCCAGACCGTCGCCGAGCACACGCTCGGATTGATGCTCGTCGGAGCGCGGCGGCTGCACGTGATGGCGCGAGCGGAGAACTGGGCGCGACCGACGGGCATGCTCAGCCTCTTCGGCGCCACGGTCGGGATCATCGGCGCCGGTGGCATCGGCCGGGCGCTGATCGATTTGCTGCAGCCCTTCGGCGTCCGGGTGCTGGCGGTGAACCGGTCCGGGAAGCCGGTCGCCGGGGCGGCCTGGACCTGGCCGGCCGACGACGAAGCCGGGATGGACCGGCTGCTCGCGGAGTCGGACTTCGTCGTGGTCGCCGCGCCCGCGACGGCCGAGACGGCGAAGCTGATCGACGCCGACGCGCTGTCCCGGATGAAGGCCGTCGCGTGGCTGATCAACGTCGCCCGCGGATCGCTGGTCGACACCGACGCGCTGGTCGAGGCGCTGGACGCGGAGCGCATCGGCGGCGCGGCGCTGGACGTGACGGACCCGGAGCCGCTGCCGGACGGGCACCCGCTGTTCCAGCACCCGCGCGCGATCATCTCGCCGCACTCCGCGAACCCGAAGTCCTTGCTGGTCCCGGCGCTGGCGCGGCGGGTGGAGGACAACGTCCGCCGCCGCCTCGCGGGCCAACCGCTCCTCGGCGTCATCGATCGCACCGCGGGCTACTGACCCCCACCTGGCCCGGCAGAACGACAGATCCGCACCCGTGCCCTCTGGGTGCTGTGGAGGCCGTTTCGGAATGCGCTGGTTGAGTGAGGTGAACGGACCGTTTGTGTCGTCTATGAGCCTGTTGCAAAATTACGCCCACCACGGACCGTGATCGATCGATCACGGCTGAGATGGCCACTGGCGGACAAACGGCGGCGATCGAGACTGATTTGGTACTTCGGTTCAGCCGTTTTCGCCGAAAACGCAACAGGCTCCTATGGGGGTGGACAGGCCGTTCGCTTCACACTCGTTGGCGAGGCGGGACCAGACCGGCTCCCGCTGGGCTGCCGTCGGAACTTCCAGGCAGAACGGGTTCCCAATGGGCATGCGCAAGCCGGGGATCCGGAGTCCGGACGGCATCTGAGGTTCCGCTACCCGCACCGCTACGCAGGACGCGTTTGGTAGCAGCCTCTATCGCTCCCAAAGCGCTCACGGGGTTCACCAGCGAAGAGGTGACCTTCGGCGGAGGCCTGGTGCTGGTGGGGTGGCCGTTAGGATGGCGGCGAGCAAGACGGCGGTGTCGCGGAGGAACCCGGTGCGAATCCGGGGTGGTCGCGCCACTGTGACCGGGGAGCAGCCCCCACGTGCCACCGCCCGCGGGCGGGAAGGCGGGGACCTGCGGCGATCCGGGAGCCAGGACACTCCGGCCGCCGTGACCCCACCGGGGCGCGCACCCCGAGAAAGGACGACCGTGAGCGAGCCTGCCCGCGAAACTACCCGTGTCCTGCTTCTGTCCACTGCGGACACCGACCTGCTGGCCGCCCGAGCCGCGGACGCCGGCTACCGGGTCGACAACCCCGCCCGCGTCACCCCCGCAGAAGTCCCGGAACTGCTCGCCGGCGTGGATGTCGTGGTGGTCCGCCTGCTGGGCGGCCGCCGGGCCTGGGAGGAGGGCCTCGACGCGGTCCTCGCCTCCGGCGTCCCCACCGTCGCGCTCGGCGGCGAGGCCACCCCGGACGCCGAGCTGATGGCACTGTCCACCGTGCCCGCCGGGGTGACCACACAGGCGCTGGCCTACCTCGTCGAAGGCGGGCCGAACAACCTCGCCCAGCTGGCCCAGTTCCTCTCCGACACGGTGCTGCTGACCGGAGAGGGCTTCGCCGCGCCGGAGAAGACGCCCGAGTTCGGCCGCCACGGCTCCCGGCCGCACGACCCGGCGCGGCCCACGGTGGGCATCGTCTTCTACCGGGCCCACGCCTTGGCGGGCAACACCGGTTTCGTGGATTCCCTGGCCGAGCAGGTGGAAAACGCCGGTGCCAACGCCGTGCCGGTGTTCTGCGGCTCGCTGCGCGGGCTGTCGGACGCGGCAGGCTTGCGCGAACTGCTCGAAGGCTGCGACGCCCTGGTCTCGACGGTGCTCGCCGCTGGCGGTGCCGTCGCGGCGGACGCGAGCGCGGGTGGCGACGAGGACTCCTGGGACGCAGGCGCGCTCGCCGAGCTCGACATCCCGGTCCTGCAGGGCCTGTGCCTGACCACCAGTCGCGCTGTGTGGGCGGAAAGCGACGCGGCGCTGTCGCCGATGGACGCGGCGATGCAGGTCGCGGTGCCCGAGTTCGACGGTCGGCTGATCAGCGTCCCGTTCTCCTTCAAGGAGAGCGGCGAGGACGGCATCCCGGTCTACGTCGCCGATCCGGAGCGCGCTCGCCGCGTCGCGGGAACGGCGGTGTCGCTGGCCCGGTTGCGCCACGTCGGCAACGAGGACAAGCGGGTCGGCGTGGTCCTGTCGTCCTACCCGACGAAGCATTCCCGCGTAGGCAACGCCGTCGGCCTGGATACCCCAGCATCGGCCGTCGTGCTGCTGCGCGCGTTGGAGGCCGCGGGCTACGACCTCGGCGGGCTGGACGTGTCCGGTCTGGAGGGTGACAGCCTCATCCACCGGCTGATCGCCGCGGGCGGGCACGACGTCGAGTGGCTGACCGAGGACCAGATGTCCGAGGCTGCGATCTTGGTGCCCGCCACTCGCTACCGCGAGTGGTTCGACGCGCTGCCGGAGTCGTTGCGGGCGGCCATGACGGAGCACTGGGGCCCCCGCCCGGCAGCTTGTACGTCGACGACGAGGGCTCGATCTACGTCGCGGCGCTGCGCTTCGGCAACGTGGTGCTGATGATCCAGCCGCCGCGCGGCTTCGGGGAGAACCCGATCGCGATCTACCACGACCCGGATCTGCCGCCGTCGCACCAGTACCTGGCCGCCTACCGGTGGCTGGCGGAGGAGTTCGGCGCGCACGCGGTGATCCACCTGGGCAAGCACGGAACCCTGGAATGGCTGCCGGGCAAGGGCCTGGGACTGGCGGCGGACTGCGCGCCGGATGCGGTGCTGGGCGAGCTGCCGCTGATCTACCCGTTCATCGTCAACGACCCGGGCGAGGGCACCCAGGCCAAGCGCCGCGGGCACGCCGTCGTGGTCGACCACATGATCCCGCCGATGGCCCGGGCGGACAGCTACGGCGACATCGCCAAGCTGGAGCAGCTGCTGGACGAGTACGCGCTGGTCGCAGACTTGGACCCGGAGAAGAAACCCACGCTGCGCAACCAGATCTGGGAGCTGGTCACCTCCGCGGAGCTGCACCGCGACCTGCACCAGGAGGACCAGCCCGACGCGGAGTCCTTCGACGACTTCGTGATGCACATCGACGGGTACCTGTGCGAGATCAAGGACGTGCAGATCCGCGACGGCCTGCACATCCTGGGCCGAGCGCCGCTGGGCGAGGAGCTGGTCAACGACGTCCTCGCGATCCTGCGCGCCCGCCAGGTCTTCGGCGGAAAGGTCGGCGCGCTGCCCGGGCTGCGATCCGCGCTGGCCGTCCACTTCGGACTCGACGAGCAGGTGCTGCTGGCCGAACCGGGTGCCGGGGCCGACGTGCCGAGCGCGCTGACGCAGCTGGTCGAAGGGCCTTCGGCATCGGCGTCGGACGCCGTGGACCTGCTGGAATCCTTGGCGCGCAAGCTGATCGTCACGCTGGCCGAGGCGGGCTGGCAGGCCGCGGCGGCCGAGGAGGTCGTCGCCGGGGTTGTCGGCGCGCCGCTGGACTCGGTCGCGCAGGTGCTGCGCTTCGCCTGCACGGAGGTCGCGCCGCGGCTGGCGCGCACCACCGAAGAGGTCGAGCACGTCCTGCACGCGCTGGGCGGCGGCTTCGTCCCGGCCGGTCCGTCCGGATCGCCGACGCGCGGGCTGATCTCGGTGCTGCCTACCGGCCGCAACTTCTACTCCGTGGACCCGAAGGCCATCCCGTCCCGCAACGCCTTCGACGTCGGCTCCGCACTGGCCGATTCGCTGCTAGCGCGCCACCGCGAGGACACCGGTGATTACCCGCGTTCGGTCGGGCTCACCGTGTGGGGCACCTCCGCGATGCGCACCCAGGGCGACGACCTCGGCGAAATCCTGTGGTTGCTGGGCTGCCGCCCGGTGTGGGACGACGCCTCGCGCCGGGTGACCGGCTTCGACGTGGTTCCGGTCGCGGAGCTGGGCCGGCCGCGCATCGACGTGGTGGTCCGCATCTCCGGCTTCTTCCGCGATGCCTTCCCGCACGTGGTGGCGCTGCTCGACGACGCGGTGCAGACCGTGGCCAAGCTCGACGAACCGGACGAGGACAACTACGTCGCCGCGCACTACCGCGCCGACCTTGCCGACCACGGCGACGATCGGCGCGCCTCGACGCGCATCTTCGGCTCCAAGCCGGGCGCCTACGGCGCGGGTCTGCTGCCGCTGATCGATGCCCGCAACTGGCGCAGCGACGCCGACCTCGCCGAGGTCTACGCGACTTGGGGCGGCTACGCCTACGGGCGCGGCCTGGACGGACGCGAGGCGCGCACCGACATGGAATCGGCGTTCCGCCGCATCCAGGTCGCGGCGAAGAACGTCGACACCCGCGAGCACGACATCGCCGACTCCGACGACTACTTCCAGTACCACGGCGGCATGGTGGCCATGGTGCGCGCGCTGTCCGGGCAGAACCCGGCCGCCTACGTCGGCGACTCGGCGGTGCCGCACGCGGTCAAGACGCGGACGCTGGGCGAGGAGACCAAGCGGGTCTTCCGGGCCCGCGTGGTCAACCCGAAGTGGATTTCGGCCATGCAGCGGCACGGCTACAAGGGCGCTTTCGAGCTCGCGGCCACAGTGGACTACTTGTTCGGCTTCGACGCGACCGCCGGTGTGGTCGACGACTGGATGTACACCAAGCTCGCCGAGTCGTACGTGTTCGACGAACAGGTGCAGCAGTTCCTGCGGCAGTCCAACCCGTGGGCGTTGCGCGGCATGACCGAACGCCTGCTGGAGGCGGCCGAGCGCGGCCTGTGGGCCGAGCCGGACGCGTCGGTGCTCGACGACCTCCGCGCGGTCTACCTGGAGCTGGAGGGGCAGTTGGAGGATTGAGCTCTCGGCAAGCGTGGAATTACTCTTTCCAGGCAAGGGAATTGGCCATGTGGCCAAAGTCCTATTTGGACAGTCGTGTTAGTCCGTCCGGGTGGTAATAGTGCGCTTTTTCCACTCGATCGGGTTGCCCTGGCTAGCTCAGGTGTATCCAACAGCGGGTTCTGATCCTCTTTCTAATGGACACTCTTGGACGAGCCGGAGGCGGCAGGTCGAACGACGGCGTGCCGGATGGCTCCGGGGGAGGAGGCAACGGTGATGACAGACACGAAGCGCCGGATGTGGTCGATTGCCGGGCTGCTGGCGGCGGCGACCCTGTCGTCGGGCTTGCTGACAACGACGGCCAACGCGGCGGGTGGGGACACGTCGGAGGCCAAAGCACCGCCCATCGTGGGCGGCCAACCCGCCAAGATCGCCGAACACCCTTGGGTGGTGTACCTGACCGACCCGCAGGGCAACCAGTTCTGCGGCGGCACGGTCGCCAAGGCCAACAAGATCGTGACCGCCGCGCACTGCGTCTCGGGGGAGAAGCCGGAGTCGGTCCAGGTCGTCGCCGGGCGGGAGGACAAGAAGACCACCGAGGGCACGGTCGCCAAGGTGACCGGCATCTGGGTGCACCCGGGCTTCCAGAACGCCAACAGCGGCGCGGACGTCGCGGTGCTGACCCTGGAGCAGGAGTTGCCGCAGCAACCGCTCGCGCTGGCCGGCAAGGAGGACGGCTCGCTCTACGAAGCGGGGAAGATGTCCTCAGCGCTCGGCTGGGGCGCCACCGCCGAAGGCGGCCAGGCGTCGCAGACCCTGCAGAAGGCCGAAGTGCCGCTGGTCAGCGACCAGGAATGCCAGAAGGCTTACCCGCAGTACAAGTCCGACGCGATGATCTGCGCCGGTTTCCCGCAGGGCGGCGTGGACAGCTGCCAGGGTGACTCCGGTGGGCCGCTGGTGGTCGAGAACAAGCTGGTCGGGATCGTCTCGACGGGCAACGGCTGCGCCCGGCCCAACGCGCCGGGCATCTACACCCGGGTGTCGGCGTACCACGACGACGTCCAAGCACAACTGGGTTCCTGACCTGGATCGGCGCGGCCGGGGCGCACCTGGAGCGCCCCGGCCGCGTCATGTCGCGGTCAGGTCCCGCCGTGATGACATCAGCTTCGACGTCGACCGTGGCCGCTGGTATCTCGACGCCTCCTGGTCCACACCCACCATTGTGCTTCCAACACCGAGTGAGATCACCACTGGTGGGGGACGCCTGCTGAGCGTGGATCTCAGGCGCCGATCACCTCGCGGCCATCGTCGTGGACTCCTGCGGCAACCCGGCCGGACGCCCGCACACGATCCCTTTCGACCTCACCGGACCACCCGGCAGGCGTGATGGCCGGTTGCGTGCCGCGATCACCAGGACGCCACCGGCAATGGCCACTCACCCTAGGAACGGTAGCGCTGGAAGGTCTCGCACCGTCCACTTTGGTCAGGCCACCGCGGTGTTCTGGTCGATCGCCTACCTGGGCTTCTGCACGCCGCTTGCGGTCAGCCCGTTGGAGCGGTTCGTCGCCGCCCCGGTGGTGCTGGCAGTGATGGCCGGGCTCGCGCTGCTGACGTGCACGGCGGTGTCAGCCCGCGACCAGGCCGACCGAGATGGTCAGGAACGCCGCCGCACTGATCGCATCCAGCGACTTCGCGACGCGGGGGTGCTGTAGGCGGGTGGCGATGCGGGCGGCTCCGAGCACGGTCGTGAGCTCCCAGATCGCCGCGAGCACCAGGAAGACCACGCCGAGCAGCACCAACTGCAGCGCGGGCTGCGCGGCGGCGCCGACGAACTGCGGCAGGAACGCCAGGCTGAACAGCAGCATCTTCGGGTTGGTGAGGTTGCTGAACAGGCCCCGCAGGTAGGGGTTCGCCGGATCCGCCGGGGGTGTCGTGAGCGCTCCCGCGGCGGCCTCCTTCCTGGTCAGCCACAGCCCGCGCAGGATCGACGCGGCGAGGTAGACCAGGTAGGCGGCGCCGATCCACTTCAGGACCGACAGCACGGCCGGGTGGCTGGTGATCAGCGCGCCGAGCCCGGAGATCACCAATGCGACCTGGATGATGCTCGCGCTGTGGATCCCGGCGAGCGCGAGCAGCCCGGCCCGGCGGCCGGCCGTCAGCGAGGTGCGAAGCAGCAGGAAGACGTCAACGCCCGGGGTGAGGATGACGACCGCGCTGGCCAGCAGGAACGCGGGCAACGGGGTCAGGTCCGTAAGCACGGCATCCTCCTTCGCGGCAGCGCGCAGCACTGATCACTTGATCGTGTGGAATCGATCACCTGGTCGGGCACAGTTCACGGACCCGGCGCGAGGCGTGCTCCGGGTCCGTGGTGGTTCGGGAAGGATGAGCGGCTGTCATCACCGACGTTCTCCGTAAAATTTCCCGATATCTTCAATACTAACGAAATATTTTCCTGATCACGTGTGAGTTGCGCCTCGTGATGTTCCTGTATCGGAGTGACTACGGTGTGCCGTCGGCAAGATCCGCGACAGCTGGAGGCACGACGTGGGGTGTGGCAGTGAGCGCAGTACCGGAACGGCGCGCAAGGGGGCGCTGCTGCGGCTCGTGGTCACCGGCGCGGTGGCAGCCCTGGCCGGACTGCACCCGGTGGCGGCCAGCGCGGCGGGGCAACCCGAGGCGCGCGTGCTCGGCGGCTCGGAAACCAGCACGGACGACGCCCCCTGGGCCGTGGCGGTGACCGACGGGCACGGCCGCCAGTTCTGCGGCGGCACCCTGGTGAGCCCGATCAAGGTCATCACGGCGGCGCACTGCACGGTGGACCCGGCGACCGGCACCAGGCGCGCTCCGGAGGGACTGCGCGCGATCGCGGGACGCACCGACCTGCGCACGGAGCGCGGCGTGGTCGGGGAGATCGAGAGCATCTGGGTCCACCCTGGCTTCAAGGACTACACCCGCGGCGACGACGTCGCGGTGCTGACCCTGCGCGCCCCGATGCCGCAACGCCCGCTGAACGTGGTGGGCCCGGGTGAAACCGCGCCGTACCGGCCGGGGGCGGTGGCGCGGGTTTACGGCTGGGGCCGCACCAGCGAATCCGGTCCGCCGTCGAACACCCTGCGCTCGGTTGACGTCCCGGTCACGACCGATGAAACCTGCCGGACCGCGTACCCGAACTACGACGCCCGGAGCATGTTCTGCGCCGGAGTCCCGGAGGGTGGCACGGACGCCTGCGCCGGGGACTCGGGCGGCCCGATCGTGGCGGACAACCGCCTGATCGGAGTGGTCTCCTACGGCACCGGCTGCGGCCGCCCCAACACCCCCGGGGTGTACACCCGGCTGACCAGCTACGCGGCGGAACTGTCGGCGGAGCTGTGATCGCAGCGAAATCCGGTTGAGCCGGCACCTGGCCCTGCCGCAGGCTGAGGCTGTGGAAGATCAAGGAAGCCCGCGCGGGTACCGCGCGGTCAGGGCTGGGCACACGGAGTCCGCCACCGCCCCCTGGACCACAGGTCCATCCAAATAGGACTCGGCGGTGAGTCGGTCGACCGCTACGTCGAAGACTGGATCGTGTCCATCACCGACATCACCCCGGCAATGCACAAGACGCGCGAGCTCGTCGCCGCCGGAAGTCTCGAAGCGGCGGAAGCAACGCTTCCCGCGGAGACGCCGTACCCGTTCCCGGAGCACATCGGCCGGCCCCTCGGCGCCACCGGGTAGTGCCGTACGTGAGCTGACGAGGTCAGTGGCGTTCTGGCCGGACGTTCCTCGGGTGCGGCCGCCTCTGCGGGCGCGTGATCCGCGCAACAGGCGAACTCGAGTGGAATTTGCGTGCAATCACGCTTCGTTCGTACTGGCGACGACAATCCAGATTCCATTTTCCTCCGAAGTGACGCCGCAAACGACATGCGAATCGTTGGACATGGTGACGAACTCGGGCTGGCCGGGGAAGGATATGAGTTTCTGTGCGAGTTGGAGTTGTGGTGTGGCTCGAACAGATGCCCACGGGAGGTCGAATGAACCTGGTCCTGAAATGCTGATCAGAAACGAGCCATCGTCGGCGATGAGCTCGTTTTCGCGAGCGACTCGATCCCACTCCTGGTTGACCTGATCAAGGTAGTCTTCGATGCTGTCGTCGATTACTAGTGTCGGCTGGGTGTCGAGGTTTGTGACCAGGTTCCATGCCGTCTTTGGTGGAACTGTTGGGGATGCTTTCGCTGTAAGGATTGGGGACAGTCCGGCGCTCTGGAGAATTTCTGCCCGGGTTGCTTCGGTCAGTTTTTCCATTGTTCTTTACCTGGGGTAGTAGTAATGGTGTGAACCGCCAATTTGCTGGTACCGCTCGATGTCTCTGTTGTGCGCATTGCTCCAGCCGAAGTCGACGAAGTTCCGGCTCGGGTCTCCCTTTGGCTGGCCCGCGTGGAAGTGCGGATCCCCGTCGTTGAGGTGCTCCGCAATCACTCGCGAACCCTCCTCGGTTTCGAACTGCATGTAGCGGCCATGGGTTCCGTTGTCTTCGGAATAGCGGTATCCAGGCATTCCTTGTCTGGAGTGGTCATTGCCGACGTCCCAGGCTTGATCTGGCTCTGTTCCGCGGGGGATCCCGGCTTGGTCGTACGCTCTGTCGAGTGCCTCCTGGCGGGTGTCAAAATTTTCATTGCATGCGGCTAATCCTAGCGGGTCGGTCCATCGATGTGGATTGCGCAGGTAGTGATACGGGTTAGGTCCTGCTGCAAGGCCGATCGGATCGATGCTTCCGTAGTGACCGGTGTGTGGATCGTAGTGACGTTGGTAATTGTAGTGGAACCCTGTTTCAGGGTCATGGTACTGGCCCGGAAAGCGGAGTGGAGTGTGCGCTTTCGTGCGACTTTCATCCTGGGTGTTCCCCCACAGTGTCATTCTGTGGAACCAGGCTATGCCCCCGTGATCGTTGATCAGTTCGGTAGGTGAGCCGACGAGGTCGGTTATGATCGAATAAAATTCTTCGTCAATCCATCTTTGAGGTGCATGACGAAGTGAGTAGCGTACGGTTTGTGCGATTGGATGAAAAGTTCCGGGCACGTAATCCCATACTGTCACGCGGGCATCGCCGAGCTGTGGACCGTTGGCGCGACCATCGGTGTGGGCCTGTTCGGTAAGGACTGAACCGTCCCAGATAAATTCGACCTGCTCAATGACTCGGGAACTGTCCGGGGTCAGGTGCTGCTTGGCGATGCGCCGTCCGAGCGGATCGTAGTGGTATCGCCAGCGGGAACCGTCGGGGGTCAAAACTTCGATGAGCCGGTCATCCGAGTCCCAGGAGTATCGCCACGTGTTCGGTTTGTGGGACAAGAGTTTTTGTTGCCGCAGCACGACGCGGCCTTGCGCATCGTGTTCATAGCGCACTCGCCCAGCACGGCGAACCAGGGTTCCGCTGAATTCTCGCTTGCCCAAGGCTTCGGCATCAGGCGACGTGGGTGGAGTGGGCCACGATGCGTTCGTGATGTTTCCTGCTGCGTCGTAGGCGTAGTGCTCGGCCCAACCAGTGCCTTGAACAGATGTGACCCGCCCGGTGCGATCTAGCTCGAACATGCGCGGGCCCGTGAGCTCATCGTTGATCCCGGATAAGAATCCGTCTGCGCGATACGTGTAAGACCGCTGCTGGATGGACCGCCCGTCGGTGCCTGCGATCGTTTGGGAAAGCAGGCGGTGATTCGCATCCCATGCCTGGCTCAGTGCCGCGTGGATCCCGAGGCTGCGCTGGGTCTCGTGCCCGGCCTCGTCGTAGCCGAAGCGCAAAGTCCGCCCAGCGGTATGCAGCGCGACGGGCTGGCTGTTGGAGTCGTACTCCCACACGCTCTCGGCCCCGGACGGGGTGCGCCGGCGAACACGGCGCCCCAACGCATCATAGGTTGACGCCACGATCCGGCCATTGATCATCTCGGTGAGCACTCGCCCAAGAGCGTCTCGCCGGAACGTTACCTGGGCGTCCGCATTTTTTGCTGCGGTGAGGCGACCGGCTGCATCGTAGGCGAAGGTTGCGACCGTTGAATCGCTCCGTCGCTCGATCACATTTCCCAGGAGATCTCGCGCGAAACGAGTGACCTCGCCGGCACCGTTCGTTCGCTCGATGAGTTGCCCCGCTGCGTCGTGGCGGTATCTGACTTCCCGGCCGTTGAAATCGATCTCGCGAACCAGGTTGCCAGCTGGATCGTACTCGTAATGCCAAACCAGCCCTTGCTCGTTGGTGACGCTGGAAAGTCGAAGTTCTGTGTTATAGGTGAACTCCAGTCGACTGCCGTCTGGGCGGACTTCTGCCGAAGGCAAGTCGAAGTGCGTGATCTCGGTATGTGTCGATTGGCCAAGCGTGTCGATGTGGGTTCGAAGGTTGCCTTCGCCGTCGTATACCCAGCGTTCGGTTTCTCCTCCGGGCAAGCTTCGCCAGGCGGGCTTGCCATCGACCGTCCAGCCAAATCGAGTCCTACCGCCGAGCGGGTCAACGATCTCCGTCACTCGGCCGAATGCGTCACGATCACGATGCGTTGTGTTTCCAAAAGAGTCGGTGACCGCTGTTGGAATTCCGGCGGCATTGGTGCCGATCTGACGCACGCTGCCGAGAGCATCACTAATCGACGATAGATGACCGCGCTCATCATATGAGAAGCTTGTGGCATTTCCCATAGGATCTATGATCCTTACGGCATTTCCGCACTCGTCGTACTCGCGGCGGGACACGGCGCCGTCGGGCGTGATGATGGTGATCGGCAGGCGGAGGTCGTTGTATTCGAAGCGGGTTTGGGCGCCGTCGGGGCGGGTTACCGCGACGAGGTTCTCGGCTTCGTCGTATTCGTACCGGACCGTGCGGCCCAGTGGGTCTGTTTGAGAGATCAGCCTGTCGTAGGCGTCCCACTCGGACACCGTTTCGCCGCCCAGCGGGTCTATTTCTCGGACCACCTGGCGCTTTTCGTTTAGGTGGAAGGTCGTGACGTGGCCGAGGGAGTTGGTGAGGCGGGTGACCCCGTCCTCGTATTCGAACGTTCCCGTCAGGAAGCCGCCGGAGCCTTCCGTGCCGACGCAGCGGCCCTGGTGGTCGTAGGTGTAGCGGTACCAGTGGCCGTTGCGGTCGGTCCAGCTGGTGATCCGGCCCGCGTGGTCGTACTCGAACTTCAGCGGTAGGCCCGAGGCGTTGACCACTCCGGTCAGGCGCTGGTCGGTGTACTCGTACCGCATCAGCAGGAGGTCTTCGCCGTTGTCGGCTTCCCGCAGGTAGAGCGCCGTGATCAGGTCGTTCTCGAATTCGACGCGGATGCGGTAGCCGCCGGTGTGGCGGATCTCCACCGGGGTTCCGTTCGCGTCGTGGTCGAACTCGATCCGGTTGCCGTTGCGGTCGGTGATGCTGGTCAGCGGCAGGACCCGGTTTCCCGGTGCGAAGTGCAGGCGCCGACCAGATTCGATCTCGGTGAGCGTGTAGCCGTCGTCCTCGTGGCGGGTGAGCGTGTTGCGGGAGCCCTCGAACTGGACGGTCGCGCCCACTGCGGGATCCGGGCCGAACAGGAGCTTTCCGTCCTCGGACGCGAACGACACGCCCGCGCTCCCGATCTCGAGACGCTGGTCCAGGGTTGACGTCCAGGACGGGCCGAAGTGCAGTCCCACCCGGTACGACGACAGGTGCGTCCGCTTCAGCACCAGCGGGAGCGCCGCCGCGATCTCCACATCGGTCTGCGGGAGGATCATCTCGCCGCTGGCGACGTCGATCGGGTCGTTCTCGCACTTCCGGTCGGTCGCGTCGCGGTTCGGGGTCTCCGGGTCGTCGGTCTTGTTCTGGAGGTTGCCGTCTTCGCTCTTGGACTTGGGGTTGTCCGGCGTGGAGCTGTCCGGGGTTGACGACGTGCTGTCCGGGGTCGTGCTCGACGGGGACGTGTCGGGGGAGTTGGGGGTGGTGTCCGGGGCGTCTGGTTTGGGGGACGGCGCGTCCACGCTGGACGGCTTGGTGCTCGCTGGGCCGTCGGCCTTGCGGAGGCCTTTGAGGGCGTCCTTGATGCCTTCCCAGATCTCGTCGAGCTTCTTCAGCAGCGGTTGCAGCTTATTCAGGGACCGGGTCAGCTTGGTGATGACGTCGGAGATCTTGCTGACCCACTTGGCGATCAACCCGGCCGCTTCGGCCACCACCGCCGGGGTGCCGACGCCGAGGGTGCCGCCGATTTCCGCGATCCAGCGGGGGATTTTGGTGATCAGCGCCGCCACGCACTCCGCGACCAGGTCGCGCACCAGCTCGCGGACGACGCCGACCAGCACGCCGACGATCTCGACGACCGTGCTGATGGTGTTCGCCGCGCCGCCCGCCGCTTTGATCTGCTCGGCCTGCTTCGTGGCGGCGTTCTTGTAGGCGTCGGCCGCCGCACCGGTCCAGGTGCCGGTGATGTTGTTGACCTCGTTGGTGAAATCGGCCGCGACCTGCTCCACCGATTTCGCGACGTTGCCCCAGGTCTGGGCGTAGGCGGAGATCTGGTCCGGGTCGCCGGCCAGCCAGTCCAGGGCGTCCGACAGCGGCTTGACGTGCTCCATCAGCCAGGACACCGCGTACGAGACCAGCGTGCCGACCGGGTCCATGACCATCGACAGCGCTTCCAGCCCCATGCCGGCCGCGCCGAGCGCGATCTCCGACCAGGAACCCGATTCGATGCCGGACTGGAGGTCGCCGACGGATTCGAGGATGCCGATGCCGCTGACCCCCGTGGTCGAATCCTGCCGCGGCGCGACCAGCGGGTTGTCGGCCATCACACCTCCCAGCCGGAGAAGCTGTCGGCGTTCGCCTCGTCACCGGACTCGTAGGTCTGCGCGGTGTCCTTGACGTTGCCGGCCTGGTCGGTCATGGATTCCGACGCGGTGGACAGGGCGTCGACCCCGGGCTGCGAGACCGCCTGCACGATCGGCACGAAGAACGAGCAGATCACCCCGTAGGCCTCGGAGCCCATCGTGACCTGGTTGGCCGCGTCCAACGCGGTCTTCAGCTGATCGGAGAGCGCGTCGAGCTTGCTGGCGTGCGACCGGAGCTCCTCGGGAGACACGCCGAATGCGTCCGTCATCGTCAACCCCTAGCCGACGCCTGGTCACCGCAGGTACGTGTCGTCTTTGAAGTCCTCGTCGTCGGGCGGCTGCGCGGCGCGTTCCTCGGCTTCGGGATCCGGGAAGCGCTCCTGGTACGCCGACATGACCGCGTTGACAGTCTCGGGGTCGTCGCCCACGGTGGCCGACATGACCTCGGCCACCTGGTCCCGGAGACCTGCCTGGGCATGCCGCATGGTCGTCAGCACCGCTTCGGTGAGCCCCGCGCCGGACATCCGGCGCGCGTCGTCGGTGATCTGCAGGTCGGTGACCGCACCGGCGCTGTCCACAGTCACCCGTACCACCCCGTCGCGGGACTCCGCGCTGGCCCTGACCGCAGTCACCTGCTGCTGCATCTGCTGGTAGCGCTCGGCTTTCGCCTCGACGTTGGCCGCCCAGCGCCTGATGCCCTCCTCGGTGTGCGCGCCATCGCCGCCGAAGACCGGTTCGCCCACGAATCCCCCCAAGTCACTCGCCATGACTGATCGACTACTGATCACGCGCAGGCTAGTCGAGGGACCTGCGGAGGGTCAGCGCTTCGGCGCCAAACTGCCCCGAACAGAGCAGCGGGGAAGGGTATCGGCGAGTGGTGTTGACTACTCCCCGCGCTGGTGAATAAGGGTTTTGAGACCCAACTGTGATATCCAGGTAAGAGTGACCCTCCAGCCGCTCGCGACCGCCGTCCACCGCGCCTACACCGCGGACCTGGACGCCGAGGACTTCTACCGGATGTTGCGCCTGCGCGTCGACGTGTTCGTCGTCGAGCAGGAATGCCCCTACCCGGAGCTGGACGGTCGCGACCTGGAGGAGACCACCCGGCACTTCTGGATCGACTCGGCCGACGGCTACGTGCTCGGCTACCTCCGGCTGCTGGAAGATCCCGACGGCACCTTCCGCATCGGGCGGGTCTGCACCGCCAGGGGCGCTCGCGGCCTGGGCCTGGCCCGCAAGCTGATGCGCGCTGCGGTCGCCGAGGTGCAGCACTCGCCGGCCGTGCTGGCCGCGCAGACCTACGCCACGGACTTCTACCGCTCCTTCGGTTTCGTCGAGGACGGCGAGCAATACCTGGAGGACGGCATCCCGCACGTCGACATGCGCCGCGAGCCCCGCCGCCGCGCGTGATCGGCGCTACTGCGGGCTTGACCGCGGTCGTTCGGGCTACCACGCTCCCGGCGTCAACGCGGAGCGTGGAGGAACGGCAACGGGTGCACCGAACGGCGTGATCGCCGCGGCATGCTGCCCCGCATCCGCCGCCCTGCCCCCGGGGCCCGGCGCTTCGCGGCCGGGTCAACCGCGCGCACCCCTTCGGCCGGCCCCGGACGCCGCCTGAGCCTGTTCCGGCCCAGGGGCGTGTTCGAGCGTGCCCTCGTCCGGCGAGTACCTGCTCGCGTATTTCCACCGCTTCCGGGACAGCCCGACCATTCGGCGCGATCCCGGCTTGCACGTGCGTTCGCGCCGCCTGCTCCCGCTACATCGCCGACTCCCGGCACGCCGGTGCGGAGAGCAGGGCGCTCTCCAGTGGTGCTGGTCTCCTCGGGGTGGTGGTCGGTTGGTCAGGCGGCCGGGTTCTGCGACGATGCACGGTGATCCGAATGCAAGGGGTGCGCCAGGAAGCCGGTGGGAATCCGGCACGGTCGGCGCCACTGTGACCGGGGAGCGGCCCTCCCCCGCGAGCCACCGGGGCGACCTGGGAAGGCCGGAGGGGCGCGACGATCCGGGAGTCAGGACACTGCGGCCCCTTGTTCCCGCCACCGGGGCGTCCGCACCCCGAGGAAGGAACACCCGGCATGTCCGCTGTCCCGCGCTTTCCCTTCTCCGCCGTCGTCGGCCACGACGACCTCCGGCTGGCGCTGCTGCTCAACGCTGTTCACCCGCGCATCGGCGGGGTCCTCGTCCGAGGCGAGAAGGGCACCGCGAAGTCGACCGCGGTGCGTGCCCTGGCGTCGTTGCTGCCGCCGCTGGACGTGATCGCAGACTGCCGCTTCGGGTGCGATCCGCAGACCGCGGACCCGCAGTGCCCGGACGGTCCGCACGGCTCCGCCGCGACGCAGCACCCCGCCCAGCTAGTCGAGCTCCCGGTGGGCGCCACCGAGGACCGGCTGATCGGCTCGCTCGACCTGGAACGCGCCCTGACCGAAGGCGTCCGAGCCTTCCAGCCCGGCCTGCTCGCCGCCGCGCACCGGGGCGTGCTCTACGTCGACGAGGTGAACCTGCTGCACGACCACCTCGTCGACCTGCTGCTGGATGCCGCGGCGATGGGGCGCGCGCACGTCGAGCGCGAAGGCGTCTCGGTCTCGCATGCGGCGTCGTTCCTGCTGGTGGGAACGATGAACCCGGAGGAAGGCGAGCTGCGCCCGCAGCTGCTGGACCGGTTCGGGCTCACCGTGCACGTCGCCGCGTCGCGCGAGGTGGCGACCCGGACCGAGGTGGTGCGCCGCCGCCTGGCGTTCGAAGCCGACCCGGCCGGGTTCGCTGCGCGGTGGGCCGACGCCGACGCCGAACTCGCCGTACGGATCGTGGCCGCCCGCGCCCGGGTGGACGCGGTGGTCCTCCCGGATACCGAGCTGCGCCGGATCTCCGCGCTGTGCGCGTCCTTCGACGTCGACGGCATGCGCGCCGACCTGGTGCTGGCGCGCACCGCCGTCGCGCACGCGGCCTGGCGCGGAGCCGAGGCGGTCGCCGAGGCGGACGTCGAAGCGGCGGCCAGGCTCGCGCTGCCGCACCGTCGCCGCCGCGACCCCTTCGACGAACCCGGCATGGCCGAAGACCAGCTCCAGCAGGCCCTGACGGAGGCGGCGGAGCACGCCGACGACGGCGGCGACGACGAGCCGCCGGAGGGCCCGGACGGCGGTGACGAGCCGCCGGAGGGCCCGGACGGCGGCGGCCAGCCGCCGGAGGGGCCGACCGAGCCGGACGGCGGAGCCGACGGCGGCTCGGAGGACCGCAGCGACGGTCGGGCGCCCGCGGAGCGGCCGCCGGCAGCGCCGGCAGCGGCGTTCCGGGCGCGGCTGCTGGAGGTGCCGGGGCTCGGCGACGGGGCGCCGGGACGGCGGTCGCGGTCCCGGGCGCGCAGCGGCCGAGTGACCCGGTCGTCCACTGTGGAGGGACATGGCATCCACCTGGCGGCCACGCTGGCCGCCGCGGCGCCGCACCAGGTCGCCCGCGGCCGCCGCGGTCCCGGGCTGGTGCTGCGGTCCGACGATCTGCGGCGGGCCATCCGGGAGGGGCGCGAGGGGAACCTGGTGCTGTTCGCGGTGGATGCGTCGGGGTCGATGGCCGCCAGGGAGCGGATGTCGGCGGTCAGCGGCGCCGTTCTGTCGCTGCTGCGGGACGCCTACCAGCGGCGCGACAAGGTCGGCGTGGTGACCTTCCGCGGCGACTCCGCGGAGCTCGCGCTGCCGCCGACGTCCTCTGTGGACATCGCGGCCGCGCGGATGCGGGGGCTGCGCACCGGCGGTCGCACGCCGCTCGCCGACGGGCTGCTGCGGGTTCGCCGCGTGGTGCAGACCGAGCGGATGCGGGACCCGAACCGGCGGACCCTGGTCGTGCTGCTGACCGACGGAAAAGCCACCGTGCCGGTGAACCGCGAGGACGGCGGGCGGCTTCGGGCGCAGCGCGCCGTCGACGACGCGCTGCGTTCGGCCGGACTGCTCGCCGAGGCGGGCGTGGCCTCCGTCGTGGTGGATTGCGAGAGCGGGCCGGTCCGACTCGGGTTGGCAGCCCGGCTCGCGGCCGCGCTGGACGGCCCCTGCCTGCGGTTGGAGGAGCTTTCGGCCGACAACGTCGCGGGCGTGGTCCGCGCGGTCCGGGACGAGCGGCCCCGCGCGGCTTGATCTCGTTTTGATTACGAGATTCGGCGTTCTGCCTTCTGGCCTAGCCGACTGATTGGTACGGTACTGCCGTCCACCTGACCCCCAGGGGTGGACTTCCAAGATGCCCCCGCGCTCCCGGCGACCCCCAGGCTGGTCGAGTGCGGGGGCTCTTTTTCCGGCCGTCCGGATCGGCTCGTTTCGGCGAGCTTCACCCGGCCCGGCCAGCGCGTGCGGGTTCGTTCCGCTTCTGGTAGCGGTAGCGGCACGCGGACGCGGTGATCAGCAGCGGAACCGCGGTGGCGGCGGCGATTCCGAAGACCAGCGAGTACGAACCTCGCTCGACGAACGGACCCGCAGCAGCCGAAGCGACCGCGCTCCCGAGGAACAGCGCCGAGGCGAACAACGCCACGGCGGTGCCCCTGGCCTCCGGGACCACCGACGTCACCCAGGTCTGCAGCGACGAGTGCATGAACGACCAGCCGCCACCGAGCAGCAGCGCCGCGACCACGACGGTCGCGATGTTGGCGTCGGCCGTCACGACCAGGTATCCGAGCGCCATCGCGGTGCCGCCGATCGCGATCAGCTGCCAGACCGCCAGCCGCCGCCCCAAGACCTTGACCAGCCTGGAGAACGACCACACGCCAACGCCGTAGGTGGCGGTGGCGAGGCCGGCCACGGCGACGGCGACACCTCCCTGCACCAATGCCGAGGGGAGGAACGTCATGGTGCCCAACAGCACCGCGCCCTCGACGAACACCAGCCCGAAGACCAGCAGGGCCCAACGATTCCCCAGCACCGCCATCAGGTGGTTGCGCACGCCCTCGACCTGGGCGCGCTCCGGCTCCGGAAGCTTGCGGAGCAGGAAGGCGCACAGAGCGGCGCACCCGGCCGGGACCGCGAAAACCGCGCGCCAGTCCAGGAAACCGGCCAACAGCCCGCCGACGGCGGTCGCCAGCGCGGTGCCCATCGCCGACGCCGCCATCAGGTCCGAAAGGGCGGCCTGGCGGTTCTTCTGCGGCACGGTGTCGCCGACGTAGGTCAGCGAACCCGGAACGACAGCGCCCATGCACGCGCCGGTGATGGCGCGCGCCACGACCAGTGCGGTCAGGTTCGGCGCCAGCGCGGAGACCACGCCCGCCACAGCGGCGCCGACCAGCGTGCCGCGCATGACCGGAACCCGCCCGAACCGATCCGAGAGCAACCCCCAAACCGGTTGGGAGAGGCCGTAAGCGAGGAAGTAGCCGCTCGCAGCGGCGACCGCCGCCCCCAGCGGCACCTGCAGGCCGAGCGCGATCAGCATCAGAATCGGCGTGACCGCGAAGCGGTCGAAGTTGGAGATCAGCGTGGCGGCGGACAACACCAGCGGCGGCTTGGTCGACATCGGGCGGCTCCTGCGGATTGGGACGCCCGTTCATGTTCGCCGACACGATCGATTCCGGACCGGTGAAGTTGACCACTCCCGGAGCAAGCGGACTGGTCCGTTGGGGCGTGATCCGGGGTGCGGGATTGCGGATTTGTCTCGTATCGGCGTTCTTGGGTAGGTCGCGCTGCCAAGTTCGGGCCGTTGGAGGCAGTTCGATGAACTGGGGGACAACGGGCGATGACTGGGCCAGTCGGAGCGGCGGCTGGAGCGGCAGCAGCCGACCTCGCCGCCACGAACGACGCGATGCAGGGCAAGCCTGGATGCCCTTCTTGATCGCTTCGATCACCTGGGGCATCCAGACCCGGTCTGGCAGCAGAATCCGGTGTCGCCGGGGCCCTCGGGCACGCGGTGGAATCCGCAGACCGGGCAGTGGGAGCGCCAGAACCCCTACAACGGGCGGTGGGCTCCGCTGCCGCCGAACCAGCAACGTCCCGGCCCTGGCGGGCCTGGTGGCGGCCGTCCGGGCGGCGCCGGTGGCATGGGCGGTGGCCGCGGTGGCGGGCTGGGTGGTGCCGGTCGAGTCGGCGGTGTCGGCGGTGGTCAGGTCGGCGCGGGTGGGCGTGCCGGTATCGGCGGGCTCGGTGGTGCGGGTGCGGGTGCCGCCAGAGCCGGCGGTGCGGCCGGTGGCCGTGGTGGTGCCGGGATGGCCGGTGGTGCCGGGCGCGGTCAGGGCGGGAAGTCCGAAGAGGACAACGAGCGCGAGAGCAAGTACGTGCTCGACACCGATGAGGCATGGGAAGACCTCGGATTGCCGAAGGTCGCGCCGCCGGTGTTCGGCGAGTAGCCGACCGGATTCGAGTTTCGTGCTATTCCCCGAGAAGCACTGGTTTCTCGGGGAATAGCGGCGTGCGCAAAGGGGAAAGAGATGATCGAATCGTTCACGCTTTCCGCGGAAGCGGCGGACATCCTCGGCGAGGATCTGCGGATCAACCTGCGGCAGTTCCCGTTCGAGATCCCGCACTTCGCCGCCACCGTCGATGAACGCGCACGGCTCCGCAAGGACGTCTGGGGAAGGCTGGAACAGCGCCGATTAGCCGATCGCGGCCGGGTCGAACCGGAGCTGGAGCAGGCGCTGAACCTGTTGAATCGCCCGGCGGTCGCCGTGGCGGTGACCTCCTACGACGGGCAGTCGGACAACGTCTACCGGGCGCGCGTGGCGGTCGCCGGGCGGGCCGGAGTCGTCACGGTTCAGGATGAGCAGGGCTTGCGGATCGAGTTCATCGACGTCCGTGGGCTCGCCCGTGTGTGCGTCGGGCTGCTGCCGGAAATGCCGGCGGGAAAGCTCGAAGGGGGCACGATCGCAGATGGTGGTGAGCCGAAGCCACCGCGCGCGGCCGACGCCGAGCCGGATTCGTGGCTCGGGGCGGCGCAGCCGACCGCGTCCGGCCACGGTGGCGGAGAGATGCGCAAGGTGCAGAAGATCATGGCGCTACCGGTGCGGCGCGTCGGCTACTTCGTGGTGATCGGCCTGGACGCCAGCGGCCAGCAGGTCCGGCTCCCGGCGATCGGCTGGCGGGACACCGAAGAGGGCCGCTGCAGCGTCACGACGCGCCGCAACAACGACGGCGAGCGCTGGAACACTTTCGGCCCGGCGGACGGAACGCGCCTGATCCGCTACCTCGGCGAACAGCTCGCCACCTTCCGCTCGCGCTGAGAGTCGTGAGTGCGTAGCCGGGCTCCAGCTCGGCTACGCACTCACGACACCTCAGGGCACCCAGACCAACTGCACCGGGTCCTTGCGGGAGAACAGTTCGAAGGCGGTCAAGGCTGACCGGAACGATCCGCGAATCCCGCCCTCCACGGCCACGACCTCGGCGTGGTCGTCGAACTCCATTCCCCAAGCGACGACCTGCCCGTCCTTCCCGAGCTCGTCGTCGATCTCCTCGACGAGCGCGAAAACCCGCGGAGCGGACACCCGCACCAACTCATCTACCCACTCCGAGAACGACCGCTCAACCCCACGCCGCACCATGTCCTCCGCCATTACCCGACCTCCTTGTCACGAGAATGGTTGCTGAGTGTCATGATCTGACGTACTCACCGTAGCTTTTGATATCAAAGATCAACATTCCCTGACTGGGCGATCTTTGATATAAAAGATCAACTCTTGGAGGTTGGGCATGGCGAGGTCGGCGCAGCTCCGAAGGCTTGCGGCTGAGCTGAGGAGGCTTCGAGAGCTTGCTGAACGGACGCAAACTGATGTGGCGACGGCCATTGGTCGGACGCACGCGACACTGGTCAACTGGGAGCGGGGGAAGACCAAGATCGGTCAGTCCGACCTCGCCCGACTGCTGGCAGAACTGAGAGCTCCCGCCGAAGTCCGGAAGGGACTTGAGCAACTGCGGTCCGAGAACGGACACGGCCAATGGTCTGTCTACGGACTTGCTGAGTGGCTTCGGCCATTGGTGAGCTTCGAAGAGGACGCCGTCGAGGTGACCGCCTTCGAGCCGATCGTGATTCCAGGGCTGTTGCAGACCGAGGCCTACGCGCACGCTGTTCATGTGGCGGGCCCATACACAACGGCTCCTGGTGACATCGACAAGTGGGTGGCGGCCCGATTGCGCCGGCAGCATCGACTTTTCGAGAGTCCTGTGATGGGCTTCCGTGTGGTGATCGCGGAGGCCGCGCTGCGCCTGAACGTCGGCGGACCTGGCGTTATGCGAGACCAGCTGGCGCGACTCCTCGAAGTTGCGGCCAGGGACAACATAACCGTCCAGGTGTTGCCGGGTAGCACCGGCGCGCATCCTGGAATGGCAGGCAATCTAGCGGTCTTGGACTTCGGTGACCCCGAGGTTGATCCGCCCCTGGGGTACTTCGATGGCCCGTTGGGTGGCTACCTCATCGACGATGAGGGCGACGTCGCAACGATGATCAGAATTCTTGCTGACATGCGTTCTGCTGCGTTGGACGAGTCTTCCTCTGCCGCAGTCATCGCTGCAATGCTGGAAGCATGTCGCGAGAAGGGTGGCGAGGATGTTAGAGCTGACCAAGGCGGCTTGGCGTAAGTCGAGCTACAGCACTTCGGGTGGAAACTGCGTTGAAGTTGCCACGATCCCCTCCGGTGCGTGGCGCAAGAGCTCGCGCAGCGATGATCAAGGTGCTTGCGTCGAGGTGGCGTTCCCGGGCGGGGCGGTGGCGACTCGGGATTCGAAGGATTCTGAGGGCGGGATTCTCGTGTTCGGTCACCCTGCCTGGTCGGCGTTTCTCGCTGCGACTGCTCGGGGTGCCTTCGACCTGCGGTGATGGGGTCGTGAGTGATTTTCCCGGCAAGAACCGGAACTATCACTCACGAGCCGTTCCGTTAGGGTCGGGGTATGCCTCAGGGACAGCCTTCGACCGTGCCGAACGACGGGTTGACCACTCGCCAGCGCCGCAACAGGCCGCTGGTCGTGGTGCACACCGGCGAGATGAAGGGCAAGTCCACCGCCGCGTTCGGGCTCGCGCTCCGCGGCTGGAACCAGGGATGGTCGATCGGCGTGTTCCAGTTCGTCAAGTCCGCGAAATGGCGCGTCGGCGAGGAGTCGGCCTTCCGCGCACTGGGACGGTTGCACGACGAAACCGGTGAGGGCGGCCCCGTCGAGTGGCACAAGATGGGCGAAGGCTGGTCCTGGACCCGCAAGAAGGTCAGCGAGGACGACCACGCCGCAGCCGCGCTGGAGGGCTGGCGGGAGATCGCCCGCCGGATCGGCGAGCAGCACCACGGCCTCTACGTGCTGGACGAGTTCACCTATCCGCTGCACTGGGGCTGGGTCGACGTCGCCGAGGTCGTCGAGACCCTGCGCGACCGACCCGGGCACCAGCACGTCGTGATCACCGGCCGCTATGCCCCGCAGGCGCTGATCGACGCTGCCGACCTCGTCATGGAGACCACCAAGGTCAAGCACCCGATGGATGCCGGCCAGAAGGGCCAGAAGGGCATCGAGTGGTGACCGGTGCGCTTCCGCTTGCTCGGTTGATCGTGGCGGCTCCCGCGTCGGGGCAGGGCAAGACGACGGTGGCGACCGGGTTGCTGGGCGCGCTGCGGCGCCGGGGCACTGCGGTCGCGGCGTTCAAGGTCGGCCCGGATTACATCGACCCCGGGTACCACCGGCTCGCCGCAGGCCGCCCGGCCCGCAACCTCGATCCGGTGCTGGTCGGGGCGGACCGCATCGCGCCGCTGTTCCGGCACGGTGCCGCCGGGGCCGAGTTGTCCATCGTGGAGGGTGTGATGGGGCTGTTCGACGGCCGCATCGGGCCCGGGGACGGGATCGCGGTCGGCTCCACCGCGCACGTCGCTCAACTGCTGAGCGCGCCGGTCGTGCTGGTCGTCGATGCGAAGGGGCAAAGCCACAGCGTCGCCGCGCTGCTGCACGGTTTCCGCAGCTACCGCCCGGAGGTCCGGGTCGCGGGCGTCATCCTCAACAGGGTCGGCTCGCCGCGGCACGAGGAGGTGCTCCGCGACGCCGCCGACAACGCGGGTCTCCCCGTGCTCGGCGCGATCCCGCGCACCGAGGACCTCGCCGTTCCGTCGCGCCATCTCGGTCTCGTCACGGCTGCCGAGCACGGCGGGGAGGCGGTCCGCGCGGTCGACGCGATGGCCGACGTCGTTGCCCGGTCGGTGGATCTCGACGCGGTGTGCGCGCTTGCGCGCTCGGCTCCCGAGCTGCCCGGGCCCGCCTGGGATCCGCGCGACGAGGTGAAACCGCAGGCGAGGCCGGTGGTCGCGGTCGCCGGGGGGCAGGCATTCACCTTCGCCTACGCCGAGCACGTCGAGCTGCTCGAAGCCGCCAGTGCCGAGGTCGTCGTCCTCGACCCGCTCAACGACGAGCGGCTACCGGAACGCACCGCGGGCGTGGTGCTGCCGGGCGGTTTCCCCGAGCAGCACGCCGCCGAGCTGTCGGCGAACACCGCTCTGCGTAAGGAAATCGCGGCGTTCGCCGCCACCGGCGCGCCGATCCACGCCGAGTGCGGCGGGCTGCTGTACCTGGCAAGGGAGCTGGACGGCCACCCGCTGTGCGGGGTGCTCGACGCGCGGGCGCGAATGTCGCCGCGGCTGGTGCTCGGCTACCGCGACGCGGTGGCCGCCGCCGATTCAGTCGATTCAGTCCTATTCGCCGAAGGAGCACGAGTGAGCGGGCACGAATTCCACCGCACCGTCCTGGAACCCGGCAGCGGATCGCAACCCGCCTGGATCTGGCGCGGCGCGACCGGTGTCCAGCGGGAAGGCTTCGTGCAGGGCGGCGTGCACGCCTCCTACTTGCACACCCATCCGGCCGGGCAGCCTGGCGCGGTCCAACGGTTCGTGGCGAGGTGCGCGTGATGCGGCTGGTCGGTGTCGGGGTAGGCCCCGGCGATCCGGAAATGCTGACCCTGGCCGCGCTGCGCGAGATCCGGGCGGCGGGCACCGTGTTCGTCCCGGTGCTCGCCGCCGACGAGCAGGGCCGGGCGGAAGCCATCGTCCGCGCGCACCTGGGCGACGACGACCGGGTGCAGCGGCTGGTTTTCGCGTTGGCCGATCCGGTGGACGGCCCGCAGGACCGGCGGCGCAGGCACTGGGACGAGGCCGCCGCGGTCGTCGCGCAGCGGCTGCGTGATCAGGGCGGCACCGTGGCCTTCGCCACCCTCGGGGATCCCGCCGTGTATTCGACCTTCAGCTACCTCGCGGCCACCGTGGCAGAGCTGTTACCCGAGGTCGACCTGGCCGCTGTGCCGGGGATCACCGCGATGCAGGCCACGGCCGCGCAAGCGGGCGTGGCGCTGACCGAAGGTGCCGAATCACTCACCGTGATACCGGTGATGCGTGACGTGACCGCGCTGCAGGAGGCGCTGCGGGCACGCGGTACGGTCGTTGCCTACAAAGGCGGCCGGCGGCTCGGCGAACTGCGCGCCGCGATCGCCGAGAGCGGAGCCCTGGAGCGCGCGGTCTACGCCGAGCACCTGGGCACGCCGGACGCGCGGGTGCTGCCGCTGTCCGATGTGTCCGAAGTGGACGACGCGCCTTATCTGTCCACTGTGGTAGTACTTCCACCCCGAGGCGGAAGAGGAGAACAATGGTGACTGGCCGGATCTCGTTCATCGGTGCCGGACCGGGCGCGGCCGACCTGATCACGGTCCGCGGTGCCCGGCGGATCGCCGAGGCCGACATCGTGGTGTGGGCCGCGAGCCTGGTCGCACCGGAATGCATCCAGGAGCACGCGCGCAGCGACGCGGAACTGGTCGACTCCTCCCGGCTGACCCACGAGCAGGCGCTGGAGATCTACCGCCGCGCCGAGCGCGACAAGCTCAACGTCGCCCGGGTGCACTCCGGCGACCCGTCGCTGTGGGGCGCGGTCCAGGAGCAGCACGACGCGTGCGCGCGGATGAACCTGGAAGTCGAGATCGTGCCGGGCGTTCCGGCGTTCTCCGCCGCTGCGGCCGCCATCGGGCGTGAGCTCACCGTGCCGGAAGTCGCCCAGTCGCTGGTGCTGACCCGCCTGGAGGGCGGCAAGACGCCGATGCCCGAAGGCGAGAAGGTGCGCGAGTTCGCCAAGCACGGCACCACGATGGCGCTGTTCCTCTCCGCCGCGCGGACCGGCCAGCTCGTCGAGGAACTGCGGGCCGGCGGCTACCCCGACGACACCCCGGTGCTGGTGGCCTACAAGGTCACCTGGCCCGACGAGCTGCTGCTGCGCACGAACCTCGCCGACCTGGAGAAGACCGTCAAGCAGCACAAGCTGTGGCGGCACACGCTGTTCATCGTCGGCAAGGGCCTCGCCAGCTCGGGAACCCGTTCGCACCTCTACCACGCGGGGCACTTCCACACCTACCGCCGAGCCGACCCGGCCGCGCGCCGCGCGCTGCGGGCCGAGCGCCCCACCGCTGCGCGCCGCCGCGCGGAGAGCGACTCGAAGCCCGCCCCGCGCACCGAAGGCTCGGGGGAGCGGGTACGCGACTCCGACGTCGCCTGGTGGGCGGTGCGCGACTGGCAGGAGAGCGCCCGCGGCGCGGCGCGGGTCGCGGCGAACCGCGCGGCCCCGGCCCGTCGGGTCGACGCCGCGCAGTCCCAGCTGTTCACCGACGACGTGACGGCGGGCGAACGGCCTGTTGACGCCGTAGAGGTGAGTGAACAGTCCGTTCGCTCCGATGCGTGTGCTGATGTGGTTGGGAGCGAACGGCCTGTTGACGCCGTAGAGGTGAGTGAACAGTCCGTTCGCTCCGATGCGTGTGCTGATGTGGTTGGGAGCGAGCGGCCTGTTGACGCCGTAGAGGTGAGTGAACAGTCCGTTCGCTCCGATGCGTGTGCTGATGTGGTTGGGAGCGAGCGGCCTGTTGACGCCGTAGAGGTGAGTGAACAGTCCGTTCGCTCCGATGCGCTGGAGCCGAAGCCGCGCCGGACCTCGGCGGCCAGCACGACGGCTACCCGGGCCACGGCGAAGGCCGTTCCCGCGAAGCGCGGCGGAACGAAGTCCGGGGCGAAGAGCGCGGCGACGAAGTCGGCGGTGAAACCGGCCGCGGCGAAGCGGACGAAGTCCGCGACCACCACGACGGCAGCGGCGAAGGAGACGCCCGCCGCGCGGCGCAAGTCCCCGGCGAAGCCGGATGAGCAGGGCGAGTAACGAGGCGCAGCCGCCGCTGCGGGAGCCGGACCTGCCGCGCACCGCGAAGGTCCGGCCCAAGGCGCTGCGCACCGGGTTCACCACGGGTGCGTGTTCCGCGGCGGCGGCCCGGGCGGCGGCCCAACTGCTCGCCACCGGGCACCTCCCGGCCACCGTGGACGTCCCGTTCCCGGACGGCAGGTACCGGCGCTTCCAGGTGGATTCGGGGTCGATCGGGCCCGCGACCGCAGTGGTCGTCAAGGACGCGGGCGACGACCCCGACGTCACGCACGGCGCTCGGATGACCGCGTCGGTCACCGCCCGCGATGACGGCGAGATCGTGCTGCACGGCGGCGAAGGCGTCGGCGTCGTGACCAAGCCGGGCCTCGGCCTGGAGGTCGGCGGTCCGGCGATCAACCCGGTGCCCCGCGAGATGATCACCGACGCGGTGCGCGAGGCGCTCGGCGAGCGCGGCGCGGACGTCACGATCACCGTGCCCGGTGGTGAGAAGATGGCCTACAAGACCACCAACCGGCGGTTGGGCATCTTCGGTGGCATCTCGATCCTCGGCACCACCGGCATCGTGCGGCCGTTCTCCACCGCGTCCTGGCGGTCCAGCGTCGAACAGGCGGTTTCCGTGCTCGCCGCACAGGGCGGCCGGGTTGCGGTGCTGTCCACCGGCGGTCGCACCGAGAAGGCCGCGATGCGGCTGCTGCCCGACGAGCCCGAGGTGGCGTTCATCGAGGTCGGCGACTTCACCGGTGCGGCGCTGCGTCGCGCCGTCGAGCACGGGCTGGACGAGGTCGTGTTCGTCGGCATGATCGGCAAGCTGACCAAGCTTGCCTCCGGCGTGGTGATGACGCACTACACGAGGTCCAAAGTGGACACGGCGTTGCTCGGTCGGCTGACCGGCGAGTTCGGTGGCGACCCCGAGCAGGTCGCCGAGATCGAGCAGGCCGCCACAGCCCGCCGGGCGTACGAGGTGTGGCAGCACAGCGGGCTGCTCTCGGCGTGTGCGCACCGGCTCTGCGGGCAGGTGGCAGCAGTATTGGAGCGGTTCAGCGAGGAATGCGGCCGTCGGCTGCGTGTTCGGGTCGCGATGGTGGACTTCCAGGGCGAACACGTGGTGGCGGCCACCGAGGCAAGGTGGGTGTCGTGGCAGTCACGGTGATCGGGGTCGATGGTGGGGATCTGCCGAAGGGCGGTGCCGAAGCGCTGGAGTCGGCACGGCTCGTGGTGGGCGGCAGACGGCACCTCGAAGCGCACGCGCCGGAACACGCGCGCAAGCTCGAACTTGGGCCGCTGGAACCGGCGTTGAACGCCTTGTCGTCGCTGTCCGGTGACGAGCACGGCGTGGTGCTGGCCTCGGGTGATCCCGGCTTCTTCGGCGCGGTCCGAGCGCTGCGCGAACGCGGCATCCGGTGCACGGTGCTGCCCTCGACCTCCAGCGTCCAGCAGCTGATGGCGCGCGTCGGTCGCTCCTGGGACGACGTCGTGGTGGTCAGCGCGCACGGCCGCGACCTCCGCCAGGCGATCAACGTCTGCCGCGCGCGACCGGCGGTGGCGGTGCTGACCGCGCCGAAGGCCGGCCCGGCCCAGATCGCCTCCGGGCTGGCCGGTTGGCGCCGGACCATGGTCGTCGCCGAGGACCTTGGCGGGCCGAACGAGTCGGTGGTCACCATCGAACCGGCCGAGGCGGCCAAGCGCACCTGGTACGAGCCGAACATCGTGCTCTCCCTGGCCGATCTGGACGACGTGCCGCACCGGGGCTGGATCGCCGGCGGCGAGCCGGTGCCGCCGGCGACCGGCTGGGCGCTGTCCGAGGACGAGTTCTCGCACCGCGACGGCATGATCACCAAGGCCGAGGTGCGGGCCGTGGCGCTGGCGAAGCTCGCGCCACGGCCGGGGACGCTGGTCTGGGACGTCGGGGCCGGATCCGGTTCGGTGGCGGTGGAGTGCGCCCGGATGGGCGCGGCGACGATCGCGGTGGAGTCCAACGAGGCCCAGGTAGTGCGGTTGGTCACCAACGCGGCGAGCCACGGCGTGGACGTCCGGATCGAGGAGGGCGCGGCGCCGCAAGCGCTGCGCAACCTGCCGCGGCCCGACGCGATCTTCGTGGGGGGCGGCGGCACCGAGGTCGTCACGGCGTGCGCGCACGCCGGAGCGTCCCGCGTCGTGGTTGCGCTGGCGGCGCTGGACCGGGTCGGGCCGACCCGCGACGCGCTGCGGGCGGCGGACTACGAGGTGGAGGGCGTGCAGCTGTCGGCGGCAAGGCTGGCGGAACTGCCCGACGGCGCGTCCCGCCTGGAAGCGGCCAACCCGGTCGTGCTGATCTCCGGATACCGGAAACAACGCTGACCACATGTCCTCCTCATGTCCTCATGTCCACATGTCCTCCCGGTAGCCTGGTCTCCCGTCGGGCCACAATTTCAATGGAAATCGGACCTTCGATTTCAATGGAAATTGCGGACCGTCGGCGTGTCGCGCCACGACACGCCGACGACTGTGGGGCCAACCTCCGCAATTTCAATGGAAATCGGAGACGTGATTTCAATGGAAATTGCGGTCACCGTGGTCTTGCCCACACAGGCGGGGACCACGCGGGTGGCAACATGCGAAGGCGCTCGTTGATGAAAGCAGTCGACCAGGTAGGGGAGCAGCAGTGATCGGTCTGTTCGCGGTGACCGCGGCGGGACGGCGGGCGGCCGCCGAACTGGCCGGACGGCTGGGGCCGGACGCGGTCGTCGCCGACGGGCCGATCGGCCCCGCCGTGCGCCGGCTCTGGGACCACCTGGACGCGGCGGTGTTCTTCCTGGCCAGCGGAGCTGCGGTGCGGCTGGTCGCGCCGCTGCTGCGGGACAAGCACACCGATCCCGGTGTGGTCTGCGTCGACGAGGCGCGCCGCTTCGCCATCTCCCTGGCCGGTGGCCACGCCGGAGGCGCGAACGCGCTCGCCGAGCAGGTCGCCGACGTGCTCGGCTGCACCCCGGTGGTCACCACCGCCACCGACAGCATCGGCACCACCCCGCTGGACGAACTCGTCGACCAGCTCGACGCCAGCGTGGACGGTGACCTGGCGGCCTGCGGCGTCGCGATCCTGGACGGCTGGCCGGTCCGCCTGGTCAACCCGCACGGCTTCCCGCTTCCCGCCCTGCCGCCCAACGTCGCCACCGACGCCGAAGCGCCACTGTGGACGGTCGTGATCGACGACCGGCGGCCGACGCAGGACGAGGAGCGGACGCTGCGGCTCATCCCGCGCACGCTGGTCGTCGGTATCGGGTCCGCGCGGGGCGTCTCGCGGACGGCGGTGACCGAGACGGTCGCCCGGCTGGACCGCGAGCACGGCCTGGACCCGAGGGCGATCCGCGCGGTGGCCAGCGTCGACCTGAAGGCCGACGAGGACGGCATCCTCGAAGCCGTGCAGGACCTGAGCTTCTGGCACTCCGACGGCGGCGAGGAGCTGTCGCTGCTGACCTATCCGGCGGCGGCGCTGGCCGGTGTCGAGGTGCCCAACCCGAGCGAGGTGGTGCGCGCCGAGGTCGGCACGCCCTCCGTCGCGGAGGCATCCGCGCTGCACGCGGCCGCCGGACTGGGCGCCGGGGCGCCCGTCGAGCTGGTGGTGCCGAAGATCAAGGGCGACAACGTGACCGTCGCCGCCGCCCGCATCCAGCCGCGCGGTCGACTGGCAATCATCGGCATCGGCCCGGGCGCGCCCGACCTGCGAGCCCCGCGCGCCGACGTCGAGCTGCGCCGCGCCTCAGTGGTCGTCGGTCTGGACCAATACCTCGACCAGGTGCGGCACCTGCTGCGCCCCGGCACCGAGGTGCGCGCCACCGGGCTCGGCGCCGAGGAGGCCCGCGCCGCCGAGGCGGTGGAGCTGGCCCGGGCGGGGCGCGCGGTGGCGCTGATCGGCTCCGGTGACGCCGGGGTGTACGCGATGGCCAGTCCGGCGCTGGAGAAGGCCGACGTCGACATCGAGGTCGTCGGCGTGCCAGGGGTGACGGCGGCGCTGGCCGCGTCCGCGCTGCTGGGCGCGCCGCTGGGCCACGACCACGCGCTGATCAGCCTGTCCGACCTGCACACGCCGTGGGAGATCATCGAGCGCCGCGTCCGGGCGGCGGCCGAGGGCGACCTGGTGGTGTGCTTCTACAACCCACGTTCGGAGCAGCGGCACTGGCAGCTCGGCCGGGCCCTGGAGATCCTGGCGGAGCACCGCCCGGTGACCACGCCGGTCGGCGCGGTCCGCCAGGCCAGCCGTGCCGGGCAGCGGGTGTGGTGCGCCCCGATCGGTGAATTCGACCCGGCCGAGGTGGACATGTTCACCACGGTGCTCGTCGGCTCCTCGCAGTCCACTGTGGTCGGTGGTCGGATGGTGACGCCCCGGGGCTACCGGTGGATGGCGGCGGATGCCCGCTGACTCGCTGGTGATCTCGACGGCCTGCACGGCGTGCGGGGCCTGCCTCCTGACCTGCCCGGAGCACGCCCTCCGCCCGGCCCGGGGCCGCCCGGTGGTCCTGGCGGATCGCTGCACGGCCTGCGGGGAATGCGTCGAGATCTGCCCGGCCGATGCCATCGACCTGCTCCGCTGATCGCGTTCGTTTTGTTCGTTTTGCTGGTAGCGTGGGGTGCATGCGGGGGACGGGCGAACGCACGGTATTGCCGCCGGCCAGGGCCGATGAGCTGCTGGGATTGCTCCGGGCGCTGGATGAGCAAGGCAATGCTCCTGCGTTGATCACCCGCGACGGCTCGCGGATCGACCTGCCGGACGAGCTCTACGACGTGTTGCACGACGTGGTGTTCGCACTGTCCCGTGGCTTGGCGATCACAGTTGCCCCGCGACACACGGTCCTGACGACCGGCGAGGCGGCGGAGATGTTGGGGGTCTCCAGGCCAACGCTCGTCCGGCTCCTCGAATCAGGCGAGATTTCTTTCGAACAGCCGGGCCGCCATCGCCGGATTAGGTTGGACGACCTGTTGGCGTACCGTGAGCGCGCTCGACGTGCCCGTGCGGCAGGGCCGGACGAAATGGTGCGGGTGTCCGAGGCGGCGGGCCGCTACGGTCTCCCGACCGACGCGCGTGTCGAGCGGTTGTCCGAATCGGAGCAGGAAGACTGAGCCACGACGGATGATCCGCCCTCCTAGCCGCAGCTTCTTCGTCCCTGGCTTCGGGTACGGGGGCGTGCTTAGCTGGCTGTGATGAGTGGCCACATGTCGCCGGAGGAGTTCCGGGCGTTCGGTCGGCAGTTCGTCGACTGGATCGCCGACTACTACGCCGGTGTCGAGAAGCATCCGGTTCGGTCGCAGGTGCGGCCCGGTGAGGTCCGGTCGCAGCTCCCGGCGCATCCGCCCGAGCAGGGCGAGCCGTTCGAGCGGGTGCTGAGCGACCTCGACGCGGTGCTGATGCCGGGCGTGACGCACTGGCAGCACCCGAACTTCTTCGCCTACTTCCCGGCCAACGCCACCGGCCCGTCGATCCTCGGTGACCTGCTCTCCAGCGGGCTCGGCGTGCAGGGCATGGTCTGGGCGACCAGTCCCGCGTGCACCGAGCTGGAGACCGTGGTCGTGGACTGGATGGCCGAGCTGCTGGGGCTTCCCGGGCACTTCCGGACCGACGCCGTCGGCGGCGGGGTGATCCAGGACTCCGCCTCCAGCGCTGCGCTGGTCGCCTGCCTAGCGGCGTTGCAGCGGGTCAGCGACGGGCAGGTCGCGAGCCGGGGCATCACCCGGCGCCACAGGCTCTACGTCTCCGAGCACACCCATTCGTCCCTGGAGCGCGCGGCGCGGATGGTCGGCATCGGCGCGGACAACGTCCGGATCGTCGACGTCGACCCGGACTCGCTCGGCATGGACCCGAAGCACCTCGACGCCCTGATCGCCGAGGACCTCGCCGCCGGCGGGGTGCCCACACTGGTGTGCGCGACGATCGGCACCACCTCGACGACCGCGATCGATCCGGTCCGCGAGGTCGGCGACGTGTGCCGGGCGCGCGGGGTCTGGCTGCACGTGGACGCGGCGTACGCGGGTGTTGCCGCGGTGTGCCCGGAGCTGCGCTGGATCAACGACGGCGTCGCCGAGTTCGCCGATTCCTACTGCACCAACGCGCACAAGTGGCTGTTGACCAACTTCGACTGCAGCCTGCTGTGGATGGCCGACCGGCGGCCCATGATCGACGCGCTGTCGATCCTGCCCGAGTACCTGCGCAACCCGGCGACCGCGTCCGGTGAGGTGATCGACTACCGGGACTGGCAGGTGCCGCTGGGTCGCCGGTTCCGGGCGTTGAAGCTGTGGTCGGTGCTGCGCTGGTACGGCGCGGAAGGGCTGCGCGAGCACATCCGCACCACCGTCGGCCTCGCCCAGGAGTTCGCCGGCTGGGTCCGCGACGACCCACGCTTCGAGCTGCTGGAGCCGCACCCGCTGGGCCTGGTCTGCTTCCGGCCGCTGTTCCCCGAACTGTCCACAGAGGACGCTGGCGATCGGGTCTACCGGCTGATGGAATCGCTGAACGAGTCGGGGGAGCTGTACCTGACCCACACCAAGGTGGGCGGCGGGACGCTGCTGCGACTCGCGGTCGGTTCGCCGCAGACCGAGCGGCGTCACGTGCTGGCGGCCTGGAAGCGGATCCAGGAGGCGGTGGGCTGACCTGCCCGCGAGCGGCGCGTAGCCGATCAGCACGAACACGTGCGTCGGGGCGGGCCAGCCGCCCGCGATCGCGGCTTGGAGCGCGTAAATCGCGGCGCCCGTGGCGGTGAAGGCGCTGCTCGCGTGCAGCGGGCCGGGAAGCACGGCCAGCACCAGGCCGGGTAGCAGCGCAGCTGCAGCGATCGCGGGTCCGGCGCGGCGTGCCAGCGCGCGATCAACAACTGCTGGCGGTGCTCGGCGGCCAACCGGTCCTGCGCCTGCACGGCCGTGGTCGTCTTCGACGAGCCGTGCATCATGCGGCGGCTCGCAGTGGACGCGGTGACCGAGATCGGCCGGCAGCCAGACCTGGTGTGCGAGGCGGCTGATCTCGCCGGCGTGCTCGCGGCCGCGCGATCCGGCCTCGGCGTCACGCTGCTGCCCTCCGGCGAAGCCGCGCCTGGAGGGGCTCGTGGTGCGCGCCCGCAGCTGGAGCCCGCGCCGCTGCGAGTCCGGGCACGTCCCGGACTCGCCGACGACGTCGCGGACCTGGCGGCGCAGACGGTTCGCGAAGTGGTCGAAGCGCACTCGTGATCGCGCTACGCACGACGTGAAGGGCACCCTCGGACCGCCGAAGGTGCCCTTCACCTGTGCGTCAGGCAGGCAGGTGCACGCGGCGGTGCAGGCGGTCGCCGATGTCCTGCGCCGCGTTGTCCAGTAGCTTGTGCGCCAGCTCGAACAGGGCGCGGGCGATCGCGATCTCGTCGCCGATCTGCGGTACCTCCGGGTCGTCCGGGTGGCGCCGCGCCGTGCCGTGGCCGTGCAGCGCCTGACCGCCCGGAGTGGTGAAACCGACGTCGGCGGTGGTCTTCGCGCCCGCCTCCACGACCTGCAGGTTCAACGTGATGGTGTGGGTCTCGTTCATGGTCGCCTGCTTCCTACTCGTTGCTGTTACTTGTTCGAGCAGGACATTTCGTTCTCCGCCGTACCACTGGTGCATGGCTGGAGTCCAGGCTGGGCAGTCTCAGCCGATCGGCCATCGTTCCGCGAGCTGCGGTGATGGCTACGTCCCGATCTTTTGCCAGGGAACCCCGAACGAACGGTGCACCAGCCTTGGCTGCTACGTGTGATCCTTGGCTCCTGAACGGGCCGTTGCCGGGAACATCCCGACGCCTGGCAGCCTACTCGATCTCTCCCGTTTTGATCAAATACGCCCAGGAAAACCGGGCTCTCAAGGTCGCCGTAGCCCAAGCATGCGCTGGCTGACCGGAACGGCGAAAGAGTTGAATTCACCCATTTGGGTAGCCGCTGGTCGGATCGGTGATCGACCTCACGGGGTTTGACCTCGGGTGGTGGGCAAGGAAAGATACGGCCGCCGACAGTGCAGGAACCCGGTGCGAATCCGGGACGGTCCCGCCACTGTGACCGGGGAGTGGGCCCCACTCGTTGCCACGGCTGCCAGCAGCTGGAAGGCAGGGGAACCACGTCGATCCGGGAGCCAGGAGACTGCGCGTCGGCCCCGCGTCGCGCCGCGACGCGCGGACACCGAGCCCCTCGGGCGGGAAACCCAGGAGGTCGGATATCCCATGTCTTGGGATGCCGAAGCGAGTCGGCCGCAGGCCGGTTGGGGCGCCGCCGAGCGCCGGAAAGCAGCGGTCGTACTGGCCGCCGTCGGAGTGCTCCACCTAGCGGGCTGGAGCGCCTATCTGTTGCAACAGGAATCGTTCAGCGCGGTCGGCGGGCTGGCCGCCGCCGGGACGACGGCGTACCTGCTCGGCCTGCGCCACGGGTTCGACGCGGATCACGTCGCGGTGATCGACGACGCGACGAGGCTGCTGATGCAGCGCGGCCGCCGACCGGTGTCGACCGGCATGTGGTTCGCACTCGGGCACGCCAGCGTCGTGCTGTTCCTCGCCGTCGCGATCGCCTTCATTGCCGGACCCGCTGCGCAGCAGTGGGCCGAGCAGGCCGGGGTGCAGGTCGCCACCGTCGTGGACCTGATCGTGATCGCCGTGCTGAGCACGTTGGCGGTGCTCAACGCGCTGGTGCTGCGCGACGCCCTGCGGTTGCTGCGCCGCGCCCGCCGCGGCGCGGTCGACGAGACCGAGGTCGAGCTGGTGCTGGGGCGGCGCGGCCTGCTCGCCCGGCTGCTGCGCGGGCGGATGCGCGGCGTCGGGCGCTCCTGGCACCTGTTCGGCATCGGGCTGTTGTTCGGGCTCGGCATGCAGACGGCCACCGAGATCACGGTGCTGGCCATGGTGTCGCCGACCGAACACCAGTCCGGCATCGCGGTGCTGAGCCTGCCGCTGCTGTTCGCCGCCGGAATGTGCACAGTGGACAGCGTGGACGGGATGCTGATGTCCCGCGCCTACACTTGGTCGCTGGCGCGGCCCCTGCGGCGGCTGTGGGTGAACGTGACCACCACGGCCCTGACCGTCGTGCTGGCCGCCGTGATCGCCTTCATTGTCCTCTGTGGACTGCTGGCGGAGCACGGGTTGTCGTTCCTGGACGGGATCGCGGCCGTGAGCGACCAGTTCGAACTGCTCGGCTACATCACGCTCGGGCTGTTCCTGGCGGTCTGGGGCGGGGCGGCGCTGTGGTGGCACCTCAAATCTCGGAAGGAACCGGAAGTCGAATGAGCGGCGGTTTCGCACCAGCCGGGGAGAGCGGCGGCACTCCAGCCGACCGCACCGTGCACCCGATCGAGACCGAGTCCTACCGGATCATGCGGTCCAGGGCCGATTTCGCCCACTTCCCGCCGCTGGCCAGGGCGGTCGTCGAGCGCGTCGTGCACACCACCGCCGACCCGAGCTGGACCGGCGAGGTCGTCGCCGGTGAAACCGCGTTGCGGGCCGGGCGCGCGGCGCTGCTCGACGGCGCGCCGCTGATCACCGACGTGCGCATGGTCGCGGCCGGGATCACCGCGCGCCCGGCCGAAATCGGCCTGGACCGCCCCGGTGTCGCCGAGTTCGCCGCGACCGCCGGCCTGACCCGATCCGCGGCGGGCATCCGGCTGGCCGCCGAAGAACACCCCGACGGCGCGGTGTGGGCCATCGGCAACGCCCCGACCGCGCTGTTCGAGCTGATCCGCCTCGCCGAGACCGGCCGGCTCAACCCGGCGCTCGTCGTCGGCGTCCCGGTCGGCTTCGTCGGCGCGGTCGACGCCAAGGCCGCGCTGCGGCGCAGCGGCCTACCGGCCGTGACCACCCTGACCGAACGCGGCGGTGCGGCCATCGCCGCCGCCGCGATCAACGCCCTCCTCTACTGGGCAGAACCTGGAGGTAACCGGTGACCGAACCGCTGCTGGTCGTGGGCCACGGCACGGTGGACGAAGGTGGTGTGACGGAGTTCCACGCCTTCCTCGACCGCCTGCGCACCCGGATGTCGGCCGCTGGCGTCGACACCGCAGGCGGGTTCATCGAGCTGTCCGCCCCCGCGGTCACCGAAGCCTGGAGCGAGCTCACCGCCCGCGGCCACCGCCGGATGGCCGCCGTGCCGCTCGTGCTCGTCGCCGCCGGGCACGGCAAGGGCGACATCCCGGCCGCGCTGGAACGCGAAGTCCGCCGCCACCCCGGCACGTCGTTCGTGTTCGGCCGGCCGCTCGGACCGCACCCGATCCTCCTGGAACTGCTCGCCGAACGGATCGAGGCCGTGGTGCCGCGCGCCGACTGGCCCGACACCGCCGTGGTGCTCGTCGGCCGAGGCTCCACCGACCCGGACGCCAACGCCGAAGTGTGCAAGGTCTCACGGCTCTTGCAGGAGACCTGCGGCTTCGACACGGTAGAAACCGCGTTCATCTCCCTGGCACCACCGGACGTCGCCGGTGGGCTGGAACGGGCTCGCAGGCTCGGGGCGAAGCGGATCGTGGTCGCCCCGTACTTCCTGTTCGACGGCGTGCTTCCGCAGCGCGTGGTCGACCAGGCACGCGAGTACGCGAGCTCCGCGCCGGACATCGACGTCCGCGTCGCCGGATACCTGGGAGACTGCGACGCCCTGGTGGATCTCGTCGTGGAGCGCTACCACGAGGCCCTGCTCGGCGACATCCGGATGAACTGCGACACCTGCGCCTACCGGGTGCTGCTGCCGGGATTCGAGGACAAACTGGGCGCACCGCAGACACCGCACCACCACCCCGACGATCCGACCGGACACGGTCACGGACACGGACACGCACATGGCCACACAACCCGATAAGCACTACCTCGCCGGACTCGACCTCACCGGGCGCCGAGTCGTCGTGATCGGCGCGGGCACCGTCGCGCAGCGGCGACTACCCCGGCTGATCAGCGCCGGAGCAGCGGTCGAGGTGATCGCCCCGGAGGCGACCCCGGCGGTGGAGGCCCTGGCCGACGCCGGGGAGATCACCTGGAGCCGGCGCGGGTACCGCGACGGCGACCTCGACGGAGCTTGGTACGCGGTGGCAGCCGCGTCCGACGACGCGGTGAACGCCGCGGTCGGCGCGGAAGCGCAGCGGCGCCGCGTGTTCTGCGTGCGGTCGGACCGCGCGACCGAAGGGAGCGCGGTGACGCCCGCGGTGGCGGAGCACGACGGGCTGCTGCTCGGAGTGCTCGCCGGCGGCAAGCCGCGGCGGAGCGCGGCGGTGCGCGACGCGCTGCTGGAGGCGCTGCAGGCGGGAGTCGCCGACGAGCATGCCGAGCCGCCGGAGGCGGGCGTGGCGCTGGTCGGCGGCGGCCCGGGGGCGCCGGACCTGATCACGGTGCGCGGGCGCCGCCTGCTGGCCAAGGCGGACTTGGTGATCACCGATCACCTCGCGCCGCGGGAGCTGCTGGAGGAGTTGGGTCAGCACGTCGAGGTCGTCGACGCCTCCAAGATCCCCTACGGCCGGGCCGCCAACCAGGAGGTCATCAACCGCACGTTGATCGACAACGCGCGGGCGGGCAAGTTCGTGGTGCGCCTGAAGGGCGGCGACCCGTACGTCTTCGGTCGCGGTTTCGAGGAACTGCTGGCGTGCGCCGAAGCCGGCGTGCCGGTCACGGTCGTGCCCGGTGTGACCAGCGCCTTCGCGGCCCCGGCGGTCGCCGACGTGCCGGTGACGCATCGGGGAGTGGCTCACGAGGTGGTGGTCGTCTCGGGGCACGTCGCGCCCGACGACGAACGTTGCCTGGTGGACTGGACGGCGCTGGCGCGGCTGCGCGGCACCCTCGTGCTGCTCATGGCGGTGCAGCGCATCGAGTCCTTCGCGGAGGTCTTGATCAAGAACGGCCGCCCGGCGGACACCCCGGTGGCGGTGGTCCAGGAAGGCACGACCAGCACCCAGCGCTCCCTGCGAACCACCCTCGCAGCGGTCGCCGAAGAAGTCCGAGCCAACGACATCAAGCCTCCGGCGGTGGTCGTCATCGGCCCGGTCGCAGCCCTGAAATAGGGAGCTCTCGGATCGGGTGGAGGCGGGTAGTGGTGACCAGGTGAGCGGGACGTCGGTGAGCTGAGCACGACGACTCCTGCCTGGACGTTAGCTGCGCAGGTGCACCCCGTGAGTCTCTTGGGCTGCTATGGCAACCAACAGGCTTACGGCACCTGGCCTGCGGAAACGGGAGTGCGGCCCGCTGAAGTGTCAGTTCTGGTGGCCCAGAACTGACATCCCCTGGTCCTCAGTGGACGGACAGTCGCATAGGCAGAACTGGCTGGTCCCGCGTTGCGACTGAGCTCTTGACCGGGCTTTCGGCCACCAGCCATAGCCGCGATGCCGCGATCGCCCGGGAGATCGAGGTTTCGCTGGCAATCGACGTTCATCCTGGTCTACGTGACGACGCCACTCCTGGAGGAGCACTTTAAAGCAGCTTGGGCGCAATCCCTCGTGGAATTGCGCCCAAGCTGCCGATGTCTTGAGGTCGGCGCGGTTCGCTGCGGACTCGGCGCCTACGTGCGGTCGCGTCGCATTCCGCCGCGGTCGTTGCGGGCGCCGTGGCCTCCCCGCCCGCTCCGGCCCGACGGGCCGTGCGCGTTGCGGCCGCCTCCGGCGCTGCCGCGGCCTCCGGCTTCGCTGTGGCCTCCGGCCGCTGCGCGTCCGCCGTCGGCGCCGCCGCGGGGGCTCTGGCCGCCGAAGCCGCGCTCCGCACGGCGCGGCCCGCGCCCGCGGGGCTCGCCCCGGCGTTCGCCGGGCTCGTGGGACGAGCGCTGCGCTCTGCCCGCGTCGCGCCCGCGCGACGCTTCACCTTGCTTCGCACCGCGCTCGCGCTGCTGCGCACCGCGGTTGCGAGGTGCTTCGCGTTTCGGGGTGGCGATGGCGACGCCGATGGGTTCGCGGGCACCGGTCAGGCGCGCCAGTTCGGCGTCTTCCGGGCTGACCGTGGTGGTCGTGGCCGTCACGCCGGCTTGGTTCGCCATGGTTCGGAAGGCCTGCTTCTGGTCGTCGGTGACCAGGGTGACGACAGTGCCGGTCGCGCCCGCTCGGGCCGTGCGGCCCGCTCGGTGCAGGTAGTCCTTGGGGTCGGTCGGGGGTTCGACGTGCACCACGAGGCTGACGTCGTCGACGTGGATGCCGCGCGCCGCGACGTTCGTCGCCACCAGGGTTTCGGTCTCGCCGCTCTTGAACTCGTCGAGGATGCGGGTTCGCGCGTTCTGGGCCTTGCCGCCGTGCAGTGCCCCGGCGCGGATTCCGACCGCGCGCAGCTTTTTCGCCAGGCGGTCAGCATGGTGCTTGGTACGCACGAACATGATCGTGCGACCCTCGCGGGCCGCGATACGGGCGAGCACAGCCTGCTTCTCGGCTGCGGACACCAGGAACTGGTGGTGCTCCATGCTGTCCACGCTCGCCGCCGGGGGCGCCAGCGAATGCACCACCGGGTTGGTCATGTAGCGCTCGACCAGCTTGTCGACGTCGCCGTCCAGCGTCGCGGAGAACAGCAGGCGCTGGCCGTCGGCGGGGACCAGGTCGAGCAGTTCCCGGACCTGCGGCAGGAAGCCCATGTCCGCCATCTGGTCGGCCTCGTCGAGCGCGGTCCGCTCCACTTCGGACAGCACGCACGTGCCTTGGCGCACGTGGTCGGCCAGGCGGCCGGGCGTCGCGACGAGCACGTCCACGCCCCGGCGCAGCGTATCGACCTGCCGGGTGAACGACGTGCCGCCAACGACCTCGCGGGCGTAGAGCCCGAGCGACTTCGCCAGCGGCTTGAGCGCGTCCGTGACCTGCGTGGCCAGTTCGCGGGTGGGCACCAGCACCAGCCCGCGCGGGTGCAGCGGGCGGGCGTTGCCCTGCTGCATCGCCAGCAGGGGCAGGCCGAAGGCGAGTGTCTTGCCGGACCCGGTCTGGCCCCGGCCGAGCACGTCGCGGCCGGTCAAGGCGTCCGGGATGGTCGCAGCCTGGATCGGGAACGCCTCGACCATCCCGTTGTCCGCCAGGGCGCGCACGAGGCGGTTGGGCAGCCCGAGCTGGTCGAAGGGCGCCGGGTCGACGGCTGTGACGCCGACCTCGTCGAACAGGCTTCGCTTCGGCGTTGGCTGCTGCGCCTGCGGGCGGCGTCGGCGGGGTCGGCGGGACGAGCGCGCGGGCGTGGTGAACGAACTTGGTGACACGAAGAAACTCCCGGAAGACGGCGCGTCACGGGGAGGCTTCGCGGGGGGCCGCGTGCGATCTCAAGGACGAGCCCGGCGCGTTCGCGCCGATAGGTGGATTTCGAGTCCGTCGACTCGCGGATGGGCCGGTGGTTCTCCCGGCCGGTTCAGCGCCGAGTCTAGCCGATCGCGCACGGTCGCCGGTGGTTGGCGTGCGCGGTGGCCGGACTCGGCCCTGAGACCGCGATCACATCAGATTTCTCGCTTTGGCAAGGAGAACCGCGAGTTCCTCCGGGTCTGTCCGGTGCTCGTCGGCGCCGCGGGCGCGGAACCAGCCGGCGATGTTGTCCGCGTCACGTCGAAGGTAGGTGAGCCCCAGCGGATTCGCCGCCAGGTCGACCGCCTGCGGCAGGTCGATCAACATCAGCCGACCGTCGTGCACCAGCACGTTGTAAGCCGACAGGTCGCCATGGGTGAACCCCTGTTCGGCCAACACCACGAGCGCGTCGACGAGTTGCAACCAGAGCTCGTCGAGCTCGTCCGGGTCCGGCCGCAGCGCCGCGAGCCGCGTGGCCGCCGTGCCGTCGGGAGAGCCCAGGAATTCCAGCAGGAGCTCGGTGCCGACGCGCTGCACGGGATAGGGTACCGGCGCACCGGCCGCCCACAGGGACGACAGCACGGAGAACTCCGCCACCGCCCACTGCTGCGCGATCATGCCGCGGCCGAACGAGCTGCGTTGCTGCATCGCCCGCATCTCGCGGGACTTGCGCATCCGCCGGCCTTCCAGGTAGCCGCGCGTCGCGGTGGAACATCCGGTGGTCCATATCCCGGTACCGCTTCGCGGCGAGCAAGCAGGAGCGCCCGCCGGGCACCGACCTGCGCAGCAGGTGCACCTCGGCTTCCTTGCCGGTCTTCAGGACTCCCAGCTCGTGGTCGACCGCGGCCAGCTCGGTCACCAGCCAGGACGGGTGCGGCCGCGGACCACGCTCCCCGGTGTCCCATGTGGACCACCGGTCGCCGTCGTCGGGTAGCGGTTGTGGCTCGGGCTCGTCGCGCAGCACGGCGAGCCGTTCGCGTTCTTCCTCGGTGAGTCGGCCGCGTCGCATCGGCTCGTCGTCGAACCGGCGCCTTTTCGGCTGCTTCTTGTTGCGGTTCTTGGTCGGCTTCGTGGTGCGGAACAGGTTCGGGTCGTACGCGTCGTGGGAAGACAAGTCTGGTGCTCCTCAGGCGGGACCTCCGCCAGGCACCGCTGCTTCAGCGCACGGGTGGCGGAGGGATAAGGGTTCGGGTGTCATCGAGTGCGAAAACTGCGCGCACAACCGTTGCAACGGTCACCACGGCGAACCTCCCTCCTCGTGCTGTACGAGCTCGCGGACAAGTCTCGACGATCAGCGCCCGCGGCTGCAACTGATTTTTCGCGGGCCGGATTTTCGCGGGAACTAGCCGAGTCCAGCGGCAGGCGTTCAGGCTTGAACGACGACGCATAGCTTGCGGGTACCTTCGCGCTCCACGCGCAGGCCGGCGTCGTCGACCACGTCGATGACGTCCTCGACGTCGGCGGGCTCGTCCGGCGACTGGGCGAGCGCCCGCGCCAGCTTCCCCTTGTGCGCTTTGTTGTGGTGGCTGACCACCTTGCGCTTGCCCGTCGCGTCCTCGGACAGCACGCGCACCTCCACGGCGCTGGGAACCCTGGCCAACGCGGCGTAAGCGCCGGACCTCAGGTCGACGACGAGGTCATCGGCCGCGGCCAGCACCGGCTCCAGTGCCGGCCGCCACGCGCTGCGCAACGTGCCCAGGCCGGGCAGCGAACTGCCGCCGGAGAGCCGGTAGGCCGGAATCGAGTCCGTGCCGTGCACGATGCCGAACAGCGCCGAGGCGACGGCGAGCCGAGCATCGGCCTGCTTGCGTTCCACTGCCGACAGCGAACGCACGTCGAGGGCGTCGTAGAGCACCCCGGTGTAGCGCTCCAAGGCCGGCGCGGTGGGCGAATCCCAGAGCTCGGAGTTGCGCCGGACCTCGTCGCCCTGCCGCTCCGACAGCCCGAGCGCCTCCAGGCTGGCGGGCATGTCGTCGGCCAAAGTGGACAGTGCCTCGATCAGCTTCCGCCTGGTGGGAGTCAACTCCGGGTGCGACAGAGCGTCCAGGTCCAGCGGCGAGCCCGACCCGCCGACCGACTTGGTCTCCGAAGGAGGAAGCAGAACCAACACCCCACCAGGGTAAGCGGCCCCAATCCAACGCCAACGAGCCCCGTGCGCAGCGCCCCTCCCGAGGTTCACGCAATTTCCATTGAAATCGGACCTTCGATTTCAATGGAACTTGCGTACAGGTGGTTCAGTGCGGCTTCAATCTTCGCAACGACCTGGTCGAACCCCTCGCGGAGCTGGTCGTTCGTCACGACGATGACGACCCATCCGAGACACCTGAGACGGTTCCGCCGGATCTCGTCGCGCTTGATCTGCGCTGGGTCCGCATGCCATCCCCCGTCGTACTCGACCGCGACCCGGGCGGCTTCGAAGCCGAGGTCTACCCGCGCGACGAACCCGTCACCGTCGAATACCTCCAACTGCGGAACCGGGCGCAGGCCGCGTAGCACAAGTTCGACACGAAGGATCGACTCCGGCACGGACTCCGCGCGGCCGTCGAGAAGTTCGAGCCGCATGCGCGCCCGGACGATCCCATGATCCTTCCTGCCGACCAGGAAACCCGCGATCTCCTCGATCGTGATGCATCCCGAGTGCAGCGGCGCGTCGCAGTACGCGACGGCTTGGGAAATTGAGCGCTGCTTCAGCACGTCGAACGAAATGCGCGGGAATCCCGCCACCCCGATCCCGCGCCACGACGAATGCTCGAAGTCGAACGCTCGGGCGGCGGTGCAGCGCAGACCTTGCCTACGAAGCATCCCGTCCTTGCGCGGCACGATCACTTCGACCGGAGTCCTGAAGTGCGCGAGCGGAACGCCACGCAGCGTCGCGGCGGATCGGCCGGTGATCACCGAGCCGCTCGGCAAGGTCATGGCCGCTGCGGCACATTTGAGCTCGTGCGTCAGCCGGGTGTCGCTGGTGGTGTGAACACCGTGCAGCACCTTGCGGAACGCACTGCTCCGCAACTGCCAGTCGGTGATGCCCGCGGCGATGGCCTCGGAGCGGAGGAAGAGGTTGTGGGGGTTGTCGCCGATTTCGGGTGGGATCGATTGGGATGTCATGTAGATGTAGAGGCGCGAGACCCCTGATCAGATACACCTCGTCGAAAATCTGTGGATAGATCGGGTCCCCTGTGGATAACTTCCGCAATTTCAATTGGAAATTGGGGGTTCGATTTCCATTGAAATTGCGGGAACCCGAGTCTGGGAGGTGAGGGTGGAACCGGTGGTGTGGGGTGTGTGATGCGTGTGGGTCAGGGGTCAGGTGGGGGAGAAGGTTCGGTTGGTGGTTGCTGGTAGGGCGGCGACGGCCGTGGATTATCGAGGGCGGGCGGCGGATCCGCTGGTGCGCCAGCCGCTCCGCGTCCAGGTCCGGAAGCCCGAGCAGCTCGCAGATCACCCGGATCGGCAACGGGCTGGCGAAATCCCGGACCACGTCGAACTCGCCGCGCCCGGTCGCCCGGCTCGATGCGTCGCGGTAGGTCTCCAGGCGGCGCGGCGAGCTTCCGCAACCGGGAATGGTCCGGCGGATCGAGTTCCAGCAGCGAAAGTTGCAGGTCGACGGCGGCCGCGGTCGGGTCCCCGTAGGAGCCGTCGCTGGTGCGTACGCCGAACCGCCGGTCCCGGAGCGCCTCGTCGCACAGCTGGTAGGTCGTCGCGACGAGCACGCCGAGCCGACTGCGCACCAGCGGTCCCTGCTCGCGTATCTTCCGGCACAGCCGGTACGGGTCGTCTCGCCACGGGGAGTGCAGCATGCGCGCCATCGGGTCGCCGCGCTTGGCCAAGAACCAGGTCAGCGCGCCCTGCGCGAGCAGTCGCGTGCGGAGGCCGAGTTCCGCCCACCGGCTGTTGGCGGTGCGGGCCTGTTGAACGGGCTCGGACCCCCTCGCAAAAGGGACCTACCTCGAGGTAACCGCAAGCGCGGCGGCTCGACAATGGGCCAACCGGATCAGTGCCCGCTCGCGACGCAGAATTCGTTGCCCTCCGGGTCCGCGAGCACGGTCCACTGCAGGCCGTCGGGCCCGTCGTGCTCACCCATTTCCGTCGCCCCCAGCTCGACGAGGCGGCGCACCTCGGCCCGCCGGTCGGTGGTGTCCAGGTCCACGTGCACCCGGTTCTTCCCGGCGCGCGGCTCGGGCACCCGCTGCAGCGCGAGCGCCACACCGCCCTCCTTGTTCGCGGCGAGCATCACGAACTTCTCGTCGTCGAAGACTACCGAGGTGTCCAAGGCCTGCGTCCAGAACTCGGCCAGCTCCCGGGGTGATGCGCAGTCGATCGTCACCATGCCGATACTCAATGCCATGGCGCGGAAGATATGCGCCGACCCCGACACCCGCCGGGTGACGTGGGTAATCCGCTGGTGGTGACCCCGGGGTGGGTCGCTACCCTGCCGTTGACGAATCAGGCCGGATGAGGAGCTAGTAGCCGTGATCACGAGGATGTCGACGTTGTTCCTGCGTACCCTGCGCGAGGATCCGGCCGACGCCGAGGTGCCGAGCCACAAGCTGCTCGTCCGCGCCGGCTACGTCCGCCGGATCGCGCCGGGCATCTACTCGTGGCTGCCGCTGGGCCTGCGGGTGCTGCGCAAGATCGAGGAGATCGTGCGCGAGGAAATGAACGCGATCGGTGCGCAGGAGATCCACTTCCCCGCGCTGCTGCCGAGGGAGCCCTACGAGGCCACCAACCGCTGGACCGAGTACGGCCCGAACCTGTTCCGGTTGAAGGACCGCAAGGGCGGCGACTACCTCCTCGGCCCGACGCACGAGGAGCTGTTCGCGCTCACGGTCAAGGGCGAATACAGTTCCTACAAGGACTACCCGGTCATGCTGTACCAGATCCAGACCAAGTACCGGGACGAGGAGCGGCCCCGCGCCGGCATCCTGCGCGGCCGCGAGTTCGTCATGAAGGACTCCTACTCCTTCGACGTGGACGACGAGGGGCTGGCCAACTCCTACCAGCTGCACCGCGACGCCTACATCCGGATTTTCGACCGGGTCGGGCTGCGCTACGTGATCGTCGCGGCCACCTCCGGCGCGATGGGCGGCTCGGCGTCCGAGGAGTTCCTCGCCGAGAGCGAGACCGGTGAGGACACCTTCGTCCGCAGCACCGGGTCGGGCTTCGCCGCCAACGTCGAGGCCGTGGTCACCCCCGCGCCGCCCGCCGAGCCGATCGAGGGCAAGGCGGCCGCCGAGGTCCACCACACCCCGAACACGCCGACCATCGAGACCTTGGTCGACTTCCTCAACGCCAACACCGACCGCAAGTTCACCGCGGCCGACACGCTGAAGAACGTGCTGGTCAAGACCCGGCAGCCGGGCTCGCAGGACTGGGAGCTGCTGGCCGTGGGCGTGCCCGGGGACCGCGAGGTCGACATGAAGCGGCTGGAGGCGTCGCTGGAGCCCGCCGAGGTGGCGCTGCTTGAGGAGGCCGATTTCGCCGCCAACCCGTTCCTGATCAAGGGCTACATCGGCCCGAAGGCGCTGCAGGACAACGGGGTTCGCTACCTGGTCGACCCGCGCGTGGTGACCGGGACGGCTTGGGTCACCGGCGCCGACAAGACCGACCACCACGTGGTGGACCTGCTGTGCGGCCGGGACTTCACCCCGGACGGCACCATCGAGGCCGCCGAGGTCCGCGAGGGCGACCCGTCGCCGGATGGCCAGGGCACCCTGGTCGCCGCGCGCGGTATCGAGATCGGCCACATCTTCCAGCTCGGTCGCAAGTACGCCGACGCGTTCTCGCTGGACGCGCTCGGCCAGGACGGCAAGCCGAAGCGGATCACCATGGGCTCCTACGGCGTCGGGGTTTCGCGGTTGGTCGCCGCGATCGCCGAGCAGAGCCACGACGAGCAAGGCCTGGTGTGGCCGCGCGAGGTGGCGCCCGCCGATGTGCACGTGGTGATCGCGGGCAAGGACGAGAGCATCCGGGAGCGCGGCGAGGCCATCGCGGCCGAGCTCGACGCGGCCGGCGTGCAGGTGATCCTGGACGACCGGACGGTGTCGCCGGGCGTGAAGTTCGCCGACTCCGAGCTCCTCGGGGTGCCGACGGTCCTGGTGGTCGGCAAGGGCTTGACCAAGGGAGTCGTCGAGGTCCGCGACCGGCGTTCGGGCGAGCGCGCGGAGGTCGAGGCCGACAACGCCGTGCCGCACCTCATCGGAGTCATCCGCGGCTGACGATCTGGACTGCTCGGGCCCGTGAGCGTTTGTCGGTGCTATAGCACCGACAAACGCTCACGGGCCCCGAACTTTCGGTGGGGTCGGTGCGGCGATGCGCGGATCTCCACCACAGCCGGTAGCGGCGCAAGGTCGTACCCATGTCCCGCTCGAACAGCCGCAGGAAGTGCGAGGTCGAAAGGTGGACGGCGGCGGCCAGCCGTTCGGCGCACTCGGGAGGGTGGTGTCCGGGGCCGTCGACCGGCCCACCCGGTTCTACCCGGTCTCGTTCTACTGCTGTGTCGAGATCGTCGCCGCCGCCGGGATGCTGCCAGGTGCGGCGTCGGGGTGAGCTCACGACAGCGCGGCGAGCACCGCGTCGGTGTCGGCGAGGGTGGGCAGCACGGCGTGGGCACCGGCCGCGCGGAGGTCGTCCTCGCTGCTGGAACCGGTGGCCACGCCGACCGCGAAGGCGCCGAAGCGAAGCGCGCCCGCGACGTCGTGCGGCGTGTCGCCGACGACCACGACGGAGTCGGGGTAGATCGGCTTGCCGCGGCGGTCTTCGGTCTTGGCGACGGAGTCGGCGATCAGGTCGTGGCGGTGCACCGAGGCGGCGCCGAAACCGCCGATCTCGAAGTCGATGTGGTGGTGCAGGTCGAACGACTCGAGCTTGTGGAAGGCGACTTCCGCGAGGTTCCCGGTGACCAGTGTCTGGGTGAACCTCGGCTCGGCGGCCAGCGCCGTCAGCGCCCGCGCGGCTCCCGGCAGCGCGCTGCCGCGATGCGACAGCTCGTCGCGCGTCTCGGCGACCGCGCTGGTCAGCGCCGCGAACATGGCCGCGATCGTGGGTTCGTCGGGGGTGCTGCCGTGGATCTCCAGCACGTCGGTGGTGATCGCCAACTCAGTGCGGCCGGCGGTGTCCGGCATGCGGTGCAGCGACTTGCCTGTCACGTCCGCGAGCGCGCGGCGGTACCAGCGGGAGCCGAAGCCCCGGGCGTCGATCAGCGTCAGGTCGATGTCCCACAGCACGAGTCGGGTCACCGCACCATCCTGCCAGCCGAACGCCCGGAGCGGGCCATCCCAGGTGTCAGGACGCGAGGTGGCTGCGGGCCGTTTCCGTGACGATCGACATGCCCACCACCGTCAGCGCGAGGCAGCAGACCAGCATGATCGCCACCGGCATCGCCGAATGCGTCGCCCGCAGCAGTGCCGCACCCGCCAGCGGCGCGGCGGCACCGGCGAGCACCGTGGCGGCCTGATACCCCACCGAAACACCTGAATAGCGCACTGAAGTGCCGAAAAGCTCGGCGTAGAAGGCGGATTGCGCCCCGGTCATCGCGCCGTGCAGCAGCAGGCCGACCGCCACCGCCAGGAACACCAGCGCCGGGTCGTGGCTCGCGACCATCGGGAAGAAGATGATCGTCCACAGTGCACATCCGATGGCGGCGGTGACCGCCACCGGGCGGCGGCCGAGCCGGTCGGACAACGCCCCGCCGCCGAGCATCGCCAACGCCTGCACGAGGGAGCCGACTGTGACGGCAGTGGTCGTGAGCGCCGTGGGAAGGCCGATGCTGCCCGCGTAGACCAGCAGGAAGATCGTGAACACGTAGAACGCCGCGTTCTCCCCCACACGCGCCGCGAAAACCGCGAACACCTCCCGCGGGTACTGGCGCAGCGCCTGGAACACGGGCGCTCGCGCCTCTCGGCGTTCCTCGGCGACGGCGCGGAACAGCGGTGACTCGGCGACCCGCAGCCGCACCCACAAACCGATTACGACCAGCAGGATCGACGCGAGGAACGGGATCCGCCAGCCCCACGCCGAGTACTGCGCACCGGTCGTGCTGCCTGCCACCGCGGTCAGGGCCGCCGTCGCGAGCAGGTTGCCCAGCGGCCCACCAGTCTGCGGCCAAGCGGTCCAGAAGCCGCGCCGGTCGCGGGGACCGTGCTCGGCCACCAGCAGCACGGCGCCGCCGAACTCGCCGCCGAGTGCGAAGCCCTGCACCAGCCGCAACAACGTCAGCAACAGCGGCGCGGCGATCCCGATCTGTTCGTAACCCGGCAGCAGGCCGATCAGCACCGACGCGGAGCCCATCAGGACGAGGCTGACCACCAGCAGCCGCTTGCGGCCGACGCGGTCGCCGAAGTGGCCGAACACCAGCCCGCCCAGCGGTCGGGCGGCGAACCCGACGGCATAGGTGACCAGCGCCAGCAGTACGGCGAGCAGCCCGTCCCGGTGCGGGAAGAAGACCGGCCCGAAGACGGTGGCCGCGGCGGCCCCATAGAGGAAGAAGTCGTAGAACTCGACGGTGGTTCCGACCACGCCCGCGGACACCACGCGGGCGAGTCGGCGGGTGCCGCCAGTTGTTGTCGTCACGAATGCAAAGATTGCGCGCCTGGGAACGCCCCGCACAAGATCTTCGCTCCAATTGGCGAGTTCCCGGTCATCCTCCGAGATTTCGGGCTCTTCTGCTGCTTCTGTGGGTGGGTTAGGCGCGTCCGGGGAGGGTGGGTCGGTGGCCGCCGAGGGCGAGCATGGCGAGAGCGATGAGTGCTTGGGGGCTGCGGAATCCGAAGGCGATGCGGGTGAGCAGGCGGATTTTGGTGTTGGTGGATTCGATGAGTCCTTGGGAGAGGCCGTGTTCGAGGGCGGCGTCGATGGGGGCGCGGTGTTTGGTGATCTTCTTGGCGAGCTCGGCGAAGACGGGGATCTGGCAGCGCCGTGCCCAGGAGGTCCAGCGGTCCAGGGCTTGTTTGCCTTGCTCGCCTTTGGCGGTGAAGACGTACCGGAGTCCTTCTTTGAGCAGGTAGGCCCGGTACAGGCGGCGGTCGGTGGTGGCGATCCAGGCCAGCTTCGCCTGCTGGTTTTCGGTGAGGTCTTCGGGGTTTTTCCACAGCGCGTAACGGGAGTCTTTGAGCTTCTTGGCTTTCTCGTGCCCGGGACGGGCCGGGGAGTCGGTGGCCGGGCGGCCCCGGCGGCGTGTGCCTTCGGTGCGGGCCAGGGCGCGGGCGTCGTTCCAGGCCCGTCGCCGTTCGGCATCGAGTGCTTCGGTGGCCCAGGCGACCACGTGGAAGGGGTCGGCGCAGCGGATGGCCTTCGGGGCGCGGCGGGCGACGGTGTCGGCGATCCACTGGGCCGCATCGGCGGACACATGCGTGATCTCCGCGGCGCGCCTCTCGCCGAGGGCGTCGAAAAACCGGTTCAGCGTCGCGGAATCGCGCCCCGGCGCGGCCCACACCAGCCGCCCGGTGTCGTGGTCCACCACCACCGTCAGATAGCGGTGATGCTTCTTGTAGGAGATCTCATCGATCCCGATCCGCCGCAACCCACCGAACCGGTCACTCTGGGTTTCGGCGTCGGCCCACACCCGGGCCACGATCGCACCCACGGTGCGCCAGGCGATGCGCATCAGCTCGCATACCGCCGATTTCGAGGAGCGCACCGCCAGCCACGCCACCGTGTCGTCGAAAGCCAAGGTGTGCCCGGCGCCATGACGCGCCCACGGCAGCCATGATCGCCAGCCCGGCGGTCGCGTGCGGCACCCAGACGTTGAGCAGCCCGTCGCGGGCCCCGGCCGAACGCAGGAACCGGTCGCACTCCGCGCCCAGGTCGTAGACGACCTCCACGGAGCCGGTCCGGACCTCGATTTCCTCGCTGTGCATGGGTTCAACCGTAGGCAGCCGTACCGAATCGGCCCAGCCGGTGCGAGGATGCGGGCATGCGAGAGGCATTCGGTGCGAGCTTCGACGTCCCGGACGGCTACCTGAACACCGCGAGCATCGGCGTCCCGCCCGTCGACGCGGCCCGCGCGGTCGCCGAATCGGTGGCGCGCTGGGGAAGCGGCCTCGACGGACCGAAGGACTTCGACCCGGCCGTGGCCACCGCGCGGGCCGCGTTCGCCGGCCTGATCGGCACCACCGCGGACCGGGTGGCGATCGGATCCACCGCCTCCCAACTCGTCGGCCTGGTCGCCGCGAGCCTGCCGGCCGGGGCCCGCGTGCTGGTCGCCGCGAACGAGTTCACCAGCGTCGTCTTCCCCTTCGCCGCGCAGCGGGACAGGGGAGTGCGGGTGACCGAGGTCGAGCTGGCCGAGATCGCCGAGCACGCCGCCGATCACGACGTGGTCGCGGTCAGCGTCGTGCAGTCCAGCGACGGCCGGATCGCCGATCTCGACGCCCTGCGGCAGGTCGCCGCGGCGAACTCGACGCGGGTGCTGCTCGACGTCACGCAAGCACTCGGTTGGCTGCCGTTGCAGCTCGATTGGGCGGACTGGGTCGTGGGCGCGGCCTACAAGTGGCTGCTGTCGCCGCGCGGCGCCGCCTGGCTGGCGGTCCACCCGGATGCGCCAGAGATCCGGCCGAGCAGTGCGAACTGGTACGCGGGCCAGGACCCGTGGAGCTCCACCTACGGCCTGCCCCTGCGGCTGGCGGACGGCGCCCGCGCGCTCGACCTCTCGCCCACGTGGTTGGCGCAGGTCGGGGCGGCTGCGGCGATGGACTGGCTGGCTGGGCTCGACATGACCGCCGTCGCCAAGCACTGCGCCGGGCTGGCCGACGAGTTCCGGACGGCCCTGGACCTGCCCGCCGCGGGCTCGGCGATCGTCTCGGTGCAGGTGCCCGACGCGGTGTCGAAGCTGACCGCGGCCGGGGTCGCCTGCGCGGCGCGGGCGGGCCGGGCCAGGCTGTCGTTCCACCTCTACAACACCGGTGCCGACGTCGAGCGCGCGGTGCTCGCGTTGCGATGAACATCAGGGGTGTCCATCTTGTAATCCGCGCCCGCTACCGTTGGTGCTCGTGCCGGACCGACGAGGTGTGCCCGAAGAGATGACGGGAGCACAAGACAACACGCAGCGTGAAACCACGCCGCTGCGCCGCGACAATTCGCTGATCAGGCCTGATCGCGCGTCGGCGGTGTCACCGGAAGAGGCCACCCGGCCTGCGTTCGCCGCGCCGCCCCGCCAGGATCTGCCGCCCCACCCCGAACCGCCCCACCCCGATGCGCCACGCCCTGATGCGCCGCGACCGCAGGTGCACCAGCCGACGAGTCGGCAGGCCGCCCCGGTGGCGCAACCGCGCCGCATCACGTCGGCGGGCTGGCTCCTGCGAGGGCTCGGGTTGTTGGTGGTCTCGGTGCTGTCCGGCCTGATCTGGCTGATGCTGAAGCCGGACAGCGGCGAGGAGGCCGCGCCGCCGCCGGACCTGCCGCGCTACCAGTTCACGCCGATCCACCGCGAAGAGGCGTTCCAGGGCTGCCAGAACGTCTCCACCGCCAAGATCAAGAGTTTCTTCCAGAAGCAGGAGTGCACGCACCTCACGCGGGCGCTTTACAGCACCACGTTGCCCGACGGCACCCGTGTGCTGACCTCGCTGGTCACCGTCCTGATGCCGGACGCGGCGACCGCGCAGCAGCTGAACGACCTGACCACCAAGGACGGCACTGGCAACATCCGGGACCTGGTCGACGACGGCCGGGACGGCACCAAGGGCATGCCCGCGCTGGAAGACGACGCCTACGCCTCGGACCGCCAGTTCCGGCTCGTGGTGATCGGCGACTCGGCCTACTACGACAAGAACACGCCGAAGAAGGACCCGGCCCTGCTCGACGTGACCCGCGAAGTCCTGAAGCTCGGCTGGCCCCAGGAGCAGACCCCGCGCTGACACCCGGGCACCCCGGCAGGCCCACACGCCCCGGTTCGCTCCCGGCAGCGCCGCGTTTCCGCTGATCAGTTCCTGCGAGTCCGTAAAACCGCGCACGGGCCCACCCGCGAACCCGCGTCGGCGGCAGGGGAGGTCAGGGCTGGCCGGGGAAAGGTTGTGCGGCCGGTTGCCTGCCGATGGTGAGCCGCCAGCGGGTGGCCCGGACCGCTGATGTGGTGAGACCACCGAGCGCGATGCCGCGGAGCGCGGGGTCCTCGGTGTTCTCCAACACCGACCGCCAGCCGATCTCGCAGTCGTTCTCCGCCGTGACCAACAGCCCGATCGCCGCCTCCTGGCCGCTCACCGGCCCCCCGACGGAGTACGCCGGCTGAGCCGCCGGCGGCGTCTGCGCCGCGTCGCGGAGCGTCCGCTCCGCGGTGTCGCGCAGCCTCTGGTGCTGCTTCATCGCGTCGTCGATCGCGCTGCGCACGCGGGGTTCGCCCGCGAACGCGCTCGCCAGCCCGTACACCCACACGGCCGCGTGCTCCGCGCTCAACGCGCTGCGCAGCGCGTTGCCCGCTTCCTCCGAAAGCTCCGTCATCCGAGCACCTCCCGCAGGCTCGCGCAGCTCGCCGAGACCGACCCCGCCAGCCCGGCTCGGTAGGGCGGCAGCCCCGGTACCAGCTTGGCCGCCGCGTCCTGCGCCCCGGTCAGCGCATCGCGCAGCGTCTTCGCCGCCGCGTTCGCCGATCCCGGCGCCTGCTTCGGCGCCGGTTCGGGCACCGACGGCGGGTCTTTCGGATCGCGCGGGGCGAGCCGGTCGATCTCGCGCTGCATCGCGTCGGCGTGCGCGCTCCGCGCGGTGGCGATCTCGTTGGCGGCGTCGGCCAGTTCCGGATGCGACTGCGCGATCGCCTTCGCGAGCTGGGCGTCGGATTTCCCCGCCGCCGCCAGTGCCAACAGCGGGTCGGGCTCGTCGGGTGCCGAGCTGCACGCCGCGGTCAACGCGGCGGCTGCCGGCACGGCCGCGAACAGCCGCAGCACGCTCCGCCGCCCCAGCACCGACCTGGCTCGCGAGGGGGATTCCACGCCGTCGTATCCTGCCAGGTGATCACCCGGCCGAATGCCCCGGCACCGCCGGTGGGGATCCGCATGGTCGTCGGCTCGATCCGCCGATCGTCGGGGTCCCATGCCGCGCTCGGGTGCGGGTGGACGCGATACCCTGGTCGACCGCGGCCGGCACGGGCAGCATGGTCGTGTCGGTACCGCGGGCTGACCGGCCCCGCGACCCGGTGCCGCGATGTTGCCAGGTCTGTACAGACCCCGATCGAAATTTAGGGAGTGCCAACGTGTCCAGCCCGCCGCGCGGTGCCATCACCGCGCAGCTGGAGCCCGTCGTAGCCGAGGCCGTGGCTCGAACGGGCTTCGACCTGGAGGAGTTCGACGTGCAGCAGGCCGGCCGCCGCCGGCTGATCAAGGTCGTCATCGACTCCGACGACGGGGTCGGGCTCGACGAGATCTCCGTCGTCAGCCGCGCGGTGTCGGAGGTGCTGGACGCGCACGAGCACGTCCTGGCCGGCTCCTACGCGCTGGAGGTCACCTCGCCGGGCGTGGACCGGCCGCTGACCCGCGCGCGGCACTGGCGGCGGGCGCGCTACCGGCTGGTCAAGATCAGGTTCACCGGCGGCGAGAAGTTGGTGGCGCGGGTCGGGGAAGCCGATGATGAAGGCGTCACGGTGCTGGTCGGCGGCGAGCTGCGCCGGGTGGCCTACTGTGATGTCGAACGCGCGGTGGTCGAGGTGGAGTTCCAGCAGCCACCGGCGGAGGATTTGGTCAAGCTGGAGCGTGCTGCGGGCGGCGTTTCCCAAGCGGGGGACGACCAGGAAGACACGGAGGAGTCGAGGTGAACGTCGACATCGCGGCGCTGCGTGCGATCGAACGCGACAAGGACATCCCGTTCGAGACGGTCCTGGAAGCGATCGAATCGGCACTGCTCACCGCATACCGCCACACCGAGGGGCACCAGTCGCACGCGCGGGTGGAGGTGGACCGCAAGACCGGTGTAGTGCGGGTCATCGCGCACACCCTGGCCGCCGACGGCAGCGTGGAGGAGGAATGGGACGACACCCCGGAGGGCTTCGGGCGGATCGCGGCGACCACCGCGCGGCAGGTCATCCTGCAGCGCCTGCGCGATGCCGAGCACGAGCGGACCTTCGGCGAGTTCGCAGCCAAGGAAGGTGAGATCCTCGGCGGCGTCATCCAGCGCGACGCCCGGGCCAACTCCCGCGGCATGGTCATCGTGCAGGTCGGGGACAGCGAAGGTGTGATTCCCGCCGCTGAGCAGGTGCCCGGCGAGAACTACGAGCACGGCACCCGGATCAAGTGCTACGTCGTCGGGGTGTCCCGGAGCGCGCGCGGACCGCAGATCACGCTGTCGCGCACCCACCCGAACCTGGTGCGGCGGCTGTTCGCGCTGGAGGTGCCGGAGATCGCCGACGGCACCGTGGAGATCCCCGCGGTGGCGCGGGAGGGCGGGCACCGCTCCAAGATCGCGGTGCGCTCGACGGTCAGCGGCGTCAACGCCAAGGGCGCCTGCATCGGGCCGATGGGCTCCCGGGTGCGCAACGTGATGAGCGAGCTGGGTGGCGAGAAGATCGACATCATCGACTACTCGGACGACCCGGCCACCTTCGTCGGCAACGCGCTGTCGCCGGCCAAGGTAGTCTCGGTGGAGGTCGTCGACGAGCGGACCAAGACCGCTCGGGTGGTCGTGCCGGACTTCCAGCTCTCGCTGGCGATCGGCAAGGAAGGCCAGAACGCCAGGCTGGCGGCGCGGCTGACCGGCTGGCGGATCGACATCCGCAGCGACGCCGACCCCGGTGAACCCACCAGTGCGGCGGGCCAGCCCCCGGCGCAGGCGTCCGGGCTCGACCCCGCGGTGGAAGGTCTGCCGACCGTGGGTTCGGCCGAGTAACCTCGTCGGGTTAGAATCACAGGAGGTCGACGCGAGGGGAGCGACAATCCGCACATGTGTCTCCGGCGAACGCGGCGAGAGCCGTGGGCCGGTGCGTACTTGCGTGGGGTGCCGTGCCCGGACGTCGTCCTCGGAGCTGCTGCGAGTGGTGGCTGAGGTCGGTCGGGCGGGTCCCGTCGCTGTTCCCGATCCACGACGTCGGCAACCGGGCCGGGGAGCATGGCTGCACCCTGATCCGGCGTGCCTTCGTCTGGCCGAGCGGCGCCGGGCTTTTCCGCGTGCACTGCGTGTGCCGGGAGCCCTGGACACCTCAGCCGTGCAGGCTCACCTGAGTGCCGGGCAACCGCCACTGGCAGCTCGAGACATGACCGACGCGGGATCCGTCCCGCGCCAGGCAACTGAAGGAAAGCAGGTCGACCCGTCATGAATCAGCCGTGAAGCTGAAGCCATGAACGCGCATCGGCGATAGGACGAGGTCGAGCGGGACTGCCGCCCGGCCTCACCCAGATGAGGAGAGCAGTGGCAGGCAAGGCCCGCGTACATGAGCTCGCCAAAGAGCTCGGTGTTACCAGCAAGGAAGTTCTGAACAAGCTCGCCGAACAGGGCGAGTACGTGAAGTCCGCGTCGTCCACCGTGGAAGCCCCGGTGGCGCGCAGGCTCCGTGACGCGCTCGCCAAGCCGTCGGCGTCGAAGAAGAGCGACGCCAGCGGCGGCGGCAAGCCCGCTCCGGCAGAGCCCAGGCCGTCCCGCGCCGAAGCGGCGGCGCCGAAGCCTGGACCCAAGCCCGGTCCGCGCCCTGAGGGGCCGGCCGGTGAGCGTCCCAAGCCCGGCCCCAAGCCGGGCCCGAAGCCGACCCCCAAGCCCGAGCCGGAGTTCAAGCCGGTCGAGCAGGTCCCGGCCGCCAAGGCCGAGACCCGACCGGCGCCGGGCCCCAAGACCGAGACCCGACCGGCGCCGGGCCCCAAGACCGAGAACAGGCCTGCATCGGGCCCCAAGACCGAGAACAGGCCTGCATCGGGCCCGAAGCCGAGCCCGAAGCCGAGCCCGAAGCCGAGCGGCGACGGCGACGCCGGCGTGGTCCCGCCGCGCCCGAAGTCACCGAAGCCAGGCCCGCGGCAGCCGCGCGTCGGCAACAACCCGTTCGGCGTCGGCAGCGGAGCGCCGCAGCAGCGGCCGCCGCGGCCGGGCCCGGGTGGCCGTCAGGGCGGCGGGCAGGGCCCCGGCCGCCAGCACGGTGGTCCCGGCGGCCAGCGCCAGGGCGGCGGTCAGGGTGCCGGCACGGCACCGGCCGCGGGCAACGCGCCGCGCGGTGACGGTGGCTCGCGCCCGAACCCGGGCATGATGCCGCCCCGTCCGAACCCCGGCATGATGCCGCCCCGGCCGCAGCGCAGCGGTGGCGGTCCCGGCGGCGGTCGTGGTGGACCGGGCGGCGGCGGTGGCGGCGGTCGTGGTGGACCGGGCGGCGGCGGCGGCGGTCGTCCCGGCGGTGGCGGCGGTCGTCCCGGTGGGGGCGGCGGCTTCCGCGGCGGTGGCGGTGGCGGCGGCGGTGCGCCCAGCGGCGCCCCGGCCGGCGGTGGCTTCCGCGGTCGTCCCGGCGGCGGCGGTGGCCGTCCGGGCGGTCCCGGTGGTCGCGGCGGTGCGGCCGGTGCGTTCGGTCGCCCCGGCGGTCCGGCCAAGCGCGGTCGTAAGTCGAAGCGGCAGAAGCGCCAGGAGTACATGGAGAACATGCAGGCGCCGTCGGTCGGCGGCGTCCGCCTCCCGCGCGGCACCGGCGAGACTGTTCGCCTGCGTCGCGGTGCTTCGCTGACCGACTTCGCCGAGAAGATCAACGCCAACCCGGCCTCGCTGGTACAGGCGATGTTCCACCTCGGTGAGATGGTCACCGCGACCCAGTCCGTCTCCGACGAGGTGCTGGAGCTCCTCGGCCAGGAGATGAACTACCAGATCGAGATGGTCAGTCCGGAGGACGAGGACCGGGAGCTGCTGGAGTCGTTCGACATCAGCTACGGCGACCCGGGCAGCTCCGAGGACGAGCTGGCGGCCCGTCCGCCGGTGGTGACCGTCATGGGTCACGTCGACCACGGTAAGACGCGACTGCTGGACACCATCCGGAAGACGAACGTGCAGGCCGGCGAGGCCGGTGGCATCACCCAGCACATCGGTGCCTACCAGGTCATCACCGAGCTGGAACGCAACAAGCGGCCGATCACGTTCATCGACACCCCCGGTCACGAGGCGTTCACAGCCATGCGTGCCCGTGGTGCCAAGTCGACCGACATCGCCGTTCTGGTGGTGGCCGCCGACGACGGCGTCATGCCGCAGACGGTGGAGGCGATCAACCACGCCCAGGCGGCCGGTGTGCCGATCGTGGTCGCGGTCAACAAGATCGACGTCGAGGGTGCGAACCCGGCCAAGATCCGTCAGCAACTGACCGAGTACAACCTGGTTGCCGAGGAGTACGGCGGCGACACCATGTTCGTCGACATCTCGGCGAAGCAGGGCACCAACATCGACAACCTGCTTGAGGCGATCCTGCTCACCGCGGACGCGGCGCTGGACCTGAGGGCCAACCGGAACATGCCCGCCCAGGGCGTGGCGATCGAGGCCCATCTCGACCGCGGCCGCGGTCCGGTGGCCACGGTGCTGGTGCAACGCGGCACGCTGCGGGTCGGCGACTCGGTGGTGGCCGGCGATGCCTACGGTCGCGTCCGCCGGATGATCAACGAGAACGACGAGGACGTCGTCGAGGCGCTGCCGTCGCGGCCGGTGCAGGTCATCGGCTTCACGTCGGTGCCGGGTGCGGGCGACACCTTCCTGGTAGTCGACGAGGACCGGGTGGCCCGGCAGATCGCCGACCGCCGCGGGGCCCGCATCCGCGAGGCGCAGAACGCGGCCAAGCGCAAGCGGGTCAGCCTCGAGGACCTGGACAAGGTGCTCAAGGAGACCAACCAGCTGAACCTGATCATCAAGGGTGACAACTCGGGTACCGTCGAGGCGCTCGAAGAGTCCCTGATGAAGATCGAGGTCGGCGAAGAGGTCGAGCTCCGGGTGATCCACCGCGGCGTCGGTGGCATCAACGAGTCGGACATCAACCTCGCCACCGCGGAGAACACCATCGTCCTGGGCTTCAACGTCCGGGCCGAGGGCAAGGCGTCCGAGGTCGCCAACCGTGAGGGCGTGGAGATCCGGTACTACTCGGTGATCTACCGCGCGATCGAGGACATCGAGCAGGCCCTCAAGGGCATGCTCAAGCCCGAGTTCGAGGAAGTCGAACTGGGCAGGGCCGAGGTCCGCGAGGTCTTCAAGTCCTCCAGGGTCGGTTCCATCGCAGGTTGCATGGTCACCGAGGGCATCATCAAGCGCAACGCCAAGGCACGCCTACTGCGGGACAGCGTGGTGGTCGCCGAGAACCTCAGCATCAACTCGCTGAAGCGGTTCAAGGACGACGCGACCGAGGTCCGCGAAGGCTTCGAATGCGGTCTGACCCTGGGGTCGTACAACGACATCAAGGTCGGGGACGTCATCGAGCCCTACGAGATGCGCGAGAAGCCGCGCGACTGAGCCGGTACTGCGCAGGGGGTCGTCACTTCGGCGGCCCCCTGCGCAGCGGTTCGTTCCCGCGTGAGGAACACCCATGTATGTTGGTGTGCTCGAACTGGACGTCCTGCTCGGCGATGTCCACTCCCTGAAGCAGAAGCGCGCTGTCGTCCGGCCCGTGGTGGCCGAGTTGCGGCGGCACTTCGAGGTTGCCGTCGCCGAGGCCGGGAACCAGGACCTGCACCGCCGCGCGCTGTTCGGCGTAGCGGCGGTGTCCGGCGACGCCGCGCACGTGCGTGATGTGCTGGACGCGTGCGAGCGCCTGGTCGCCGCACGCCCCGAACTCGAATTGCTTTCGGCCCGGCAGCGCATGCTGGGGCCGGAGGACTAGGAGCTTTTCGCGGTCGTTTTGCGTCGCGGTGCGGGTGGCGGCCCCTGCGGGAGTTACCGTCGCCCCCGCGGCGGTGCGAACGGAGTCCCACACCGCAAGCGGCTGGCACCGCTTGTCAAATGAACTGAACTTTCCCCGAAGGAGGTGCGCTGTGGCTGATACGGCGCGCGCCCGCAGGCTCGCCAAGCGCATCGCGCAGATCGTGGCATCCGGGCTGGAGCACGAGGTGAAGGACCCGCGGCTGGCGATGGTGACGGTCACCGACGCGCGGGTCACCCCCGACCTGCGGGACGCCACTGTGTACTACACCGTGTTCGGCGACGACGCCGACTACGCCTCGACCGCCGCGGCGCTGGCCAGCGCGACCGGGGTGTTGCGGTCCCGGGTGGGCCAGCAGACCGGCGTCCGGTTCACCCCGACGCTGACCTTCGTCGCGGACACCGTGCCGGACAACGCGCGGCGGATGGAGGAGCTGCTCGCCAAGGCCAAGGAGGCCGACGACGAGGTGGCCCGACTGGCTTCCGGCGCGATGCCCGCCGGTGACGCCGACCCGTACCGCACCAGCACCGACGATGACGAGTTCGACACCGACGGTGCAGACCTGGAGTCGTTTTCCGACGCCGATGTGCGTCGTGGGCCACAGAGTGGTTGAGTCGCAGCGCAGCATCAGGTGCGTTGGACAGAGGTGGTCAGCAAGGCCGCCGATGTCGTGGAGGTGAACCTGTGCGCGGGCAATCCGAATCCGGCCGCTCCGGCGGCGGTCTTTCGACCGGCGTCGACCCGGTCGCACCAGCCGTTGCCGAGGCCGCCCGCAAGCTGGCCGAAGCCTCGGACGTGACCCTGTTCGCGCACATCAACCCGGACGCCGACGCGCTCGGCAGCGCGTTGGCGCTGGGGAGGGTGCTGCGGCGGCGGGGCTGCACGGTCCGCGTGTCGTTCGGGAAACCCGAGCTGCCGCCGTTCTCGCTGCGCGATCTGGACGGCGACGGGCTGGTGGTGCCCGCGGACGAGGTGCCTGCCGCGCCGCCGCTGCTGGTCGTCTGCGACACCGGGAGCCTGCAGCGGCTCGGTCGGCTCGCCGATCGGGTGCCTGCGACGATCGCCGCCGGCGGTGACGTCATCGTGATCGACCACCACGTGTCGAACACCCGCTACGGCACGCTGCACGTGGTCGACGAGCACGCCGAGGCGACGGTGATGATCGTGCTGCGGTTGCTCGACGAGCTCGGCGAGGAGCTCGATCTGCCTATCGCTCGGTGCCTCTACGCGGGCTTGGTCACCGACACCCGTTCGTTCCGGCACGCCAGCGCCTGGACGCACCGGGTGGCGGCGCGGCTGTTGGAGGCAGGGGTGGACCCGGAAGCGACGACGCGGCCGCTGCTGGACACGCATCCGTTCGGCTGGCTGAGCATGCTCTCCGGCGTGTTGGGCGAAGCCGAGCTGGAGTCGGCCGCGGCGCAGGGACTGGGGCTGGTGCACGCGACGGTCCGGCTGGCGCAATCCGACGGCCTGCGCAGCGAGGACGTGGACAGCGTCATCGACGTGGTTCGCACGACCAGCGAGGCAGAGGTCGCGGCGGTGCTCAAGGAGACCGCGCCGCAGCACTGGTCGGTGTCTCTGCGCGCCGACAGCCGCGTCGACGTCGGTAACGCTGCTGCTGCCTGCGGCGGTGGCGGGCACCGGCTCGCGTCCGGCTTCACGGCGCAGGGCCCGGCCGAGGACATCATCGCGGCGCTCCGCAAAGCCCTCGACGGAGCCCCACTTCTGGACTGACGCGTCCCCGTTCGGGAGCAATTTCCATTGAACCCGCCGCTTCGATTTCAATGGAAATTGCGGTCTTCGGCGGGACGGGTCTTCGGCGGGGCTTCGGCATGTAGAGGCCCGACATGGTGACGGCTGTGGGTGGCTCCGAATCGGCGCCAGGTCAGGCTCGGCGGCGGGCTCGGAAGGCTGCGACGTGCATCCGGTTCGCGCAGCGGGGGCTGCAGAAGCGCTTGGCCTGGTTCGTCGAGGTGTCCAGGAAGTAGGTGCCGCAGCCCTCGGCTCCGCAGCGTCCCCAGCGCGTCGTGCCGTGCTGGACGACACCCTGTGCCAAGCCCCACGCGGCGGCCGCTGCGACCTCGTCGACCGCTGGTGCGTCCGGTCCGGCCACGTGGACGTGCCAGTTCGGGGTGCGGTCGCGGCCTCCGTGCCCGGACAGCCTGGGCCGGGGCGGGTGCGCCGACAGCAGCGCGTTGATCTCCGCGAGCACGGTCTCGCTGTCGTCGAACACCATCGCGTCCAGTGCCCGGCGCAGCCCGTCGGCCACGCCGCGCAGTACCGGCAGGTCGGGTTCGTGCAGCCGGTCGGCCCACCACGGCTCGTCGTGGAGTGCGGCGCGCACCGAGTCCAGGGTGCTCAGGTCGGCGCTGGCGAGTCTGAGCGCCACCGTAGCGTAATCAGCGTTGTCCATGTGCGGTCCTTACCGTACCCTGATGTGTCAGGGGTGAACCCGTCGATCACAGCTTACCGGGAGGCAGCGTGTCCGATCTGGGGGAGCACGTAGCGCCGCGCAAACTGCTGGCGCTCGCGGTGCCGGCGCTGGGCGTGCTCGCCGCCGAACCGCTTTACGTGCTCGTCGACACCGCCGTCGTCGGACACCTCGGCGCGGTCCCGCTGGCCGGACTGGCGCTCGGCGGCACGCTTTTCACGCTGGTGTCGAGTCAGCTGACGTTCCTCACCTACGGCACGACGGCACGCACCGCGCGGCTGCACGGTGCCGGGCGCCGCAAGGACGCCGTCGCCGAAGGCGTGCAGGCGACTTGGTTGGGGATCTGCGTCGGCGTGGTGCTCCTGCTACTCGCGCAGCTGGTGGCGGTCCCAGTGGCCGAACTGCTCGCCGGGCCCGGGCCGGTGGCCGACGCGGCCGGCACCTGGATGCGTATCGCGCTCTGCGGCGCGCCGATGGTGCTGATCACGATGGCGGGCAACGGCTGGATGCGCGGCGTGCAGGACACCGCACGTCCGCTGCGCTACGTGCTGGTCGGCAACGGTGTGTCGGCGGTGCTGTGCCCGCTGTTCGTCTACCCCTTCGGCTGGGGCCTGGAGGGTTCGGCGGTCGCGAACCTGATCGGCCAGACGATCGCCGCCGCGCTGTTCCTGCGGGCGCTGGTCGTCGAGCGGGCGCCGCTGAGGCCGGATCCCGCGAAGATGCGTGCCCAGCTCGGGCTCGGCCGTGACCTGGTGCTGCGGACGCTGGCGTTCCAGGCGTGCTTCCTGTCGGCGACGTCGGTCGCGGCGCGGACCGGCGCGGAGACCGCCGCCGCGCATCAGGTGGTGTGGCAGCTGTGGACATTCTTGGCGCTCGTGCTCGACTCGCTGGCGATCGCGGCTCAGTCGCTGGTCGGTGCGGCGCTCGGCGCCGGTTCCGCGCCGCGCGCCAAGGGGATCGCCAGGCAGGTCACCTGGTACGGCTTGGTGTTCGGCGCCGTGCTCGGGTTGGTGTTCACGGCGCTGTCCGGTGTGCTGCCGACGTTGTTCACCACCGACGGCGCGGTGTTGTCGGAGATCCCGCACGCGTGGTGGTTCTTCGTGTTCCTGCAGCCGGTCGCGGGCGTGGTGTTCGCGCTGGACGGGGCCTTTCTCGGCGCCGGCGACGCGGCCTACCTGCGCACCGCGACGTTGTTGAGCGCGGCCATCGGCTACCTGCCGCTGATCTGGCTGTCGCTGGCGTTCGGCTGGGGCCTGGCCGGGATCTGGACCGGCCTGAGCCTGTTCATGGTCCTGCGCCTGATCACGCTGCTGCTGCGGGCCCGCTCCGGCCGCTGGGCCGTCGTCGGCGCAACACCCGCACCAGCCACCGCGTAAGCGCAGGTCCGGGGCCAGCGGGAACGCGTCGGCCACCGGGTGGTCACTGCCAGAACCAGTCCTGCTCGCGGACCTGGTGGTAGGCCTCTCGGCGGCGCTCCGGGTCGAGGCGCTGGATGTAGACCACGCCGTCGAGGTGGTCGGTCTCGTGTTGCAGGCAGCGTGCCATCAGGCCGCCGCCCGACACCGTGATCGGCTCGTTGTCCACCTCGACGCCGCGCACGACGGCATGCTGGGCGCGGCGGGTCTCGAATCCGAGCCCGGGCAGCGACAGGCACGCCTCGACGTCGTCCTGCACCTCGTCGGAGAGCTCCACGACCTCCGGGTTGAGCACGTACCCGATCTCACCGTCGACGCGGTAGCTGAACGCCCGCACCCCGACGCCGATCTGCGGCGCGGCGACCCCGGCGTGCCCGGGCGCGTCCACGGTGTCCAGCAGGTCTGCGACGATCGTGCGCAGCCGCTGGTCGAAGACCGTGATCGGCTCGGCCGCCATGCGGAGCACCGGGTCGCCGAAGCGCCTGACCGTTCGGAACGCCACCGGGAAACCTCCTCGTCACGGCGCCGCCACCCTGGCGACGCGCCCCGCTCCGGGTCGGGGAAGATGGTGCCTCGTGTCCGAACGCTCCCGCAAAACGCGTCCCACCGTTCCGCCCGGCCTGCTGGTGATCGACAAACCGGCGGGGATGACCTCGCACGACGTCGTGTCGCGGGTCCGCCGCATCATGGGCACTCGCCGCGTCGGGCACGCCGGGACGCTGGACCCGATGGCCACCGGAGTGCTGGTTCTCGGCCTGGAGCGGGCCACCAAGCTGCTCGGCCACCTCGCCCTGGACACCAAGGCCTACCTCGCCACGATCCGGCTGGGCGCGGCCACCACCACCGACGACGCGGAGGGCGACGTGGTGTCCGAAGTGGACGCGTCCGCAGTGGATGAGGAGGCGATCCGGGCCGGGATCGCGGAACTCACCGGCGACATCCAGCAGGTGCCCAGCGCGGTCAGCGCGGTGAAGATCAACGGCCGGCGCGCCTACGAACTGGCGCGCAATGGCGAGAGCGTGGAGTTGGCCGCGCGTCCGGTCACGGTGTCGCGCTTCGATGTGCTGGCGCTGCACCGCACCGAGCGGACGACCGACCTGGACGTGCTCGTCGAATGCTCGTCGGGCACCTACGTGCGCGCGCTGGCGCGGGACCTAGGCGCCGGGCTCGGTGTCGGCGGGCACCTCGCCGAACTCCGCCGCACCCGGGTCGGTCCGTTCGGGCTGGTCACGGCGCGCACCCTGGAGCAGTTGGAGTCCGAGCCCGGGTTGTCGATGAGCCTGGACCAGGCGGTCGAGGCCGCTTTTCCGCGCCGCAACGTGGATTCCACCGTCGCCAGGGCCCTCTCCCACGGCCAGGTCGTGCCTGCCGCCGGGGTCGAGGGCACCTACGGGATGTTCGATCCGGACGGTCGCGCGGTCGCCCTGGTCCGCGACCGCGGCCGGACCGCGAAGGCGGTGTTGGTGATCCTTCCGGCGAACTGATCGAAACCGGACGAATCCCCTTGATTCGCAACCGCTTTCGGTGATCTGGATCATGTTTCTGGAACTCGCGGGAAGCTTGCTCGTCCCACTAGTCCGAACCAGTGACGGCAGACGTTGTGGGCAGCATGCGCAAGCGAGTAGTCGGGGCGACCGTCGCGTTGGCGGTGGGTTTGGCGCTGAGCGGATGTGCGGCAGGCGGGGCGGCGCAGCAGCAGACCACCGGCGGCGGCTCTCAGATCGGCAGCCGGCCGATCCAGGCGAGCGACGGTCAGCAGGAGAGCGGCTCCAGTCCGAGCACGGGCTCCGCCAGCACCGACTCGGGCGGCAGCAGCACCACAGACCGGGCGTGCGAGTCGTCGGACTTCGACGCGAAGTTCACCACGCACGAGGTGTACGACGGCGGCGAGAGCTACGGGCAGTTCACGCTGACCAAGAACAGCAACAACATGACCCCATGCGTGCTCGACGGCTACCCCGAGGTGCAGCTGATGGCCGGCTCTGAGGGCGGCAAGGTCCTGCCGGGGATCAACATCAAGAAGGTCTCCGAGCCGGGAACCGGGAAGATGCGGCTGGACGGCTACGGCGAGAAGGCGCGCGCGTCCTTCCTTATCCGCTGGACGACGTCGGGTGACGACGGCGGGTGCGACATGCCGGGAGCGGTCTCGGTCACCCTGCCCGGCGCCAACGACTCCCTGGAGCAGCCGGTCAACGCGGGCGCGGACAACAGCATGCGGGTGTGCGCGAACCAGGACCTCAAGGTCACGCAGTTCGGCGAGTAAGTCGTGAGTGCGAAAACCGGTAAGAACCGGATCTCGCACTCACGACACCTGACCTGCGGCAACGGCGCCCAGCACCGGCCGCACCGGCGTTCGAAGGCAAAGCCCGCCCACCGCGCCTCGGCGCAACCCGTCCCGGTCGACCGCCCGTGCCGCGTGATCTGCGGCACGGGCGGTGGCGTTCCAGCGACCGGGTGGCGGCGCAGTAGGCTTCCTGGTCGTGCAGCGATGGCGTGGTTTGGAGCAGATCCCCGGTGGCTGGGGCCGGTGCGTGGTCACCATCGGTGTCTTCGACGGGGTGCACCGCGGACACCAGCAGTTGATCGCGCACGCCGTGCAGCAGGCCCGCCGCCGCAACGTGCCCTGCGTGCTGATGACCTTCGACCCGCACCCCTCCGAGGTGGTCCGCCCGGGTAGTCACCCGGCGCAGCTGACCACCCTGCGGCGGCGCGCCGAACTCGTCGAACAGCTCGGCGTGGATGTCTTCTGCGTGCTGCCGTTCACCCGCGAGGTCTCGCGCATCCCGGCCGAGGAATTCGTGCACGCGATGCTGGTGGAGCGGCTGCACGCGGCGGAGATCGTGGTCGGCGAGAACTTCACCTTCGGCCACAAGGCGGCCGGCAACATCGAGCTGCTGGCCAAGCTCGGCGAGCGGTTCGGCTTTGAGGTCGAATCCGATGCGCTGGTCTCCGGGCCGGTGCAGCGCTCCGATGACGCGGACGGAACTTCGGTGACCTTCTCCTCGACCTACATTCGCTCCTGCATCGACGCCGGCGACGTCGTCGCGGCCGCCTCCGCGCTGGGCCGCTACCACCGGCTGGAGGGCATCGTGGTGCGCGGCGCCGGGCGCGGGGGCAAGGAACTCGGCTTCCCGACCGCCAACCTGTCCACCCCGCCGCACGCGGCGATCCCGGCCGACGGCGTGTACGCGGCGTGGTTCACGCACCGCCGACGCGGCTCGAAGGAGCAGGGGAAGACCCTGCCGGCGGCGGTGTCGGTTGGCAGCAATCCGACCTTCTCCGGCACCGAGCGCACCGTCGAGGCGTACGTGCTGGACGTCGACGCCGACTTCTACGGCGAGCACGTCGACCTGGACTTCGTGCAGCGCCTGCGGTCGATGGAGCGCTACGACACGGTCGACGCGCTGATCGATCAGATGCACCAGGACGTCGCCGAAACCCGGCGCATCCTGGGGGCGAACGGGTGAGATCCGGCAGGCCGGTCCCCCGAACGGGGCAGTCGCGTCGGCTGCCTGGCGCACCGCGAGCGGAACATATTTCGGATTCCCGTCCGCGCCGGGCCGGTGACCTGGCAGTATCCACAGCCGGACCAGCAGCCGTACGCGGCCGGGCCGGCGCCGACACGGGGGGAGCGAAGGTGACGGAGAGCAGCAACGTCCAGCGGAACCTGGAGCTGCAGCGGCAGTGGTACGGCGAGCCGCTGGGGGACCGGGTGCGCCGCCTGGTCGTTGCGTTCCGCATCTCGCAGGCCCAGCTCGCCGAGGTCCTCGGGATCAGCGCGCCGATGCTCAGCCAGGTGATGAGCGGGCGCCGCGCCAAGATCGGCAACCCGTCGGTGCTGGCGCGGCTCGTGATGCTGGAGCGCAAGGTGCTCATCCCCGGGGTCACCGCGGGCGAGTCGGACGCGATCAAGCAGGCCCTGGAGGACGTCCGGCAGTCGCAACCGTCGGTGGGGCGCGACAACCTCCCGGTCATGCACGCAGCCAACGGCGAGGAAGCCGCCTGGCCGGTGCTGCGCGAGGTGGCCAAGCCCGGCGAACTGGAGGCGGCGGCGTCGCTGCTCGAAGGTCGCTACCCGGCGCTGGCGCAGCTGCTCCGCCGCGCCGCCGACGGAGACTGACCACTTCCCTGGATGCGATTTCCATTGGGGTTTCTCATCCTGGCCGATCCGCAGCCGCGACGCCTGAAGTTCACGACGCGAGTTCGTCGCATGCGCCGAAGGCGCATGGCCCACCATCGCAGCTCGCACCGCTGCTGAGGTTCCGCTACCCGCACCGCAACGCATGAAGCGGCTGGAAAACGCTCATAGAAGTCGGCGGGTCGATTTCCATTGAAATCGCACGGACACTGGGGAGCATGCGTCTGTTCACCGCGTTGTGGCCGTCGGAAGAGGCGGTGCGGCACCTGGCGTCGGCAGTCGACAGGTTCCGCCCGGACCTAGTGGCCGAGGCCACCGCTGGACTGCGCAAGTTCCGCTTCACGCCTTCGCAGCGCTGGCACCTGACGCTGCGCTTCCACGGCGACGACGCCGACCAGCAGTATGTGATCGAGAGACTGGACCACCGCGTCGCCCGCCTGCTGGAGGCCGACCCGGCGCCGCCGCAGCTCCGGCTGGCCGGTGCTGGAACGTTCCGCGGCGTGCTGTGGATCGGCGTCGAGCCGGGCACCGATTCCGACGACGCCGCGCTGTGCGCGCTGGTGCGCGCGGCCGGGGGCGATCCGCGCGGTTACACAGCGCACCTCACCATCGCTCGATGGGCCGCCGGGCGCGCCGATCGGGAGCTGCTGCCCGGGCTGTTCGCCGGCTACGCGGGCCCCTGGTGGCAGTCGCGCGAGCTGGCCGTGGTGCGCAGTGACCTGCGGGAAGGCGGTCACGAGTACCGGACGGTGCACCGCGTCGCGGTGACGCGCGAGACGCCGGGCTAAGCGCGGGCGAACCCGGTAGTAGCAGTCCTCCCTGTTATCCTGGCCTGTGGAACGGCTGCAGTCCGTGGTGGCCGAATCCGGTCGACTTTGCATCGACCCGCTACCCGACCGGCTGGTCTGGTGCAGCTGACACGGGACATCGAAGGAGAGTCAACTCGTGGCGTTGTCCACTGAAGACAAGAAGCAGATCCTGGCCGAGTACGGCCTGAAGGACGGCGACACCGGTTCGCCGGAGGCCCAGGTGGCCCTGCTGACCAAGCGGATCACCGGGCTGACCGAGCACCTCAAGCAGCACAAGCACGACCACCACTCGCGTCGTGGCCTGCTGCTGATGGTCGGCCGCCGCCGCCGGCTGCTCAACTACCTGACCAAGGTGGACATCGAACGCTACCGTTCGCTGATCCAGCGACTCGGTCTGCGTCGTTGACGAAAACCGGGGGGAGCGGCCAACGGGCCGCTCCCCCCGGTGCATGAAAGACGGACGGCGCCCGGCGCCGTCGCAACTGAAGAGCGCTCACGGTGGCACGCACCGGACAGGCGTCCGCCGGTCCTCGGTAGTGGCTGCCGGGCAAGTCGTCGCAACAGACGTTCCCGGGGGCTTCGATCGATGGCCGGCCTCGTCGGACCACGATCCGGATGCTCCTGCCGTGGGCCTCGTGAACCCGAGGAGTCAACCTTGACTGAACCCCAGATCGATGAGGGCGTGTACGAGGCGACCGCGGTGCTGGACAACGGCGCGTTCGGCACCCGGACCGTCCGGTTCGAGACAGGCCGACTGGCCAAACAGGCCGCCGGCAGTGTCGTCGCCTACCTCGACGACGACACCATGCTGCTGTCCGCCACCACGGCGTCCAAGCAGCCGAAGGAGCACTTCGACTTCTTCCCGCTGACCGTCGACGTCGAAGAGCGGATGTACGCCGCGGGCCGCATCCCCGGCTCGTTCTTCCGCCGCGAGGGCCGCCCGTCCACCGACGCGATCCTGACCTGCCGGCTGATCGACCGGCCGCTGCGCCCGTCCTTCGTGGACGGCCTGCGCAACGAGGTCCAGGTCGTCGTCACGGTGATGAGCCTGGCGCCGGGCGACCTCTACGACGTGCTGGCGATCAACGCCGCGTCGGCGTCCACCCAGCTGTCCGGTCTGCCGTTCTCCGGCCCGATCGGCAGCACCCGGATGGCGCTGACCGACGGCCAGTGGGTGGCCTTCCCGACCCACGAACAGCTGGAGCGGGCCGTGTTCGACATGGTCGTCGCGGGCCGCATCGTCGGCGACGACGTGGCGATCATGATGGTCGAGGCCGAGGCCACCGATAAGACCGTCGCGCTGGTTGCCGGTGGTGCGCAGGCGCCGACCGAGGAGGTCGTCGCCGCCGGTCTGGAGGCCGCGAAGCCATTCATCCGGACCCTGTGCCAGGCGCAGCAGCAGCTCGCGCAGGCCGCGGCCAAGGCCATCCAGGAGTTCCCGGTGTTCCCGGCCTACGCCGAGGACGCCTTCACTGCTGTCGAGCAGGCCGTCTCCGGTGAGCTCGCCGAGGCGCTGAAGATCGCCGGCAAGCAGGAGCGGGAGAACCGCCTCGACGAGATCAAGGCGGCGGTGCTGGAGAAGGCCGGCACCGGCGAGGGCGAGCAGTTCGAGGGCCGCGAGAAGGAGATCGGCGCCGCGTTCCGGTCGCTGACCAAGAAGCTGGTGCGCCAGCGGATCATCCGCGACCAGGTCCGCATCGACGGCCGCGGGCTGACCGACATCCGCAGCCTGTCCGCCGAGGTCGGCGTGATCCCGCGGGCCCACGGCTCGGCGCTGTTCGAGCGCGGCGAGACCCAGATCCTGGGTGTCTCCACGCTGAACATGCTGCGTCTGGAGCAGACCATAGACTCGTTGTCCCCGGAGACGACGAAGCGGTACATGCACCACTACAACTTCCCGCCCTACTCGACCGGTGAGACCGGCCGGGTCGGCAGCCCGAAGCGGCGCGAGATCGGCCACGGTGCGCTGGCCGAGCGGGCGCTGATGCCGGTGCTGCCGTCGCGCGAGGAGTTCCCGTACGCGATCCGGCAGGTCTCCGAGGCGCTGAGCTCCAACGGGTCCACCTCGATGGGCTCGGTTTGCGCTTCGACGCTGTCGCTGCTGAACGCGGGTGTGCCGCTGAAGGCGCCGGTGGCCGGCATCGCGATGGGCCTGGTCTCCGACGAGGTCGACGGTCAGACCCACTACGTGGCGCTGACCGACATCCTCGGTGCCGAGGACGCCTTCGGCGACATGGACTTCAAGGTCGCCGGCACGAAGGACTTCGTGACCGCCCTGCAGTTGGACACCAAGCTCGACGGCATCCCGTCCGAGGTGCTGGCCCAGGCGCTCGGCCAGGCCCGCGACGCCCGGTTCACCATCCTCGAGGTGATGGCCGAGGCGATCGGCAAGCCCGACGAGATGAGCCCGCACGCCCCGCGGGTGACCTCCATCAGCATCCCGGTGGACAAGATCGGCGAGGTCATCGGCCCGAAGGGCAAGATGATCAACTCGATCACCGAGGAGACCGGCGCGGAGATCACCATCGAGGACGACGGCACGATCTACGTCGGTGCCGCCGACGGCCCGTCCGCGGAGGCCGCGATCGAAAAGATCAACGCCATCGCGAACCCGCAGCTGCCGAAGGTCGGCGAGCGCTTCCTGGGCACCGTGGTCAAGACCGCGGCCTTCGGTGCGTTCGTCTCGCTGCTGCCGGGCAAGGACGGCCTGGTGCACATCTCCAAGCTGGGCAACGGCAAGCGCATCGGCAAGGTCGAGGACGTGGTGAACGTCGGCGACAAGCTGCGCGTGGAGATCGCCGACATCGACAGCCGCGGCAAGATCAGCCTGGTGCTGGTCAATGACGAGGCCGAGGGCGAGGCCAAGCCGGAGGCCGAGCCGGAGGCCGAGACCCCGGCGCAGTGATCGGAAAACGCACAGTTCGATGCGGCCCGTCCCGGACTCCCGGGGCGGGCCGTATCGTCTTGGGTGGTTTGGAACTCGTGCGGTTCAGGGGTGTGGCGACGTGTTCAACTTCGACGTTGGCGTCAGGCAAGCGGCGTCAGCCGCTCTTGCACGCACGCAACTGGCACCGCCGCGGGTTCTCAGGCTGTGCCCGCCCCGAAGGGCTCCTCTGGGAGGACCTGCCCCAGCGTGGCGTATTGGTCATACATGAGTCGGGGATCCCGGACCGAGGGGCGACGGTAACTCCCGCAGGGGGCCGCTACCCGCACCGCTACGTAAAACGACCGCACACTTTTAAAAAGGAACATGAAGCAGAAGCAGACACGCGCCGGGCACCTTCAGCGTCCCGGAACCACTCGAGTCCTCGGTCGAAACGGCGACGTCGCGGTGCGCCGCACGGTGCTGCCCGGCGGGCTGCGGGTCGTCACCGAACCCGTGCCGGGCGTGCGTTCGGCCTCCGTCGGGATCTGGGTCGCGGTGGGCTCGCGCGACGAGGGGCGGCCGCAGGCAGGCGCCGCGCACTACCTGGAGCACCTCCTGTTCAAGGGCACCGCCAAGCGCACCGCGGTGGACATCGCGCAGGAGATCGACGCGGTCGGCGGCGAGCTGAACGCGTTCACGTCCAAGGAGCACACCTGCTACTACGCGCACGTGCTGGACCGGGACCTGCCGCTGGCCATCGACATGCTCTGCGACGTGGTCTTCGACGCGCTGAACGCGAAGTCCGATGTGGACGTCGAGCGCAGCGTGGTCCTGGAGGAGATCGCGATGCGCGACGACGACCCCGAGGACCTGCTGCACGAGCTGTTCACCTCGGCCGTGCTGGGCGACCACCCGCTCGGCCGCTCGGTGCTGGGCACCGAGGACTCAATCGCGAACATGACCCGGGCCCGGGTGCACGGCTTCTACCGGCGCAGCTACGAGATGCCGAAGATGGTCGTCGCCGCGGCCGGGAACGTCGACCACGGCCGCGTGCTGCGGCTGCTCCGCAAGGCGCTCGGCGACCGGCTGGACGGCGAGGTGCAGCCCGCTCCGCCGCGCATGGGCCGGGCCCGGTTGCCGAAGCAGCAGCCGCTGGCGCTGCAGACGGACGACACCGAGCAGGCGCATCTGCTGATGGGCTGCCGCGGCTTCAACCGCCACGACGAGCGCCGGTTCGCGCTCGGGGTGCTCAACGCGGCGCTGGGCGGCGGCATGAGCTCGCGGCTGTTCCAGGAGGTCCGCGAGCGGCGGGGCCTGGCCTACTCGGTGTACTCGACCACCACTGCGTACTCCGACGCCGGGACGTTCTCGGTGTACGCGGGCTGCACCCCGGACAGGCTCGGCGAGGTCGCGACGGTTATCCGCGGCGTGCTGGCCGGTGTCGCGGCCGACGGGCTGACCGAGGACGAGGTGGAGCGCGGCCGCGGGCAGCTGCGCGGCGGCCTGGTGCTCGGTCTGGAGGACAGCGCCTCGCGGATGAGCCGGATCGGCAAGACCGAGCTCAACTACGGCAGGCACTTCACGGTCGAGCAAACCCTGGAGCGCATCGACGCGGTCACCGCGGCGGAGGTGGCGGAGCTGGCTGCCGAGCTCCTGCGGCGCCCGCTCACCACCACCATCGTCGGGCCGTACGACTCGCCGGCGGATCTGCCCGACGGGGTGTGACGTGGAGCGAACGGACCGTTTGCGTCGTCTAGCGGCGTGACCGGTCCGTTCGCTCCAGATCATCGGCGTGCGGTACCCGGACGCGGATTGTGCAGCTGAGCTGCATAGACTCCGAGGTGGCTTCGACGTCGAGGTGGGAAGGTAGTCGTCACGTGAACAGCCCGATCAAGGTCGGCGTCCTGGGTGCCCGCGGGCGGATGGGATCCGAGGCGGTTCGCGCCGTCGGAGAGGCCCCCGACACCGAACTGGTCGCCGCGATCAACCGCGAGGACAGCCTGACCGGGCTGGTCAAGGGCGGCGCACAGGTCGCCGTCGATCTCACCCACCCCGACGCGGTCCTCGACAACATCCGGTTCTGCGTCGAGCACGGCATCCACGTGGTCGTCGGCACCAGCGGGCTCGGTGCCCCGGAACTGGACACCGTTCGTTCCTGGCTGGCCGACCGGCCGGAGGTCGGCGTGCTGGTCGCGCCGAACTTCGCGATCGGCGCGGTCCTGTCGATGCGGTTCGCCGAGCTGGCCGCGAAGTTCTTCGAGTCCGTGGAGATCGTCGAACTGCACCACCCGAAGAAGGCCGACGCCCCGTCGGGCACCGCCGCGCGCACCGCTGAGGTGATCGCCCAGGCGCGCGCCGAGGCGGGCCTGGGTGTGGCGCCGGATGCGACGACCAAGGAGCTCGACGGCGCCCGCGGCGCGGACGTCGACGGCGTCCGGGTGCACTCGGTGCGGATGACCGGTCTCGTCGCGCACCAGGAGGTGCTGTTCGGCACCGAGGGGGAGACCCTGACCATCAGGCACGACTCCTACGACCGCCGCTCGTTCATGCCCGGGGTGCTGCTCTCCATCCGCGAGGTGGGCGCCCGGCCGGGCCTGACCGTCGGCCTCGACGTGCTGCTGGGGATCTGAGTGGCCGAGCGGCGCAAGCTGATGAACCCGCGGACGTCCGCGTTCGTGGTCGCGACCGTGCTGCTGGTGTACCTGGTACTGATGGGTGGCCGCGCGGTCACCATGATCACCAGCGGGCAGCCGGTGTTCATCGCCCTCGGGGTGGCGGTTTTCGTGCTGCCGGTGCTCGGCGCCGTGCTGGTCGTCGACCAGCTGCGGTTCGGGGTGAGTACCGAGCGGCTCGCGCAGCGGCTCTACGATGAGGACGCCTTGCCGGACGTCTCGCACCTGCCGCGCCGCCCCTCCGGCCGCGTGGAGCGGGAGGCGGCCGACGCTTACTTCGACGAGAAGCAGGCTGAACTCGAAGCAGCGCCGCAGGATTGGCGCCGCTGGTTCGCACTGGCGCAGGCCTACGACCTGGCCGGTGACCGCAACCGCGGCCGCAAGGCGATGCGCCGCGCGATCGAACTCGAACGCGCGGAATCCGCCGAGTGACGCGGGTTTCGCTGCGCTGAAGGACTCGCGGGGCGTGCAGATCCCGCTACCCGGGTCTGCGTCCTCAGGCCGAAATGGACAAAGCGCTCGAACCTCTCTCGCTCGGTGTGGCAATCTTTCTTCAGCGGAAGGTGGCTGGTCTCCGGAACGAAATGCGCGCAACGGCGGCAAAGTTGAGATACCGTGTTAACCCCTCTACTGCTCTTCGGGTGAACGCGGACGCGTGCTGCGCTTCTCCGGGTAACGATCGTCCGGCGATCTCACCAAGTGGTTCGGCCATTGACAGAGTTACCCGCAATTCTGATTATTTCTGCCATGTCAAGGTTCGCCACTTTCGTGGTTCGCCTGCATGTCGATTTGGTGCTGCAGGCCAGCGCTCTCTGTTGCGTTCGCTAGAACTCTCCTTTCGCGGAACCGGGCCCAGCGAGCCAACACGGGTTCTCTCCGGTCCGATCGCAGACTGTCCACCGGGCTGGCCGCCGTTGCGCTGGCGGTCGGCGAGGTCACGCTAACCGTCCAGGACGCCTATGCGGATGTCGAAGTTTCGACGCAATCCCGTGAAAGGCGCCGATGGTAAGGACTGCACCGTCACCAACCGCGTGGTGAAAAGCGCGTTGGAGAAGTCGCAGTCCGACGGCAAGCGCAAGGAATGCTGCTTGTCTGGGCCGGTGACGAGAACATCGCCGACACGGTGGTTCCGGACGTGCGGAAGCTGCCGGGATCGCTGGGCGGGGGCCTCGGCAAGGTCGCGAATGCCGCGTCACGACCAGATTTCCCCGCGGTCATCGATCGGAGTCGGGGTTCACAGCCAACCGACGACGACGCCCGGAGCGATCGCGAGCGCGCCGAACCGGACGAAACGCCCGATGAAGCCCGTGACCACGAACATGGCCAGCGGGACCTTCGCCCAACCCGCGATCACCGCGATCGCGGCGAACGGCGGCAGGCTCGCGGCCGCGCTGATCAGCAACACCGCGCCAGTCCACACCGGCCGCTGCTGGCAGTTCGACCGGAACTTCTCCAACCACTCGCGCCAGCGGCCCTTCTGCTCGCGCTCGCCGTCCTTGCGCCGGAACAGCCTGGGCAGCCGGATCGCGCCGCGCGCCGCGTAGAAGTGCAGCAGCTTTCCGGCGATCTGGCCACCGGCGATGACCAGCGCCAACAGCCACCACGGGATATCCGTGCCGTTGAGCACCAGCCCGATCGCGAACAGTTCGACGCTGATCAACGGGAGCAGCGCCGAGGCCACCGACACTCCGAAGGTGGTGGACAGCAAACCGATCACGGCCAGCACGATCGCTCCCAGCGCGCTTGAACCCCAGTTGGCGGAGAGACTAACAACCAGCGTTCGCCGGGAACGAGCGAGCGTCGCCCGAGTTCATCGATCCTCGAACTGCAATTCAATCGGGCTCGACAACCGCAACTCCCGCAACGGCCGTCCCCCGGCGTCCAACGTGCGTACCGTACCGTCCGGTGCCCAGCCCGCGCTGCGGAAGAACGCCATAGACGCGGTGTCGGCCTCCGGCACCCACGTGATGCCCCGCGTGGCCCCGCCCTCGGCGAGCCGCTTCGCCATCGCGCCGAGCAGCCGCCCGGCGTGACCGCGTCGCCCCCAGCGTGGTTCCACCAGTAGCGCGCTGACCAGCGCGACCGTGGCCGCATCGGGCGGCGGAGTGCCGTTGGCCGCAGACGCCTCGGCTTCCGGGGCGGGACCGGCCGCGCAGAACCCCACGATCCACTGGCCCTCCGTCGCGACCAGCACCGAGGCGGGCCCGCCAGTCAGGGTCTGGTGCCACTCCTGCTCGGTCGCCGCGCCGTCGAGCCCGTCCAGCACCTCCGCCGGCAACAGTTCGCTGAAGGCGGTGCGCCACGTCGTCAGCTGGATGCGAGCGATCTCCGCGGCATCGGACGGCACCGCTTCCCGCACGTCGGCATCGGCCATGGCGACAACCTAACGTGTCCGGCCGATCGCTTAACCGGCCGGTGGGACCGTTCAGGAAGCCGCCAGCCTTCCGCAGGAGTTGCCGAGGTTCGCCTCCGTGCCGGATCTGGGTGGGGCGAACGGCCTGTTCGACCCGCCAGGGAGTCTGTTGCAAAATTACGCCCACCACGGATCGTGATCGATCGATCACGGCCGAGATGGCCACTGGCGGACGAACGGCGGCGATCGAGACCGATTTGGTACTTCGGTTCAGCCGTTTTCGCCGAAACCGCAACAGGCTCCAGGGCGAGCAAATGGGCCGTTCGCTCCAACTACCGGGCGTCGTTGCTCGGTGGTGATCCGGCTGTCGGGGATTGCTGGCACGATCTGCCGGGTGCAGACCATGAGCCGCGCCACCGCACGCCGACTGGCCGTCGCAGCCCAGGGCTTCGCCGACCCACCGCCGCGCGGCGAGGTGACACGCCGACACCTGCAGCGCGCTCTGGCCCGCACCAAACTGCTGCAGCTCGACTCGGTCAACGTGGCCGTCCGAGCCCACTACATGCCGCTGTTCAGCCGACTCGGCGGCTACGCACCGGAGCTCCTCGACGCGGCGGCCTGGTCGCACCGGGCGCGCCAACCGCGGCTGCTGGTCGAGTATTGGGCGCACGAAGCCTCGCTCATCCCGGTCGAGGACTGGCCGCTGCTGCGGTGGCGGATGCGGGACTACGGCGGTGCCTGGCGGCAGCGGGGCCGCGAACTGCTGGAACGCTCGCCGCAGCTGGTCGACGACGTGCTGACCGCGGTCAAGGAACTCGGGCCGATCGGCGCGGGCAGCCTGGAACGCGAACTCGGCGGCGGTGAACGCCAGGGGCGCGGTCCCTGGTGGAACCGCACCGATACGAAACGGGCCTGCGAGCTGCTGTTCGCGATGGGCGAGCTGACCACCGGCACCCGGCGCGGCTTCGAACGGCTCTACGACCTACCCGAACGCGTGCTGCCCGCGCACGTGCTCGCGCACGAGCCGGAGGACGACGAAGCGATCCGCGCACTGGTCGAGCGTTCCGCGCACGCGCTCGGCGTCGCCACCGAACCGGATCTGCGGGACTACTACCGACTCTCGCCCGCGCAGTCCCAGCAGGCCGTGGCCGAGCTCGTCGAGGACGGCGTGCTGGAGCCGGTCGCGGTGCACGGCTGGCGGCAGCCCGCGTACCGCTACGCGGCGGCCCGCATCCCCAGGAAGATCACCGGCCGTGCGTTGCTCTGCCCGTTCGACCCGCTGATCTGGGAACGTTCCCGTGCCGAACGGCTTTTCGAGTTCCGCTACCGCATCGAGATCTACGTGCCCGAACCCAAACGGCAGTACGGCTACTACGTCTTCCCGTTCCTCCTCAACGGCGAATTGGTGGCCCGCGTCGATCTGAAGGCCGACCGGGCCACAGGCGTGCTCCGGGTACCCGGCGCGTTCCTCGAACCCGGCCGCGATGCGGGCGAGGTGGTGTCGGAACTGTCCGCCGCGCTGCGCGACATGGCGTCGTGGCTGGACCTCGATGACGTTGTCATCGGCGGCAGGGGAGACCTGGCCAAGCCCCTCCGCGCGCCCAGCCGCTGACCGCGACCACGCGCGCGGCAGATCGGTGACCGTGCGGGGCGGCGGCCTCGTGAGCGGTGCGTTCAGCTCGCGCGGGTGCCTTCCGCGCGGTCGTGTTCTTCTTGCGCTGCCATGACTTCGTCGCCGTGGCGAAATCCCCATTCGCCAAGCGCCTCGATCGGGCTGAGCAGGCTCTCGCCCAGCTCGGTGAGCCGATACTCGACCCGCGGCGGAGCTTCCCGGTAGGTGCACCTGTCGACCAGGCCGTTGTACTGGAGCCGGCGCAGCGTTTCGGAAAGCACCTTGGTGCAGATCCCGCCGATCCGCGCCGCCGCAAGTCGATCGGGCGCAACGGCCCCTTGCGAAGCGCCCAGACGACCACCGGGTTCCTCGTGTTGGACAACAGGTCGAAGGTCAACCGCGCGCGGCAGTCGGCGAGGAACTCGTTGTTCGCGGGAAATGCCCCGGGTACCTCGGTCATCGGCTTCTCCTCACCTGCCAAGGGCCCATCTTGCCCCGTCGTCAGGCACCGTTTGGTAGCTATCGGGCCCCATAGGGTCGGAACGGCATCCAAGCGGAGCAGTCAGGCGAAGGCGGGAGGAGTTCTATGCGGATTGGGATTCTGGGCGCTGGGAACATGGCCGATGCTTTCGGTACATAGTGGACGCGAGCCGGTCACCAAGTGTTGGTGAGCGGTCGCGACCCGGCGAAGACGCGTGGGCTCGCGGAGCGGCTCGGGTCGTCGGCGCAGAGCGGAACCTTTGCGGAAGCCGTCGAGTTCGGCGATGTCGTCCTCGTCGCCGTGCTGCACTCGGCGGTCGCCGACGTCCTGTCCACCGCTGGAGCCGAGGCCGGGGCCTTGCGCGGCAAGGTGTTGATCGACTGCACGAATGCGGTCGTTTCCGATCGCTTCGTCCTCGATCTCCCCGCTGGCACGTCGATGGCCGAACAGATCGCAGCCCAGGCAGTCGGGGCCCACGTCGTCAAGGCCTTCAACACCTGCCACGAGTCCGTTTGGCGTTTGACCCCACCGGCTTTCGACGGCCGACCGCTGATCGTTCCGCTGTGCGGGGACAACCCCGACGCGGTCGCAACCGTCCGGTCGTTGGTAACCGACATCGGCTGCGAACCCGCCGACGGCGGTCGGCTTGAACGTGCGGCACTGCTGGAAGCCATCACCGCGTTCCTGATCGGCCTGTGGTTCGGCGGCATCGACGCGCAAGCGATGCTGACTCCACACAAGTACGCCACCGGGGCCTGATCGGCCTCAATGCTCAGCCTGGCGGTGTCGCTGGATCGGCTGGCTCCCGGCCGATCCAGCGACACCACTTCGGAGCAGACGCCCGGCCTCATGTAGCGGTTGTCAAAACGGCATCACCTGTTCCTGTGCGGCCGAAGATCTGCAACTTCGGCTCCTTCTCGGGAGGTTCTTCGGACACCGCCAGGTCGCTGCTCGCGGTGCCGGTGGACGAGGTGAGGTCGACCTCCGCCGCGGTTCCGCGGTGAATCGACACCTGCAGCTCGCCGGAACCGGTGATCAGCTCGACCTGCCCGGCAGTTGCGTCCGCGACCGTCAGATCGCCGCTGCCCGAACGCACCATCACGTCGCCGGACACGGTGCCCAGCCAAACGTCGCCGCTGCCGGTGGCGACGGACGACGCCGCCTCGATCGCGCTGATCTCGACGTCGCCGCTGCCGCTGCGCGCGTGCACGCCGCCGGCCATCGTGCCGAGTCGTAGCTGGCCGGAACCGGTCCGGACCGTGGCCCGATCCGTGGCCCGCTCGACCCACACGGTGCCGGAACCGGCCTGGATACTGACCCGCCCGGCCGCGCCGGTCACGTGCACCTCGCCGGAGCTGGAATGCACACCCACCTCGGAGTCGAGCGGGGCGCGCACCTTGACCGCCAGCGGGATGCTGCGCAGCGGCGCGTTGGCCGGGGTTCGGACGGCGAGCCGGTTGCCGGTGAGGTCGATCCGCGTCCGCCGCACGGCCTCGGAGACCGGCTCCTGCGGCCCGCGACCGCGCTCGGCGTCGCCGCCGGTGCGGATCCCCGCCTCGCCGAACTGCTCGGTGACCCAGCTCAGCAGCCCGGTCAGGCCGCTGCGCCAGTCCGGCCCACTGGCGCCGGGGTCATGCCGGACCTCGACGTGGGTGGTCGCGGTTTCGGCCAACTCGACCACGACAGGCCCCAGGCTGTTGCCGATGTCGATGCGGATCGGCCCGCCGGTGTCGAAGTCCTGGCTGCGCACCAGTTCGGCCAACCGCTCCTCCGCGCCCGGCCGGTCCTCGGGCTCTGCCGGGCCGTTGCCCGTGGTCTCGTCGTTCGCCATCGTGATACCTCCTCTCAGCCTTCCACCCAGCCGCGCACTCGCGAGCCGGGTTCGCCGCGCCACCGCCCGCGCGGGCCGCCGCCGGGCGGTCCCCACGGTCGGCCGCGCCCGTGCCCGGGGTGGTCCCACGGGCCGCGCGGACGCCCGGTGTGCAGCGCGCCCTGGACCGCCTGGGCGACCCAGGTGTTCAGCGACACGCCCTGGCTCGAGGCGGCCTGTTCGGCCTGCGTCTTTATCTCTTCCAGCAGGCGCAGCGTGATGCGGCTTATATCACCGCTCTCGCCGGTCGGCGGGGGTGGCGGTGGCTCCGCTTCGTCGTCCACCGTGGGTGGCGTGGTGCCGCCGCTGACCACCACCCTGACGTCGCGGCCGTCGAGGCGGATGTCGACGACCTGGCCGTCCAGCTGGGTCGTCACCTCCGCTGCCAGGTCGGACAGTGCGTTCATGATCGCCAGCCGCGCGGCCGGCTCGATCGCGCCGGACAGCGCCGCCGCGGTCTGCCGGGTCTGCTCGTCGCCGGCGGAGGCCGCGGCGGTCAGGTCCTCGCGAAGCTGTTCGATGTAAGGGCTCAGATCCATGACACCACTATGACGGCATGAATGGCGTCATTCAATGACCCGATGGTGTCAACTGGCGTCATGGGATCTTGTCGGGTCCGCCGGTTACGCTCGATGCACACATTGGGGAGTCGTTCGCGGCAGTCGCCGACCGCCGTGCAGAGCAGGAAAGGGGCCCGCCCGTCGTGACCGAGATCGTGCGGCCGAAAGTGCAGCTGATCGGCAAGACCGAGTTCTTCCCGCCGGAGGACGTGGACTGGTCGACCGACGCCGACGGCGGGCAGGCGCTGGCCGAGTTCGCCGGTCGCGCGTGCTACCAGTCGTGGCGCAAGCCGAACCCGGCCACCGCCACCAACGCCGGCTACCTGCGGCACATCCTCGAGGTTGGACACCTGTCCGTGCTGGAGCACGGCTCCGTGTCCTTCTACCTGTCCGGGATGTCCCGCTCGCTGACCCACGAGCTGATCCGGCACCGGCACTTCTCCTACTCGCAGCTGTCGCAGCGGTACGTGCCGGAGCGCAACGCCGCGATGGTCGAGCCGGACGTCATCGCCCAGGACCCAGAGCTGCACGAGAAGTTCGTGGCGGCCGCCGAGGCCAGCGTCGCGGCCTACACCGAGCTGCTCGCCGCGCTGGAGGAGAAGTTCGCCGACGAGCCGAAGGCGACGCTGCGCCGCAAGCAGGCGCGGCAGGCGGCCCGCGCGGTGCTGCCCAACGCCACCGAGACCCGGATCGTGGTGACCGGCAACTACCGGGCGTGGCGGCACTTCGTCGCGATGCGCGCGTCCGAGCAGGCCGACGTCGAGATCCGCGCCCTCGCCATCGAGTGCCTCCGCCAACTGCAGAAGGCCGTGCCGAACGTGTTCAGCGACTTCGAGATCACCACGCTGAAGGACGGCACCGAAGTCGCCTCCAGCCCGTTCGTCACCGAGGGCTGAAGCTGCGCGCACGCGGGCTTCCGCCGAACCCGGCAAAGGGTTCCGGAAGCCCGCGTTCTGCTGTCCGGGGCCGCGGCAGATCCACAGGTGGCACCGCCACGCGGCCGGCTCGCACGGCTTCTCCGCGGCCGGGAACCGATCGTTCGGCAGCACAGTCCAAGGGCCGGTCGGAATCGTCTGATTGGATGATCGGCGACGTAGGGACGTGTGCGCTGCGTGGTCGCGCGCGGGGACTTCGGTGGAGGACGGCGCAGTGGTGGAGCAGGTCGGACCGCGGCAGCAGGCTCGGGTGATCGGTGGTCGCTACCAGGTCGTCCAGGAGCTCGGGCGCGGTGGCATGGGGATCGTGTGGCGGGCCTGGGACCAGGTCATCGGCCGCGAGGTGGCGATCAAGGAGCTGCACCTGCCCGACGGCGTGCCGCTGGCCGAGCGGGAGGTCTTCGAGGCGCGCGTGCTCCGCGAGGCGCGCACCGCGGGGCGGCTGAACGACCCCGCGGTGGTCACGGTGCACGACGTGCTGGCCGAGTCCGGCACTACCTACATCGTGATGGAGCTCGTGCAGGCGGTCACGCTCAGCGATTACATCGTCCAGTGGGGTCCGCTGCGCCCCGAGCAGGTCGCGGACCTGGCGCGCAAGGTGCTGTCCGCGTTGGAGGCCGCGCACGCGGCGGGAATCGTGCACCGCGACGTCAAGCCCAGCAACATCATGGTGGCCGACGGGCGGGTCAAGCTGACCGACTTCGGGATCGCTCAAACCCTGGACGATCCGCGGCTGACCACCAGCGGCGCGATCGTCGGCTCGCCGTCGTTCATGGCGCCGGAGCGGATCAAGGGCGCCGACGCGTCCCCGGCCAGCGACCTGTGGTCGCTCGGCGCGACGCTGTTCTTCGCGGTCGAGGGCTGGGTGCCGTTCGAGCGGCAGACGACAGCAGCCACACTGCACGCGGTGCTCAACGAGATGCCCCAGCTGTCGCGCCCGCACGGCGTGATCGGTTCGGTGATCACCGGGCTGCTCATCGGCGACCCGCGGGCGCGGTTCACCGGCCCGCAGGTCCGGGCGCTGCTGGACAGCGCGCTCGCCAACGGTGCGCCGGAGCCGACCACCCACCCGGTCGGGCCGCCCACCCGGGTCGCCCAGGGGGCGTCGCAGCAGAAGCGGTCCAAGCGCCCGTGGCTCATCGCTGCGGCCGTCGCCGCTGTCGTGCTGTTCGTCGCCGGCGTCCTGATCGGACGGTTCGCGCTGGTCGGCGGCGGTGCGCCGACCGCGATGGATTCGACCCTGGTGTTCGGCAAGGGCGGCGACGTCGACGAATTCGACCCGGACGGCAAGGACTGCGGCATCGGGAAGATCACCCCGGGCAAGCCGGTCAACAACACGACGTCCTGCTCGGACCCGCACGACTTCGAGTTCTACGCGTCGGGAGCGGCGTTCAGCTCCTCCAGCTACGACACGGCCTATCCCGGGGAGGCCGCGCTGACCGCATACGGCGAGGGCTACTGCTCGATGTACTTCGCCTCGGACAAGGTCGTCACGCCGGGCAAGCAGACCACGTTGCGCTACCTCACGCTCGTCTCCTCGGAGCAGTCCTGGAACGCGCACCGGCAGGCTGAAGGCGACCGCAAGGTGGGTTCGCAGCAGATCTACTGCGCCCTTTACAGCGCGTCCGGCGACAAGCTGCAGGCGTCCGCGACGAAATGATCGGTTGCGTCACCGCGCCGATCGGCGGTGGCTAGAGTGGTCGCATGGGTGTGGCCAGCGATGAACGCCAGCAGTTGTGCGACCTGTTCGAGCAGCTCGACCCCGGCGCGCCGACGCTGTGCGAAGGGTGGACCACCAAGGACCTCGCGGTGCACCTCGTGGTGCGCGAGCGGCGTCCGGACGCGGTGGCAGGCAAGTTCGTGAAAGCGCTCGTCAATCGCAGCGAGCGGATCCAGAACGAACTGCGCGCGCTGTCCTGGCCGGAGCTGGTCGACCAGATCCGGCAGGGCCCGCCGAAGTGGAACCCGCTCAGCTTCGGCGGAGTGGACGAGGCGGTGAACGCCGCCGAGTACTACGTGCACCACGAGGACGTCCGCCGTGCGCAGCCGGGCTGGCAGCCGCGCCCGTCCGACCCGGTGCGCGAGGAAGCGCTCTGGAAGTCGCTGACCCGGGTGGCGAAGATGTTCTACGGGCGCAGCCCGGTGGGCGTGGTGCTGCGACGCCCGGACGGCACCGAGATCGCGGCCAAGCGCGGTCCGCGCACGGTGCGGCTCAGCGGCGAGCCCAGCGAGCTGATCTTGCACGCCTTCAGCCGCCGTGCGGCGAAGGTCACCGTCGAGGGCAACGAGGCCGACGTGCTCGCGGTCGAGGACTTGCGCCGTTCGTTCTAGGGATCTCTTCCGGGCGCGCCGGAAACTCGCTCGCGTGATGCTCGCCCGGCAGGAAGAAACACGGCGTTCCGGGGGCTGCGGACGCCGGGTTTCCGGGATCTGGTTCGAGGTCGGTCCGGTGGCTCTGAACAGGGAACTAACCAGGTAGCGTCAGGGCCATGACCGTCTGTCCCACCGCCATTCCGGGCCGCCCGTTCGGCCGCGTCCTGACCGCCATGGTCACGCCGTTCGACGAAGACGGAAAGCTTGACCTGACGCTGGCGCAGGAGCTCGCCACGTATTTGGTCGACAGCGTCGGCAATGATGGGTTGGTCGTCAACGGCACCACCGGTGAGAGCCCCACGACCAGCGACCACGAGAAGGAGCAGCTGCTGCACGCCGTGGTCGAGGCGGTGGGTGATCGCGCGACCGTGGTGGCCGGCGCGGGCACCAACAACACCGAGCACTCGGTCGAACTGGCCCAGGCCGCGGAGCGGGCCGGTGCGCACGGCCTGCTGGTCGTGACGCCGTACTACTCGCGCCCGCCGCAGGAGGGGCTGTTCCAGCACTTCTGGACGGTCGCCGACGCCACCGAGCTGCCGGTGATGCTCTACGACATCCCGCCGCGCTCCATCGTGCCGATCCAGGTCGACACCCTGAAGCGGCTGGCCGAGCACCCGCGGATCAAGGCGGTCAAGGACTCCAAGCACGACCTGCTCGCTGGCAGCGAGGTGCTGGCCAGCACGGACCTCGCGTACTACTCGGGCGAGGACCCGCTGAACCTGCCCTGGTTGTCGGTCGGCGCGGTCGGGTTCGTCAGCGTGATCGGCCACGTGGTGGGGGACCGGCTGCGCAAGATGCTGGACGCCTTCGAGGCTGGTGACGTCGCGGGCGCCAGGGAGGTCCACAATGGACTCCTGCCGGTGTACCGGTCGATGAACTTCGTCGGCGGCGTCATCTTCTCCAAGACGGCGCTGCGGCTCTGCGGCTACGAGACGGGCCAGCCGCGGCTGCCGCTGCCGGGCGCTACCGAGGAGCAGGTTCGGTTGATCACCACCGACCTGTGGGATGCTGGCCTGGTACTGGTCAATCCGGACGCCGCACAGAGGTGAACCAGCGTTGAGCGCAAAGGCGACAGCCACCGAGTACCACCCGGTGACGCCGACATCATCGGCCCCACCCCCACCGTTGGCCGAGGGTGGGCTGCGCGTCGTGGCGCTCGGCGGCATCGGCGAGGTCGGCCGGAACATGACCGTGTTCGAGCACGAGGGCCGGTTACTGATCGTCGACTGCGGCGTGCTGTTCCCGGAGGACGACGCCCCCGGCGTGGACCTGATCCTGCCGGACTTCGCCGCGATCGAGAACCGGCTCGACGACATCGACGCGCTGGTGCTCACGCACGGGCACGAGGACCACATCGGGGCGGTGCCGTTCCTGCTGCGGCTGCGGCGGGACCTGCCGGTGGTGGGGTCGAAGTTCACCCTCGCCCTGCTCGCCGCGAAGTGCCGAGAGCACCGGCTCGACCCGGTGCTGGTCGAGGTTTCCGAGGGGCAGCGCAGCCAGCACGGCGGCTTCGAGCTGGAGTTCTTCGCGGTCAACCACTCCATCCCGGACGCGCTGGCGGTCGCCATCCGAACCCCGGCCGGGATCGTGCTGCACACCGGTGACATCAAGCTCGACCAGCTGCCGCTGGACAACCGGCTGACCGACCTCGCCGGGTTCTCCCGGCTCGGCGACGAGGGCGTGGACCTGTTCCTGGTCGACTCCACGAACGCCGAGGTGCCCGGGTTCGTCACGCCCGAACGCGAGATCGGCCCGGTGCTGGACCGGGTCATCGGCAAGGCGACCCAGCGGGTGATCGTGGCCTGCTTCGCCAGCCACGTGCACCGCGTGCAGCAGGTGCTGGAGGTGGCCGAGACGCACGGCCGCAAGGTGTGCTTCGTCGGGCGTTCGATGGTGCGCAACATGGGCATCGCGACCGACTTGGGCATGCTGCGCGTGCCCGACGGGTTGCTGGTCGACCTCGACGAGGCGCTGTCGATGCCGGAGCACATGGTCGCGTTCGTCTCCACCGGTTCGCAGGGCGAGCCGCTGTCGGCGCTGTCGCGGATGGCGCGCGGCGAGCACAAGCAGATCCGGATCCGAGCCGGAGACACCGTCGTGCTGGCGAGTTCGCTGATCCCCGGCAACGAGACCGCGGTTTTCGGCGTGGTCAACGGCCTGGTCCGGTTGGGCGCCAACGTGGTGCACCAGGGCCACGCGAAGGTGCACGTGTCCGGTCACGCCTCGGCCGGTGAGCTGCTGTACCTCTACAACGCGGTGCGGCCGAGCAACGTGATGCCGGTGCACGGCGAGTGGCGGCACCTGCGGGCGAACGCCGAGCTGGCGCGGCTGACCGGGGTCCCGGCGGATCGCGTGGTGATCGCCGAGGACGGGGTCGTGGTGGATCTGCTGGACGGGATCGCCTCGGTCGCCGGCCGGGTCGAGGTGGGGCACGTCTACGTGGACGGCCTGTCGGTCGGCGACGTGGGCGAGTCCACGCTGTCGGACCGGCTGGTGCTGGGCGAGGGCGGGTTCATCGCGATCACGGTCGCCGTCGAGGCGTCGACCGGCCGGGCGGTGTCCTCCCCGACGATCTCCGGTCGCGGTTTCTCCGACGACCCGAAGGCGCTGAACGATGTGGTGCCGCTGGTGGAGATGGAGCTGGCCCGCACCGAGGCGGAGGGCATCACCGAGACCCACCGGATCGCCCAGGCGGTGCGCCGGGTAGTGGGCCGCTGGGTGGCCGAGACCTACCGGCGGCGGCCGATGATCGTGCCGAACGTGCTCGCGGTCGGATCCTGATCCACCGCCCGCTCGGGTGGCTTGTTGGTCCGTTTTGCCGGGCACATTCGATCACTGTCAGGTGTCGTGATCTCCACGGGGTGATCTGAGAGACCCGTTGGGAGCACACGGCAGGCTTGATCGGGACCTCGCTGCAAGGGTTGGTGGCACCGGTTCGGAGCGCATCCACCCTGAAGGGGAGCCCTTCGGGCCTGCGGAATCACCACACAGGAGATTGGGGTCAGAAGTGCGTACTTCCGCTCGACTCTTCGGCGCCGCCGCCGCTGCGGCCGCGATGCTGGCTGTCGGTTCCCCGGCGTTCGCCGACAGTTACGGCAACGACGGGATCAACGTCCTGGACGACAACAACACCAGCGTGTTGCCGATTCAGCTGTGCGGCAACAACATCGGCGTGCTCGCCTACGTGGCGCCGTTCGCGTCCCCGCAGATCAACAACTGCGTCAACGCGCCGATCCTGGACCACTGACGCGAAGACCTCACGTCAACTGCGCAGAAGGGCCGACCTCCTCCGGGAAGTCGGCCCTTCTGCTGTGTTTCGCCCGGTATGGGGTAGGCGACGAAGATTCGCAAAGTTCTTGGGAACGGGACTCAGGGGGCGTTGGAGCTGGGGCTGTGAGGTCGTGAGTGCGTAACCGGGCTCCAGTCCGGTTACGTACTCACGACCCTTGCGGCCTCAGCCGTGGTGTCCTGCCTTGATGTGGGTCAGGAACCCTGACCAGGCGGCGTTGCCGAAGACGAGCATGCCGCCGTCCCGGTCCTTGGTGTCCCGTACACCAACGACGCCCGGAACCATTGCGACCTCGACACAAACGTTCTGTGTTGCGCTGTAGCTGCTCTTGAACCACGTCGCGTCTGCCGGGATACGTAGTTCGATCATGGTGCGACCTCGCGTTCACTCCGAGTACTGCTTGCGCACCGATCGTATGAGATCCAGCGACTCCTTCGGGGAGAGTGCGGCAGCCTGAAGTTGGTTCCACAGCCTGGTGTAAGCCGAAACGGCGCTCTTGTCGTCCAGGTAGCGGGCGTCGTCTAGGCATTCGATGTAGACGAACTCCAGGTCGGCTGCGATTCCGTCGGATGGGATGCGCAGCATCGTGAAGTCGAAGGAGATACCACCACCGGGTGTCTCTGCGTCGAACGGCAGGACCTGGAGGTTGAAGTTCTGCTGCAGCGCCATCTCTGACAAGTGGTCAAGCTGTTCGCGCATGACCCAGACCGTGCCGACCTGCCGACGCAAGCACGACTCGGAGAGGATGAACGACGCCGTCACGGGCTTGGCGCGAGTGAGAATCGCTTGTCGCTCCTGGCGCGCCGCGACGTTGGCGTCGATGTCCTCGCTTTCGCCGCGTACGGATGCGGTGTCCATAGCGCGGATGTATCCCTCCGTCTGAAGGATGCCCGGGACGATCTCGCCCTGCACTTGACGGATGTCGTCGGCGTCGGTCTCAAGGTCTACGTACATGCGGAACCATTCGGGAAACACGGAGCGGTAGCTGCCCCAGCGTCCCCGGCTGCTGCGGGTTCGCGCCAGCTCGAACATCCACTGCATCTCGGCCGGATCGACGTCGTAGAACTCCAGCAGTAGCTTCAGATCGCCCTTGCTGACTCCGCCCTGGCCGAGCTCCAGGCGACTGATTTTGCCGATGCCACAGTCCAAAGCCTCGGCGGCTTCGGCCTGCTCACGGCCTGTCTTCAGACGCAGGTGGCGCAGTTCGTTGCCGAGTTGAAGCCGTCGCACGGTGGAAGTTGTCATCGATCGCCTCCGGTTCGGGGTCCGTTGCCGTTGAGTGTTCCGCATCCCGCGTCCACAAGAACATCACCCGATTCGGCAATTCCATAAACTGCGATCGCAGGTTTAAGTTGAGATCACGATCAACTGGGAGGTCGGAGCACGGAATTGAATTCACATTTCACGCCACAGTCTGCCGCGTTGTTGCTGCTCATGGCGTTGGTGGCGGTGTTGCCGTGGGTGCTGGTTGCGCGGGAGCTTGCGGCGGTGCGGGCTTGGCTGACTCACTGTCGAACTCGGCGCACTACTCGTGAGATCCGGCGGATGATGGCGACTTCCGGAGGTCAGAAGTGACGGAGCAGGTGCAACGCCATTACTGGCTTCCGACGCCGGATCCGGATGCGCGCGCGTTCGTCCGGCATGCGTTCCGCGGGCGCCGCTGGGAAAGCCAGTCTTCCGACACGACGGTGTGCGGCAAGCAGGTGGCGATGGCCAAGCCGAACGAAATGGACTGGTGCACCGCGCCGACCTGCTTGGAATGCAACGGAATTCTCGTCGGCGAGCAGCGCGGCAGTCCCGGCGAATCCTGATGACCAGGTTCGATGCCGCTGACGCCCCCGACCCGGCATCGAACCACCCCGACCGGTCGGCGCACACTTCCCCCTCCCGGTGCGCCGACCGGTCACCCCTATGGTCTCGTGAGCACTTTAAGGCGCTATGGCACCCAAAAACACTCACGGGCCCATCGCGTCAGATGCGGGCTGCGGGCCTGGTGAGTACCTTGATCATCTCGTCGATCGTGGCGACCAGCTTGCGCCCGTCGGCGGGGGCGAGGGTGTACCACTCGCGTCCGTCGCGGCCGGGTTTTCGTTGTGCCAGGTAGCAGCCTGTTTCGGTGGTGAAGAACTGCAGGTTGAACGCCAGTGTACGAGCCCGCCGGACCTTCTGTTCGTAGGCGCGGACGGTGAAAAGGCCGTCCATCGTCCGCTTCGCGGTGAACGCCTGGGCGAGCGTTTTGGCGTCGTTGCCGCGGATTCCGTTGGAACTCAAGGCCGACGACAGGCTCGTCTCGCCGGCGCCCATCCGCTTGCCGACCCGATCCAGCTGCTCGCAGGGCAGCTGGCACCGAGATGCCTTCGGCGGCGGCGACCCGGCCCAGCAGGTTGACCGCATGGCCCGCCGGGCCGCCGTGTTCGTGGCGCTTGATGCGGATGTCCCGCAGGTCGTCCTGCGAATCGCCGTCGGCCTGATACGCCTGAACGGTACTTCGGCCGTGTTCGACGAGCACCGCGTTGAAGCTTTCGCCATGCCGGGAATTGACCGCGACTGCGACCGCCAGTGGTGCGCGGGCCAGCAGATGGATCGCGTCTTCCAGGGAACGGGTGCAGGTCGTCGTCATCGAAAAGGCCTTGCTGGGCCAGTTGCCGCCGCCCGAGCTCAGCCGCTTCGCGGCGGTCCTGCTCGGTGGCTTCCGTCGGCAACCAGCCCACCCGCAGCAGTGGGTGCAGTTGCAGGTCGAAACGAGTGCACAGGTAGTTCGCCGCAGCGGGAGGCAGGCTGATCTCACGCCCCGCCACGGTCACCGTCCCTCGTTGGACCAGTCACCGAAAACCGGCGGTGCGGTCCGTTCCATGTCGTTGGTGAAGACGTCGTCGTCCTCCAGCAGCCAACTCGGGCGCTCGTGCTCCTGGTCCTCCTCGCCCTGCGGCTTCCCGCGGCCAGCGCCACCGGCACCACCCGGCGCGCCTGCCGAGCCACCACGAGCCCCGGCACCCGCAGCGGAGCCACCAGCACCCGTGCCAGAGCCGAGACCGCCGACAGCGGCGCGACCACCGGCGCCAAGCTGGCCGTCGGCACCCGGGCCGACGGCGCGACCCATGCCGCCACCGCGCATCCCGGCACCACCCGGGCCGCCGCCTGGCGACGGAGCCCAACGGCCGTTATAGGGGTTCTGCCGCTCCCATGCGCCGGTCTGCGGATTCTGCCGGTACAGCGTGCCGTCCGGGCCGCGCACCACGCCGGGCGGCGGGGTGGAGGGCTGACCGGGCAGCGGCGTCGCCCACGACGGAGCGGTGCTCGCTGGCGGCGTGGACGGCGGAGACGACGGCGGAACGTAGGAAGGGGCGTGCGGCGTCGCCCACGACGACGAGGTGTCGGAGGGAGTGGCCGAAGTGGACAGTCCGCTGGTGTGGCTGCTGGGGGTGCTGTGGTTCGACGAATACCCGCTCGGGGTCTGTGTAGACGGCTGCTGGTCCTGCCGTGGTGGAGGCGGCGGCCGGTCGGCGGGCTGGAACTCCGGCATCCGCGCGATGACGCCCTCGGCTGTAGCGCTCCATGGCGGCGTTGGCCTGCTGGTTGGTGTCGACGTAGGCCTGCTGACGGTCCTCATAGTCGCTCATCCACCCGGTGATGGGGTTGGAGTCCAGCCCCCAGTCCTCAACCCACCCCTTCTGCGGCGGATCGAGAACCGCCTCCTGCCCACTCGGCAACTTCTCGCCCTGCCGGGGAAGAGACTGGAACGCCTCCCGCTGGTAGGTGGCCTGCTCTTCGAGCGCGGCCTTCACGCCCCGCGACGTGTTGGCTGCGGCCTCTGCGAACGGCTTGATCTCGGCGATAGAAGCGTTCGCCGCATCGGCGGCCCGGCCGTGGTGCGCGGCCTCGGCAGCGCGGAGAACCGCCCATCTGCTTGCGGTACTCCGCGCTGGCACAGCGGGCACTAGAGGCTTCACTCCAGGCACTTCCGGCCAAAAAATAAGCTGATCTTGGGGATCAACATGCTTGACATGTGCTACGCGAGTAGCGCAATCGAGGCGCTGACCATCGCACTTCGGCTGAGAATGCTCATCTTCATCACGCTTTGATCATGCATCACCGTGGGTACGGTTCCCGCCAGCACTGGCCGCTTCGTCGATGCGTCGATACTCCTCCAACGTCGCCTGGTAGGCGTCCAGCTTGGCTGTCAGCTCCCTGATAGCCATCTGGAGGGACCCACGCTCGTCCACTCCTCTCTTGTTGATCGCCTCGGCGGCTTTGGTTGTGTAGCCGTCCTTCGCGGTAAGTTCGGCCGCGAAGTCACCCTCAGCGACTTGAGCGATGCTGTGGAGCATCGACTCGTCCCGGATGTCCTCCAGCTTCTTGATCGCGCCGTCCAGCGCATCAGGGTCGATCCCGAACCCCGTCATGGCCGCTCCCCCTCCACGTGACACCTCACGGTTGCTGATCCACTCTTGCTGATCACCGCGTGTGACTACAGCAGTTCGGATCGGTTAACACTATGGCGGTGATCACTCTGTTGAGATGCCCGAATCGTTCCGGCCTTCACTTGGATGTCGCAGTCGGCGAACAGTCCGCGAACACGTCGCATAACCTGATCTTCGGCAAGACGCAGAACAAGATCCAGAACCCGGCGAACCTGTCCCGGCTGGTCAACGAACTGGTCAATCGCGAGATTTGGTCGGTCCACGGCACCGATGTCAACGGCGACGCCTAGGAGCAGCTGCTGTCCCGAGGTGCGGCCGACACCAAGTCGGGTGAGGGCCAGTACTTCACCCCGCGCCCACTGATCGACGCCATGGTGCGCTGCACCCAGCCGACCCCGGACGACACGATCACTGATCCCGCCTGCGGCACAGGGGGCTTCCTGCCGACGACGCGGATTCGCTGCTGCCACCCGAGGTCATCGCGGCGGAGATCGTCGAGGACCTGCAGGCTGCGCTCTCCGAATTCGCCGCCGTCGCCGAGGCTCTGGGTAGTGGAGAAAAACGGAGAGTTAGCGCCGAGTTTTTCGATTGCGCTCGTCGCGTGAATGCAGTCGTGGCCCGGTCACATTGGAACACCGCAGTTTTCCTTCTTGCTGGGATGCAGCTACAAGGTCTGCGTCGGCTACCTCGGAGCTCACCTGCGCAGCGGGATGACCAACTGATGTCGTGAGTGGTTGTTCCGGACTCAAGACCGGCAAGAGCCGGAACAACCACTCGCGAGCGGGTGATCAGTGCCGGCTGGACTTCAGGGCTTCCTGCAGGACCGCGGGTTGTTGCGGGCGGACGTTCAGCGCGCCCACCCCCTCAGGGGTTGGCTGGGGGAGCGGTTCGCACTTGGTGTCCGGGCCTTCGCCGGGCTGTCGCGCCGGCAGCTTGCCGGTGGCCAGGTAGTCGGCGATCTGGTCGTCCAGGCAGGCGTTTCCGCCGAGCGAACCCGAGTGCGTGGTGCCGCCGGGCAGGCTGATCAGGCTGGCGTTGGGGAAGCGCTTGCGTGCTTCCAGCGCGCCGGGGAACGGCGTCGCGGCGTCCAGTTCCTCGCTGATCAGCAGCGCGCCGGCCACCTTGCTGCCGTCGACGTTGACCGGCTTGCCCGGCTTCGCGGGCCAGTTCCGGCACGGCGCGTTGTACCAGGCGTTCGCCCAGGCCTCGAACGGCGCCTTCTCGTGGACGGCCCAGTTGTCCTTGCGCCACTGCTCCCAGCTCGCCGGCCACTTGACGTCCGTGCACTGGACCGCGAGGTAGACGGCGAAACCGTTGTCGTCGCCCGGTGTGTTGGCGCCGTCGTAGATCGCCTTGAGCGTCTGCCAGTCGCCGCCCCGCACCCAACCCGAGAACGCCTTGGCGCGGCGGTCCCAGGCGGACTGCGAATAGCCCGCCGTCAGGAACACGTCGGTCCACTCGTCGGAGCCGATCACGCCGCCCGCCGGCTGCTGGTCGAGCTTGGCGAGCTGCTCGTAGTACAGCTTCTCCACCTCAGCGCCGGTGGTGCCCAGGTGGTACGTGCCGTCGTACTTCGCGATCCAGTCGAAGAAGATCTTGATGTTGCGGTCGAAGGCCACGTCCTGGTTCAGGTTCGCGTCGTACCAGACGTCGCCTGCGTTCACCACGCCGTCCATCACGACCCGGCGCATCCGCTCGGGGTGCAGGGTGGCGTAGACCTGGCCGAGGTAGGTGCCGTACGAGAAGCCGTAGTAGTTGATCTGCTCGGAGCCCAGCGCCTTGCGGATGCTGTCCATGTCCTCGACGACGTCCGTCGTCTTGATGTGGTCGAGGAGCTTGCCGTTGTTCCCGCACGCCCGCGCGTAGCCCTCGGACCGGTCCAGCCAGGCCTTCTCCAGCTCCGGCGTGGTCGGCACGTAGTGCGGGCGGTCGTAGGAGAAGTAGTTCGGGTCGCACGAAATCGCGGGCTCGCTGGCGCCCACTCCGCGCGGGTCGAAGCCGATCCAGTCGTAGGCGGCGCCGGCGTACTTGGGCACGTAGGCGCCGAGTACCGACAGGGACAGGCCGGATCCGCCCGGGCCGCCCGGGTTGACCAGCATCACGCCCTGGTACTGGTCGTCGGGCACGGTGTGCTTGATCCGCGAAACCGCGAGCGAGACCTGCTCACCCGCTGGGTCGGCGTAGTCCAGCGGGACTTTCACCATCCCGCATTCCGCCCCGGCCTTCTGCAGGCCCTCGTCCTTGCACTGGCCCCATTGAACCGGTGTGGGCTCGAAAACCGGTGCGGGCGCGGCGGTTGCGGCTCCGGCGGCCGGCGGCAGGCCGGCCAGCAGACCGACGGCCATCGCAGCAGTGACGACTTTTCTCACGATTGTCCCGTCTGTCCTGTTGGGCCCACCTTCCAGCGGCGAGCAATGTGGACAGTAAACGGGATGATCGCTGTTCCAGCGGCTCAGTTGGCGAGAATTGCTCTGCCCGGGCGACTTTCGTTCAGCGGATGCGGTCCCCCGGCTGGGATCACCTGTCTGGTTGCGGGCTCACTCTGCGCGATCGGCGTCAGGACGCGACCGGCCGGTGCAGCACGTTGACGAGAAGCCGGTGCACGACCTCGTGGTCGCGCGGGTCGTGCAACCGGTAGTTCTCGCCCCGAACCGTGTACCACTCCGTCGCCCCGACGTAGCGGATCGCCAGCCGCAGCGCGCCGTCATCCGTGCAGGTGGTGCGCAGTTCCAGCTCGCCGGTGATCACGCCGACCTCGTTGGTCAGCACTCCGTCCGGCGTGGCGGTGAAGATGGACGTCAGTTCGGTCATCGTTCCAGATCAGTACGAGCAGGCGTTGAGCATGCTCTGCAGTGTGGTCTTCTCGGCGGACTGCAGGGTCAGACCCCAACGGTACTTGGTGTGGATCCAGAATTTCGCGTAACCGCAGTGCGAGGCGGTGCGCGGCGGCTGCCACGACGACGGGTCGCGGTCGCCCTTCGCGCTGTTCACCTCGGTGGTCACCGCGATCAGCTGCGGGCCGGCGAGGTCGTTGGCGAACGCCTCGCGCTTGGCGGTGGTCCAGCTGCGCGCGCCGGAACGCCAGGCTTCGGCCAGCGGCACGATGTGGTCGATGCTGATCTGCGACGGCGAGGTCCGCGTGACGCCGTCGTAGTAGCTGTACCAACTGCCAGCGGTGGGGTAGCAGTCCGAGCCCACGGCGACGTTGGTGCCGTCGCGCTTGAGTACCTCCTCACGGGTGTTGCAGGTGCCCGAAACGGTGTGCCAGTGCGGGAACAGGTCCCGTGAATAGCCGTCCATCGAGCCTTCCGCCTGCACGCCGAGGCTGTTGAGCTCGGACTGCACCTGGGACTTCCCGGGGACGTCGGGAGGGAAGGCGAGCGCCGTCGGCGCCGACGCGACCGAGAAAGCCATGGCCAGGACGAGGACGAGAGGGGCGAGGAATGAGAGTCTGCGGATGAGGGCGCGTGGTAATCGCATGGCAGCCTTCCCGGTTAGCGAGAAACGGACAAACCACGATCACTTGTGGATATGTCACGCGTTTGCTCACTGCGTAACCGACGCACTACCTGAAGTTGAACAACGGTGGTAAGAGCCGCGCCGAGGTCCGATGTGGACTAGCGCGGCGCAATACGGCGTTCAGCCGCTCGCGTGCGGATGACCGGGCTAATCGGCTTCAGTCACGGGCGCCATGGGCTGGGTTTGCCGATGGCCGGGCGGGTCGGGTCGAAGTGGTGGGGGGCCCCGAGCTCGCCCGCTCGCAGCGGCACCATGCCGGCGGCGATGGCGCGCATGATGCGGTCGCGGGCCCTGGCGGCGTCGCCGACCCGGTCGGCGGACAGGTCGCTCAGGTCCACCGGCGCTCCGAAGTGGACTCTCAGCTTCGGCCTGCGGCGAACGGCCCGCAGCCACGACGCGAACAGGATCCACAGGTCGCCGAACCCCTCGACGCGGACCAGGCCGTAGCACATCCCCTCGTGGGCACCCCACTGGCTGATCGGCACCACCGTGGCGCCGGACGCCAGCGCCATCCGGGCCACGCCGGTTTTTCCGCGCTCCGGCCACATGTCCGGTTCGAGGGTGATGCGACCCTCCGGGTACATCAGCACCGGGTGATGATCGCTGGTCAGCGCCGAGACGACCCGCCCCAGCGCCTCGCCCGCGGTGTTCTTGCCGCGGTCGGCTCGGACATGCCGGCAGGCGCGGAGGACCTTGCCCAGCACCGGGGTGTCGAACAGTCCGCCGGTGGCGAGGAACCGCGGCGCGAGCCGCCGGGTCCGGCAGGCGGCGATCAGCACCAGCGCGTCGAGGTTGCCGATGTGGTTGGCGGCCAGCAGCAGCGGCCTGCCGCGCACCGAATCCGGCACGTCGCCGGTCACTTCCAGCCGCCCGGTGAGCCCGACGACCGCCCGGTCCACCCGCATCAGCACGCGCCACAGCAGCGGCGCGTCGCGGAACAGTTTCTCGCGGTCGGTTCGGCGTGTCGGCTCGTGCGGACTGGAAGGTAAAGCAACCATGATGGTCGAGGATCTCACGCGCGGTGCCCCGGTTGGAGCGGATCGCCCGAAAAACGTCCGACCAGCGATCTTTCGTGGCTGGTGTGACGCGAGAGGCCGGTGAAGATACCGTGTGGGGCATGGCGAGCCGGACATCGAACGGGGGACGTGGCTCGTCGCGCGGCAAGAGCGCGACCAAGAGCAGCGGCTCCACTGCCAGGAGTGGTGGATCGGCCAGGTCGACCACCGCGCGGAAGAGCACCGGGAGCTCCAAGCCCCGCCCCGGATCGACGCACGCGCCCCGCAGGCCGGCGCCCAAGCGGTCCACCAAGACCCGTTCCAGGAGCGGAGGGAGCCTCGCGCGCGGCGTCGGGAGCGTGGTTCGGGCGGTCGGCAAGACCAAGACGCTCGACCCCGCGCACCGCCGCGACGGACTGGCACTGATCTTCCTGGCGACCGCGGTGATCGCCGCCGCCGGTGTCTGGTGGCAGGCCGGTGGGCCGGTCGGGCACTGGTTCGACTGGGCCCTGCGCTCGGTCATCGGCATGGCCGCCGTGGTGCTGCCGGCGGTGCTGCTGGTCACGGCCGTCCTGCTGATGCGCACCGAGAACAGCGCGGAGGCACGGCCCCGGGTGGTGATCGGGTCGATGCTGCTGATCTTCACCACGCTCGGCGTCCTGCACATCGTGGCGGGTTCCCCGCTGAACCCCGAGGACTGGCCGAACGCCGGCGGGGCCCTGGGCTTCGTCGCCGGCGGGCCGCTCGCGCACGGCCTCACCGGCTGGGTCGCCGTGCCGGTGCTGGTGCTGATCGGGCTGTTCGGGCTGCTCGTGCTCACCGGCACGCCGGTGCGCGAGGTCGCGGCTCGGTTGCGCGGACTCGGTCAGGAGGCCGAGGAGGCCCGGTCGGCGGCCGATACCAAGGGAATCGAGGGCGATACCGCCTCGGTCAAGCTGCGCCGCCCGTCGCGGCGTCGCCAGGCGGCGATGTCCGACGAGGACCGTCAGCTTTCGCTGGACGACGTGCCCGACGAACAGCCCAAGCCGGCCAAGCCGAAAGCCGCCGCGGTGCCGGCCAAGCCGGTCGCCGAAGCTGCCGAGGAGAAGCCGAAGAAGAGCAGCAAGCCGCAGATCAGCCGGAGCGTCGAAGGCGACTACCAGCTGCCGCCGCTGGACGTGCTCACCGACGGTGACCCGCCGAAGAGCCGAAGCCGGGCCAACGACAGCATGATCGAGGCGATCACCGCGGTGTTGGAGCAGTTCAACATCGACGCCCAGGTCACCGGATTCACCCGGGGTCCGACCGTGACCCGCTACGAGGTGGAGCTCGGCCCCGGCGTGAAGGTCGAGAAGATCACCGCGCTGACCAAGAACATCGCCTACGCCGCGGCGACCGACAACGTCCGGCTGCTGGCGCCGATCCCCGGCAAGTCCGCGGTGGGCATCGAGGTACCCAACAGCGACCGGGAGATGGTGCGGCTCGGCGACGTGCTGCGCTCCGCCGAGGCGGGCAAGGACAGCCACCCGCTGGTGATGGGGCTGGGCAAGGACATCGAAGGCCACATGGTCACCGCGAACCTGGCCAAGATGCCGCACCTGCTGGTGGCCGGTTCGACGGGGTCCGGTAAGTCCAGCTTCGTCAACTCGATGCTGGTGTCGCTGCTCGCGCGGGCCACCCCGCAGGAGGTCAGGATGATCCTGATCGACCCGAAGATGGTGGAACTGACCCCTTACGAGGGCATCCCGCACCTGATCACGCCCATCATCACCCAGCCGAAGAAGGCCGCCGGCGCGCTGGCCTGGCTGGTGGAGGAGATGGAGCAGCGCTACCAGGACATGCAGGCCAACCGGGTGCGCCACATCGACGACTTCAACCGGAAGGTCAAGTCGGGGGAGATCACCACCCCGCTGGGCAGCGAGCGCGAGTACCGGCCGTACCCGTACATCCTGGCCATCGTCGACGAGCTCGCCGACCTGATGATGACCGCGCCGCGGGACGTCGAGGACGCCATCGTGCGGATCACCCAGAAGGCGCGGGCCGCCGGCATCCACCTGGTGCTGGCCACCCAGCGCCCGTCGGTGGACGTGGTGACGGGTCTGATCAAGACCAACGTGCCGTCCCGGTTGGCGTTCGCCACCTCGTCGCTGACGGACTCGCGGGTCATCCTGGACCAGCCGGGCGCGGAGAAGCTGATCGGGATGGGCGACGCGCTGTACCTGCCGATGGGCGCGTCGCGGCCGGTGCGGGTGCAGGGGGCGTTCGTCGGCGACGACGAGATCCACCGCATCGTCTCCTTCACCAAGGACCAGGCCGACCCGGAGTACACCGACGGCGTCACGGCGGCCAAGGCGGGCGAGAAGAAGGAGGTCGACTCCGACATCGGCGACGACCTCGACGTCCTGCTGCAGGCCACCGAGCTGGTCGTGACCAGCCAGTTCGGGTCCACCTCGATGCTGCAGCGCAAGCTGCGGGTCGGGTTCGCCAAGGCGGGTCGGCTGATGGACCTGCTGGAGTCGCGCGGCGTGGTCGGGCCGTCGGAGGGGTCGAAGGCCCGCGAGGTGCTGATCAAGCCGGACGAGCTGGAGAACACGCTGTACACGATCCGGGGCGGGCCGTCGCCGGACGCAGAATGACCCGGTGAACCCGACGTCCCCGCATCTCCCCAGATGCGGGGACGTTGCCGTTTTCCGCATTTTCACCAGGCGGGGCCAACATTCTCGCGGCGGGGCTGCTGCTGGCGTACCAGATGCTCGGCGGTGACAACGGCGGTTGGGCGCCGGGCAACGGGCGCACGCTGATGGTCAACGACAACCCGTCCGACCTGGCCAGGGGCTGGCGGGAGATTCCGTCGCCGGTGCAGGTCAGCTACAACCAGGGCAGCGTCTGCCCCAACTTCAGCCCGACCGTGCTGCCGACGTCGGACGGGAAGCCGGTCATCCACATCACCACGGACTTCGAGAAGTACATCGGCGGACCGTGCGAGTGTTCTATGCGACCGGCCCGACCGACGGGTCGGCCGCAATTTCAATGGAAATCAGAGGTCTGATTTCCATTGAAATTGCGGGGGAGTCAGCGGCGGACCGTGGCGTGGGTGGTGTTGAGGTCGCCGATGGAGTGGACGCCCAGCAGTTGGAGGGTCCGGACGATCTCGGCGCGGAGGATGTCCACCGCCTTCTGCACGCCCCGCTCGCCGCCGGCCATCAGCCCGTACAGGTAGGCGCGGCCGATCAGGCACGAATCCGCGCCCAGCGCGATCGCCGCGACGATGTCCGCGCCGCTGACGATCCCGGTGTCCAGCAGCACCTCGGCCCGGTCGCCGATGGCCTCGCGGACCGACGGCAGCAGCTCCAGCATCGTCGGGGCTCGGTCGAGCTGCCGACCGCCGTGGTTGGACAGCACCACGCCGTCGGCGCCCAGGTCGGCCACGCGCCGGGCGTCGTCGGCGTTCTGGATGCCCTTGACGATCAGCGGCCCCTGCCACAGCTCCCGCAGCCACTCCAGGTCGGCGTAGTTCAGCGACGGGTCGAACATGGCGTTGATCAGGTCCTGCGCGGTGCCCGACCAGTGCTTGAAGGAGGCGAACGACAGCGGCTCGGTGGTGAGCAGGTTGAACCACCACGCCGGGTGCATCGCCCCGTCGGCGATGGTCTTGAACGTCAGTTC